>NZ_CP122958.1:790000-1390000 GCF_029854155.1 Methanonatronarchaeum sp. AMET-Sl | reverse complement strand
GATAACGCAGGCGTAGTTATGGCCGTATCAGGAGCAAGAGGAAGCATGCTAAACCTAACCCAGATGACAGCATCCGTTGGACAACAATCAGTTAGAGGAGAACGAATAAACAGAGGATACGAAAAAAGAACATTATCCGCATTCGAAAAAGACGACCTTGGAGCAAAAGCACGTGGATTCGTATATTCAAGCTACAAAGACGGCTTATCACCAACGGAATTCTTCATGCACGCAATGGGAGGAAGAGAAGGACTTGTCGACACAGCTGTCCGAACAGCCCAATCAGGATACATGCAAAGAAGACTAATAAACTCACTACAAGACCTCAAAATAAGCGAAGACGGAACAGTCAGAAACACCTCAAACGACATAATCCAGTTCGAGTATGGAGAAGACGGAGTTGACCCAAGCAAAAGCTTTAGAGGCGACCCAGTCGACATAGAAGGAATAATACACGAAGTAAAAACGGGGGCAGAAAAATGACCACAGAAACAATTGAAAAATACGAAAGAAAACTCCCACCAAAAATACTACACGAAATAATTGAAAAAGCCGAAGAACAAAACCTAACAGACAAAGAACTTGAAAAAGTCCTAGAAAAATCACTACAGCAATACGAAGAAAAACAAGTAAACTACGGAGAAGCAGTCGGAACCGTCGCAGCACAATCAATCGGAGAACCAGGAACACAAATGACAATGCGAACATTCCACTATGCCGGTGTCGCAGAAATCAACGTAACACTCGGACTACCAAGACTAATTGAAATCGTCGACGCAAGAAAAACACCATCCAGCCCAATGATGACCGTCAAACTAGAAAAAGAAATCGCCAACGACAGAGAAAAAGCCCGTAAAATCGCTTGGAAAATAGAAGAAACAAAAATCAAAAACATCGCAGAAATCGAGCCGAACCCATCCCAAATGAAAATACTACTCAAACTCGACGAAACAATGCTAGATAGAAGAGACCTTACAGAAGAACAAGTAATCAACATAATAGAATCAGAAATAAACCTTGACATAACAAAAGAAGACAACAAAATAGTCATAAGAACAAAAAAATCATCATACCGAGAACTACTAAGAAACGTCGAAAAACTAAAAGAAATAAAGGTCGCAGGAATCAACGGCATAAAAAGAGCAATAATAAGAAAAGAAGACGACGAATACACAGTATACACAGAAGGATCAGCATTCAAAAAAGTCCTAAAAATCGATGGAGTAGACTCACAAAAAACAAAAACAAACGATGTACACGAAATAAACAACGCTTTAGGAATAGAAGCAGCAAGACAAGCCTTAATAAACGAAGCAATGGATACATTAAGAGAACAAGGACTAGAAGTAAACGTAAGACACATAATGTTAGTTGCCGACGTAATGACAAACACAGGACGACTAAAACAGATAGGAAGACACGGAGTAAGCGGAGACAAAGAAAGCGTGCTAGCAAGAGCAGCATTCGAAGTCACCGTAAAACACCTATTAAACGCCGGCAAAAAAGGACAGTCAGATGAACTTAAGGGAATCCCTGAGAATGTAATAGTTGGCCAGCCAATAGAACTTGGAACTGGCTTAGTAGACTTAGAAATGGAATAAATGGAGGCTTAAATTTTGGATTTTGAAAAAGCTATTGAAGACGCGATACACACAGGAGAAGTAAAGATAGGGTCAAACGAAACAATAAAAACACTAGAAGAAGAAACAGCAGAGCTGGTTATAACGGCAAACAACTGCCCACAAAACATAGATATAGAAATAACCCAGCTCGCAAAAGATAAAGGAATAAAAGTAATCGAACTAAACACATCAAATTATGAATTAGGGGCATTATGCGGCAGACCACACTCAGTAGCCGCATTATCAATAATAGACCCCGGAAAATCAAGAATACTAGGAGTAAAAGAACTCACAGGTGAAATAAATGAGTGAAGTAAAACTATCTTCAGATGAAATAAGATACATAGCCCTGTTCGAAAGCCTAACAGGAGCAGGAGCACGAGACTGCTATGTAGACGAAGAAAACGATAGAGTAATATTTGTAGTAAACCAAGGCGAAATGGGCCTAGCAATAGGCAAAGGCGGAAGAAACATCAAAAGATTCAGAGAAACAGTAGGAAAAAGAGTAGAAGTAGTTGAATACGCAGAAGAACCCGAACCATTCATCAAAAACGCCTTATCACCAGCAGAAATCGAAGAAGTAGAAGTAGTAAACGGCGAAGAAGGCAAAAAAGCAGAAATCGAAGTCAAAGAAAGCAAAAAAGGACTAGTAATCGGAAAAAACGGAAGAAACATCGAAAAAGCAAAACTACTTGCAGACCGCCACTACAACATAAACGACATAATACTACTATAAAAATAAAAACTAAATAAAAACTCCAAAAACCAAAAACACAGGAAAGAAAACAAAAACCATTTGGAGAAACTGGTTCTAAAAAACTAAAACAAAAAGAATCCGAACCAAGAATGAATCAAAAGATATTTTAGGTTCTAATCACAAATAACTGAAAAGCTTTCTTGATTCTACAGTAAGTTAAGATTGAGCCTTAGACAAAACTAACGTGATAATATGGGTAAAGGAATGTATGCAGCTAGAAAACTTAAAAAAGATCGACAGAAACATAGATGGAGCGATAAAGATTACCAAAGAAGAGTATTAAACCTTGACGAAAAAGCAGACCCCCTAGAAGGAGCTCCACAGGGAACCGGCATAGTGATAGAAAAAGTCGGAATTGAAGCAAAACAACCAAACTCAGCAATAAGAAAATGTGTAAGAGTACAACTAGTTAAAAACGGAAGACAACTAACAGCCTTCTGTCCAGGAGACAACGCAATATCCTTCATAGACGAACACGACGAAGTCCTAATAGAAGGAATAGGCGGAAGAATGGGCCGTTCAATGGGAGACATCCCAGGCGTCCGATTCAAAGTCATAAAAGTCAACGGAGTCTCGCTAGAAGAACTAGTACGAGGAAACAAAGAGAAACCAATGAGGTAAACCACATGACAAAGCTATTTGGAAAATACGACCTCAGCGAAGTAATAGTAACAGACGATGGACTCGAAAGATACATAAACCTCGATGACGTCGTCATACCACACTCCGGAGGACGAAAAGCAAACGACAAATTCAAATCAGACATACCAATAGTCGAACAACTAATAAACAAAATAATGCGAAGCCACGAAAACACAGGAAAGAAAAACAAAGCCTTCAAAATCGTAAAAGAGGCATTTGAAAAAATACACAGCAAAACAGGAGAAAACCCAGTCCAACTATTAGTACAAGCAATAGAAAACGCAGGCCCCAGAGAAGAAACAGTAAGACTAAAACAAGGAGGAATATCAATACAAAAACCAATAGATGTATCCTCACAAAGAAGAGTAAACGTATCACTCGCCCTAATAGCAGATGGCGCAAAAAAATCCTCATTCAAAAACGACCAAGGAATAGCAGCATCACTAGCAGACGAAATAATCAAAGCCTCAAACCAAGACATGTCCAGCTACGCCGTACAGAAAAAAGAAGAAAAAGAGAGAGTCGCAAAAGCAGCCAGATAAACAAAAAACAACAACAGGGATAACAATGGGAAGAAAAGAAAAAATGGTAGAGAAAGTAAAGCGATTAATGGACAACCGAGAAAGAATACGAAACATAGGTATAGTCGCCCACATAGACCACGGCAAAACAACACTAACAGACAACCTACTAGCCGGAGCAGGCATGATATCAGAAGATCTCGCTGGAGAACAACTCTTCATGGATTTCGATGAAGAAGAACAAGAACGAGGAATCACAATAGACGCAGCAAACGTCTCAATGGTACACGACTTCGACGACGGAGAATACCTCATAAACCTAATAGACACACCCGGCCACGTAGACTTCGGTGGAGACGTAACAAGAGCAATGAGAGCAGTAGACGGAGCAGTAGTAGTCGTAGACGCAGTCGAAGGATGCATGCCACAAACAGAAACAGTACTAAGACAATCAATAAAAGAAAACGTAAAACCCACACTCTTCATAAACAAAATAGACAGACTCATAAACGAACTAGAGTTATCCGCTGACGAGATGCAGAAAAAATTCGTCTCAGTAATAAAAGAAGTAAACGACCACATAACAGGAATGATCGAAGACGAAGAAAGAGCCAAAGAATGGAAAGTAAACGTAAACGACGGAAGCGTAGCATTCGGATCAGCACTATACAACTGGGCACTCAGCCTCCCATACATGGAAGAAACAGGAATAACATTCCAAGACCTAATACATCACGCCCAAAAACAAGAACACGTAGAACTCCACAAAAAAGCACCCCTACATCGAGTCGTCCTAAACATGGTAATAAGACACCTACCCAACCCACTTCAAGCACAAGAATACAGAATACCAAACATATGGGACGGAGACCTAACAAGAGACATAGGCAGCGACATGATAAACGCCAACCCACAAGGAGAAGCAGCCTTCATGGTAACAGACATATCAGTCGATGAACACGCAGGCGAAGTAGCAACAGGAAGACTATTCTCAGGCAGCATAGAAGAAGGAATGAACGTTGAAATCAACGGAGTCCCAGGCCAAAACAGAATACAACAAGTCGGAATATTCATGGGTCCAGAACGAGTCAACGTAGAAAACGTACCAGCAGGAAACATCGTTGCAGTAACAGGACTAAAAGACGCAATCGCAGGATCAACAGTATCAACAGTAGAAATGACACCATTCGAAAGCATAAAACACATAAGTGAGCCAGTAGTCACAATAGCCGTAGAAGCCCAAAAAATGCGAGACCTACCAAAACTAATACAAGTCCTAAGACAAGTCAGCAAAGAAGACCCAACAGTCCAAGTAAACATAAACGAAGAAACCGGAGAACACCTAATAAGCGGAATGGGAGAACTACACCTAGAAGTCATATCCCACCGAATAGAAAGAGACAAAGGCGTAGAAATCGAAACAAGCGAACCAATAGTAGTATACAGAGAAACAGTAAAGGGAAACGCAGGCCCATTCGAAGCTAGATCACCAAACGGCCACAACAAATTCTACTTCGAAGTAGAACAACTACCAGACGAGATAGTCAAAGAAATCAAAGAAGGCAACATAACAATGGACATGCCAGGCAAAAAACGAAAAGAAAAACTAATAGAAGCCGGATTCGACAAGGACCTCGCAAAGAAAGTAAAATCACTACACAACAATAATATGTTTGTAGATGCTACAAAAGGAGTGCAGTACCTAAGAGAAGCCATGGACCTCATCCTAGAAGCATATGAAGAAGCCATGGATGAAGGACCAATGGCAAGAGAGCCCTGCAGAGGCGTAATGGTAAAACTAACCGACGTAAAACTCCACGAAGACGCAGTACACCGAGGACCAGCACAAGTAATACCAGCAGTAAGAAAAGGACTACACCAACTAATGGTAAACGCAAAACCCACACTACTAGAACCAATGCAAAAAGTCTATATAAGCACACCACAAGAAGTCATGGGTGGAGCATCAAGAGAAATCCAAGGAAGAAGAGGCCAAATCATCAACATGGAACACGAAGGAGACCTAACAACAATCGAAGCCCAAGCCCCAGTCTCAGAAATGTTCGGATTCGCAGGAGACCTAAGATCAGCAACAGAAGGCAGGGCAATGTGGAGCACCGAGCCCGCAGACTATGAAGTAGTCCCAACAAACCTACAGGACGAAATAATAACTGAAATAAGAGAAAGAAAAGGTTTAAAAGTTCAAGCATCTAATGCTGAATAAACATTAATAATAAAATAAATAAGATTGAGGTAAAACTATGGCAAGCGACAAACCCCATATGAATTTAGCTATCATCGGACACGTTGACCACGGAAAATCCACGTTAGTAGGCAGACTACTACACGAAACAGGAAACGTACCAGACCACGTAATAGAAGAATACAGAAAAGAAGCAGAAGAAAAAGGAAAAGGAACATTCGAGTTTGCATGGGTAATGGACTCACTAGCAGAAGAAAGAGAAAGAGGAGTAACAATAGACATAGCACACAAAAAATTCGACACAGACAAATACTACTTCACAATAGTTGACTGCCCAGGCCACAGAGACTTCGTCAAAAACATGATAACAGGAGCCTCACAAGCAGACTCAGCCGTACTCGTCGTAGACGGAAGCGAAGGAGTAATGGCCCAAACAAAAGAACACGTATTCCTCGCAAAAACACTAGGAATAAGCGAACTAATCGTAGCCGTCAACAAAATGGACAAAGTAGACTGGAACGAAGACGACTACAACAAAATAGAATCAGAAGTCGACAAACTCCTTAAAATGGTAGGATTCAAACCAGGAGAAGTACAATACGTACCACTCAGCGCCCTAGAAGGCGGAAACATATCCGAAAAATCAGAAAACACACCATGGTACGACGGCCCAACACTACTCGAAGAACTAGACAACCTAAACAAACCAGAATCACCAGTAGACCTACCACTAAGAGTACCAATCCAAGACGTCTACAGCATAAGCGGAATAGGAACCGTCCCAGTAGGCCGAGTAGAAACAGGAGAAATCCACCCAGGAGACAAAGTAACATTCAACCCAAGCCAGAAATCAGGAGAAGTAAAAAGCGTAGAAATGCACCACGAAGAAGTACCAAAAGCAGGACCAGGCGACAACATAGGATTCAACGTAAGAGGAATCGGAAAAGACGAAATCCGAAGAGGAGACGTATGCGGACACTCAGATAACCCACCAACAATCGTAGACGAATTCAAAGCCCAAATAGTAGTCCTACAACACCCAAGCGCAATAACAGCAGGATACACACCAGTCTTCCACGCACACACATCACAAGTAGCATGCACAATAACAAACATAGACAAAAAAATGGACCCCAAATCAGGAGAAGTCAAAGAAGAAAACCCAGACTTCATAAAAGCAGGAGACTCAGCAATAGTAACAGTCAAACCACAAAGACCAATGGTCCTCGAAAAAGTAAAAGAAATACCCCAACTAGGTAGATTCGCAATCAGAGACATGGGACAAACAATTGCCGCCGGAATGTGCATCGACCTAACAAAAAAAGAGTAAACAAAAACCGGTGATACATTGAAACAGAGCGCCAGAATCCGACTGACCGGAACCAACACAGAAAAAATAAAAAACGTCTGTGACGAAATAAACAACGTCGCAGAAAGAACAGAGGTAGAAATGAAGGGACCAGTCCCACTACCAACCAAACGCCTCGAAGTCCCGGTCAGGAAGTCACCGGACGGCGAAGGCACAGCAACATGGGAACACTGGGAAATGAGAATACACAAAAGACTAATAGACATAGAAAGCGACGAAAGAGCACTAAGACAACTCATGAGACTCCAAGTACCAGAAGGAGTCCACATAGAACTAGTCATAGAAAACTAACCCAAACCAAACCTACATACCTCCCCCCCTCTCATTTTACTGCTGGGGTAGCCAAGTCCGGCCCAACCCAAGAAAATAGGGGGCCAAAGGCGCCAGCCTTGAGAACTTAAAATCAAGAAAGCTGGTGTGCCTAACGGCACTCAGGGGTTCAAATCCCCTCCCCAGCGTTATCCTAAAACTAAATCTTTTTTATAGATTTTTTAAAATGCTTACAGGTATATTAATTCAGCTTAATGAATTATTATTTTCTAATTAACGATTTATGTAAGCTAAAATAAACGAAGATACATTAGAACTATTATAATTTTGGAAGAATAAGTCTAACAAAAACAATTAGAGGGAAGTTGAAATAATAATGATCGATTATGTTCTCACCATTACAGTTATAGGTTTATTAAGCGGCGTTTTAGGCACTGCCTCAGGCGGTTTATTTGTTGTTTTATTTAAGAAAATTGAGGAACGTAGTTTAAGTATATTACTGGGTTTTTCAGCAGGTGTGATGGTTGCAATAACCTTCATGGAATTAATTCCTGAATCAATAGAAGAAGGATCGTTATTTACTGCTTTAATAGGGATAGTTTTAGGTATTGGAATCATAGGGTTTTTAGATTTGAATTTCCCTCATAAACATTTTTCTTTTGATTTTAATGGGGGTATAGAGAAAGTGAAGCAATTGAAGACTGGGTTGCTTCTTAGTATCGGTATTGCTATGCATAACCTGCCTGAAGGAGTGGCTATAGGTACAGCTTTTCTTGTAAATTTCGAAGTCGGTGTAACTTTAGCAGTTTTAATGGCTATCCATAATTTCCCCGAAGGAATGGCAGCTGCAACCGCCATGGGTGTTGGCGGAATAAAAAACTCTAAAATATTGATTGTCACTGCTTTAGCGGGTGTTCCAATGGGCATTGGAGCTTTTTTAGGAGGTTTATTAGGAGGTGTGTCAGAGATAGCGCTTTCACTTGGACTTGGTTTCGCTGGAGGTGCAATGTTATACATTGTATTCGACGAACTAGTTCCAGATTCACATCGAAGAGCCACAGGACATACAGCAATAATCGGTATTTTATCAGGAATAGTAATCGGAATCGCATTCATAGGATTACTCCACTAACCAAAAACCACAATAAACCCCAAATAGAAACCTGTTCAAATTAAACCTCTTTTTTATCATTTTAATATTTATCTTAAAGCAGGCCTAACCCCCTTTCCTTTAGGTCTAGTAGGATTTCACTTGAGTGTCTATAGTGCATTTAAAGATAGATAAGCTAAAGAGATTGATTTTGAAAGAAACTTAAATGGATGATTAAATCGAGTATTTTTAGGGAATATATAAGTATTAAGAAGTGTTATTCCAGTTTGGAGTGGTATATTAATGTCAAATAACGGTAGTATTGCATTTTTTTTGTTTTTGGTTCTTTTGTTCGTATTCATGATATTTATGGTGTTTTTCGTACTTCCCCAAATCTAAATCAATTATTTTAGTATCAAAAGTATTTGGAGAAATACTTTTATTGGAAAATATTTATTAATGCATAAAATTTAATTGAAAAACTATATTTGATATATCGTTTTAGCCTTTTTATGAGTTTGAGGATTGTAATCTCCTTCTTCTTTTTAGGGAGTGAAAGATGTCACATCTATCTTGATTTCTTATTGAATAGTTATTTTTTTAGTTTTTAGTTTTGGGTATATGTAGTTTGTTTTTTTGGCGAAAAACTAAAACTGTTTTAGAAATATTTGTTGGTTATGTCTGTTTTAATAGTTGGAGGAGGTTTACAGGGATTTGAACTCTGTTATCTTGCTGATAAATCTGGTAGAAAATCATGTATAGTTGATAAAAAACCAAATCCTATAGCTCGTTCTATTTCAAATGATTTTATTAGAATGGATGTTATTAAGGATTTTAAGGATTTTATTAGTTTGTCAGAGGAGTTTGAATATATAATTCCTGCAACTGAAAATCGAGAAACATTGAAGCATTTAAACCGGAATAAAAATAAATTGGATTCGGAGATATTGTTTGATTTTGATTGTTTTTTAGAGATGTCAGATAAAAAAAATATGTATGATGTTCTTTCTCAATATGTAGAAGTTCCATCTTCTATCGATAGTTCCAAACCTCCTTGGATTGCAAAACCCATTTATGGTAGTGGTAGCCAGGGTGTTAAGAAAATAAGAAATAGAGATAAAGTAGAGGAACTTGGTTCAAGTTACATCGTTCAGAACTATATTGAGGGGAAACATTACAGTACAGAAGCGATCACAAAGGATGGAAATATCTATGAGTATCTCACTACCATTCTGGAGTTTGATGATAACTACGGTTGCTGTAGAATAATATGTAATCCAGAAATACAAGAAGAAATTTTATCCGCTCAAAATAAGATTATCCATTCTTTATCTACAGAGCTAGATATAGATTACTTATTCGATATTCAGACAGTTAGAGAAAAGGAAACTGATGAAACCTATCTTATAGAAGTGAATACAAGGTTCCCTAGCCAGACTCCAATTGCTGTTTATTGGGCAACTGGGATCAATCTGCTAGAAGAGATGATAGAGCCAAGTAGTGAAAACAAAATCGGGGTTAGAGATAAACAAGGGAAGAATCAATTTGAAGTTTTGCCTACTGTTTTTGAACACTTTCAGATTGGTAGTGATGTCAAATATATTGGTGAGATAAATCTACTTAAATCTAAAAACTTTAGGCAAAAAGATTTTGATTATTGTGAAGAACTATATCTCGGTAAATTAAGTTCAGGGGAAACTGTTGGTACAGTAATCTTTAATTCAGAAACTATGGATCAATTGATGGATGAAAGAGATTTATTTTATTCAGAAATTAAAAAAAAGGTTAAATAATTGGGTATAACCCCCTACTTCAGTTTTTTTGGTAGGGGGGATTAGTTTTTAAGCAAACATAAGGCCTTCTGTTGACCCACTTATCTCGTCATTTGGGGCACTTCCCTTGACTTTATCGACTGCTTTTACGAAGTCCTCCATTTTTATGTAATCTCTGTCTTCTCTTATTGCCAACATCCCTGCTTCCGTTGTAACAGCTTTTATATCGGCGCCTGAACTTCCTTTTGTCAAACTTGCTAGCTCATCGATACTTATGTCATCAGATAAGTTCATGTTGCGTGTGTGTATTTTGAATATCTGTTTTCTTGCTTCAAGTTCGGGTAGTGGTACCTCTATTAATCTATCGAATCGACCTGGCCTTAATATGGCTGGATCAAGTATGTCTGGTCGGTTTGTCGCGGCTATTATTTTTGTTTCTCCGCGTTTATCGAATCCATCCATCTCTGAAAGCAATTGCATTAATGTTCTTTGAACTTCCCTATCTCCTGAGGTGGAAGATTGTTGTCTTTTTGCTCCTATTGCGTCTAATTCATCTATGAATATTATGCTTGGGCTTTTTTCTTCAGCGAGTTTGAATACCTCTCTGACTAGCCTTGCTCCTTCTCCAATGTATTTCTGCACTAACTCACTACCAACTATTTTTATAAAGCTTGCATCTGTTTTCTGAGCGACTGCTTTAGCCATTAATGTTTTACCGGTTCCTGGAGGGCCATATAATAGTATTCCTTTTGGTGGCTCCACCCCGATTTTTGTGAATTTATCTGGACAGGTGAGGGGTAGTTCTACCGTTTCTTTAAGTTCCATTAATTGTTCTTTAAGTCCACCAACATCTGTGTAAGTTATGTCTGGTGATGAAATTACTTCCATTCCATAGACGCTGGGGTCTTTTGAGGAGGGTAATCTCTCTACAACTCCTAGTGATTGTTGGTTTAATGAAACTCTTGTACCCGGCTGTATTTCATTATCATCGATTATGTTGGACCCGTCTACTACGAATTTTGGTCCAGTTGTACTTTTAACTACAATTTTATCGTCATTTAATACATCTAGGATAGTTCCAACCACCAATGGTGGTTTTTTCATGCGTTCAAGCTCGCTTTTAAGTTTCCTAACTTCTCTCTTAAACTTGATTTTTTTATCTTCTTCATCCTTCATTCGACTTTCTACATCTTCTTTCTCGTTTTTAAGTTCATCATATTTATTTTCAAGTTGTTGAACCCTGTCAAGCAGATATTTATGGAAGTTATCCATGTCTTCTTTGTTTCTCTCTTCGTTCCCCATTTTCGATTCCCGGGGAAAACTTAAGGTTTTCAGACATATATTTTTGTTGCAGTTCTCTGGTGGCAATTAAAATGCAGTGTGAAATATGTGGAAAAGATGCTGATACTGCCGTGAAGGTGCGTATAGAGGGATCTGAGATGATGGTTTGCTCTAACTGTAAAACCTTGGGTCAAGAAGTTAAGAAAAAACCTGAAAAACCAAAGAAAACAACTAAAAAAACTACTAAAAAACAGAAAATATCCGTGAAGAGGGAAAAATCTCCACAAAGAAAGAGTGTTTATGACGAGATGGATCAAATTATCCCTGAATACGGTAGTTTAATTAGGAACGCTAGGGAGGAAAAGGGACTTACCCAAGAAGAGCTAGCTGATAAAATAAATGAAAAAAGCTCAATTATCAGTAAACTTGAAAACGAGAAAAAACTCCCAGAAGAAAAAGTCATAAAAAAACTTGAAAGTTTTCTGGAAATAAAATTAAGAGAATAAACAAACGGTAAACAAGAAACCTTTTATTTTTTTTAATTCAGCGTTAGCTGTTTTTACGCAAAATCAACTAAAAACCAATAAAATATACATAGGTTTACCTATTTTGGCAGAAAAAACACTTGCCTTAGTATGTAGACTTATGTAGATTGACATCCTCTTCTCCCTAAAGGAATGGAGGTAGGGTTTTTAGCCCTGTTTTAGGATAAATGGTGAATATTGGAAGTTAATTATTGAATGATATCTAGTCTACAGTTTTTGATAGTCGGGCTGTTCTTCTTTTCTCAGCCCATTTAGCTGCAATTAAGCTTACCTCGAAGAAAAGAAACAGTGGTAAGGCAACCATAAATTGAGTTATTATTGTTGGTCCTGTTATGAATGCAGATAGTATAAGTATTATTACGTAGATGAGTTTTCTTTTTGCTTTTATTGATTCATAACTCATTAACCCCGACCTTATCAAGAGGTTCAGAAATATAGGCATTTGAAATGTTAATCCAAAACCTATTACCAGGAGAGCTACTAGTTGTATAAACTTACTTATTGTGTAGGTTATACGCATATCGGGGTCAACCATCTCGGTCATTAAAACAAGTGCTTCAAACGTTAGTGGAGCCATTAAAAACCATGCATAAGCAGCTCCTATACCAAATAAGACCACTGAAAGTATTGCAAGGGTGAATACCTCTCGTTTGGTAAAGTTTAAGCCAACATTTATTCTCTCGATTCTTTCATCTATAGCTTGATAGATATAATGAAGAATCAATGGAAGAGTAACTATCAAACCGAATAAGAAACCAAGTTTTATCTGAACTACAACAAGTTCCAAAGGCCCGATATAAATAACTTCAACGTTATTCTCAACCATAGAAAGCATCTGTGTTTCAATTATTGAAATAGCAGGATAGGTGAGTAAGTATCCAATAGAGGAAGCTACAGCAGCAACTATCAAGATTTTTAGAAGGTTACCCCTAACGCCCTTAAGAACTTCATCAATCTCTTCCAGAGTCTGTTGATACCCCTCAGACAAACTTCACTACCTCACAGAAACCATTTCTAAAGAATTTTCCTATAACTACAAATATATTTAGATTTCAAAGAAAACTTAGAACAAAATAATCCTCTTTATATAATAACCTATCCTACTAGTATCCACCAGTTTTATATACCTAAATTCAAAACCTAACTCCTATTTCAAGCTTAGTTTTAACTTAAACCACTAAATTTTGCAAACAATAGTAATTAATGTTATAAATTACCTCAAAAATTTGCTTATCTTGCCGACTCTCTTTTTGTATTGCTCCTTAAGGATTGAGAGTTAGTCTGAAAAAGTTAAATTAACCTAATGATAGATATTTAGATAGATCCTTTAATTTGGATTAAATTGGATAAATGGGATGGTTTCAGTTGACTAAAACTAAAATATTAGCTACGGTTGGGCCTTCAACGAATAAGCCGGATAAAATAAAAGCATTATGTAATGTGGGCGTTGATTGTTTTAGAGTAAACACTGCTTATGGCAACCGAAATGAATATTCCTATATTTATGATGTTGTGAGGGAGAGTACTGATGCACCAATTGTTTTTGATTTAAAAGGTCCTGAGGTAAGGTTGAATGGTGAGAAATCAAAAAACTTGGTTGTAGGTAGTGAGTTTGAAGTTGGTTTCAATAAAGACTATAGTTTTTATTTTAATCATGATTTTTATAATCAGATTTCTGTTGGTGATAGGGTTTATATAGATAATGGTGAGATTGAAACTGAGGTTGTAGAGAAGAAAATAGATTCAGTTATTTTAGAAAGTTTGGGAGAAGGCGTTGTTTATGATGGTAAAGGTATTAATTTCCCAGACCTTGAGGTTGAAACACCTACTTTTACAGAGCGAGATCGGAGTTTGATAAAACATGGTTTAGAACTCGGTGTTGATTATTATGCACTCTCATTTACTAGGAATAAACAGGATATAGTTAAACTTAAATCTATGTTGAATAATGAATCTGGAGTGATAGCTAAGATTGAGAATAAAAGAGGTTTGGAGAACTTCAAGGAGATTGTTGATATAGTTGATTGTGTTATGGTTGCAAGAGGGGATTTAGGTATTGAGGTCTCTCTTGAAAAAGTTCCATTAGCTCAGAAAAAAATGATTAAAATATCAAATAAACATGGCGTTCCAGTAATCACTGCAACCGAGGTCCTTGAATCTATGATCGAAAAACCAACCCCAACTCGAGCTGAAGTAAGCGATGCTGCAAACGCTATATTAGATGGAACCGATGCAATAATGTTGTCAGGTGAAACCTCTATAGGTAAATATCCTGTTAAATCTGTGAGAATGATTAAAAAAATTTCAAAAGAAATTGAGCCTGCAATAAAAAAAGAAATTAATGGAGTTAGATCTAAAAAAATACCAGAGTCTATAAGTAAAGCGGTATATCGTTTATGTCAAGACATGGATATCGACAAAGTAGTCGCCTTATCAAAAACAGGATATACCTCAAGAATGATAAGTCGTTTTAGAATAAAACAACCAATAATCACCGTCACCCCATACCACAGTGTATTTAGAAAACAGAAAATCGTTTACGGTGTACAGACAATACAAAAAAACTACCTTAACCAAAAAAACCCAATCTTGTATGTTGCAGGCGAATTGAAGAAAAAAGGCTACATCGATAGAGAAGACACCGTTCTATTTACATCAACTTCTAAAAAACCTTTAGACCAAGAAGGGGACAACATAATCGAAATACATAAAATAAACGAACTAAAACTAAATAAAACAAATAGAAAATATAATCGGCATGACCCAAGATAAAAGTCCTACCATATAGAGGGGATGGGGGAGTGGGGAAAAGGAAATATCTGGGTCATGCCTTAATTGAAGCAGTCTAAATAAACTTCTTTATATTATCCGTTGTTACTTTATCTCTATTATCTCAAGTTCATTTCCAAATTCAGTAGGAAAAACAATCGAGTTGTTGTTATGAACATTCTTTTTAAACTGACTGCTTCTATTGGGCTGTTGATATTCTCTAGCCCTACTAGCCAGTCTTTCAAAAGTTTCAGTCTTCATATGAATCAAGATATAATATACAACTAAACACCATTGCACTTTCCAAGGGAGATAACTGAAAGTAAAAAACTTAAAAAAACTTGTTCACAGATAATCTTCTTAACTTTTATAAAAAATTTGATAGAGCAATATAATACCCTTATTTCTTTAGGCCACTAAAGATCTCACTGAATAGCAATCATGGTATGGCCATCGAAAGGTTATTAGTGGTCGAAGGAAAATAAGAATACAGTTCATATGGCTTGTTGTTGTGCCGGGGTGGCTTAGCTGGTTAGAGCGCTGCACTCATAAGGAAACTACAGGCCAAGTTTTTCCTAAGACATGCAGAGGTCACGGGTTCGAAGCCCGTCCCCGGCATACCCTTTTTTACCATGATTTCTTCAATCAGAATATATGGTAGGTTTCCACATTATAAGTCAAATAACTTTTTCCTTTAATTGAATCTATTAAAACTAAGCGATGGTTAATTGAATGTATTAATCTATAACATGTGTTTTGAGGATTTTTTTTAGGGCCTGGATGGTTTTTGTATGGCAAAAGTTATCAAATTCAATCAAGATATATTTGTTTGTAGTGAGTTTCTATGTTAGATTTGGATGAAGCTGAGGTTGGAGTTAAGCTTGTGAGAGGTTGTATTGAATCAAAGTTAGTTAACGCTGAATTTGATTGGGATGAGTTAGATATACCATCTGTTTTTAATGAAAAAAGAGGTGTTTTTGTTACTATTCGTAAGGATGGTGATTTGAGAGGTTGTATCGGCCGTCCTTATCCGGAACAGGAGTTGAAACAGGCTTTGTTGGATTCTGCTATTGGTGCGGCTTTTAATGATCCTCGTTTTCCTGAGATGTCTAAAGAGGAATTTGAAAACTCTGTGATTGAAATTACTTTTTTAACTAGGCCTGTTGAGGTTGAAAAAAGTGGTAGGGATTTATTAGGGGAGATAGAGGTTGGTAAACATGGTTTGATAGTTAGTTCGGGGGCGCGTAGAGGTCTTTTATTACCGCAGGTAGCTGTGGAACATTCATGGGGGCCAATGGAGTTCTTGTCTGAAACATGTATGAAGGCTGGTTTATTACCTGATGCTTGGCTCGATCCAGATACAAAGGTGCAGAAGTTCAAGGGACAGATTTTTATGGAAGATAAGCCTGGTGGAGAGGTTAAGGAGATAGATATAGATGAAGGTTGTTAAAGGCGGTAAGATTTATTATAAAGGACGTTTAGTTGAAGCTGAAATTGGAATACAACAAGGTAAAATAACTAAAATAAAGAAAACAGGTCTTAAAGGAGATTTTATAGACGCTAGTGGGATGATTGTCCTTCCCGGCGCAATAGACATACATGTTCATTTTAGGGATATGGAGTTAAGTGATAAAGAAACATGGGAAACAGGCTCCAAAGCCGCAGCAGCCGGAGGCGTTACCACAGTCATTGAACAACCCAACACATCACCACCTACAGATTCTAAAAAGACATATATCAAGAAAAAAAAGAAAGCCAAATCAAGTTCATTTGTAGATTATGGTATAAATGGAGCTGTAGCAATTCATTCTGATATATCAGGCCTTTCCGATTTAGTTTCTGGTTTTGGAGAGACCTTTCTTGCCGGTGGAAACGACTTACATGTAAGGTATGAAGACCTAGATGGCTTATTAAAAGCAGTAGAGACTACAGACAAAGTTTTAACAATCCACGCAGAGGATGAAGAACTTGTTAAGAAAGGGTTAAAGAGATATAAAAAAACCAGGAAATCAAATTACCCAGACTCTAGGCCACCTAAAGCTGAAGAAAAAGCTGTTAAGATAACTCTAGAAAAATATAGAGAAAACGAGAACAAACCACCTCTTCATTTCTGCCACATAAGTTCAGCCAGAACATTAAAACATATTCCAGAAAAACCAACCGTCGAAGTCACCCCACACCACCTATTGCTAACTAAAACTGAAATCAACTCTAAAGGGAGTTACGTAAAAACAAACCCCCCAATTAGAGGTCGTAAAAACAGAGCTCAGTTATGGCAAGCCCTTAACTCAGGCAAAATAGATGTAATTGTTTCAGACCACGCCCCACATACCTACAACGAAAAGGAACAAGATTTCTGGAAAGCTCCATCAGGAGTTCCTGGAGTCCAAACAATGGTTCCACAACTAGCTTATCACGTTAAAAAAAGAAATTTATCACTTAAACGTTTCGTAACAACTTTATGTGAAAAACCAAGCGATATATTTGGTTTAGATAAAGGATATATACAAAAAGGAATGGACGCAGACCTAATATTCATGGATTTCAATGACATTACAAGAATAAAAAAGAACATGCTTTACAGCAAATGTGGTTGGACACCCTATAACGGACGTAGAGCAATATTCCCACAAAAAACAATGCTCAGAGGTAAAGTAATATATAAAAAATCTGGTTTTAGAGAAAAAATAGGTGAAGAGATTGAACAAGGAAATAGAAAAAGCCGAAAGAATACAAAAACTAATTAAAAGACTACGAAACGAAAAAAAAGTAATATTAGTCGAAGGAAAAAACGACCGTAAATCACTAAGAAATCTAGAAATTGACAACGAATTAATAACAGTCGCAGAAAACGCCCAACCATTATCAACAATCGCAGAAAAAATATCCAGAAAACATAACGAAGCAATAATACTAACAGATTGGGACCCACATGGAGACAAACTCTCAAAACAACTACATAAAGTATTAGAAAGATATGGAGTCACACCAAACGACATCTATCGAAGAAGACTGAAAGCAATGTTACTAAAAGAAATAAACGACGTCGAATCCCTCTACCAATTCCTAAACAACATAAAAAAACAATACAACTTAAAATAAACAAAAAAAAACAACTAACCAATATCAAATTATCTAGAGCTGGAGCTAATGCGTCTTCCTTTAAGTTTTAAAATAGAATACCCAACCCAACTTAACTATATATTTCTTGAGAGATAATGAGGTCATGCACCTACAGGATTTTTGTTTAACCCTGAAAATCAAACTGCCTATATAAGGTGACCAGAAACTATGTCAATTGAATAAAATAGTATATAACTTAGATATTCTGGATAACGACGGTAGTTTGAAAAACCTATATATTGTTTTATTAAGGAGGAGAAAACTTGACAGAATTAGTAACAACGAACTCGGGGTTTTTCCCCCGACCGGACTACTTAATCGATGCCTATAAAAAAACTGGCGGACTACAAAAAGAAGGTATGGCAGATGAAGTCAGGAAAGAATTGAGGGAAGAGATATCAAGTGCACGTAAAGAAATTGTTGAAATTCAAGAAAACGCAGAAACTGACTTGATAACTGAAGGCCAGCTCCACTGGGACGACCTACTCGCATATCCAGCAACCAAAATACAGGGTATCGAGATGGGTGGATTAATCAGATACTACAACACTAATAGGTTTTATAGAAGGCCATCTGTAAAATCTGATTTAAAAACCAGCGATATAGTTACCGAAGAATATAAAAAAACAGTTAAAATAACAGATAAACCGGTTAAACCAATCTTACCAGGTCCCTTAACATTCAGTGACCTACTGGAAAACCAGCACTATGACTCAGATGAAGAGATGATGGAAAAAATAACTGAAATCATCATCAATGAAATCCATAGGTTGGAGGAGGCTGGAGCCAAAACAATTCAAATCGATGAGCCATTTATAGCTACAACCGATAGAACACTTGATCTAAATCCTATAGAAAGAATTTATAATTCAATTGATATTGAACTACAGCTCCACACGTACTTTGGTGGAATAAAAGACATATACCCAAGTCTTTTAGATAAATGCGATTGTATTGGATTGGATTTAACGGATAATAACGAAAATTGGAGCGCTATAACAGAGTATGGAGTCGATAAGAACATTAACGCGGGAATTGTAACTGCAAAAAACACTAAAATAGAGTCTAAAAAATCTGTTGATAAAAAAATCGACAAGATATTAACCAATACCTCTCCAGAAAAACTCTACATAACCACCGATACAGGGCTAGATTTCCTTCCATGGAAAATAATGCTTGAGAAAATAAAGTTTTTAGGAAGTGACTTTAATGATCGATAAACTATTACCTACAACAATAATCGGTAGTTACCCAAAACCTAAATGGCTTAACCGAGTTAACGACCTCTATAAAGATGGAGAAGTTTCTAAAGAAGTTTTAAAAGAAGCTGAAGACGATGCCTGCCGGCTTATAATCAATGAACATCAAAGAGCAGGAATCGATATATTAAATGACGGTGAGATGCGGAGAGAAGAAATGGTAGAATATTTCGCTGAAATGATACCGGGCTACAAATTCCATGGACCTGTCAGAGTATGGGGCAACAACTATTTCAACAAACCAAGCGTAGTAGAAGAACTAAAAAATCCAGAACCAATGTTGGTTGATGAGTTCAAGTTCATGAAAAACGTAGTAAAAGAAAACTCCTACATAAAGGTCCCGATAACAAGCCCATACACAATCGCAGAATGGTCTTTCAACGAAGTATACAGCCGTGAAGAATTAATATATCGATTATCCGAAATAATAAACCGAGAAATTAAACTACTTGAAGAAGCAGGTGCTAAATGTATACAGATAGATGAACCAGCGCTTTCCACAAGGCCAGAAGACGTAGAAATAATAGAAGAAGCCATTAGAATTGTTACAAAGGGAGTTA
The DNA here is from genome assembly GCF_029854155.1 of Methanonatronarchaeum sp. AMET-Sl. Taxonomy (NCBI): domain Archaea; kingdom Methanobacteriati; phylum Methanobacteriota; class Methanonatronarchaeia; order Methanonatronarchaeales; family Methanonatronarchaeaceae; genus Methanonatronarchaeum; species Methanonatronarchaeum sp. AMET-Sl. The sequence continues at coordinate 1,370,217 of NZ_CP122958.1, read as the reverse complement.
ACATAGATAAAATAATCATGCACGCATGTTACGGTGATTTCTCAACAATATACCCTGAAATCCTTGAATTCGATGTAGATCAATTCTCCCTAGAGTTTGCAAACAACGATTATGAATCACTAGAGATATTCAGTCAACATGAATTCACTAAAGAAATTGGATATGGATGTATAGATGTCCACAACCAAGAAATAGAGACTGTCGAGCAAATAAAACAAAATATAAAAAAAGGATTAGAGGTATTCAAACCAGAACAGATGTGGATAAACCCAGATTGTGGTGTAAAACTATTGCCAAGAGAAATAGCCTACCAAAAAATGGCAAACATGAACCAAGCCGCCAAAGAAATTCGTAAAGAACTAAAATAACACACTTTTTTACATAAATAATGGACCAAAAATGAAAATAACAGTTGTTGGAGTAGGAAACGTAGGATCAGCAGTATGCCAACGAATAGTTAACGGAGAAATCGCAAAAGAACTAATAATGCTAGACGCAATCGAAGGCCTAGCAAAAGGAAAAGCTCTCGACCTCCGCCACACAACACCAATCGATGGAGAAACCAAAATAAAAGGAACAACGAACTACAAAGAAACAAAAAACTCAGACATAGTAGTAATAACAGCAGGAAAACCAAGAAAAGAAGGAATGACAAGAGACGACCTAGCCAAAGAAAACTCAAAAATAATATCCCAAATATCAAAACAGATAGCCAAATACAGCCCCAACTCAAAAATAATAGTTGTAACAAACCCACTAGACCCAATGACCTGGAAAGCATACAAAGAAACCGAATTCCCCCGAACAAGAATCATGGGAATGGCTGGAGAACTCGACACAGCAAGATACGAAAAACTATTATCAGAAAAAACCGGAGTATCACCAGAAGACGTACATGGACTCGTAATCGGACCACACAACAAATCAATGATACCATTAACCAAAAACACAACAATCAGAGGAATACCAATAAACAAATTCCTAACAGAAAAACAAATCCAAGAAGTAATCAAAGAAACCAAAATAAGCGGAAAAAGAATCGTAAACCACCTACAAAACGGAAGTGCATACCACGCCCCATCCGCAGCAATATACAAAATGATAAAAGCAATCTCAAGAGATGAAAAAAGATTAATGAGCGTCTCCACAGTCCTCAAAGGAGAATATGGAATAGAAAACACAGCAATCGGCATACCAGTAATCCTAGGGCAATCAGGTATAGAAAAAATACCAAAAAAACACCTAAACAAACAAACCCAACAAAAACTACAACAAACAGCAAAAGAAATCAAAGAAACAACAAAAAACATAAACTAAATCAATGACAAAAATAACATTTCTTGGAACAGGATGGGCAATACCAACCAAAACAAGATCATCAACATCAATCCTCATCCAAACAAAAACAAACCAACAACCAAAAAACATACTAATAGACAGCGGAGGAGACATCGCACAAAAACTAACAAAAACAAACACACCACTAACCAAAATAAACCACATACTACTCACCCACGCACATACAGACCACATAGATGGCATACCAGGCCTATTACACGCCTCATGGCTATCAGGACAAAAACAAAACATCAAGATAACCAGCACGCCACAAGCGATACAGAAAATAAAAAAAATAATCAAAGCCCACCAATTCAACTTCCCATTCCAAATAGAATACCAAGAGATAACAGGCGAAGGAGTACTAGAAAACGGAGTGAAATACCGAGAAGTAAAACACAAAAACCAAGCACTCGCCTACCGATACAAAGACGTAACCTACTCAGGAGACACAAAACCATGCGAAAACCTAAACAAACTAGCTCAAAACACAGAACTATTGATACATGAAGCAACATTCCCAACAGGAGAAGAAAAAAAAGCCCACAAAACAGGCCACTCAACAGTAACAGACGCAATAAAGACAGCTATAAAAACATCAACCAAAAAACTAGCAATAATCCACCACAAACCAGAAATAGATATAAAAAAACAAATCAAAACAGCCAAACAAAAACTAGACACCAAAAAAATCAAAATAAAATCACCAAAAGACCTAGACACAATAAAAATCTAAAAAACACAAAAACAAACATATAAAATAATTAGAGGGACCCAAAAACCCCCTAACAAAACCAAAACCCAAAAAGATTTACTCTATCTCGTTATAAGATGTCATAACAAGCTTACCATGCTTAACACCCTTAGAACTAATCAATTTATCAGCAATCTCTTTTATCTTATCAGAATTACCCTGTATAGCAACAATCTCCATACAATTATCTTCATTTAAATGAAGATGCACACTTGAAAGAACGTTTGTAAAATCCTCATGTTGAAGTTGATTAAGTTTATCAGATATACCTCTAGTGTCATGAGAATAAACCAATGTCAAAGACCCAATAACCTCTTCATTGGAATACTCCAACTCATCCGTAACAAGAAAATCCCTAATTAAATCCCTAATCGCCTCAGACCGATTCGCATACATCTTCTCTTCAATCTTATCATCAAACTTCTCCAACAGCTTCGAATCAATTGAAACCCCAATCCTCATAGTATCCGACAAATTACCAACTCCAATTAAAATAAAATTCTATAATAATAAATAAGTTATCTCACACAACAAAAAACCAAACAAAAAACTAACCAAAAAACGAGCAAAAAGTAGATTAACAGCCAAATAAACCCATTGCCAGCAAAAACAACAAACAACTAAAAGAGACAGACAAAACCTATATCTAGAAAACAAAACAAAAACATAACAACTACTTTGGAGCAAGAATTCCATGAAGGTGACAATACTTAATTATACAGACAGCGGTGAGGAACTTTTAACAAAATGTGGGATGGCAACAACAACCGAAACTCCACCAAGCCAATACAAAATCAAAGATAAAGACGTAAACGAGTTTATGGAAATAAGCCGAGAAATGGAGCTTTCATCAGTATTCAATTTCCCAACAATAATCTACGAAGTCAAAGACGTATCACGTTCATTCACACACCAACACGTCAGACATAGAATGGCAGCACACATGCAACAATCCCTCAGATACACCGAAATAAACCCAAAAGACCCTTCCTTCATGATAACTCCCCCATCAATAACAAAAAAAGGAGTCGACCAAACGAAAGAATATATTCAAAACCAATTAAACGCCGCTCAAACATACAAAAACCTACTCAAAAAAGACATACCCCCAGAAGATGCACGTTTTGCATTACCAATAGGAGTTAAAACATTTCTAACCACAGCAATGAATGTAGAATCAATATTACATTACCTCAACGTACGTGCATGCATGGATTCCCAATGGGAAATCAGAGCCAATGCCTACACACTTTTAGCAGCATGTAAACTAATATACCCCAAAATATTCCAGAAAGCCGGACCCCACTGCATAACCGGAAGATGTAAAGGCAGAGGTAAAGGAAAATGCAAAAACCAAGCAAAAGAAACAATCAAAAAGATAGAAAACAAAATCAACAAAACAAAACCAAAATTCGAATCACTAAAAACCAACGAATCAATATCAATAGATCTAACTGAAATACTTGGATATGAAGCAAACCCCCAAACCGAAAAACAAATACAAAAAAAATTAAACATCGATAACATAAACCTCTCATTCAACGTAAAACTAGAAATACAAAAGAATTAACAACCTAAACAAAAACCCTCACCCTCAACAAACAAAAACCAAGGATAAACTAAGTAGGAGGTGGGGTAGTTGGCTTCGCGTGACATCCTCCTCTCCCTGAAGAGAAAGAGGTCTTAGCCCTGAGTAATGATAAAGAAACAACTTTTTTTAAGATAATTCTAAGAGGAAAGTTATTTGTCATATGTTTAAACATGATTAATTAGGTGATAAAGATGTTTGAGGGTGAAGTAAATGCAGAAGATATGATGGTTGATAGGAAAAACTTGATTACAGCTAGACCTGGTGATAGGGTAGCAGCCGTAATTCTGAGAATGATTAGGGATGGGATAGGAGGCGTTCCGATTACCGATGGGGATGAATGTGTTGGAATAGTAACGATGCGAGACATCATGTTCGCAAATTTCTATGGTGCGGGAGAACTTCCAATCTCAGAAATAATGACAAAAGATTTAGTTACAGTTTCCCCTGACGCCACTATGCTAGAAGTAATTCGATTAATGTTGGAGTATAAAATTGAGCGAGTTCCTGTGGTTGAAGAAGATGAACTGAAGGGCCTTATAGTTAGAAATAGTATTTTAAGGTCTATAAGCGATATAAATGAATAATTAATTAAAGATAATTATAGATTTGATATATAAGCCTATAACATAGCTTTAAATATATTAGGCTTTTTATTTTTTTTTGTTTTGGTTTTGTTATTTTTTACAGCTTTTTGAAATTAATCTAAGGCCTGAAATTACTCTTTTCCCTTTTGTTGTCATCCAGTACTCACCGCCTCTGTGTTTTTGAACTATGAATCCTTTGTCTCTCAGTTGGTTGAGGTGGAACATTAGGTTTCCTCCTTCTAGATTGACTATTTTTGATAGTTGGCTGAATGACTTGCTGTCGTTGGCGAGTGTGTTAAGTATTTTGAGTCTTGCTTTATTTGAAAGAGGGGATAATATTTCGTCAACGATTTCATCTTCGATTTCTTCACCATTGTATTTGATTTCTCCTTTTATTTCATCAGTGTGTAATTGTTCAATGAATTTGATTTCTTCATCCACCATATCTATAACCATATCGAAACAGTTTTCACATTTTTCGTATGGCATTTCTTCTTCAAGTTCTTGTAGTTCTTTTTTCTTTGTTTCTGTTAATTTCTTGATTTCTTGTATTTTTTGTTCTTGAAATTCGTTGTATAGTTCTTTAAATGCATCTGAAAATTCTTTTAAGCACATTTCTCTTAGATCGCATTCTTTAGGTAGTTTAAGTTCTATTATTTGGTTTATTTCACAGTTTCTTTTGTTAGCTATTGGTTTTATGCATCTATCAGATAGTATTTCGTCGAAGATCTGTTTTATATCGTTTCTTGTTCGTTGTCTATATGCTTGTATTTCGTTTTTAATTTCATGAATCTCTTTTTCTATTTTGTCCAACTGTCCTTCAGTTTCGAGTTCTCTATCTGAAGTTTTCATTTCAGATCTTCTCAATATATTTTTGTTTATTTCAAAACAAATAACTTTACTAAATTTTTTTAACAATAAACTTCATATGAATAACTATTTTTTTTTGTTCGGTGCTAAAATGAAGATCGAAGAAGAAATAAGGCAACAATTAGTTGGAACACTAAAAAAAAGTTGATTTTCCTATATAAACACCCGAAAAACTTCTCAATGCCTTTCCTGAAGGAGCTGAAACAACATGCGCTGCTGGAAATATTGAAATAACAGCAGGTGAAGCAAGAGAACTATTAACAGAAAAAGACTTCCCGTTCGAAAACGCAGAAAAAGTCGCAGAAACAGTTTTAAACGCTGCAGATCTCTAACAAACCAATTATTTTTTATTTTTTATTTATTTTTTATTAATTAAAAAAATATTTTTTTTGGAAATTGATAATAGACTTACTTTAGTTCATTATATTTTTTCTTTATCTCTTTATACAGTTTTATACCTGTTTTTGTAGATATTTCAGATTCGGCGGTTGAAAAGAACTCATCTAAATCACCATTAATCGGTTTATTTGAATTCCCTAAATCTTTTTTCTCTTGGTATATAAGGGCCTGTAGACACATATCTATTAAGTCCATGTCTTTAACGAACAAAGCTTCTTTAGTTTTCTTTTCTTTATATTCGATGTATATCTCCATTATTTCTGGATCCAATTCAGCTTTAAGTTTCTTTAAAGCTTTTTTTTCCTTTTCTAATTTCTTTTTTAAATCTTTTTCGTCATTAATCTGTGACCTAGCTATATCGCCGGTTTCCGCTTCAATTATATCGTGAACCAATGACATTTTAAGGCATTTTACTAAATTAAGATCATTATGGAATAATAATGAGAGTATAGCTGTACCCCAAGAATGGTCTGCTACAGATTCAGGTTTTTCAATCCCTCTTAAAACCCAGCCTGCCCTATCTTCTTCTTTTAGTTGAAAAATAGTTTTTAAAGATTCAATCGATTCAACATCTATGTCTCTGATCATACTTACCATTAATTTTTTTACTTCTTACTTAGTTTAGCTATGTTGGAGCCAACTGGATATCCAATAGACTTAGATACAGGTTCACACTTAACTTTAAAAAGATATGCGATTGTGTATTGATCGTCAACTTCGGTTAAAGATTCATAATTAGCCATACCTTTACTTATGATGAGGTCTACGTCATTTAAGATGTCAAATGTTTTTTCTGAAAGATAATTGAAGTTTACTCCAACAGCTCTTTCACCAAGCTCAAAAATTCTATCCACTTTTTTATCTATACCAATTTCTCTAGCGTCATCGATAGTCATGTCATTAAAGATAGGTTCACCTCTTACTAAAAGAATTATTTCAGCCTTAGTAATTTTGTTTAGTTCCTCTATCAATAATGAATCGAAGAGAGCTTCTCCACAGTTGTCAAGTATGTAGGCGATTTTCTCACTTTCTTTAACAACTTCCTGAATTTCATCAGTCTCATCAACAGTTAGTTTTCCATCTACAATTTCTTTTTTAAACCTATCTTCAACTCCAACTTCAGCTTCATGACCCATGACACCGAAATCAAATGAGTTTGATACAATAGTTGAAAGAACAAGTTTTTCAAAACTATCTTTTATAACCTCATCTAGTTCGTTGATTACCTTTCTAGCTACACGGTTACTTAGGTCCTTTTTCTCTCTATAAATATCTCCATCATCCAACGATTTGTATACTGCACGATGTACTTCTGAAGAAATCAAATGGCCAGGCATTTCGAGATCTAACTCGGATTCTAAAATATCAAGTGCATTAGACATTGCTTCAAAACCGGTTTCTTCATTAACATCAGATAGTTCAATCTCATATCTTACTCTGTTCAGCAAACAGGGAACACAATCTAACTCAATTTTCATAATAAACCACCAAAACTCAAAAGAAAATAAACCTAAATAAACTTTCACCTAATGAAAAAAAAGGTATTTCAATTATTTATAGAAAATAACTTTTTAATGGGAATATAATGCCGTTTATTAGTTCACTTTATGTTCTATTGTTATCTATTCTTCAGCTGTATCAAAATGGTTCCTCATGTATTTTTGATATACTCTTTTTCCTTTTTCAGTGATTTTGAATTGATTGAATTCATTTCCTTTTCCCTCTCTGACTTTTTCGATAAGATTTTCTTTATCTAAATTATCGAGTGTTTTTTCTAGGGTTTCTTCATTTAGATTCGTTCTTTTCTCTAATTCTAGAAATGTTAGGTCATTGTAGTTTAGAGCCCGTAATATGGTTTCTTTATTCTTTTCCATTTTAATCATCATTTTTTAGATAAATTTCATCAATAATGTATGGCTTTAGCTATTTAACCAAATGGTGAATTTATGTAGAGTATAGAGATCTATTTACTGGTCTATTTTGCGATATGTTTTAAAACATATTAATATCTTTGTTTTACATTTGTGAAAGTTTGTAAAACCAGTAAGCTCTCTCCTCATTAGAGAGAGGGATAAATGGACTTTCTCAAAAAGAAAGTTTATGTATATAATAAAAAATCTTTTTTCAAAAATTAATTAGTTTATAGTTGATATGTTTTTAGGATTTGTTTAGAACAGTTTTATTTTTTTGGTTTCATCCTTTAAATTCAAGTAGGTTTGAGAGAGAAATGATAGGGGGTTTGTGTATACTGGTGATTGATGATATTGTTTGAAAAGCCTGTATACCTCTGTCTTTAAGTTGGGGAGGTTAAGTTTACCCTCTAAAGTCAGGCAGAGTGCCTCCGTCTTTGGGTGGAGGATTATGTCGAAAATGTCGTCATTGCCGGTGTTTTTGTAAGGCTTTGAAATTGAGGAGATAATTAATGGAATCTGAAGAAATTAAGTTTATAAGGAATAAGATTAGGGAGCATCACAACTGGTTTGATAGTTCGTTGCCTATGATAGCAAGTGAGAATGTTAGTTCACCTCTGACGAGGGAAGCAACTGCATCTGATCTTTCACATCGTTATGCAGAGGGGGATCCTGGTAAGAGGTTTTATGAAGGTTGTAAATATCTAGATGAAATTGAATTAAAAACTCAGGAACTTGCGGTTGAGGTGTTTGGCTCTGAAACTGCTGATGTTAGGCCGATTTCTGGTGTTTTAGCAAATTATGCTGCGTTTGATGCGCTTGCGGATTATGGGGACACCGTTATGTCTTTGTCTGTACCTAGTGGTGGACATATTTCCCATTCTAAGTTTTCAGCAGCTGGTTTGATGGGGTTCGATATACATGAAATACCTTTTGATGATGATAACTTGAATATAGATAGTGAAGAGATGTGTGAAATGATAAAGGAGTTAGAGCCGGAGCTTATTATATTAGGGGCATCGGTCATACCTTTTCCTCATCCAGTAAAAGAAGCCCGGGAGGTAGCAGATGAAACCGGTACTAGGATAATGTATGATGCGGCTCATGTTTTGGGTTTAATTGCTGGAAACAGGTTTCAAGACCCGGTTGCTGATGGGGTTGATGCTGTGACAGCAAGTACTCACAAAACTTTTCCAGGTCCGCAAGGTGGAATAATTCTCCATAAAAACCAGTTTGACAAAGATATCAGGCGAGCCGTTTTTCCGGGCACGACCAGTAATCATCATCTGCATCACATGGCTGGTCTTGGGATTACATTAGCAGAAATGAAGGAGTTTGGTGAAGATTACGCTAACCAAATAATTAAGAATGCTAAAAAACTAGGTAAGGAGTTATACAAACAAGGATGTGACGTTCTTGGGAGAGAAAAAGGATATACTAAATCACATCAATTGTTAGTCGATGTTTCAGAGAATGGTGGTGGCGCGACAGTTGCAAAAAAACTTGAAAACGCTAACATAATTGCTAACAAGAACATACTGCCATGGGACGATGTAAACAATACTGAAGAACCATCCGGAATCAGGTTAGGAGTGCAGGAATTAACTCGAATAGGAATGAAAGAAACCGATATGTCAGTAGTTGCTGAACTAATGTCAAGGATTATAGTCGAGGGAGAAAAACCTGAAAAAGTTAAAGAGGATGTAGAAGAATTTAGTGGTAAATTCAATGAAGTTCATTATTGTTATGATGGACGTTTAGGCGCATACGAATTTTCTGAGTTACAAAGGTGAAGGTGATTATAATCAAAGGACTGGTTGTCTTCGATTTAGATAGCACTTTAATAGATGCTGAGATAGTAGATGAACTTGGAGAGATATGTGGTAGAAAGGGAGAAATCGAAGACATAACCAGGAAGGCAATGGAAGGCGAGCTTAATTACGAAGAATCACTTAGACAAAGAGTTAAACATCTAGAAGGTATTCGCCGAAAAGACGTCAAAGAAACCGCCGATAAAGTTCCTTTAATGGATGGGGCTAAAAAAACAATACAAGAACTTCAAGAAATGGGCTACAAAACCGCAATAATCACTGGAAGCTTTAAAACCGCCGCCCAACACATTGGAAACAAACTAGGTATAGACATAGTAGTAGCCAATGAACTTGTCTATGAAGATGGATGTGCAACGGGCCAGGTTGAAGGGCCAGTAACAAAAAGCAATAGCAAAGGTAAAGTCTTAAAGAAGCTTTTAAGTGAACTTAAGATAACTAATAGTAGTAGCATCGTAGTTGGTGATGGTGCTAACGATCTTTCTATGTTTAAGGTTGCGGGCTATTCAATTGCATTTAACAGCAGCCCCATATTAACAAAAAAGGCTGATGTAGCCTTAAATGAAAAAGATCTAAGAAACGTTCTTTTAAAAATCAGGGATAATGTATGCTAGAGAGACTGTTAGAGAGAAAAGAGAATCTTGATGAAAAGGTTACTGAATTTCAAGAGAAAAGAGATGAGTACAACTCAAAGGCCAGTAAGTTCTCTTCTGAAAGAAATGAACTTAACGATAAAGCTAGAGAACAAGTTGAAAAAGCACAGGAATTCAAAGAAAAAAGAGACGAGTTAAACAAGAAAGTTCAGGAAAAAAAGAAAGAGCGAGAGCAACTGAACAAAAAAATCAGAGCAAAACACAACGAAATCGATGAAATCAAAAAAGAAATCGAATATAACGGTAAATCACCCGAAGAAGTAAAAAAACAGATTGAAGAACTTGAATTCGAACAGCAAACACAGGTATTAAGCAACGAAAGAGAACAAGAAATCATCGATCAAATATCAGAGCTAAGAAAACAATACAAAAAATCAAAAGAATCAATAGAACACAACGAAGAACTGAAAGAAAAAACCAAAGAACTCAATGAACTGAAAGAAAAAGCGTCAGTAGTACATGATGAGGTTAGAGAAGTCGCAGAAGAAGCACAAGAAAAACACAACAAAATGATCGAACATTTCGATAAAGCCGACGAAATACGAGCCAAAGCCGACGAAGCCCATCAAAAATTCATAGAAGCCCAGGAAAAAGCAAATTCCTACCACAACCAATTTATACAAGTTAAAAACGATTTAGACGACTTCAAAAAAGTCATAAAAGGACTTAAGAAAAACAAACAAAAAAAGAGAGCACAAAAACAACAAACAAAAAGACAGAAAAAAACAAACGAAGTCAAAGAAAAAGCCGAAGAAGTATATCAGAAATTCCAAGAAGGCGAAAAACTCGATACCGAAGACATCATGTTGCTGCAGAGAGCAGGCCTCGTATAAAGATATAGAACATTTGAACCAAAAAAGTAACCTTTTCCTTGCAGGTCGCAAACTCCATTTAGCTTGGAGAACAAATGCGACCAAACCTTTTTGTTTTAATAAATAAACCCCTAAAAATACCTATTTTTATCTCTAAAAAATTTTTATCTCTAAAAAAGAAAGAATTAACAATATAGAAAGAGCTATATTTAAATCAAAATACCTTTTTATAATAATGTTTTTAATTTATGACGATTATATTGGATATAAACTTCTTTTAAATATTCTTGTGGTCTAATATTGATTAATGTTGGATGTTAAAAAGGTGGTTTAAGTTATGGTTTTGGATTTATTGGAAGAAAAAGATTTAGATTGTTTATTAGTTTTTTCTGAATCTTATCATAATTCTAATATGTATTATCTGTCCTCTTTTTTAAGTGGCGATCCATTTGTTTATTTTAAGACTAAAGAAAAGGAGTGTCTTGTTGTACCAGGTATGGAGGTTGAGAGAGCTAGGGAGGACAGTGATATAGAGATATGTTCTTTATCGATGTTTGGAGAAGAACAGAATCGGTATTTAGGCGCTATTAAAAAACTTTTGAATGATTATGATTGTAATAAAATTGGGGTTCCAGATGAGTTTCCGGTGAAGATAAGTAAAAAACTCAGTGAGTTTGATTTATTTCCTATCGATCTATCTAAATTAAGAGATGTTAAAGATAACTGGGAGGTTGATTATATAGAAGGTGTTCAGAAAACGGCTGAATCAGGCATGGAGGTAGCTTTAGAGATTTTAAAAGAATCAGAATTAGTTGAAGGTAAGTTATTTTATAAAGATAAGCCTTTAACTTCCGATTACATTAGATATAAAATTAATATAGAGTTGTTGCGGAATAATTGTATCTCAATGGATACAATTGTCTCTTCTGGTAATGAGACAGCCAGTCCCCATAAACCTGGTTCAGGGGTATTAGATCCAACTCCAATAATAATTGATATATTTCCTAAAAACAGAGAAAACAGGTATTGTGGAGATATTACGAGAACTTTTTCTAAAACTAAAAACGAAAAAGCATATCAAGTCTATCAAGATGTACAAAAGGCTCAGGAAATTGGTTTTAAAGAAATAAAGAAGAATGGAGTAACAGGTGCAGTTGTGCATAATGCTGTTTGTGAATACTTTGAGAACAAAGGCTATGATACGCCTAGGACCGGTGGTGAGACAGGGTTTATCCATTCAACTGGCCATGGTGTTGGACTCGACCTACATGAACATCCAAGGCTCGGTAAAGGAGGTTCTGAACTAAAAAAAGGTCATGTTGTAACGATTGAACCAGGGATCTATGACCCCAGTTTTGGGGGAATCAGGATAGAAGACCTGGTTGTAATAACTGAAAAATCATTTAAAAACCTAACCAGCTTTGATAAGGAGTTCTATATCTAGTTTATGTTAATTATTTTTGTTAATCAATGATTTTGGGGCCGGTTAATGCTATTTTTGTTTCTATTAGTTCACCATGTTCTGAAATCAATTCCGGTTTTTCAAATGCAAAGATTGTTTGGCCTATCATCGCCATGCTAGCGTTTACTCCTTCACTTTTTAATTCGTCTAGGATTTTCTCGATTTTTTGTGGCGCTATACCTGTTTCCTTACTGAAATCCCGACCTAACTCAGTCATCTTGTTTAGTGTTGGTTTCTTTAATAGTTTTTTAAGTTTGTTTCGGCCTGAATAGTTTATTTTTTCGAGTGTTTTTTCGTCTTTTAATATTGAGGAGGTGTTTATTCTGTCTAATGTCGCTATGTATATCTCTCTATCTCTAGTTATAATACGGTCGGCTCCGCCTTTTCCGGGTGTGCCAGGCTTGGTGTTTATTGTGACTCCTTGTTGTAGTTGTGCTCCAACATCTCCTAAACCACTCATCAATTCTACTTCAGCGTGATGAGCAGTTCTTGCTAACCTGTTTATTGTGGTGGGTAGGTTAATTGCTTTTGAAACGGCTATAACACTTCCTAGGGCTTCGGCACCACTCATTCCAAAACCCATGCCGGTTGGAAGTTCATATTCATAACTAACATCAATTTTATACGTCCTGTCTTCTCTCTCTAACAGTTTTTTGATAGCTAACTCTCCTGTGCCACTACAATTAATTAATGTATCACTGGATTCTTCGATATTAACTTCGACGAATAAACCTTTATCTAGATTTATTCCAGCACCTGTAGAGCCGGTTTTATTTAATGAATTATTGATAAATGCCTCAAAGAAACATGATATATGTCCTGGGACCCATACTTTGCAGTGTAAATTAACCACCTCGGTTTTTGGATTAATTTAAGTATTAGGTTTGTTTTGTGCATAAAAACTATTTGTTTTTAGATATATTTTGATTGAAGGTTTGATTTAATTGTGTTTCTTTTTGTGAAAAAAAGAGATTTTCGAGTTATTTCCTGTTTGTATACGAAATATTTAAGTGGAGAAAGAAAGGATGAAGAAAACAGCACAAGAGATTAGGGTACTAATCCCCTCTTCGCTAACTGTCGAGTCAAGGGACAAGAAGGTTAAAACGGTAAAGATCGGGTATGTTGCTAGGGCTGCAGCGATTTTTAAGGTTGACAGCATAAGGATATACAGGGATGAGGCTCATGATGAGTCAAAATTGATAAAGAAAATCCTTGAATATTCAGAAACTCCTCCATACCTGAAGAAAAAGGTTTTCGGGTTGGATAACGACCTTAGATACGTAGGTACGATACCGCCACTGCAGATTCCAAGCCATAACGTTGAAAAAGAAACAAAGGTCGGCGAAATAAGAGAGGGATTTGTGTTAGAAAAGTTTGGTGATGAGAGAGTAGGTTCTGATTACTGCGCAAGGGTGTATATCGGTCTCGATCGACCAGCCCTTCTCGCTAATTGTAGTGATGTAAGCGAGAATCAGCGCATAACTGTCAGGACTATTTCCTGCGATGACAAAATAGTGGTGGAAAAGGTCCCACCCAATGAAGTACCCTTGTATTGGGGATTTGATGTAGGTATCTGTGACCTAGATACTGAGCTTCAAATGCTTAAACAAAAAGGATGGAGTATAATATCCACTTCAAGGAAAGGAGAAGTGGTTACAAAAGACTCCAACGATAAGTATCTAACAGACAGAAACGCCATTATATTTGGATCCCCAGACAAAGGAGTCAGACATATTACAGAAAGAATGGACCTTGTTGACCAGGAGATAAACACCATTCCAGATCAAGGTACTAAGACAGTTAGAACTGAAGAAGCAATCCACTCCACATTGACGATATTGAACTTGAATAGAAAGTAAGGTGGTTAAAGAAATGGTTAAGAAGAATAGACCGAGAAAAGGGTCACTGGCCTACAGCCCGAGAAAGAGATCATCGAGTGAGGTACCTAGAGTCAGGGCCTATCCAGAAAAAGATGAAAACAGGCTTTTAGGCTTCGTAGGTTATAAAGCCGGTATGACTGACGTGGTTATGGTTGATGATAGACCAAACTCAATGACAGAAGGAACCGAAATATCTGTTCCAGCAACTGTAATAGAGACACCGGAAGTCATAGCGACCAAAATCAGAGGTTATAGAGACACTCAACACGGAATGAGGCCTTTGGTAGAAGCAGAAGCCGAAGAATTCGATTTAATTGAAGAAGAAAGTAATGAAGGAAATATTGATGAATTAAGAGTGACAATCAAGACCTCTCCTGAATTAGTCTCAGGTATACCAAAAAAGAAACCTGACATGATGGAGATTCCTTTAGGAGGAACACTGGAAAGTCAAATTGAGTACGCAAAAAAAATACTCGGAGAAAAAATCAAGGTCTCAGAGATATTTGAAAACGGAGTGTACGTAGACGTTTCCGCAGTTACAAAAGGAAAAGGAACAGAAGGCCCGGTTAAAAGATGGGGCGTTAAAATACAGGATAGAAAATCGCAGAGAAAAGGTAAAGGAAGACATATCGGTAACCTAGGTCCATGGCACCCAACACACGTAAGATGGCAAGTACCTCAGACAGGTCAGAAAGGATATCACCAGCGAACTGAGCTTAACAAAAGAATATTAATGATCGATGAAGATGCCTCTAAAATCAATCCAGATGGAGGGTTCACACAGTACGGAGAAATAGAAAACGAATACATACTTCTAAAAGGCAGTGTACCAGGACCTACAAAAAGAATGGTTAGAATTCGAGACGCAATACGGCCCAAAGGTGTAGAAGGACAGGTTGAACTAAAACATGTCTCAACGGAAAGCAAACAAGGGGTGTAAACGATGACTAAACTCTACTCAACATATGCAGAAGAAAAAGGAGAAAAAGAACTCCCAAGTGTATTTAAAACACAATATAGACCTGATTTAATAAACAAAGCTTTTCTATCGATTCAAGCTAACAAAAAACAGCCATATGGATCTAATGAACTATCAGGGAAAAGAACAACAGCAGAGTCTTGGGGAGCCGGAAGAGGTGCCGCAATGGTGCCAAGAATAAAAACAGGACGTCGGGCAGCATTTGTACCACAAGCAGTAGGTGGGAGAAGAACACATCCACCAAAAAAACAGAAAGACTACTCAAAAGATATCAACAAAAAAGAAAAACAACTTGCCCTCAAAAGCGCTATAGCTGCAACAGCAGACCAGGAATTAGTTAAATCCAGGGGACATAAAGTTGAGAAATCACCAGTAATAGTTGAAGACGATTTTCAAGAAATCAAGAAAACAAAAAGAGTATCAGAGTTCCTAAAGCTCTCAGGACTATGGGAAGATGTAAAAAGAGCAAAAAACGGAACTAAAAAGAAAAACGGCGAGAAAAAAGTACCAAAAAGCCTTTTAATCGTATACGACGAAGACAAAGGAATATACAGAGGAGCAAGAAACCTACCTGGCGTAGACATAATCGACGTAAACAACCTAAACATAGAGTTACTCGCACCTGGTGGAGACGCTGGCCGCCCAACAATATGGACAGAATCAGCATTAGAAAAATCCGAGGAGGTTTTCTAAATGACAATAATAAGCCCAGTAGTAACTGAAAAAGCAACAAGATTAATGGAACAAAACAACACCTTAACCTTCATCGTAGATACAGACGCCACAAAAAACGAAATAACCGATAAATTTGAATACACCTACGACGTCGAAATAGAAAACATAAACACTATGATAACTCCTCAAGGAAAGAAAAAAGCAATCATAACTCTCTCTTCCGATTATGATGCAGAAGAAATAGCAGGAAGAATAGGAATATTCTGAGGTGACAATTATGGGTAAAAGAATAAGATCACAAAGAAGTGGACGGGGCAACCTATACTCAGCCCCCTCACATAAATATAAAACCAAAATCGGACATCCATCTGCAGATGAAGACCTAGAAGGAGAAGTAATAGATATAGAACATGACCCAGCCAGAAATGCACCAATAGCCAGAGTAAAATTCAGCAACGAAGATGAAAGACTGGTCCTAGTTCAAGAAGGAATCTCAACCGGAGACACAATCCAATGTGGAACAGAAGTAGAGATCGCTCCAGGAAACACAACATACCTAGCCGAAATACCAGAAGGAACACCAGTATGCAACGTCGAAGCAAAACCAGGAGACAAAGGCAAGTTCATTAGAGCATCCGGAACATACGGAATACTAATCGCACACGACATAGGAAAAGCAATAGTACAACTACCATCAGGCGAACTCAAATGGTTTAGTCCAAAATGCAAAGCAACAATCGGAGTCGTAGCAGGCGGTGGCCGAACTGAAAAACCATTCGTGAAAGCAGGTAACAAATATAAAAAGATGAAATCAAAAGGCGGAAAATACCCAACAGTACGGGGAGTCGCCATGAACGCCGTTGACCATCCATTCGGTAGCGGTCGGAGACAAACCCCAGGTAGATCCAAGTCCTCCGCTAGAGGCGCATCACCAGGACGAAAAGCTGGTAGCATAGCCTCAAGTAGGACTGGAAAGAGGTGATGTAAATGGTTCGTGAAGAGTTTAAATATAGAGGATATACACTTGAAGAATTAAAGGAAATGAATCTGGACGAACTGAAAGAAATATTACCGTCCAGAGCAAGAAGAAAGATAGAGAGAGGCCTAAACGAAGAAGAAAAGAAACTACTCGAAGAAGTACGAGAACTACAAGACTCCAGTGAAGACATAGTAATAAAAACACATCTAAGAGACATGATAATTCTCCCAGAATTCGTCCACCTAAAACTCGGAATCCACAACGGAAACGACTTCCAAGTATTCCGAGTGGAACCAGAGATGATAGGACACTTCATAGGCGAGTTTGCAATGACACGAAAAGACGTCGTACACGGCGGACCCGGTATCGGTGCAACCAGGTCTTCAAAATACGTACCACTCAAATAAAGGTGAAAAATCATGCCACAGTATGACTATTCAGTTGACCCCGACCCCGATAAAACATCCAAAGCATACGGAAGAGAACTACATATCTCACCAAAAGACTCCGTTGAAATATGCAACCACATACGCGGAATGAAACTAGATAAAGCCAAAGAAACACTACAAAAAACAATCAAAAAAGAGAAACCAATCCCATATCGAAAACACAACTCTAACAAAGGACATAGAAAAGGACTACACGGATGGGACGCCGGAGGCTACCCAGAAAAAGCAGCTTCAGGCATACTAAAAATAATAGAAAACGCAGAAAGCAACGCAGAATACAAAGGACTAGACACCGAAAAATTAAAAATAACACACATAACAGCAAACAGAGGCCGAGAACTACCAGGAATGATGCCAAGAGCATTCGGAAGAGCAACACCAAGCAACACCTCAACAACCAACATCGAAGTCGTATTGGAGGAACAATAATGGCTATCCAAAAAAAATTCGTAAAAGATGGAATAAAAAAAGCTGAAATGGACGAGTTTCTATCAAGAGAAATAGACAGAGGAGGATACGGTGGAATCGACATCAAAAGAACACCAACAGGAACCCAGATAGTACTATACGCAGAAAAACCAGGAATGATAATCGGTAAAGGCGGAAAAAGAATACGAAAACTAACCCGAAAATTCAAAGAAAAATTCGACCTCGAAGACCCATCAATCGAAGTCAAAGAAGTCGAAAACCCCAACACAAACGCACAAGTAGTAGCCCAAAGACTCGCAAACGCACTAGAAAGAGGATGGTACTTCCGAAGAGCCGGATACTCAACACTCAGAGACATAATGGACGCAGGCGCAATGGGAGCACAAATCGTACTATCAGGAAAACTAACAGGATCCAGATCACGAGTCGAAAAATTCACCGAAGGATACGTAAAACACTGCGGACAACCAGCACAAGAAATAGTCGACGAAGGACAAGCAGTAGCCAAAAAGAAACTAGGAACAATCGGAGTAACAGTCAGAATAATACAAGAAGGCTCAACACTACCAGACGAAGTAGAAATCATAGAACCCGGAGAAATAGACAAAGAAGAAATAGAACTCACAGAAACCGAACAAGAAAAAGAAACAGAACAAGAAAAAGAACAAGAAACAGAACAAGAAGAGGAACTAAAAGAAGAGCCTGAACCAGAAATTGAAGCAGAATCCGAGTCAGAAAAAGAAGAAGAGGAAAAAAGCAATATAGTTGTTTGCCAGGTCTGTGGAGAAGAATTTAAAGCTATTACTGGGAGCCATCTAGCAACGCACGACATCGATATGGATGAATATAAAGAAAGTTATCCAGACGCTAACATAACACCGGGTGAATAAATATGGCGATATTAAAAACAAGTGAAATTAGAGAAATGGCTCAAGAAGAAAGGGAAATGGAACTAGAGATGCTGGAAAACGAGTTAATTAGCCTGAGAGCGGAAGAAGCCGCAGGTGGACAGCCAGAAAACCCAGGTAGAATCCGTGAAATCCGGCGCACAATAGCCCGGATAAAGACAGTTATGAGGGAAGATAATGAAGATAACGCCTGAAAACCTAAAGAAACATGAATTAATCGGGCTAAAAGCAACTGTGAAAAACAGCCCAAACCCATATCAAGAGGGAGTGGAGGGCCATGTGCTCAATGAAACTCGAAAAACACTTAATATCTCAGGTAAGATTATACCAAAAAAAGGCTGTTCATTCATTTTTAATCTTCCTGAAGGCATTAAAGTAAAAGTTAATGGGAACAAGATATATGGTTCCCCTGAAAACCGTATTAAAAATTGAGGAATTTTAATGACAGCAAGAGATATTGGTCTTAATGTTAAGAGTCCAGAAAAAGAATGCAGTGATGAAAACTGTCCTTTCCATGGCAAACTGCCAGTTAGAGGACAGGTAATGGAGGGAGAAGTAGTATCTATTGTAGATGACAAAAGCGCAGTAATCCAGAGAGAGTATAAAAAAGAAGCTCCTAAATACGAAAGATACGAAAAACGTAAATCAACAACCACAGTACACAAACCAAACTGCCTAGAAGTTAAAATAGGCGATAAAGTAAAGGTTGCAGAATGCAGGCCATTAAGCAAGACAAAATCATTCGTAATAGTCGAGCGGGGTGAATGGGATTGAGAGGAATAAAAGCTAGTGTGACCAAGGGAATACAGAGCAAAACCCAGGTAAAATGTGCAGATAACACAGGGGCAAAAGTACTCGAATTCATATCATCTAAAGGATATAGAGGAACACGAAGAAGACAACCTAAAGCAGGAGTAGGTGATTTAGTAGTGGTATCAGTCAAAAAAGGAGTTCCGGAGATGAGAAAACAAGTACTAACCGCCGTAATAGTTAGGCAGAAAAAAGAATACAAACGTCCCGACGGATTAAGAGTAACCTTTGAAGACAATGCAGCAGTCATAGTCGATGAAAACGGAGAACCAAAAGGAACAGAGATTAAAGGCCCTATAGCAAAAGAAGCAGCTGAAAGATTTCCCAAAATCGCCAGCACAGCAACAATGATTGTATGAGGTGAAAAATAATGACAAAACAACCAAGAAAACAGAGGAAAAACCGATCAAACGCCCCACTTCACAAAAGACAAAAATACATGGGAGTTAACCTTTCAGAAAAAATGCAAGAAAAATTTGACAAAAAAACAATGCCTGTAAGAGTAGGAGACGAGGTAGAAGTAGTTAGAGGAGACTACAGCGGAGAAAAAGGCGAGGTCACAGAAGTAGATATGAAACAAGAAAGAATCGCTATAGAAGGAACCACAATAAGAAAATCAGACGAATCACAAGTTCCTGCTTACATACATCCATCTAACCTAAAACTCATAGACCTAGACACCTCTGACAGAAAACGAGTAAAAAAATTGGAGAGATAATATATGCATTTAAAAAGATTAGCAGTTCCACGAAGTTGGACAGTTCCTAAAAAAACAGATTACTGGGCAACAACACCCAAAACAACCCACCCACGAGAACGAGCAATACCCATCAACGTTGTATTAAGAGACGTAATCGGAATCATCGACAGCACAAGAGAAGTTAAAAAAATAATCCAAGACCGAGGAATCCTCGTAGATGGAAAAGTAATCAACAACTACAGACATGGAGTCGGTCTAATGGATGTCATCAGCATACCCAAAGCAGACCTCCATACAAGAACAACAATCGACTCAAAAAATAGAATAAAATTTGTAGAAATCGATGAAAACGAAGCCAAAACCAAGATATGCCGCATAAACAACAAAAAAACAACCAAAAACGGTGAAATACAACTAAACCTCCATGATGGAAACAACATAACAACCGACCAAGAAACCTACAAAACAAAAGACACAGTGAAAATCTCTCTCCCAAATAAAGAGATTAAAAAACACATACCATTCGAAGAAGGCAAAATAGCATTCATAATCGGTGGAAAACACGCAGGCGAAATCGCCGAAATAAAAACACATGAAATCTCACAAGGATCAAACCCCAACCACGTAACACTACAAGGAGAAGAAGAGTTCAAAACAATAGAAGAATACGTAATAGTAGTTGGAGACAAAGAACCTGAGGTGACATTGAAATGAACTCCAACAAAATGAAAAAACCTCAGATCGAGAAAGTAGTTGTTAACATGGGGATAGGTTCAGGCGGAGAAGAACTAATGCATGCAGAAGAAATCATAGAGAAACTAACAAACCAACAACCAATACGAACAAAAGCCAAAAAAAACGTACCAACCTTCGGAATACGAAAAGGAGAGCCAATAGGATGCAAAACAACATTAAGAGGAAAAAAAGCCCGAAAATTCCTCAAAAAAGCCCTAGAAGTCAAAGAAAACAGAATACCCCAAAAATCAATCGATAACCATGGAAACTTTTCTTTCGGAATCGATGACCACACAGGATTCAAAGGAATAGAATACGACCCAAACGTCGGTATATATGGATTAGACGTAACAGTCACAATGGAAAGACCAGGATACAGAGTTAAAAAAAGATCAAAGTCAAACAACCCTATCGGGCCAGAACACGCACTCACACCAAAAGACACAGCCCAGTATCTAGAAAATGAATTTGACGTCAAAGTGGTGGAAAAAGATGAGCAGTAAAGAAATTATAGAATGTAGAAGATGTGGTAGGAAGCAAGGTATAATCAGTAGATATGAAATCAACCTATGCCGACAATGCTTCCGAGAAGTAGCTGAAAAAATGGACTTTAATAAATATAGTTAAAATGGTGATTAAAATGAAAATGGATCCATTGTCGGACGCTCTTTCAACAATTAACAACGCAGAGCAAGCCGGTAAACTAAAATCAGAGATATCCCCGGCATCAAAATTAATAGGAAGAGTATTCGACGTAATGCAAGAAAATGGCTATATAGGTGAATTCGAATACATAGAAAACAACAAGGGCGGAGAATTCAAAGTAAAACTCGTAGGAAACATAAATAGATGTGGATCTATAAAACCACATTTCTCAACAGACAAAAGCGAATTCGAAAAATGGGAAAAAAGATATCTCCCAGGAAAAGACTTCGGAATACTAGTAATCTCAACTCCAAAAGGAGTAATGTCTCACCGACAAGCACAGAAAGAAGGAATCGGTGGAAAACTCCTCGCATACGTATACTAAGGTGATCAAGATGGCATCAACAGAAATAGAAATCCCAGAAAATATTGAAATAACAATAAATGAAAACAAGATCACCGTAAAAGGAGAAAACGGAGAAACACATAGAGAACTGAAATCCAGTAAAATCAACATCGAGAAAAAAGAAAACAAAATACTACTAGAGTCGGCAACAGACAGAAAAAAAGACCGAGCAGAACTCGGTACATTCACATCACACATAAACAACATGATTAAAGGAGCTCAAAAAGACTTCGAATACACACTTAAAGTTGTTTATTCACACTTCCCAATAAAAATGGAAGTAAAACAAAACAAACTATACATTAAAAACTTCCTAGGCGAAAAAAACCCAAGAATAATCGAATTAATTGGAGAAAACACAGATGTCGAGATATCTGATGACGAAGTCATAGTAAGAGGTCCAAACAAAGAAGCAGTCTCCCAAACTGCAGCCAAAATCCAGGAAGGCACAAAAATAAAAAACAAAGACCCCAGAGTTTTCCAAGATGGAATGTACGTAATAGGTAGGGGATAAAAATGGCAAAAAAATTCAGACGTCAAGAAAGTCAAAAGCGCAAAAGAGTTAAAAACAAGTGGAGAAGACCCAAAGGGATACAAAGCAAACAGAGAAAAGAAATCAAAGGCAAACCCCCACTCCCAAAAGTAGGTCGAAAAAAACCTGAAGAAGAACGAGGCATACATCCCTCAGGCTACAGAGAAGTATTGGTACACAACACAGCAGACCTAGAAAAAATCAACGAAAACGAAGCAGCAAGAATAGGCGGTTCAGTAGGAAACCGAAAAAGAGAAGCAATCCAACAAAAAGCCAGAGAAAAGGATATAAAAATCCTAAACCCCACCGAAACAGGTGATTAAACATGACCGACCTAAAAAGCCAGAAAAGAATGGCAGCCGACATACTAGACGTAGGAAAAAAACGAGTATGGATTGATCCAAACAGAGTCGAAGACGTATCCATGGCGATAATGAAAGATGACATACGAGAACTAATCGAGGAAGGAGCAATACAGAAAAAAAAGGTAACAGGACAAAGCCGAGGAAGAGCAAGAAAAATCGATGAAAAAAAGAAAAAAGGACGGCGCCAAGGCCATGGAAAACGAAAAGGAAAAAAACACTCCAAAGTTTCCAAAAAAGAAAAATGGATGAACAAAATCAGAGCACAGAGAAAAAAACTAAAACAACTAAGAGACGAAGGCGAAATCACAAAATCAGAATACAGAAAACTATACAAAAAATCAAAAGGCGGAGAAATCCGAGACCTAAAACACCTAACAAAATTAGTAAAAGAAAAAGAAGGTGTCAAGAATGACTGAAAGAATACCACTTAAAAGAAGAATAAAAGACAAAACAGACTACAAACAAAGACTTGGATTACTAAAATCAAGCAAACCGAGACTGGTCGTACGAAGAAGCCAAAAATACTTCACAGTTCAAATTGCAGATTACGACCACAAAACAAGCTCCGACTACGTAATATGCGGATGTAAATCCAAAAACCTAAAAAAATATGGATGGAAAGCATCAGGCGGAAACACACCAGCAGCATACCTAACAGGATACGAATGTGGACTCAAAGCACAAAAAAACGAAATAGAAGGCGCAGTACCAGACATAGGTATAAACCGAATATCCAAAGGATCAAACCTATTTGCAGCAATAAAAGGAGCCCAGGACGCTGGACTAAACATACCCTTAGATGAAGAAATAACTCCATCAGAAGAAAGAATCAGAGGAGAACACATAGCAAACTACGCAGAAGAAGGTGATTTCTCAAAATACCAAGAAAAAGGGTTAGACCCAGCCGAACTACCAACACACTTCGAAACAGTAAAACAAAAAATAAAGGAAACAATTGGTGAATAAAAATGTCAGCAGCTCAGAAACAACATAAAGAAGAATGGATACCTAAAACAAAGCTCGGAAGACTCGTAGCCTCAGGAGAAATAACAACAATAAAAGAAGCATTAAACTCAGGCCTACCACTAAAAGAAGTTGAAATAATAGACCAACTAATAAACGTAGAAGAAGAAGTCCTCGACGTAAACATGGTTCAGAGAATGACAGACTCCGGACGGAGAGTCAAATTCAGAACACAAGTAGTAGTAGGCAACCGAAATGGATACGTAGGGATAGCAGAAGCAAAAGACGAAGAAGTAGGTCCAGCAATACGCAAAGCAATAACAAACGCAAAACTAAACCTAATCGATATAAGAAGAGGCTGTGGATCATGGGAATGTGGTTGTGGAACCCAACACAGCATACCAATAAAAGTAACAGGAAACGCTGGAAGCACAAGAGTCACATTAATCCCAGCCCCAAACGGAATAGGACTAGCAGTCGGAGAAACCGCAAAAAAAGTACTTGAACTAGCCGGAATCAAAGACATATGGTCATCAACCAAAGGAGAAACAAGAACAACAATCAACTTCGGAAGAGCAACATTCGATGCACTCAAAAAAACAGCTATGGTAAAAATGCCAGAAAGAGATGATTAAAGATGTATGCAGCAATCAGAGTAAGAGGAACCGTAGGAGTGCAAAAAAACACAACCAAAGCACTAGAACACATTAACCTCAACAGACCAAACCACTGTACACTACTAAAAGAAAACGATACAAACGAAGGAATGCTACAAAAAACAAAAGACTACATAACCTGGGGAGAATTAAACCAAGAAGGAGCCAAACACCTACTAAAAAGAGCAGACTACAAAAACGGTGAACTCGAAGAAAAAATCGAACAACACGGCTCCCTAGAAGAACTATCCCAAAAAATAATAGATGGAGACATAACTCCAGAAGAACTCGACATGAAACCAGTCATTAGACTACATCCCCCAAGAAAAGGATACAAAAAAACAAAACGATCCTATGCCGAAAACGGAAGCCTCGGATACAGAGGAGAAGACATAAACAAACTAATATACAGAATGAGGTGAAAAAAATGGGAAACAAAAGAAGAGGATCCAAAACACATGGAAAAGGCCATGGAAAAAGCCATAGAGGCGCAGGACATCGAGGAGGACGTGGAAAAACAGGTAGAGCCAAACACAAAAAAAGCAGTGGACATAAATTCGGAAAATACGGATTCAACCGACCCCCAAAACTAGTCACAGAAAACGAAGTCATCAACATAGGCCGTATCGACGAAATAGCAAAACACCTCGTAGAAACAGGACAAGCCACAAAAGAAGATGACACAATAACCATAGACACAACCGAACTTGGAATCGACAAAGTATTAGGCAGAGGTGAAATAAACCAAAACCTAAAAATAATAGCCGAAAACTTCTCAGACTCCGCAATAAAGAAAATAGAAGATGCAGGTGGAGAAGTGGAGGAAAAACAATGACACTAGTAGTCCTAACAGGATCACCAGGAGTCGGAAAATCAACAGTAGCAGAAAAAGCACTTCAAAAAACAGATAAAGAATTCAAAACAGTTAACTACGGAGACAAAATGCTAGAGGTCGCCAAAGACCGAGGCTGGGTCGAAAACCGAGATCAAATGAGAAAACTAGACCCCAAAAAACAAAAAGAAGTACAAAAAATCGCTGGAGAAAAAATCTCCCAGATGTCAGAAAAACAATCAATAATGGTCGATACACACAGCACAATAAAAACACCTCAAGGATACCTACCAGGAATCCCAGAATGGGTTTTAAACGCACTAGACCCAGACACAATAATAGTAGTCGAAGCCTCACCAAAAGAAATCATAGCAAGAAGAGAGAAAGACGCTGGAGAACGAATAAGAGATAAAGAAACCTCAAAACAACTTTCAGAACACCAAGAAATGAATCGAGTCGCTGCAATGGCTTGCGCAATACTAAATGGATCAACAGTTAAAATAATAGAAAACCCAGATGGAGGCCTTGAAGAGGCCGCAGAATCATTATTAAAGGTGCTTAAATGAGTCGAGAGGCCCTCAAAGACCTAGTAGAGAAAATCGTACTCTTCTTAGCAATAGGTCTGATGCTGGCCATATTTCTCGACCCAACATTCTTCCCAACCTTAGGAGAAATAGCAAACAACGCAATCCTAAGTCCATTAACAACACTCCCAGTAGAACTAGCAATAATGGCAGTAGCTGCATTCAATGGAGTCTTAAGCTCCATCGCCCAGAAATACGGAATGGACATGGATGAACAAAAAGAAAGACAACAAAAAATGAAAGAACTATCCAACAAAATCAAAGAAGCACGAATGGCTGGAGACCAAGGAAAACTCAATAAACTTGAACAAGAAAGAACAGAGCTAACACAAGAACTAATGGGAAACCTAACAAAACAATTCAAACCAATGCTATACATCCTAGTAATAACAATACCATTCTTCGCATGGGTATACTACGTAACAGACCCAGCAAGCGGAATATACGAAGCACCACAAATGCTGTTACCATTCCTTGGAGAAATCGATTTCTCAGCAAGAGCATGGGGAACAATACCCGCATGGATCGTCTGGTACATAATCTGCTCAATACCAATAAGCCAGGTTGCCCGTAAAGCAATGAAAGTCGGAATCTAAGGAGATATAATAAATGATAGTAGCTGTAAGCGGGCCAGCAGGAGCTGGAACAAGCACAACCTCAAGATCAGTTGCAGAAAAATCAAATCTAAAACATATATGTGCAGGACAGATATTCCGACAACTAGCAAACGAAAAAGACATGACTCTTGAAGAATTCAGTGAATACGCAGAACAAAACCCTAAAATAGACCACGATATCGACAAAAGACAACAAGAAATAGCAGAAAACAGAGACAACATATTATTAGAAGGTAGGTTAGCAGGATGGATGGCTCAAAACGCAGATATAAAAGTATGGCTCAAAGCACCACTTGAACTCAGAGCAAGAAGAGTTGCAAGACGTGAAGACATACAACTAGAAAAAGCATTAAACGAAGTAAAAGAACGTGAAAAATCTGAAAAAACAAGATACAGAGAATACTACGAAATCGATATAGACGACCTAACAATATACGACCTAATAATCGACACAGCAAACTGGAACAAACAATCAGTCATCAACATAATAATCGAAGCAATAAACAACTACAACCACGGATAAGATTTAGTATAATCTAAGACCAACCAAATGAATACTGCCGGGATGGCCGAGCGGTAAGGCGCATGCCTGGAGCGGTTTCTAAAAAACCCAAGAAAGCATGT
The DNA here is from genome assembly GCF_029854155.1 of Methanonatronarchaeum sp. AMET-Sl. Taxonomy (NCBI): domain Archaea; kingdom Methanobacteriati; phylum Methanobacteriota; class Methanonatronarchaeia; order Methanonatronarchaeales; family Methanonatronarchaeaceae; genus Methanonatronarchaeum; species Methanonatronarchaeum sp. AMET-Sl. Next base: position 1,343,247 of record NZ_CP122958.1, on the reverse strand, counting down.
GAGGCTCCCGCCTCTCGAGGGTTCAAATCCCTCTCCCGGCGTTAAAAAAATAGAGGTTAGTGTTAAAATGTCAGATAGTTTTAGACATATAGTAAGGATTAAAAATACGAACATCGAAGGAGACAGGAGGGTAGATTACGCTTTAACAGGAATAAAAGGCATAGGCCAGAGAACCGCTAAAGCAATCACCAAACTAAGCGGAATCAACCCAGAAAAAAGACTAGGAACCATCACAGACGAAGAAGTCGAAAAAATAGAACAATCAATCGACCAACTTGAAGAAAAAGCACCAGGTTGGTTCGTAAACAGAACAAAAGACTACAAAACCGGTGAAAACAAACACGTAACTGGATCAGACCTAATAGTAACACACAGACAAGACCTAGACAGAATGAAAAAAATAAACTGCTACAAAGGAGTAAGACACAAAAAAGGCAAGAAAGTACGGGGCCAGAGAACAAGATCCACAGGTAGATCAGAAACCACAGTCGGTGTAAAGAGAGCCGAACTACAAAAACAAAAAGATAAAGCAGAGGAAGAATAACCGGAGGAAACAAAAATGGGAAGCCCTAAGAAAAACAAAAAAACCTACGAAACACCACCACATCCATGGCAACAACTGAGAATGGAAGACGAATCCAGATTAATACAAGGATACGGACTAAAAAACAAAAAAGAAATCTGGAAATCAGAAAGCAACCTAAGAAACTTCAGAAGAAAAGCAAGAGAACTACTAGCAGAAGTAGGTCGAGCAACAGAAACATCAAAAGGCGTTAAACAAGAAAAACAACAATTCCTAGACAAACTAAAAAGATATGGATTAGTCGAGCAAGATGGAACCCTAGACGACGTATTAGGACTCAAAGTAAGAGACATACTCGACAGAAGACTACAGAGCTTGGTAAACAAAAAAGGATACGCAAGAACACCAAAACAAGCCAGACAATTCATCACCCACGGCCACATAGCAGTAAACGGCCGTAAAATAACAGTCCCAAGCTATTTAGTCAAAAAATCAGAAGAAAACCAAATATCATACAGCCATACCTCACCAATGAAAAACGAAGCACACCCCGAAAGAATAGAAAAAGTAGAGGAGGAATTATAAATGAGCGATAACAAAAGATGGGCAGTAGCCCACGTATACGCAAGCTTCAACAACACCCTAGTCACAATAACCGACATAAGCGGAAGCGAAACAATAGCAAAATCAAGCGGCGGAATGGTTGTAAAATCCGATAGAAACGAAAGCTCACCATACGCAGCAATGCAAGCAGCAGAAGAAGCTGCACAAAAAGCTAAAAACAAAGGAGTCACCGGCGTACACGTCAAAATACGAGCACCAGGTGGAAACCTACAGAAAAACCCAGGACCCGGATCAGGAGCAAGCATAAGAGCCTTCGCAAGAGCAGGACTCCAAATAGGCCGAATAGAAGACGTAACACCTATCCCACACGACGGAACCCGATCCCCAGGCGGCAAAAGAGGTAGGAGAGTATAAAAACATGAACATTGATGTAAGAGAATTCAGTCCACAAAAAATCAAGTTCATACTAGAAGACGCAACCCCAGCCAAAGCAAACAGCCTACGAAGAGCCCTAATAGCCGAAGTACCCACACTCGCCGCAGAAGACATCAAAATATACGAAAACTCATCAGTAATGACCGACGAAATGTTAGCACTAAGAATAGGACTAACCCCTCTAAAAACATCAATAGATGAATTCGTATTACCAGAAGAATGCACATGCGGAGGAGAAGGATGCTCCGCATGCAAAACCACATTAATACTGGGTGGAGAAGGCCCTACAACACTATACTCCGGAGACCTAAAAACCGAAGACGGAGTAGAAATACCAGATAAAAAAATACCATTAGTCAAACTATACGAAGGCCAAGAAGTAATACTTGAAGCCGAAGCAACACTCGGTAAAGGAAAAGAACACACAAAATGGCAACCAGTCATAGCATGTGGATACAAAGGATATCCAATACAAAAAATCACAGAAGAATGCGACAACTGTGGAGACTGCGTAGAAATATGCCCAAGAAATGTATACGAAATAAAAAACAACCAACTAGAAATCACAGATCCAGAAAACTGTAGCCTATGCAGCCTCTGCGTCGAAGAATGCCACGCAGAAGCAATAACCGTAACCGACGACACAAATAAATTCATATTCAACTTCGAAACAGACGGATCACTCACACCCCAAGAAATCACAACAAAAAGCACCCAAATAATCGCAGATAAACTACAGGAATTCAAAGAAACCCTAAACGAATAAAAAAAATAAAATATATAGGGGGCCTAAAACCCCCTCAACAACAAAACCATACAAACCAATCTTTTACTCTAATTTTTTTATAGCTATATTTTCATATCTAAATAAAACAACAGGAGCTCCAGGTCACTATACCCATAATCGCCTACAAACTATATCCTTAATTTATAACTAATTCTTTTTTAACTCTAAATTAATAAGATATAAATTTGATAGTAAATTAACTAGTAGTAATATGACTAATGAAAAGATTCTTAGAGTAGATATGGATAGTGGAGATGTAGTTTTTGAAGATATCCCACAGGAATATGAACATTTTGCGGGTAGAGCATTCACATCTAATGTTATTTCTGATGAGGTTGATCCAGAATGCCATCCCCTAGGGCCAAACAATAAACTCGTTTTTTCATCCGGAATAATTACAGGTACCAGCGCACCTTCATCGGGAAGGCTTTCAGTAGGAAGTAAATCTCCTTTAACAGGCGGAATCAAAGAGTCTAACGTAGGTACTGACTTTAGCCAAGCCTTAAAGAAACTTCAAATACGTGGAATTATTGTTGAAGGCCAGTCAGATGAATACAAACTACTAAAAATAGATAAAGACGGCGTAGAGTTAGTACCAGCCGAAGAATGGTCTGGAATAGGTTTGTATGAAGCATTTGATCAATTAAGAGATGAGTTTGGTGATGTAAGTATTTCTGGAGTGGGTATAGCAGCTGAAATGTCTGGTTTTAACTCTGGAATAGCTTTCAACGACCCTGAAGGTTTGTCTTCACGTTATGCAGGGCGTGGTGGGCTTGGAGCAGTTATGGCCTCTAGAGGGCTTAAATACATTGTAGTAGATGATAACGATGCACCGGGTGTTGAAATAAAAGATAGAGAGTTGTTTAAAAAAGGTCGTAAAAAAGTTGTCGATGGGCTTCAAGAACATGATGTAACTAAAACAGATGGCGCATTAAGTAATTACGGTACAAGTGTTCTTATCAACATAGTAAATGAAGTTGGTGCGTTACCACACTACAACTTCTCTAAGGGACAGAGTGAAGAAGCCGAAAAGGTGAGTGGAGAGAGAAAAGTTGAAGAAATTGAAAAAAGAGGTGGGGAAAACCCACATACATGTAGTCCAGGCTGCATCATACAGTGCTCTGAAGTTTGGACAAAAGAAGATGGTTCTGACCCAGTTGGAGCTCTAGAATATGAATCTGTTTGGGCATTAGGGCCAAACTGCGGAATATTTGACCTCGATGTAGTTGGTGAACTAAATAGAAAATGCAATGACCTCGGCATGGATACAATTGAAACCGGAGCGACAATAGCTGTAGCAATGGAAGGAGAACTACTAGAGTTTGGAGATGGAGAAGCAGCATTAGAACTACTTGAAGAAGTAAGAGAAAACACTCCACGTAGCAAACTGATCCTTAACGGCGCAAAATTCGCTGGAGATGCTCTAGGCGTAAACAGAGTCCCAGTAGTTAAAAACCAAGCAATGCCAGCATACGACCCAAGAGCTGTCAAGGGAATTGGAATAACATATGCAACCTCAACAATGGGAGCCGACCACACAGCAGGATACTCAATATGCCAAGAAGTCCTTGGAGTAGGAGGAAAAAGAGATCCCCTAGAAATCAATGGTAAGCCAGAACTCTCCAGAGAAATGCAAGCAACAACAGCAGCAATAGACTCAGTAGGACACTGTTTATTCTCAGCCTTTGCATTACTTGACATCGAAGAAGCCTTAGAAGGAGTAGTAGAAGAAGTAAATGGCGTCTTAGATACAGATATGACAATAGACGACGTTGTAGAATATGGACAAGACATACTAAAAACAGAGAGAGAATTCAATAAAGCAGCCGGATTCACAAAACAAGACGACAGAATCCCAGAGTTTATGAGGGAAGAAAAACTACCACCACACAACGTAGCCTTTGAAGTATCAAATGAACAACTAGACAGCGTCTTCGAAAAATAAATAAAAAAGGTAGCTTTTAACATCTTACCAAAGAAGCTACCTTCTTAACTAAAAGTTATGTGAGGAATGGATTGGCTAGTCTTAGTAAATGTGACAGAATCCGGTTATTTAAGGTTGTCAGAGAGCACTAAGGCTTTCAAAGCTGATAAAGTAGGCTTTATAGGACAGTACGGAACAAAATAACTGTCCTAAACATCGATACCCTATTTCCGACGTAGACCTTGACCCCTATGGGTCATCTGGGAGATAGGTGGTACCCGATATAGCTGGATGTTCCATCCCTCACACCCCATTCCTTTTACATTCTATCAAGCAGTTCGAAATACCAGATGGTACGGATGAAGGCATGTGAACTACCCTCACAACTGAAAATTAAGTGGATGGAGGAGGTAACTAATAACTACCTTCTTAAAAACTTTATATTAAATTTGGGATAAGGCCCCGTTATCTAGGTCGGGGAGGATGTAATATAATGATTGAAGTAAGACTCTTTGCAACATTTAGAGATATTGTTAACTCTAAACTAGAGTATGGTGTTGATGAAGTTGATTCAGTAGGTAGTTTGCTATCTAAGTTAGTTGATGAATATCCAGAGATGGAAGACCAATTATTCGAAAATAACGAACTTAGAGATAACATCATGATTCTTATTAATGGTAAAAATATAGAGTTCCTTAAGAAACTTGATACCGAATTGGAAAAAGGAGATAGAGTAGCGATATTCCCACCGATAGCAGGTGGATAAAAAAAGTTTTTTATTTTTTTAGTTTATTTTTCTTCGTTTTTTAGTTGTTCTAGTTCTTTTTTTATGTTTTTAATTGTTTTTAAGTCGCCTTCAAACGTTTCTTCTATATATTTAACGAATTTTTTAAGTTGGGTTATTGTTTCTTCACTTAAATGGTGTTCGACTTTGCAAGCGTCTTTCTCAGCGTTTTCAGGAGAAACCCCGATCATAATGAATAATCTATGAATAGCTTCATGGGTTTCAATAACATCATCAGCTATTTCACGTCCTTTACTAGTTAATGTAACGCCTTGATATTTTTCATAGTTTATATATCCTTGTTTATCTAGTTTCTGAAGCATTTCAGTGACGCTTGATGCACTTACCTCAAGCTGAACTGCAATTTCGTTTGTACGTGCTTTTTCTTCATTCTCTAGCGCTTTTGATATAGCTTCAAGATAGTCTTCGACACCTTCAGTTACCATCAATCCAACCTATGTACTTTAAACCAATAAATATATTGAATTAAAAAAGTTCCCTAAAAATGTTTGGTTTAAGTAATTTATTAAGAAAGTTGGTTGGGTTTTTAATAAGTTTTTTTGGTTCAGGGTCTTTTTGCGTGGTTTATTATGTGGCCGATTTCTTTTGAAATTATTTTTGAGGCTAGTTTTGATGCGTTTTTTGAGCCGGGTATTGCGAAGATTGGTTTTTGGTTTTTTATTCCAGCAGTTGCTCTTGTTAGCATTGCTCGGGTTCCTACTTCTTCAAAACTTTTTTTCCGAAAGTATTCGCCAAAGCCAGGTATTTTTTTGTCGAATAAGGGGGTTAGTGTTTCTACTGTTACGTCTCTTTTTGAGATACCTGTTCCTCCACAATATATGTAGGCGTCATGGTCATTATTTTTAAGGCTTTTGGCTATTTTGGTTTGTTCGTCTTTTATGATTTCTCTTGTTATTTTGTGGCCTTTTCTTTCTAGTTCGTTTTGTATTATTTCTCCGGATTTATCGTTTTTGAGTGTTCTAGTGTCGCTTACTGTTATTACTTTTATTTTGAATTTACCGGATTTATCGTGTTTGTTTTTTGTTTTATTCATTTAGATCGGTTTTTGTTTTTTTGTTGATTTTTATGTTCTCTATCTTGGTGGTTGGGTATTCTCCGTGTTGGTCTTTTTCTGCGGATTTTACCATGTCGAGTATTGTTAGTAGTGTTGTTGTTACTCCGTTCAATGCCTCCATTTCGACTCCAGTTTTTCCTATGCTTTTTACTTTGATTGTTGTCTTGATTTTGTCCTTTTTTGTTTTGAAGCTTATGTCTATTCCTGTGATTGGTATTGGATGGCACAGTGGTATGTTTTCTGGTGTTTTTTTTATTGCTTGGATGCCTGCTATTCTTGCTGTGTTTAGTACGTTTCCTTTTTCGATTTTTTTGTTTTTGATTGCTTGAATTGTTGTTTTTTTGAGTTTTATTTCACCACTAGCTATTGCTGTTCTTTCTACGTTTTTTTTCGTGCTTATGTCGACCATGCTGGCCTTTCCGTCTTTTATGTGTGAAAAATCAGTCATATAGAAAATTGGTTTTTGAGTCCGTTTTTAGACGGATTCAACGGACTCTATTTCAGGTATTTCGGATTTTAGGTATTGTTCTACTGTGTTTTTCAGTGTTATTTGGGACATTGGGCATCCAGCGCATGCTCCTGTTAGCTTAACTTTAACTATTTTGTCTTTGATGTCAACTAACTCGATGTCTCCGCCATCCATTTGGAGTTTGGGTCTTATATCTTGTTCTATTAGTTCTTCTACCTTTTCTTTCATAACAGGTTTTATTGATTTGACATTAAAATAAATTCTTTTGAGTTTGTTTCTTTTGTATTGTTGTTTTTGTTGGTAGGTTTGATATCTTTTTAGATATTTATTATTAGGTATGACTAGGCTTGATGGCCGGTTGGTTCGGTCTGTTATTGATGATTTAGATGTATTTGATAGTGAGCTTAGACGTTTAACTGGTTCTTCTTTTAAGGAGATTTGTAGGGGTGGTGGTTTTTTTGATGTTGATTTTGTTGAATCGGATAAGTTTGTTTCTGTTGTTCCTTTGAGTTGTGGTGAGGGTGAGATTCCGTTTTTTTCTGAAGCTGTTTCCGAGGTCTTGAGGTTTGTAGGTTTTAATTCTAGTGTTGTTGAGAGTGATGTTGCAGGTATCTCTGGGTCGTTTGAAGGAGATGTTGATGGTGTTCTAATGGCTGATGATGAGTATTTTGTTGGTATTGATTTAGATTCTCAGAATGTTAGTTATAATAAAGACTCGACCTCAAGGGCTTATTCTATTCTTTTAAGGTTGTTGATTGAACGCCAAGGTTTGTCTTCTTGTTTACTTGTTGGGCTTGGTAATATTGGTGATGGAATGCTTGAATATCTTTTTGGGCCGGAACTATCTGTAGATGATTTTGTAGGTTCTTTTTATGTGCATGACATTGATGAGATTAGGGTTGATAGTTGTTTGGATAGATATCCTGTAGAGCGGGTTAGTGAAGATGTGTTTGATGATGTTGATGTTGTTGTTGATGCGACTCCGTCAGACTCTAATATTTGTTATCGAGATGAGTTGGTTGATGGTGATGTTTTTTATGTTTTACCTGGTGTTCCTGCTGGACCTTATCCTGGGGAAAGAGGGTTTTTTGATCCTTTAGCGTTGGGTGCTTGTTCACTTGCTTATATGGCTTTTTCTTAAGAATAATTTTTAATATACCGGAAAAAACATCAACCAAAAACAAAACTAATTTATTTATTTAAATTCAATTTGATTTTATTTGGTTTTAACACTTAAAAATCAAAACAATCAGATTTAAAAGTTCTATAACTAAAAAAACTAACTGAAAAAGTAAGTTTTAAATAGAAGATGTTGACATAGTCCTAGGGTGGAGATAACATGTCCAAAAACCTAAAATCTCGTGGACTAGACGTCTACGAAGCGGACCTAAGATTCCGCCAAGGCGAGAAAGTCTCAGAAAACGAGTGGGACCGAAAAATCCTACCAATGAAAGCCAAAGAATACGTAGAAGAATACGACATAGAGATAGATGAGAGAAAGATCATTCCCGAAGATAAACAACTTAAAAAAGATATCTTTGAAGCAGCAGTCGCCATGTTCAGCGACATGGGATACTTCAACATGGATAGAGAGAAAGTAATGGAGGTCAACGAAGACGAAATCCATGAAGGAATCAAAAAAGCTCCAACAGAACTAACAATAGGAGCTGGCAACGACTCAGTCTGGATGTACAACAGAGGTGGAAACCCAAGCAGACCACCACTAATACAAGGAGGACCAACAGGAGCACCTGTATCCGAAGAACTATTTGTAAAAATGCATCAAACCTATGCCCAAGAACCAAGAGTAGACACAATAGTTGACGGAGTTCCAAACAGCGTAAGAGGAGAAGAAACACCAGCAGGAAGTCCCTGGGAAATAAAAGGAACACTATTTGAATTAAGAAGCGTCCGAGAAGCCTGCATAAGAGCCGGTAGACCCGAAATGGGCATATAGGGTCCAGAGACACCGCTATCAGCGGCAGGAAGAGCAGCAGCAGACACATTCAACGGAATGAGACAATGTGACAGCCACGAAGTCTCACAACTAAACGAAATAAAAATAGACGACGCAGCCCTCAACATGATCGCTTCATGGGTAGAAAACAACAACACAATAATGGTAGAACAAATGCCATTATTCGGAGGATACGCAGGAGGACTAGAAGAAACAGTCCTCGTAGACACAGTATCACACCTAGCAAGCTTCACAACACTAAACGGCTCATGGCACCTTGACGGACCAATCCACGTAAGATGGGGTATCACAACCTCAAGAGAAACTCTAGCCACTGCAGCACACACAGCAGCCGCAATATCCGAAAACACAGACCTATTAATAGGAAACCAATACTACCCATTATCAGGACCATGTACAGAAATGTGTCTAAAAGAAGTAGCAGCGCAAGCAATGACAGATACAGCAAGTGGCCGATCCATACTATCAGGCTCAGCCTCAGCAAAAGGCGTACTCGAAGACCACACAACAGGTATGGAAGCTAGATGCATGGCAGAAGCCGCTAACGCAGTAGCAGGAATGAAACCATCAAAAGTAAACGAAGTGCTAAACGAATTAGTAGACGAATACTCAGAAAACCTCGCTGAAGCAGACGAAACAAAAGACCCCAACAACAAAAAACTAGGAAACGGAAAACCACTATCAGAATGCTACAACCTAGACGACCTAACACCAACCGACGAATACTGGGATGTCTACAACTCAGTAAAGAACGAAATAAAAGAAATGCTATAAAAAAAGAATACAGTAAAAAAAATAAGAGGTAGTTTATTTATGTCTGATGAGATTTTGGCGAAGTTGAAGGAAGCGATTGAGACTCAGGATATTGAGATGGCGAAGGAGTGGACGCAGAAAGGTATTGATGAGGGCATGCCTGTTAAAGATATTATTCAGAATGGGCTTGCTCAAGGTATGGAGAAAGTTGGAGATCAATTCGAGAAAGCAGAGATCTATCTGCCTGAAGTTATGATGGCAGCAGACGCTATGGAAGAATGTATGCAGTTACTACGGCCGGTTCTAGAAGAAACAGGAGAAGAAAGTGGACAGAAAGCAACCGTAGTAATAGCAACAGTTGAAGGCGACATACACGAAATAGGTAAAAAAGTCGTAGCAAGCATGCTACGAGGAAACGGATACGAAGTAGTCGACCTAGGAAGAGACATACCAGTAGACGACTTCGTACAAGCAGTAAAAGACAACGACGCAGACGTAGTCGGAGCCAGCGCACTAATGTCAACAACAATGCCAGAACAAAAACGAATACAACAAGCAGTAGAACCACACGGAGTCAAAACAATATACGGCGGAGCACCCGTCACCCAAGAATGGGTAGACGAAGACGTAGGCGGAGACGCATACGCACCAAACGCAGCCGCAGCAGTAAAAGCCGTAGACGAAATAATCTAAAACAATGTAACTGAGGATTAAAACCCTCATTTACAATTTTTATTTTTTATTAACCTCAAAACCTGTTTCTTTAATGTATAACCCCAATAAATCAAGTTCACTAGAATTCAAAGTTTTATTAATGCCATGTTTTCTTTTTTTAGGGTTTTTTCTTGATTTTTTTGTGTTCTAAAATTCAGTTTTGTAATAACCTTTTTTTGATTTAAATTACTATGTTTAGTTGTTTTTCCGTAATATTTATTGAAGAGGTTGTACTAAAGATTGGGAGGATATTTAATGGTTAGTGTTGGTATAATTGGTGGTACTGGTTACACTGGATCGGAGTTACTTAGGTTTTTGGTGAATCATCCTAGTTTTGATGTTGTTTTTGCGACTTCTAGGAGTAAGGAGGGTGTTGAGATTGGTGAGTATATTCCTAGTCTTAGAGGTTTGATTGAGGGTGAGTTTGTTTCGCCAGATTCTTCTTTGGATGCTGATTTGGTTTTCACTGCTGTACCTCATACTAAAGCAATGGATTATGTTCCTTCTTTGATGGAAAGAGGGATGAGGGTTGTGGATTTAAGTGCTGACTATAGACTGCCTTTCGGTGTTTATGAGAATGTTTATGAGAAGGAACATGTTGATTTTGGTAGAGAGGCAGTTTATGGTTTAACTGAATTTAATAGAAATAAGATAGAGAAAGCTGATTTAGTTGCTAACCCAGGTTGTTATCCAACTGGAGCTATTTTATCCTGTCTTCCAGTTAGAGATGAAGCAGATAAAATTATTTTTGATTCTAAGTCTGGTATCTCTGGTGCTGGTGCTCAACCCAGCTCTGCATCACATTTTCCTAACTTAGATGGTAATATAAATCCATATAAAGTCACTAAACATCGTCATCAAGCTGAAATGAAAATGATTTTAGGGAGTAAGACAACATCTATATATTTCACACCACACGTAATACCAGCAGTAAGAGGGATTTTAACTACAGCGCATATATTCGGGTGTGGAACTTTAGACCTCGAACAGAAATATATGGAATATTATAGAGATGACCATTTTATTAGAGTATATAGTGATATACCAAAATTGAGTTCTGTAAGAGGATCCAATTATGCAGACATAGGTTGTTTTGCCAGAGAAGATGGAGACCGCATTGTTATTGTTTCAGCAATTGATAACTTGGTGAAGGGAGCAGCAGGTCAAGCAATTCAAAACGCAAATATAATGATGGGTCTAGCTGAAGAAACAGGTCTTAAAACACCCCCACTTTCCCCATAAATAAACCTTAGTTGTATATTAAGGTTTAGAGATATTATTTAGTTGGTGTATTTAGAATGAAAATTGACGAAGTTATGAATAGAGATGTTATCACAATTAACGAAGAAGATACGATTAGAGATGCTGCCTTAAAACTTAAGTCTGAAGAGATTAGTGGATTGCCTGTAGTTGATGAAGAGGGAAAACTTAAAGGTATACTCAGTGAAGCAGATATACTTAGCACACTTGAAGAAGATGTAGAGTTTCCAAGGGACCTATGGCTCCCGAATCCATTTGAATTAGTTGAAATACCTATCCGAACGGCTCTTGACTGGAATAAATACAAAAAAATCCTGAAGGATAAAAAAGAGATTTTAGTTAAAGAGGTCATGACCTCTAAGGTATACACAGTTAATCCAAATGATGAAATTTATCGAGCAGCTAACTTAATGTCTAAACACAAAATCAACAGGCTACCAGTTATCGAAAACAATAAATTGATTGGTATAGTCGCGAGAGAAGACATAATAGATTCAATAGTCAAACATCGATACGATGAGGAGTTAGAGAATGAATGAAGAAAGCATTTGCAATGTAAACGGAGTAAAGGCAAATGGAATCAAAGAAGGAAAAAACGGATTAGCAATTATCTCTGCTCCAGGCAAATGTATCGGAACATTTACTAATAATAAAGTAAAGGCAGCACCTGTCATACATTCTCAGAAATTATTAGAAAAAAACCCAGAAATCGATAATATAATAATAAACAGTGGTTGTGCAAACGCTTTCACCGGAGAAAAAGGATTAAAAAATGCAGAATGGATGTCTAATCTATTACCAGGCAATAACATAGTCTGTTCAACAGGCAAGATAGGTCCACAACTCAACAAAGAATGGATTTCAAAAGCCATCGACAAAACAAAGAAAAAACTAGACATAACTGATGGAGGATTAAATGCCGCTAAAGCAATAATGACCACCGACACAAAAATAAAATCTATATCTATCAATCGTGACAACTATACAGTTGCTGGAATGGCCAAAGGCGCAGGCATGATCGAACCTGACATGGCTACAATGCTCGCCTTCATATTCACAGATATAGACATACCTTATGAAGAAATGAAAAATCAATTCCCCCAAATAATAAACCGTACATTCAACATGGTTGTCGTCGATGGAGACACAAGCACAAACGACACAGCACTACTAACATCAACTAAAAAATCCGACATCGATTACCAAACAGTTAAAAAAGAGTTATGGCAGGATATAGAAAAAGTAAGCCAAGAACTAGCTAAAAAAATAGCAAAAGACGGAGAAGGAGCTACTAAACTAATAGAACTAACCATCGATGGAGCTGAAAACAAAAACCAAGCCCGAAAAGCCGCAAAAACAATATTAAACTCACCACTCGTTAAAACCGCCATATATGGAGAAGACCCTAATTTTGGACGAATAATAGCTGCATTAGGCCGTTCAAAAACCAAATTCGATCCAAAAGACTTTATAATAAAAATCGATGGAAAAACAGTGGTTAAAAACGGAAGCATAACCAACATTACCGAAGAAATTATACAGAAACTAAAGAAAAAAACAATCAAAATAAAAATAGACCTAAAAAATGGAAATTCAAGCATAATTGGATGGGGATGCGACCTAACCCCAGAATACATCGAAATAAACTCTGAATACTAAAAAACCAAACCAAAAAAATGAATCCCAAAAACGAAATCCATCAATTAGCCGAAAACAAACAAAAAATCATATTATGCGGTATAGGAAACGATATAAAAGGAGACGACGCAGTCGGCCCCTACATCACAAACCAAGTTAAAGAAACAAACCGCATCAAAACAATTGATTGTGGTAAAAACCCAGAAAACCATATTAAAAAAATCGTTACCAAAAAACCAGACCTACTACTATTAATAGACTCAACTAAGTTCGGTGGAGAACCAGGCGACATAGTAATAACAAAACCTAGTGAGATCGAAAAAACAACAATAACATCACATAGAATGCCATTACCAATATTTATTGAAATACTGAATGAAAGAATAAAAAACCTAGAAACTATTTTAATTGGAATACAGCCACAACAAATTGTTTTAGGAAAAAAAATGTCCAAACCAGTGAAACAAACAGCAGAAAACATTATAGAGATAATAAACACAATAAACACAGATAGATAACACTAAACCTATTTTCCTAAAAAAATAAAGTATTTAACTCTGTTTGCAAGAACCTCGTCACAAACGAATTGAGTCAAATATTAGGTAGTTTATTAAAATTAAAACTTCAGTAAAAACTAATATCTCCTTGGGAAATAGCTACCTATCATGATTTATCGCTTTCGAGAATTAGGTATTTAAAAAAAACTAAGAATGGGAGTTATATGAAAGGTATATTGATTACAGTTGAAGGAATAGATGGTTCAGGAAAAAGTTCGTTAGTAAAAAAACTAGGAAAACGCATTAACCAGGAAACAAGTCGACAAATTGTTTTAACAAAAGAACCCACCGAATCTTGGCTCGGCGATGCGGTCCGAGAAGGATTAAATAGAGAGGTAGATCCATTATCTGAAGCATTTTTGTTCACTGCAGACCACATACATCATATTAGAGAAACAATACAGCCAGCACTTAATGAAGGCAAAATAATTATTTCAGATAGATATAGCGATAGTTTTTATGCATATCAGGGCACAACCCTTCAAAACGAAATTGAAAAACCAGTTGAATACCTAAAAAACCTCCGAAAAAACTTCACAATAATACCTGATGCAACAATCCTCCTAGACATCGATCCAGAAACATCTGTAAAACGCCTCAAGCACGAACAAATTAAATTTGAAAACGAAGAATTCCTCAATAAAGTTACTGAAAAATACAACCAAATTGCCGAGAAAGAAAAAAACAGATTCATTAGAGTTAACTCTGACCAAGAAATAGATCAAATAACCGAACAAACATACAATAAAATAAAAAACAAACTCGATTTATAAAAAAATAAAAAATAAACGAATAGTTTGATGATATCTTATTCTTCTTTTAAGAAGAGTTTTTAGCCCTGAGTTGGAATAAATAGTTTAAATGATAGTTATCGTTATCCAGAACCCGATGGGGGTCTGGATAGAAAGTTGTTAGAAAAATGTTTATTCGTTTTTCGTTTCTTTTGTTAGAGCGATTGTCATGCTGTCAACCTCTAGTATGTCTATTTCTTTTCCTTCTGATGTTGGTGTTTTAATGAATTCTAGGGCGTTTTGATTTATCTCGATGGTTTCTCCGTTTATTTGGAGTTTTAGTGTTCCGTTTTTTATTCTGTCTTCGATTTTTTGTGGTGGTTTTTTCTTGATTTCCTTGATTATTTTTGGTGCTTTTTCTTTGTATCGAGGTCCTATTATAGACATGTCTGGTTTTATTTCTACTAGTTTTTTCTCGAAATCTGGTTTTTGGTTTGTTATGTAGAGTTCGTTTGCCCAAACTGTTTTGGATATATCTTTTTGGCAGTTTTTTAGGTATTTTGGTGAGTTGTATATCTCGATTCTATCGATTTCTTCGTTTAATGGGATTCCGTTTTCGGATTTGTATCTTCTTATTGAACTTATTATGTCTTTGAGTTTTTCTCCTTGTGTTTCTATCTGGTTGTTTAAATCGATTTTTATTGGCTCTGGATATTTTTGGTTGTGTATTGATGTTGTTTGGTATTGTTGGTATGCTTCTTCAGCGAAGAAGGGTGCGAATGGTGCTAGCATTTTTATTACGGCGTCTATTGAGTGGTACATTGTGTATTCGGCTGTGTAGTCTTTTTCGCTGTACAAACGCCATTTAACCATCTCTAGGTATTGGTCTGCGAGGTCGTTCCATAGGAATGACCGGATTTCTTCTATGGCTGTGTTGAATTCGTAGTTATCCATGCATTCTTTTACTTTTTTTATTGTGTTGTTGAGTTTTTTGATAATCCATTTGTCTGTTAATCGATAGTTTTCTGGTTGGGTGGTGTGGTCATCTGCCTCTAGGTTTATTAGTGTGAATCGGAGCACGTTCCATGTTTTACGTAAGAACCTTGATGATGATTTTACGTCTTTCCATCTGAATTGTATGTCGTTTCCGGGGGCACCGCCTATTGCGGCCCATAATCTGAATGCGTCGGCGCTTTCTTTCTCTATGACTTCTTCTGGCGCAACTATGTTTCCTAGGCTTTTGGACATTTTGTGTCCATCTTCACCGAAGACCATTCCGTTGATTAATATGTCTTCCCATGGTTTTCTATCTGTTAATGCTTCGGATCTAAGTATTGTGTAGAAAGCCCATGTACGGATTATGTCGTGTCCTTGGGGCCTTAGTTGTACTGGGTGATAGTTTTTGTAGTTGTTGTCAGGCCAACCGATTATCTGTAGGTTTGATATGGATGAGTCCATCCAGGTGTCTAATACATCTTTTTCTGGTTCTATGTCTGGGTTGTCGCAACTGCATTGGTTTTTGGGTTGTGTTTCTACTGGGTTTACTGGAACTTCTTCTGGCTCGGCGATTATTGTTTCATTGCAGTTTTTGCATTGCCAAGCTGGTATTGGGGTTCCGAATATTCTTTGTCTTGATACACACCAATCCCACTCCATTTTCTCGACCCAGTCTTTGAGCCTTAGGTACATATGTTCGGGTATCCAGTTTATTTCTCTGGCTTTTTCTAGGATTTTGTTTTGATTTACTTTGACGAACCATTGGTTTTCTGAGAGTATCTCTATTGGTGTGTCACATCTCCAGCAGACTCCTACGCTCTGGCTTAGTTCTTCTATATCGAGTATGTAGTCTTTTTTCTTTAGTTTCTCTATGATTTTTCTTCTTCCTTTATCTACATCCATTCCTTGGAATTCGTTTGCAGCTTCGGTTAGTTTTCCTTTTTGATCGATTGCTTTTATTAGTGGTAGGTCGTGTTTCATCCACCATCTTACATCTTGTTTGTCACCGAATGTACATACCATGACTGCGCCTGAACCGAACTCTGTGTCAACGTTTTCATCTGCTATTACCTCAACCTTGTTATCGAATAAGGGTACTGTTGCTTTTGAACCAACAATGTCTTGGTATCTTTCATCTTCTGGGTGAACGGCTACTGCAACGCATGCTGGTAGTAGTTCAGGACGGGTGGTTGCTATCTCTAGGTGGTTATCTTGTTTTTTTATTGGGAACTTCATGTAGTTTAGTTGAGTGTCTCTATCAACGTGTTCGACTTCAGCAAACGCTATGGCGGTTTCACATCTGGGGCACCAGTTTACTGGATGCTCGCTTTTGTATACATAGTTTTTTTCCGCCATCTCGATGAAGGAACGTTGGGTGTTTCCCCAATAATCAGGGTTCATTGTGATGTACTCCTTGTTCCAGTCTATACTGAAACCAAGGTCTTTCATCGTTTGTTTCATTTTACCTATGTTTTTGTTGGTTAACTCCATGCAGTACTCTCGGAATTTTTTCCTAGAAACCATTGATTTTGTGATGTCTTTTGTTTCCTCTACCTTTACTTCGGTTGGTAGGCCGTGGCAGTCCCATCCCTGTGGGAACATTACGTCATAACCAGCCATCCTTTTATATCTTGCAACAAAATCTATGTAACACCAATTCAAGGCGTTACCAACATGGAAATTCCCGGTTGGATATGGTGGTGGTGTATCGATTATGTACTTATCTCCACCTTGGTCTTTAAATTCATATACACCGATATCCATCCAGTAATCGTATTTATTTTCAGCAGTCTCTGGGTCATATTCCTTTGGAATCATATGGATGCCTCATCAATTTTTTTATTAATTATATAATATTTAGAGATTAGATTTGAAATCGAGTATCTTGCTTTGTTTTTTAGTTATCCTTATTTCTTCTTCAACCTTCACCTTCATGAAATCCCTTGCTGCAATTGTATTTACACCTGTTTCTCCTTCAACAACACTTGCCTGTTCCTCAACACCTGATTCAAGCATGTTGTATCCAAAATGAGTCATAATTGCGAGTTCAGGTTCAACCTTTGAAATAAGTCTAATCGCCTCGTTGGTTGACAAATGATAAGTTATATCTGAATTTAAAGGCCTTGTAACGTTCATTATTAGAACTCGAACACCTCTTAGTTTATTAGGTAGATCTGAAAAATATGTTGTATCGCCTGTATAACCTATATCACCGTCAGGAGTTCCAATCACAACTCCACAACTTGATGGATCGGAGTGCTTCACCCTAAATGACTTAATAAGTACATTGTTCTTCAATTCAACACTTACATCATCATCAAGAACTTTTACATCTCCAGCCATGTTCCTGTGGTATCTAGATATCACAGGTCCAAAACCATCTACACACTCCACCCCGCTCCTACTACTTAACAAAACCCCTCTATCACGAGTCCCAGCCTTAGTCATCGCCTCAATCAATGCCTCAACATCCGTATAATGGTCAGGGTGAGCGTGTGAAAGTACCACAGCATTAAGTAAAACAGGAGTAAGACCAGTCTTGTTAGAGAGCAGTAAAGCACCTGGACCAGGATCTATATGAATATAATTATCTAAACCATCAACCCGGATACCACCAGTATATCTTTTTTGAAATAAAGTTGTAAACCGGCCACCCCCGGTCCCTAAAAAACTGATCTCCATAAAAAATACCTACCAAAACTAATACCCCATTGTTATTAAAATCTGCCATACCTAAACAAATGATAAACTAGTTAACAGAACCTCCCGCATAAATAAGATTCGTAGAATCCATAAATTCCCAACCCTCTAAACCATTAAAACCGGTATCCAGTATATATTGGAAAGTATTGGTTGGTTACAATCTTTATATTGCATATTCGATGGGTTAGACCTCTCCTACTTTTCAACACATACTCTGGAAATAGGGTGGATGTGGGTGGGTTGTTTAAAAAAACTTGGAGAGCTTGTTGAAGATATCTATTATTCATTCTTTGGTGGTGTGGGTGGAGGGTTTGGGATAAAGCTTGGTGAAAATAGATTAGTTGGCTATTTTTTGTGTTTGTTGAAACCCAGATAACTTTTATGATTAATGATTAAGGTTTTGTTTTTGGTGTGTTTTGTTGGGAAATTTATAAGTAAACTGGAGATTAGAATCATTAACATATTCGAAATAACCAAAAAACGTTTTCGAATTCTAGTTAAACATGGAGGATAATGTTTTGAGTGACAACAGGCCACTTGATATTTTAAATGAATCGATTGGATCACCAGTGATAATTAGATTGAAAAGAAATAGGGAATTCCGTGGAACCCTACAGGGATACGATGTCCACATGAACGTTGTTTTAAAGGATGCAGAAGAACTCAGTAATGAAGAACCCCAAAAACACGATACACTGATTGTTAGAGGAGACAACGTTGTTTATATCTCACCATAAAGGAGGTTTATAAGAAATGGGAAAAGGAACACCATCATTTGGTGGTAGGCAAAAAAAAGTACACGTAAAATGTAGAAGATGTGGAAATAAATCCTATCACGTGCGTCAAAAAGTCTGCGCATCCTGTGGCTTCGGCAAATCCAAGAAAATGCGAAGCAACAAGGGCCAGAAAAAATAAAAAATAATAAATTATTGGTTGATTATATGCATGACGAATGCGGTGTCGTCGGAATTACATCCACAGAAAACCTACCACTGAAAATATATTATGCACTCTATGCACTCCAACACAGAGGACAAGAATCCGCCGGAATCGCAACCTATAACGACAGAATGAAACTACGGAGAGGAATGGGCCTCGTCCCAGAAGTCTTTACAGAAGAAGACTTAAACTCACTAGAGGGAAACAAAGGAATCGGCCACGTAAGATACTCCACATCAGGCGAATCTAAGATAGAAAGTAGTCAACCCCTAATGGTAACACACCAAAAAGGAAGACTAGCATTAGCACACAACGGACACATAACCAACTCAAGAGAAATACGTCAAGAACTCGAAGAGGATGGACATGTTTTCTCGACCGGTAACGACACAGAGATAATGGCACACCTAATCTCAAAATACCTAATAAAAACAGACGACATCGTCACAGCACTAGAAAGATCAAAAGAAAAATTAAAAGGATCCTACGCAATAACAATCCTAATAAAAGATAAGATAATAGGACTTAGAGATCCACATGGAATAAAACCACTCTGCTATGGAAAACACAAAAATGGCTATATAATAGCATCAGAAAGCGCAGCACTAGACACAATCGAAGCAGAACTAATCGGAGATGTAGAGCCAGGAGAAATAATAGTACTAGAAAACCAAGACCTCAAATCATATAAAACCAAACAAAAACAAAAAGCACACTGCTTCTTCGAACACGTATACTTCGCAAGACCAGACTCAATAATGGACGGTAAATCCAACTACAAATGCCGACTACAAATAGGCAAAAAACTAGGAGAAAAATACCCAGTACCAGACGCAGACCTAGTATCCCCAGTACCAGACTCAGGAATAACATTCGCAATAGGATACTCCGAAACATCAGGCCTCAAATACGCCGAAAGCCTAATGAAAAACAGGTATGTAGGCAGAACATTCATCATGCCAAACCAAGGAATGAGAGAAGACGCAGTAAGACTAAAACTAAACGCAGTCAAACCAAACGTAAAAGACAAAGAAATCGTATTAGTAGATGACAGCGTAGTCAGAGGAACCACATCAAAAAGAATAATAAAACTACTCAAAAAAGCCGGAGCCAAGAAAGTCCACCTAAGAGTCGGAGCCCCCAAAATAATATCAACCTGCCACCTAGGAATAGACATGGCAAACAAAGACCAACTAATCGCCCACAACTCAACAACAGAACAAATAAAACAAAAAATAGGCGCAGACTCACTAAAATACATCAAGATTAACGAAATGCTAGACGCAATGAACTTAAACCAAAATGAACTCTGCCTAGGATGTCTAAACGAAAAATACCCAATAAAAAAACAAGACAACAAAACACTACAAACAAAAATAAAACAAAAATAAAACAAAAATAAAACAAAATAAATTATTCTTCAACCTATCTAAAGTTCCAATAACACTTCCTACAACATTACCGTTTTCAGTACCTATTTAGGGGGTTAGGCAGTCTGCTTTAACAATTACCTATACAGACTGGTGGACGGATTATTTTACTTCAATAAACTTATGTAACTAATTATTTATGTGTGTTTTGGTTTGTTACCAGTGTTTTAATGCGGTTTGAAGTTCTTTATGGGTTTCAGCATATTTTTTTGGGTTTATTTCTTTGGTCCAGGCATCTATGGCTTGTCTCATTGCTTTTGCACCTGCTTTTGTTCCGTCGGGATGTCCATGTATACCTCCACCTGCTTGGACTAGGCAATTCATTCCATATCCATCTAGGTTGTCTTTTACGAGTTCTGGGTGGATTCCGCCTGAAGCTACTGGGAGGACGTTGTTTAGGCCATGCCAATTATCTTTTAAAGCATCTCTGCAGGCATCAATTTCTTTGATATCTCCATGCATTTTTCCGTGATAACTACCGGTATGTAGTTGGGTGCCGCCACAAAGTCGCACCAATTTTGATATAGGTAGCATGGATATTCCATGTTTTGGGTTCCTGGTCATTGCTGCATGCATTGTTCGGTGGACGTGTACAGGTACATCTACAGCTTCAGAGACCATTCTTAATGCACTGAATCCTGTTGTAATTACATCGATCATAACCATGTTAGCTCCATTTTCAACGGCTTTAACCGCTCTTTCAACAACTTGATTTGAATCAGCAGTTATATTGACTGCATAAAAAGTATTAGAACCCGTTTCATCTCTCGCTTTATCCAACATCTCCATAACGTTTATTACTCGGTCTTCAATAGGACAGAACTCTTGGTTTGTGAGTGTTTCATCATCTTTGATTAAATCAACTCCACCAACAGCTGCTTCGTAACTAACTTCAGCAGTTTCAGTTGGAGACAAACCCACTTTAGGTTTAACTATAGTTCCAACCAATGGCCGGTTCTTGGCTCCAACAAACTCCTTAAGTTCATCTATAGTATATTTAGGTCCTTCATACGATTTAAATAGTTTTTTAGGTAAAGTAATA
This sequence comes from Methanonatronarchaeum sp. AMET-Sl, assembly GCF_029854155.1. NCBI lineage: Archaea > Methanobacteriati > Methanobacteriota > Methanonatronarchaeia > Methanonatronarchaeales > Methanonatronarchaeaceae > Methanonatronarchaeum > Methanonatronarchaeum sp. AMET-Sl. Next base: position 1,321,945 of record NZ_CP122958.1, on the reverse strand, counting down.
TCCTGTAGCCTAACATTATCTATCTCAGATAGTCCAAACAGATTTCCAGCAACAATACTTAATATCTGAGGAATATTATCAAATTCAAACAAAAGATCAGGAAATTCAACTACAACTTCGTTTTTAGCTTCATCAACTGAAGATACAGTTGCCTTAAGTTCCTTCTCAATCCAATCGGTTGATGTATGCACTTCAGTCCAAGTGCCAACCGACTCCTCAAGCGCGATGTTTTCACCGGCTTCAAACAAAGACATATCACTTTCAACAAAATACCTAGCAAACAAACTCATATAAACCATATATACAGCACAAACTATTTCAATCTTGTCAAAACTAAATTTACTAAAGCACTTAGTGGTTGAAGTTTTTTGGTTGAATAAAGATATTAATTAGTAGTATTTGTTTCTGGTTTTGTATTTTTGGAGTTTTTGTTATGAATGAAAAGATTGAAGAACATGCATCTAGGTTTGATGAAATAGCTGATGAATATGACGATGACCAGAAAATAGAGTATTTAAGGTGTTTAGAGACTGTTGTGGAGAAGGCAGATCCATCGAGTAATGATGTTGTACTGGATGTTGGTACTGGAACTGGTGAGGTTGCAGTTAAACTTGCTAGTAAAGCTAGTTTTGTTTTTGGCCGTGATATTAGTGAGGGAATGCTGGAGAAGGCGATAGAGAAGTCTAAAAAACTGGGTATAGATAACGTTGATTTTGGTGTTGGAAGTTTTCATTCCCCTAATGTTAGATCTATTGATATAGTTGTTTCCAACTTCGCTTTACATCACGTAGAGGATGAAGAAAAACATAAAGCGATAGAAATTTTCAAGGAAATAGGGGCAGAAAAGGTAGTTTTAGGGGATTTAATGTTTTTCAGTGAACCCGATATGGAAGATCCATTTCATAAACCTGAAGTCGATAACCCTGCTTATGTAAGTGAACTTGTGATTGCCTTTACAGAAGCTGGTTATGCCGTTACAGACCTAATCAAGATACATAACGAGATAGGTGTCTTGGTAGGGAAGAAAATCTAAATAGACTTGGTGATAGTTATCAAACAAATTAATTTCCGGATACCAATGGAGATGGATAGCCAGATAGAAGAACTTTCAGAAAAATTCGGTCTATCTAGGTCGGAGATTATACGACAAGCCCTAACATTATACTTCAAAATAATAGGGGACCTTGATAAACTCACAAACATAAGGGAGCTCTCTAAAGAGGAAATCCAAATAACCCAAGAAAACATCAGAGACGTCCATTTCATAAACCTAGATTCTTTTAACATAAGCATAGTAATATCCAACTCATCCTCAGGCGGAATCGGACCAAAAATACACGACCAAGTATCCGTGGACGGAGAGGTTGTAGGGAGCATAATAGCTAGAACAGCATTAATAAAAATGTTATCAATATCGGCAGAACCAACCACAGTACTTCTCAATTTCTCCAACGAAATGGAAGAAACAGGTCGAAACATAATACAAGGAGTCAATACAGAATGTAAGAAAATTGGAATCAACAACGTAGTAGTAGGCCACAGCGAAGAGAACATCAAAACATGTCAAACAGGCGTCTCAATCACTGCAATCGGATTACTAGAAACAAACCAACTAATACAACCTGAAATAAAAAAAGGAGACAAAGTATTCTGTATAGGACATCCATCTGTCGGCGAAGACATACTCAACATGAAACTACCACAAATCGAAGACATAAAACTACTACAAAAAAACAAATCAATTAAAAAAATAATACCCGTCGGACATCCAGGAATCAAAAAAGAGATAAACAACCACCTATCAAACACAGAACTCACAATACAATGGAAAAACACCGACATCGACCTAAACCTATCCGCAGGACCAACATCAGCAGTAATAGCAATAACAAAACCAAAACTCAAACAAAAACAAATAGAAAAACGCTCAAGAATACCCATAACAGAAATAGGAAAAGTAAAATAACCCCTACTCTGAATAAAAGAGGTCTCAACCCCGTTTTAAAAATACACCCAAACCAAACAAAAACCAAAAACAAAAAAACACTAACCTAACCCTCTCATCGATTAAAAAACATATGATTAAGTATATAGCGATTCCTACCTTATTTGATTAAGTTTATTAAGAAAAAGGTCTTCTCAACCATTAAGATGAAAAAAAAAAAAGAAAAATAAAGGTATTTATTAAATGATATTGAATTCTAAATAACTTATTTTTTATAGCTGGATGTAGAGGTCTATATTTTTGTCTCGCAACAATCTTTTTAGAACTGGTAAACGTCTTGGTGTTCCATATTACGGGGAGTTTTGGGATTTATTAATAGCATGGATAGTTCTAGGTCTTGCATTTGCCAACCTATTAGGTGGCTTAAATAGTATTTCTATCTTAATTGCGTTGTTCACTGCAGGTATTGGTTTTTTAGTTCACGAAATAGCACACAAATTAGTGGCATCTAGGTTTGGCCTACAAGCTTTTTTTAAAGCTGATATATCTTTTTTAGTGTTTGCTTTCGTTTTATCTTTTATAGGCTTTATTTTCGCCGCCCCTGGAGCAGTCTATACAAAAGGAAGCCGGACATCGAAACAACAGATGTATATTAGTTTATCCGGCCCATTAAGCAACCTTGGATTGGCAACGTTTTTTTTGTTCATTCCAGGCCTGGTTGGTGCTTACGGCCAGTATATCAATGCATGGCTCGCTTTGTTCAACATGATCCCGTTCGCAGGACTTGATGGAGAAGAAATATATAGGGAGAATAAAGTAGTGTTCGCAGCAGTCGTATTATTGGCAATATATCTTTCTTTCATCGCTTAAATAAAGCTATAGTTATTTTTCTGTATCGTTTTATTTTTAAATAGGTATGTTATTAACTGAGTTTTTTTATACTTCAGTAGTTTTATATTGTTTATATACCTAATTAAGAATGATAGGTAACTTGGTTTTGTTTTTATTGATAGTTTTGGGGGTTTAGACGAAAATGAATATTGGTATTGTTGGAGCCGGTCCAGGCGGACTTTCTGCAGGTATGTTATTAGCTAGTAAGGGGTTTGATGTTGAGATCTATGAAAGGATGGATAGAGTTGGGTCTAGAAGTTCATGTATTGAGGAAGAGGGCTATAGGTTTGATGTTGGACCCACCTTTTTTATGATGCCTTTTATTATTGAAGAGATTTTTGGTGAGTGTGATAAAAATCTTCATGATTATGTTGATTTAATTGAGTTGGATCCATATTATCAACTGGTTTTTGCAAATGGGGATGTTTTAAAGCCTCAAAAAGACTTTACAGATTTTAGAGATTCGATTGAGGAAATGAGTCCTGTTGATGGGGATGGGTTTGATGGTTTCATGGAAGACAATAAGAAAAAGATGGATAGGGTTTTACCGGTGCTTCAACGGGACTATCCAAGCCATCTATCTATTTTGTCTAAAGAAGTTTTGTCCTTACTTCCAGTTTTAAGGCCAACAACCAGTTTATGGGAGGATTTGGGTAGACATTTCGAAGATGATCGGATAAAGGTTGCATTTACTTTTCAATCTAAATATCTCGGGATGTCTCCATTTAACTGTCCCTCTATGTTTACTATACTACCATATATTGAGTATAATTGGGGTATACATCACGTGAAAGGTGGGTTATGCAATTTATCGAAAGCTATGGCTAAAGCTTTCAAGGAGATGGGTGGAAAGATACATTTGAACACCACGGTCGACAGGGTTTTGGTTGAGGGCCGTGAGGTTGAGGGTGTTGAGTTGTCGGATGGAGAAACTAAAAAACATGATGAAGTAATCTTAAATTCAGATTTTGCTTGGTCTATGAAAAACTTGTTATCGAATAATGAACGAATGAAGTATACTGACAAAAAAATAGATGGTATGAAATACTCTTGTTCTACATACATGATGTATTTAGGTCTTGATAAGCTATATGAAGACCTTGAACACCACAACATATTCATTACAGAAGACTATAAAGAGAACTTTAGAGAGATAGAAAGCCAGAAAGTGCTTCCCAAAGACCCCTCCTTTTATGTTGCAAATCCATCTAAAACAGATTCTACAATGGCTCCAGATGGACATTCAGCCCTTTATGTATTGGTCCCTATACCAAACTTAAAAGCCGATATAGATTGGGAAGAAGAGAAAACTAGATATAGGGAGTTGATATTGGATCTTTTGAAAAACAAAGCTGGGCTCCTTGATATCGAAGAACATATACAGTACGAGAAGATCATAACACCCCAAGACTGGCAGGAAGAATATAATGTCGAGTATGGAGCGACATTCAACCTAGCTCATAATCTGAAACAGATGCTCTCATTCAGGCCAAGAAATGATTTCGAAGAATACAAATCGATGTGGCTTGTTGGTGGAGGAACAAACCCAGGAAGTGGCCTACCAACCATATACGAATCTGGAAGAATAACGGCAAACCTAATTAACAAAAAATATGGCCAAAAATAATCTATCTAAACATCTTCTAAAACCGTTTTATATAATTTAGAGGTATGGACAGGATGACTTTAAAGGCAAGATCTCCCTTAACTGGTGAGGTGATTAAAGAGGTAGAAACAGCTGGTTCTCAAGAGATTGAGACTGCCTATCAAAAGGCACGTAAGGCAAGTGGTAGGTGGGGAGAGACATCACCTGAAGACAGGGTTGAGTCATTAAAGAAAATACAATCCACAATTGTAACTAAAACCGATGATTTAACCGATACTATCTCATTGGATACGGGGAAAACTGAAAACGAGGCATTGATGGCTGATATATTACCAACACTCGATTTGAATAAATATTATATCAAAAATGCCCCTAAAATTCTTTCAAAACAGAAAAGAAAAAGCCCCATACATTTCCGTAAAAATAAATCATATGTTCAATATAGCCCAATGGGCGTTGTGTCAATTATCGCTCCCTGGAACTATCCATTCCAACTATCCATGATACCATTGATAACAGCCTTAGCGGCCGGTAACACAGTATTATTGAAACCATCCGAAGTAACACCACTGGTTGGAGAAGAAATAAGAAAATTGATAAAGGAATCCAAAATCGACCAAGACCTTGTCCACGTACTGCAGGGTGGTAAAGAGGTCGGTGAAAAACTGGTTGAAATCAATCCAAATAAAATATTCTTCACAGGCAGCGTAGAGGTCGGTAAAACCGTTTTAAAAAACGCTGCAGAAAACCTAACCCCAACCTCCCTAGAGCTAGGAGGCAAGGACCCAATGATCGTATGTGAAGACGCCGATATAGAACGAGCTTCAAATGCAGCAGTATACGGAGCCTTCTCAAACACAGGCCAGATATGTGTTTCAATTGAAAGAGTATACCTACACAGAGAGATAAAAAACCAGTTTATAGATAAAATAATTGAAAAAACAAAAAAACTTAGGTTAGGCATCGATTCAGACTCAGATATAGGGCCTATGACAAAACCTGAACAAGCCGACATAGTTATGGAGCACATAAAGGACGCAAAAGAAAAAGGCGCCGAAATAAAGGTTGGGGGAGAAAGAAAAAACCAATTCATCACCCCAACAATACTCACCAACACCAACCACAAAATGAAAATAATGCAAGAAGAAACATTCGGACCAACAATGCCCATCATGACCTACAACACAATAAACGAAGCAATCGAACTTGCAAACGACACAAAATATGGATTAAACGCCAGCATCTGGACAGAAAACCAAAACATCGCACAGAAAATAGCCCGTAAACTAGATACCGGAAACCTCTACATAAACGACGCAGTGAAAAACATCGGAAACCCAACACTACCCTTCGGAGGCGTAAAACAAAGTGGATTAGGAAGATACCACGGCCCCGAAGGCCTAAAAACATTCAGCCACACAAAATCAATCATGATAAACAAAAACAAAGGCAATGAACTCAACTGGTTCCCCTACACAGAAAACAAAAAACAAACATTAAAAACAGCCATAGAAACCCTCCACGGAGACATAAACCCAATCAAAAAAATAACCAACCTAATAAAATTAATAAAAAAAACATGATCGACCCAACACTGAACCAACTACTAACACCAACACCCCAACCAATCATAACAACAATATTAACCGCAACTTGGTTACTCGAATTCAAGTTATATCCATCAAAACCCAACCAAAAACCACAACAATTCAAAGCATCATACAACTCAATCCTAACAGCAATAATAACCGCAATCATAACATCAATAACCCTAACAATGATAGAGTTCACCACCATAACAGGCCAACCCCTAAACATAACAAGAAACATTGGAATAACCCTATTCACGGCCGGCCTAACAATCAGATATTGGTCACTACATACATTAGGCAAAAACTTCAACCGAACCGTGAAGGTCAAGAGACAACAAGAATTGATAACAAAAGGCCCATACAAAAAAATCCGACATCCATCATACCTAGGCCTCATATTAATAACCATAAGCATACCAATAATCCTCGGCCAAATAACAGGCCTAATAATTACAGCCATATTGATAACAACAACAATTAAATGGAGAATGGATTACGAAGAAAAAACAATGGAAAAAGAGATAGGACAGAGATATATAGAATGGAAAAACAAACGCCACAGATTAATCCCCCCCATATACTAAAAAAGAGGCAATTAATATGAAAGAAAAAGCCCTTGTGATAGGAGCAGGTCTTGGAGGCCTCTCAGCCGCCATCACCCTCGCAACAGATGGATACCAAGTAGAGATATATGAAAAAAACAACCACATAGGTGGAAAACTAAACCAAAAAACAATCGACGGATATAAATTCGATTTAGGGCCAAGCATACTAACCATGCCACAGATCTTCGAAGAACTATTCCAAAAGGCCGGTGAAAACCTATACGACCACATCTCAACAACAAGACTCGACCCCCAATGGAGATGTTTCTTCGAAGACAACACAACAATCGACCTACACGACCAAATCAAAAAAATGGATCAAAACCCAGAGATAACCCAAAAAGACATAAAACAACTACAGAAATACATGGAATACTCAAAAAACCTCTACCAAACAGCAGAACAAGGATACTTCAAACACGGCCTCGACACAATGAAAGAAGTAACCAACCATTACGGAAGAATAACAGCCCTCAAAAAATTCGACTACCTACACACAATGCAAGAAGGAATAAACAAAAGAATAGACAACCCATACCTACAAAACATAATGGGGTTCTTCATAAAATACGTAGGGTCATCATCAATACACGCACCCGCCGTACTCAACATGCTACCCCACATCCAATACAAATACGGTCTTCACTACATAGATGGAGGAATGTACAACCTGGCTAAAGCAATAGAAAAACTCCTAGAAAAACAGGATATACAGCTCCATAAAAACATAGAAGTCATGGAATTAAAAACAAAAAACAACAAAATCACACATGCAGTACTAGATAACTCCGAAAAAATACCCGCAGACATATTCATCTCAAACATGGAGACAGTTCCAACATACAAAAACCTAACAAAAGACAAAAAAATAGCAGAACAACACGACAAAAAATATATGGCATCATGCAGTGGCTTAGTAATACACCTAGGACTCGACAAAGAATACCCAGAACTCCAACACCACAACTTCTTTTTCTCAAAAAACCAAGAAAAACACTTCCAACAAGTATTCAAAAAACAAGAACTACCAGACGACCCCACAATATACCTAGTAGCACCTAAAAGAACCGACCCAACAGTCGCACCAAAAGGCCACGACAACCTAAAAATACTACCACACATACCACACCTAACAGAAAGCCCACCAACACCCCAAGAATACCAACAACTCAAGAAAAAAATCCTAAACAAACTAGAAAGAATGGGACTCAAAGACCTACAGAAACACATAGTCTACGAAGAACACTGGACACCAAGAGACATAAAAAAACTATACAAATCCAACCACGGATCAATCTACGGAGTAGTATCCGACAAAAAACTTAACAAAGGATTCAAAGCACCCAAAAAAAGCCAGAAATACCAAAACCTATACTTCGTAGGAGGAAGCGTAAACCCAGGAGGAGGAATGCCAATGGTAACACTATCAGGCCAAAAACTACCCAAAAAAATAAACCAAACCAAATAAAACTAACCCAAAGACCTTAAAGAACTCAAACGCCGTTCAATGCTATATCTAGGAATATTCTTTTCATCAACACCAAACTCTAAAACACGTTGACAACTCAACTCAGAACCAGAAACATCTACCGCCATATAAATAACAGCGATAGCTACGCAAGCAGGGCCAGTAGAAGCAAACAAACCACCATCAACTGCACTAGAATAAACCTCAAGACACCTACCCTTAATTTTATCAGACAACCCAAGTTCACTACAATAAATAGAGATATACTCCTCTACAGATTTATGCTTTAAACACAACCTAAAAACCCCATTTTTTTATAAACCACAACATTAAATCTCTTATTTTAAGTTTCTTATTTTTATATATAAAGCTAAGCAATTACTCCAATTAAATAATTACTGAATTATTTATTGTTATTTTTTTTAGAGTTTATCTGTTTTATGTTTGAATATTGTTTTTTTAATTCAAAATCGAGGTCAAAACCCTTTTTTTTTGGTGTGTAAAGGAACGAGATATTGTGAATAAGTAAAACGTAGTTTAATTGTAAATTAATGATTCTATTTTTTAGATAAATTATTTATTAATATTAAGTTATTTAAATTCTTTTATATAGGTTTTAAGGTATTTTTATTTATTTATAGGTTTATTGAATTGTTATAAATGTCTTATAATCGATATATTTATATTTAACTAATCCATATAGTGTAATGTTCTTTATTAAGTTATTTAAATAATTTATAAAGATAATTAACGATTTCGAACTGTTTTAAATAGTCTTTATAGATTTATAGAAGTTGTTTTCTATAATGAATGGATATAGGTTGGATTCGTTTTGCAATAACCAATAGATTGAAAAGGAGAATTTAATGAATCAGGTAAATATACAAAAACAATTAGCTGTAACTGCAGATAACCTACGTAAGACATATTATCTGGGAGAACCTGTACATGCACTTGATGGAGTTTCTCTCGAACTACCAAAAGGCTCATATACAGCTGTAATGGGTCCAAGTGGTTCTGGAAAAAGTACTCTATTAAACGTTTTAGGATGTCTAGATACACCTGACAGTGGAGAACTCATAATAGATGGAGAAGACATCAGTAAAACCAACTCTAAACAAAGATCGAAAATAAGAAGCAAAAACATCGGTTTTGTTTTCCAGACATTCAACTTGATGCCAAGACTAACAGCAGCAGAAAACATCACACTACCAACACAATTCACAAAAAATCCTCTTAAAACCAACGACAAAAAGATAAAGAAACTACTAAAGACTGTTGGACTAGAAACAAGAGCAGACCACAGGCCAAACCAACTTTCAGGTGGACAAAGACAGAGAGTAGCCATAGCTCGAGCCTTAATAAACGATCCAACATTAATCCTGGCAGACGAACCAACCGGAAACCTAGACACAACCACCGGAAACTCCATAATGAACCTATTTAAAGAACTGCATAAAGAAGGAAGAACCATACTATTAGTAACACACGAAAAAGAAATCGCAGAACACGCTGAAAGAACCATACATATGGTTGATGGAAAAATTGAGTCAATAGAAGTGAAAGGTGAAGCCAAGTGAGACCTCTAGAAGCATTGAAAATAAGCATCCGTACAATCGGCTCCCACAAACTCCGTTCAACCCTAACATCACTCGGAGTCATAATCGGTATCGGAGCCGTAATCACATTTATGGTGCTCGGAGGAGGGTTCTCAGACAGCATAACAGGAGAGTTCGACGAATTATATAGCGATGCACCAACATTACTAGTTCAAACAGAAATTCCAGTGCCAGGCGGATTTGGAATAATGTACGGAACCTCTCCAATATACACAGAACACGACATAAACCAGATAGAAGCAATACAGGGAGTTGATTTCGCAGCCCCATGGGGAATAATACCGGCAATACAAACCTCATATGGCGATAAAAAAATGACCGGAACCATACAGGTCCAAGCAACAACACCAGAAATGTTCACATATGAAAACTTCATCGAAGGTGAATCATTCCAACAAGCAACCAACCAAGCCGTAATAAACAACCAACTATTCAACTACTATGGAGAAATAAAAGTAGGAGACACAATATCATATACAACAGACAGAGGAACAACAACCCTCAACATAACAGGAATAATAGAAGAGGACTTCATGGGAGTTCCACCAGCCATATACGTACCAATCGACCCACACTACTCAATCTCTGTTGAAACCCCAAGAGGAACAAACGACCTGGCATACCCATTCATATGGATCGGAGCAACCTCAATAGAAGAACTACCAACTGTAAAAGACTCAGTCACACAATACTTAACAATGGAATCCGATGCAAGCCAACTAAAAGGCGAAGACGAAAAAATAGTCGTACAGACACTAGATGACTTGATAGCACAGATTGTAGATATAATAGACCAAGTAACCATATTCGTAGTAGGAATAGCCGGAATAGCACTAGTAGTAGGAGCAATAGGAATCGCCAACATCATGATAGTCAGCGTAGTAGAAAGAACAAGAGAAATAGGAATAATGAAAGCAGTTGGAGCAAAAAACAGAGACATAATTCAATTATTCCTAGTTGAATCAACAATACTAGGAATAGTAGGAGCAGCAGTAGGCGTAGCACTAGGCCTTGGAGTAGGATGGCTTGGAACAAACCTGATGGGATGGCCGATGGTATACCCACTTGACTGGATAACAATAGCAGTCATAGTAGGTATAGCAGTTGGAATAGCCTCAGGACTATATCCAGCATGGAGAGCAGCAAAAGTAGACCCAATAATAGCACTAAGAACAGAATAAACCAGAAAACAAAAAAATAAAGGAAGGTTGTTTTGGGCCCATAAAAAAAGACCCATCTAAACCTTAACCTAATTTTTTATTCAACTTCGCGTTCGGTTTCTAACTATCAGTACCGCTGCCAAAGCACCAACTAAAGCAATCAATGCAAGGATAACTGTAAATCCAGGTGTTTCTTCAATTTCTACTTCAACCGTGGCATCATTATAAACAAAAAGCTCATTATCCACCGTTTCATCGTCTTTCTCCGCTGTCACTTCAAATGTTCCTGCTTCATCAAATGTTAATGTTGCATTACCACCTGCATCGGTAACAGCCTGTTGATCGTTAAACGAGACAGTTGCGTTTTCAACTGATTCATTATCAGCGGTAACATGGAAAGTTAATTCCTCTCCTTCAACCCAATCATCTTGATCGGTAAGCACTTCTAAATCAAGATCCATTTCGGTTGAGTTTGTCCAGACCGTTAATTCTACAGAGTCATTTACATAATTTTCTTTCTCTGCAGTTAATGTCCAAGTCCCTGCTTCATCAAATGTTAATGTTGCATTACCACCTGCATCGGTAACAACTTCCTCATCGTTATAAGAAATAGTAACATCTTCAACACCTTCATCATCAGCAGTCACCTGAAAATCAATATCTTCATTAACAAGCCGGTCAACTTTCTCTGTTATTATCTCTAACTCTAACTCAAGTTCTTCTTCATTGTTTTCTGCCATCACTGATCCACCTATTGCGCCGAAAGCAGCACAAACCAGTAGTGCAGTGATTGCAATAGAAAACAATCTCGTTTTATTAAAATACATTCTAGCAATTTCCCCCTTTAACACTAATTATTAAGACATCAATACTTATATTTATCCAATTAGACAAAAATAAACCAACTATAAAAACCAAACAACTAAATACAAAAATACAACTAAATAACAAAAAACACAAAAAAATAAATCCAACTATTAAAATAAATAACGATAAATGTCTTTTCAGAGTTTCGAGTAACGCCCCCAAGTTCTTAAGGCTCGGAAAAACAGACTCAGAACGATAAAGTAAAGGGGTCATTGGACTACAAATCTCGATAAAAAAGGCTCTATCCGAATTAATAACACTAAAAGATGTTCTAAAAACTCTAAACAATTACACCATCCTCTTCTATCTCAAGAAAGATTTTTAAATTACCTCGAAACCTACAACAAAAAGAAAACCGTGACCCCACAACATCCATCTGCATCATCTATAAACCGAGACCAAAAAAATAAAAGAAGTGATAGGGACCCAATGACCTAAGACCTTAGAGGACACCTAATCTCCTTAACCACTTCAAAACATACAAACTTTTTTAAAAAAAAAGATTTAGAAGATAATGCCAACTAAAAAATAATTAAAACTACTAAATATTTTAAGAAATTTACGTTAATTATATAAATTATAACTTATCAATTTGTAAGTACTATGAGTTTAAAAAAAGAAGAAGATGCATGTATTAAATCTATGGATCTAACTGAAGATTGGGATGCTTGGCTCGATAGGCTCCGGAAAGGCGTTAAAACAGCTGAAAAACTCGGTATGTCCGAAGAAAGAATTCAGAAAGTAGGTAAAAGACTTGCAGACCACCTTTCAAAAAGCGTATGTGCCTCCACTCCAGAAGAACAATTAATGAAAGACCTCTGGAACGTTGCATCTGAAGAAGAAAGAGAAGCAATGACCTCAGTATTCTTCAAACTACTAGACGAGAGAGAAAAATAAAAAACTCTCCTCCAACCCTTTTTTAATTATTTAACAAAAATAGTTCGCTTATAAAGAACCTCTAAATAAACCTAAAACTATCAAACACCCAACTAACCAAAAAAAAACAATCAACCCTACTATAACAATATAAAACATTAACATAAACCAACATTTAAATTCCAAATAAAACTTTAAATAAAAAAATATACACTCTAAACCTCTTTTTAAGAAAATAGTAAATTAAATAATATCTCCAATTGACCAATAAAGAAACAACAAACCAACCAAACCCCAATCTAACCCATCTCACCTCTCCAATACTTTACTAAAGCAAACTAAGAACTAACTATTGATGTAAATAAACAGCCTTTTTAGGTAGAATAATACATTAAAAATCAACCTTATGGATAAACCTGAACATTACCCAAAAAAACAAAACCTAAACCTACTGAAAGACCAGAAAATCTAATCAACAGGAGCAAAAGTTGGGATAGACACCGAAATAGCTCAATACCTCACCCGAAAAAAAATACAACCAATATTAAGAAAGTTTGGGGGGGGAAATCCCCATGCTTTAGCGCGGGGAGGATGTCAATTGAAAGTACTAAGCAACATAATAAACACTAGATTCAGTTACAAATAGATTATTGATTCATATCACCTTAACCAAGAGAAGATACCAGTGATTTCTGCAGTGAACTTAGGGAAAACACCTCGCTTGAAATCCAAGCTAACCAAATAGAAGAGCCAGTTAAACTATTTTTCGATTAATGCCACATTCTTTACAACATTCTCTGAAACAATCAGAATCTGATATATACATCTGGAATCCGAAGAACTTATCGATAAAAAAAGAAATCAAATTTGAAAAAAAGGAGTTTAGAGTTCATTTCATAGTATTGGAAAGATGAAAGAAAACCTAAACCTGTAGATAGAGAAAACCAATGGAAATGTAGATATTGCGACTACTCTAGAATATGTTCAAGACAAAACAACAAATAAATACCATAAATTAATACATATTTAAGATGTGGGAAGTAATCTAGAACAAATAAAAGGTAAGATAGAGGATAAAAAAGAGAATAAAACGAGTTTAATAAATAAAAAAGGGATTACGGCGATATATAGGTTGAGATAGATGAACTGGAGAAAAGAAAGATATGAATACATTAAAATGAAGAGTGTTAGAGAAGTTTCTGCAGTCAAAAAAATTTATCTCTTTAGATAAAGAGGAAATAAGGATGGATTGGGAAAAACTGGATTCTCTGGACACGAACGTCATAATGCATGTCTACCGTGGAGAGCTCCAAAGAACCAATAGCTGGAGACAACGGATGGACAAAACCACAAACTGGGCAATAGTGATCACCTCCGGTATAATAACTTTTGCCCTCGCCAACCCTAACGTCCCACACTGGGCCGTTCTAGCAGGCCTCTTTCTTATATACATAATGCTTTTCACTGAGGCCAGGAGATACAGAAATTTCGACAAGTGGAGAGGGAGAGTCAGAGCGCTAGAGGAGACGTTCCTCTCAAAGTTCTTCGACCGAGAAAATGACATAGACGAGAGATGGACCAAAGCACTTTCGGAAGACTTCAGATTCCCACACTATAAAATCACATGGCAAGAAGCTATGAAAAGAAGGCTAAAGAGGATATACATATGGCTAATAATGGTATTCATAGGGGCCTGGATAGGTAAGGTCTATATCCACCCTGAACATGCCACCACCTGGAATGAATTTTTCCAGAGAATTGCAGGACCTCTAGAACCTCTCGCCGGCGTATTCATATTCGGAATTGTTCTTGGAAGCGTAATCGGTTCGACGCTCTATTTCTTCATCACCTCCTCCGAAAGAGAAGCCAAAGGAAGACCAAGAGAAAGAGAAATAAACGAGAAGTTCGCCTCAAAAGATCACCTAGAAACGTTCGGACAGCAAGAAAAAGATAAGAAAAGTTCAGAGAAAAAATCAAATTAGTTGGCAAAATCAATTCCCCAAACTCCACAGCCATACTCCACCTAAAACCCTACAAAATTTTATCGAAACATTACATGAAAAAAGCGACAAAAAACACGACAGAACCCAAAAAATCAAAAACCCATTGGATGGACCAACAACCTAACAACCCAGTATCCAAAATCTCCTCCATAAACAAAGAAAAATATGGGAATAAAAAACAACAACTCCAAAAAACCTTTTCTCCGAAAGTTATAACTAGTCCTTTTAAGAAATTTTTAAATGTTATGGGAGCTATAAAATCAACATTCAAAGGTATAGCTATTTTAATCATAGGTATCTTTTTTATAATTTTCGGCATATTCGGTTTTACCGAAATAGGCGGCATTACCTCTGCAACTGTTCAAACAGCATATTTGTTGGCTAGTGTAATTCTTCTCATTGTCGGTTTTGGTTTAATGCTCGCTGGTTACAAAATAATGATAAGTAATGAAAATATAAATCAAAAATAAAAAGATAACAGAAAAAAAGGAGAAGAAATATGAAAATAAAGTAGATCCATAGAAGTTTTTTTCTGGTTTTATTAGCTTTTTTTACTCGGTAGTCTTTAGGATGTATATACGTTTTTGGATATATAATGAGAGATATGAACCTTAATGTTTAAGCCCTGGCCGAGAGCGATTTGTCAGGTTCTTATTCTTCTATTTCTAACTAACAAGAGCTATAATTTAATACTATTTATATTTTTTTCTTTTAAACAAAAAAACTGAGATATGTAAATTTTAAGAACCAAACAAAGTAAAATTTACATAAAACATCCAACTCGCCTTTATTTTCTTTATTTTTTTGTTATGTGGTTTTTTAGGGCGTTTGTTATTATTTTTGTTTCTTTTTGGCTGTATACTGTTTTTCTGTTTGTTATGAAGTTGTTTAGTTGTGTTAGGTTTTTTACAAATACGTATTTGTAGTTTTTGTTGTAGTTCATGTTGTTTTGGATTGGGACGAGTATTTTGGTTAGGTTTTTTCCATTCAAATCTATATTTTTTTTAGTGTCTATGTTTGTGTTGTTTTGGTTTAATTGGGAGTTTAGGTATATGTACAGTGTTTTTCCTGCTCTGTCAAGTTGTTCATGAGGGGTTATTCCTTTGTTTTTGTTGAGGTATTGGTTGCTCCAGTTTTTTACTTCGATTAGGAATATTCCTTTCTGAGAGACTACTACGAAATCCATTTGTGCGGATTTTAGGTTATGTTTTCCGTTGTATTTTATATAGTGGTCTAGTTCGATGTTAAGTCCACATAGAACCTTATATTTATTGTTGAGTTTTGATAGTTCCTTGAGGGTTTTTATTTCGCCATAAGCTCCTTTATAGAAGGGGTTGCTTTTAAGTTCTTTTAGTTCTCTAGTTTTTTCAATTAGTTTGTTTTCTTGTTTTTTGAAGATTTGTTCGGGGTTTTCTTTTAGTGTTTTGAGTTTTTTTCGTTGTTTAGTCATTGATTTTTGGTATTTGTGAATGTTTAGAGGTTTTGATATGTATTTTTGGTGGATTATTTTTATGTAGCTTGGTATTATGGATAGCCATTTTTTGTTGTTCTTTTTTTGTTTGATTTCGCTTTTGATTTGACTTATTTTGTTTTCATGTTCATGTCTTGTTTTTTCGATGGATTTCTTAATTTCCTTTAAAGTTTTTTGCTCTTTCTTTATTTCTTCAGGCAATTTATTTTGAAATTTTTCTTTCCTTTTTTCAAGCTTTTCATTCACTTGGTTATGGATACGGCCGATATCTTCAAAATTCGCAACACAGCTAGGGGATTTTTGAAGTATTTCTTTTTCGCTCTCGGGAATTCCATATATCTCAGCCATAAAAAATAACTAAAACTTCATCAAGTTTATAGGTTCCTATAAAGATAGAGAACTTTCATATAAAACCGATTGAACCTACAAAATCTAACATCATTGGATTTAGGTAAATCTCCATTTTAGATATCGGTTAGCCATACAGATTTGGGTTTTAATTGGATTTTTTATTAGTTCTAGATTTTTATTTTTGTGGTTCTTTAAAAAGATAGAAATTGATTTTACCCAAAAAATTAGTGTGTTATCTATTTTTCAACCATCGAAGGGGTTCTTTAAGGAGTACAAGTAATGCTACAACTATGATTAATATTATGAAAAAAAGCATCACACCTACTAAATCATATGGTTGGAGTGTGTTGCCAATTATAGGTGATGTTATGAGGTCCATACTGTTTATTGAATTTTCTAGAAAAATTATTTAGGTTTTTTGATTTTTGCTTTATTTTTTGTTGTGTTATTCTTTTGTTTTGTTTTGGTGTTTTGTTTGTAGTTCTTGTTCTGTTATTAGTCGTTGTACGGCTGTTCTTATTAGTTCGCTTTTGTTTGGGAATTTTCCTTGTTGTATTAGTTTTTCTATTTTTTCTATTGTGTATTGGTTGAATCTTACGTTGATTTGTTGTCCTTTGTTTTTTGTCATTGTGTTATACTATGGTTTTACTATGGTTAAGGGTTTTCATTTATGTTTGTATAACAGTGGTATAGAAATGTTTATATATTGTTTGGGCACACCATACCTATAGAGGTTGTATAAATATGGTTATACAAAAAGGTATGGAAACAAAACAAATCAACGTAAAATTCCCAAAACAACTCATACAACAAATCCAACAAATCGAAACAGAATACACAAGCAGATCAGAACTAATACGCCACGCAGTCCGAAAACACATAGAACAACAAGGAGACAAAAAATGAAAATAGACCAAGAAGCACACAAACACTACCTAAAACACGGCCAAGACACACTAAAAAAACTAAAATCAGCACTACTACTAGCAGAAGCACAAGACAAAAAACACCAAATACTCAACCAACCACAAACAATCAAAAACCCAACCAAAAACCAAAAACAAAAAACCAAAACCCGAGGCTAAACATGGGAAAAGCAATCTACCAATCATTCGGAGAAACAAGACACACATGCCTCCTCGAACAACCAAAAATCGCCAAGATATTAGAGGGCCGCAAACTCACAGAACCAAACATGAGAAACAAAAAAAGAGACAAAAAATGAACCAAGACCTCCAAACAGTCCGAGCAACAGTCGAACAAACACTCCAAAACAACCAAAAAGCCAGAAACAACGACACCTACCTAACATTACTGGTATTAGAAAAACTCGGATACGCAAAATACAACTACACACATGATTACTACCAGATCACAATCGGCCAAAAAGAATTACAGGAAATGCCAGCACTCGAATCCATCAGAAGAACAAGACAAAAACTACAACAACAAGGAAAATACCCAGCCACACCAAAAACAAAACAACACAGAAAACAAGAAGAACAAAAAATCAGACAAAAAATGCAAGAAAAATGACCCAACAACAAAAAAATTTCAAACCTAACTTGAATTCAATGACACCCCCCACCCAAAAACACCTAGAAAAACACCCCACTAACTTGAAACAAAAACACCACAAAAACCAAGAAACAAACAAAAAAGCTATTAAAACAGTTTTTTGGTCTAACTTGAATTGGGGGTGAAAAACCTGTCAAGACAGCCCCCTAACCACACAAAAAACAACCAAAACAAACAAACCAGACTCCAACTATACAACCTAAACCAAACAGACCGCAAACTCCTCTACCTATTAAATCAAGGTTATTATCTCACCCAAATAGCAAACCAATTGAATTTAACAATTTCTGGTGTTTATCGGAGTGCACAGAAACTGGAAAAACTCCAAATAATCGAGAGAACCGGGAACACAAAACCAGTACAATACAAAATATTACTCGATAATATACCGCATACCAATGGTTTTGCACCGGGGGTGCAGGCGACAGCGGAGAATCCTTTGTTGGAGATACATGGAGCCCTAATCAAATTCTCCAACTTGAACCAGTTGCATAGTCAACTTGAGGATGGCCGGGATAAATTACCGGGCCTGAAGTTTTTTTATCGGGTTGATGATAGTCCTTATAATCGTACTGATTATTTATTTAGGTTTGGTGAATATGAGATCCGGGTTACCACAAAATCTGGCTTGGTTAAGAAATTGCCAGATAATCGGTATAGGGCTCCAATAGACCTCACCAACACAATTGAATCTAATGAGGGCCTAGTATTTCCTTTTGAGGAAGAGGAGGAAAGGGTGTTGGAGCGAACTAAAAATATGTTTGTTTCTTTTTTGAAGAGGTTGCGGTTGGAGTCCAACGGCCAACTAAAAATCGGAGCCCTAAATAATATTGGTTTTGAGGGTTGGACTCAGAAACGGGAGTATGCATTCAACTATGGAGAAGACAAAGTACGGCTCTCTAAGACTCGGAATGGTGTTAGGTTAGCTCTCAAGGATTTGCCGGATGGTTGGCTTGATCACTCACCACTACCAGGAATGAAGGCTGAGGTTGAGGGTCTTCGGACTTTGGCTCAAGATCTCGGTTTGGTTCGGGCGCTACGTTCCCAGGGAATTGTAACTGAACAACTACTTGACCTTAAACTACGTGAGTTAGTTGAGGAGTTACAGTTTGATTTTATTTCTCAACGTGATAAGGGAGAAGAGATTTTGGAGTTTAAGGAAACTCAAAAAAATCTTGCTAAGGTTCTTAAAGATTTGAATGATGCTATGTCAGAATTAACTCAGTTAAATGATAGGAGTTGTGATGAAGGGGTTGAGGAGGTTTGTGTTGATGAAGATTTGGATTTTAATGGGATGTATTATTGAAAAAAAATTTAAGAGATGATTAAAAAATGGTAAAAATAAGTAATGATAGGGTTCCACTACCGAATAACCCATACAAGATTTATAAAGTACAAGTGGGAGGTCGAACATACCCACGAACTCCATTCCCCAGATATATATCTTTAATGCTGGGATTAGACCCCGAATCAATCGCTGACAAATATAACCTCGAAATCTACGTAAACCGAGAAAAAAAGATAGTCGAACTAAACCTAATAGAAAAAAACTAATAAAGATTGTAGAAACTACCCCAAAAACTTAAATAAAAAGAGAATTCCAACATCTCTACAACACCAAATACATATAAAAAGAACAACAAAAAAACAAACACCCATTCCACAAAAACAACTGTTGCAAAAGTCATCCAAAAAAACAAGGATTGAAACCTTTTATCTCCCTTTTGGAACTGGCATAGATCTAAAGAAAGTTGCAAAAGTCATCCAAAAAAACAAGGATTGAAACGGGTATGTGTTCACTATTACAGAATTTTCGTATACCAAGTTGCAAAAGTCATCCAAAAAAACAAGGATTGAAACGTCAAAACCTCTCTGATATTCCCACTATTTGTGTTGATTGTGTTGCAAAAGTCATCCAAAAAAACAAGGATTGAAACGATATTCCAGTTTTTCATTTTTACCAACCTGTTATAAAGTGTTGCAAAAGTCATCCAAAAAAACAAGGATTGAAACTCGGAATAACTGTCGTTGAAGCTAGCGAAAGCTAGCTGTGTTGCAAAAGTCATCCAAAAAAACAAGGATTGAAACTTGTCATAGTTTGATATATGCTGTTCCAACTCTTTATAAGTTGCAAAAGTCATCCAAAAAAATAAGGATTGAAACTCGATTAATTTGTTGATAACGTCATCGTAGCTGTCCCTGGTTGCAAAAGTCATCCAAAAAAACAAGGATTGAAACTGTTTCGCTTTCTTTACGACACAGGTTACATACATATTTTGTTGCAAAAGTCATCCAAAAAAACAAGGATTGAAACTGAAGTTTCTGGATTATCTGGGTTCTCTTGTCTTTGTCTTTAGTTGCAAAAGTCATCCAAAAAAACAAGGATTGAAACTATTCCGTTATCATATTCTATTTCCATTTAAAACACCTGTTGCAAAAGTCATCCAAAAAAACAAGGATTGAAACAAGCTCTTCATATTCGTATCCATCCATCCTTTTTTAACCGTTGCAAAAGTCATCCAAAAAAACAAGGATTGAAACTTTTGTTTCCAAATACCATGTAAAATCTTTTTGGTATAGTTGCAAAAGTCATCCAAAAAAACAAGGATTGAAACAGTTCTATATCGGTTGCTCCATCGCTGGAGTCAGTGTCTTCAACGTTGCAAAAGTCATCCAAAAAAACAAGGATTGAAACTATTTGGCTGGAGATGTACCGATATTTTTTTGAAGGTATAGTTGCAAAAGTCATCCAAAAAAACAAGGATTGAAACTATATTCCATTTCGTTTTCCACATTCATTTTCTTCACCTCGTTGCAAAAGTCATCCAAAAAAACAAGGATTGAAACGGAGTTTGACACTCCCAACACTCCCCTAAATCCTGTTTCGTTGCAAAAGTCATCCAAAAAAACAAGGATTTAAATGGTATTTCTTTTATAACTTTTTGAAAGTAGTTTTTAGGCTCTTTAGTTGGTAATAAGTGTAAATAATCCTTTTTCTTTATTGGTTTTGTTTAGTATTCGGTTTTAAGTTTATATCATGGTTTTAGTTTTGTAAAAAATTTTAAGTATAATGTTTTAGAGAATATAGGCTGTATTTATGTCTGAGTTTATTACTGATTTAAGGTTTGGTTCTTTGTTGCATGATATTGGTAAGTTCCAGTGGAGAGCTGAAACTAGGGATAATCATCCGGTGTTGGGGGAGGAGTTTGCTAGGAATCTTGGTTTTGATGGATCTGTTTCTAAGGCTGTTTTAGGGCATCATTCTTCGGGTATTGAGGGTTTTGAAGATTTGATTTTAAAGGTGTCTGAGGCTGATCGGCTTTCTGCTAGTGAGAGAGAATCGGATGAAGAGGGTAAGAATGCTTTTGAAGAGCCTCTTCGCTCTATATTCTCGTTTATAGTTACTAAGAAGGAGAGTTATGTGCCGGAAGAGAATATTAGGTTTCAGCCTCTTGTTCCAACTAGTTATCGTAATGTGAATACTTTAACGGATGAAGAGGTTGATAAGGAGCTTGAGAAAACTGCCAGGTATCATTATCCTAAAACTGTAAAAGACCAGGCTTTTTTAGAAAGGTCTCCAAATGGCTTGTATAAAGAATTATGGCGGTCTATGCAAGGAGAGTTAGGTAGAGTCAGTCCAAATAAAGATAAACAGTTTTTTAATACTTTATATTACATATTAAGGAAATATACTTCTCAAATTCCTTCTGCAGCATACTATAACGTTCCTGATATATCTTTGTTTGACCACTTAAGGACAACCTGCTCTATATCTGAATGTCTTTATAAAGGTGACGGGGAGAATCTTTCAATAATCGGTGGGGACCTATCCGGTATACAGAGTTTTATTTACAATTTGAAATCGCCTGAAGAAGAAGGAACGCAGAAAGGTCTTGCCAAAAGAGTTCGTGGCAGATCTTTTCTTGTCAATATCTTGAATGACACTATTGCAGATTATATAGTTGATGAGTTGGATTTAAGTATTGCATCGAAGCTGTGGTGTTCTGGTGGACATTTCTATATTTTAGGTCCCGCTTCAATTGAGGATGAAGTACGGGCATGTAGAAAGAGCGTTAACAATATGTTGCTTGAGAGGTTTGAGGGAGATATTTCTTCAATAATAACTGCTAAACAGTTTGATAAAAAAAAGATTCATGAAGAGTTTCCTGAATTGGCTTATGAAGTTTCAAATGACATCGAGGCTAAAAAAAGTAAGAAGTTTATTGATTCACTGGATGCTTCTGATTTTGTTTTGGAAAGAAGTAAAGGTGGGCCATGCAAGGTCTGTGGTAACCGAATGGATAAAGAGGGAGTTAAATGTAGTAGCTGCGAAAGGTTAGAAAGAATCGGAGGTAAGTTACCTAAAATTGAATACCTACTTAAATTAAATGGGGAGATAGATAATGAACCGGACCTTAGTTTCCCTGAAGTTAATACACACTGGTACCTACTGAAAGACCAGCAAGAGTTATTTAACACGTTAAATCAGATTGAAAATTGTTTTAGTGGAGAAGCATTTGTTTTTAAGGTTAACAGCACTGATTTCTTAGAAGAAGCTGTGGTTGAACACCAAGAAAAACTTGATATACCGCTTTCATTTGGATTCAAGTTTATTGGAAATGCAACGCCATTTAAAGAAATCGGTGAGAAAGCTGTTAAATCATTTGATGAAATGTCTAGTCATGGTAGAATCGGGTATCTCAGGATGGATGTGGATGACCTTGGAGCAATAGTAACCACCGGATTGAAGCGTTCTTCTAAGGATAGATTAGGTGAAAAAAATAAATACACGATATCAAGATTTGCCAACCTATCAAGATACCTTAATGAATTTTTCGTAGGCCATCTGAACGCTATAGCTAAAAAACACAACGCTTATATTAACTATAGTGGTGGAGATGATGTCTTTATAGTTGGTGATTGGAAAGATATTTTGAAATGCAGTTTAGACATTAAAAACCGGTTTAATGAATTTTCTGCTGAAAACCCGAACATCACTATATCAGCAGGAATATCAATCGCAAAAGAAAAATTCCCTATCGGTAGAGCCTCTAAAAGATCCGGTAACTATCTAGACGAATACTCAAAGAAAGTAAAGTTTAAAGAAAATGAGATTGCTCCAAAAAACATGATTACAGTGTTTGGAGAAACCGTTCCATGGAAATCTAAGTCAAATTTTGGTGCAGAATCCAATGAATTTTATTATACATTTGATGAGCTATTTGAAAAAGGAGAATGGCTATATAGTCTTTTACAAGAAGATAAGATCTCAATGTCCTTTATCTATTCTATATTAAATTATAAAGATATGACTTTCACTGAAAGATATGGAAATAGGGAAGACAAAAAAAGCTCAGAAACAAAAAAAGGAAAGGAAAATTCTAAGGAAGCAGAATATGGCTATCTTGAACCTTCTTTTGTTTCTTTGAATGAAGCTATAAAAAGAAAAAGATACCTGCCTCATTTTAAAGAGATGTTGGTTAGAAATATCGATACTGAAACCTCTCTTTTTGAAGAATTAGATACTGAAATACCTAAGATTGTTCCTTGGGCCCGTATTCCTGTTTCAATTGTTAGTTATAAACATAGAGAGATGGAGGTAGAATAAGTATGAATAGAGGAGCTGAGAGGGATAGTGAATCTAAATCGAGTAGAGAAATAATTTCAAATAAACTAGGGGATATTTCCGGAGAGAATATGAACGATATAGCTGAAAAGATGGGGAAACGGCATAAAGGCAATAAAACACAGGTGCGGCGTATATATAATGATATAAAAAAGGTTCAGGTTGAATGGAGATCATCCGATAAACAACAAAAAGCAATTGAAGAAACTATAAATGAACTCCATATGATCAAACCTCAACTTGCATATACTGCTGCCAGAAAACAAGAGCTATCTGGTTTAAAAGAAAACTTAGAGAAAATCATCAATAAAGTTGAGCCGAACAAAGATAGCATTCAGAACTTCTTCAAGTTAGTTGAAGCTTTTGTAGGGTATCATAGATATTATACAGAGAAATCAGGAAGGTGAAAAAGATGGGTGATATTGAATTTTTAGGAAATCTACATGTTAATAGTAAATTAGTATGTGAAACAGGTCTGCAGATAGGGGGTAACAAAGAGACAACGGAGATAGGCGGGATTGATCAGCCTGTAATACGTAACTCTTCCGACCATCCTTATGTTCCAGGAAGTTCATTGAAGGGAAAGATGCGTACACTGGTTGAATGGAAAAAAGGCCTTGTCATGGATAGTGGAGATGTACATGCCTGCAGTGGAGAGGATGAAGCTAAAAAATGTCCAGTATGCAGGGTTTTTGGCTCAGCTTCAGATGAGGGCTATAAAATAGGTCCAACACGCTTGATTGTAAGAGATGCATTTCCAACTGAAGAAACCATAAAGATGTGGAAGGAAATCGATACAGATTTACTGTATACAGAATGGAAGAAAGAAAACACTATTGATAGGTTAAGCTCTAGGGCAACACCTAGGGACTTCGAACGGGTTCCGGAAAACTCAGAATTCCAAACAGAATTTGTATTTGGATTATACAATCTCGCTGATGAAAATAAAGACATTGAATTCATCCCAGTCCTATTTGAAGCAATGGATTTATTGGAAGACTCCTATTTAGGTGGAAGCGGTACAAGAGGATACGGAGAAATAAGTTTTGATAAAAAAACTGCAAAATTCAAATCTAAAAAGGACTACCAGGAGAATAGGAGCTTAAGGGAAATTGAATCACTAGATATTGAGAGGTTGAGAGAAAATCCAGAAAATATATTGGGTAACAAATGAAGGCCATAAACATAAACCCCAAATCTCAATTTAACACGCCTCATATTCGTAGCGACACTCTATTCGGAGCAATCTGCTGGGGAATCAGGTATACTAAAGGCGAAAATGAGTTAATCAAGTTACTAAACCAGTTTAAAGAAGGCAATCCACCATTCCTTATCAGCTCAATATACCCTCGGAAGCATGATGCCTACTATCTTCCGAAACCGAAAATACCGATTCAAACAGAAGAGCCGGAGACATTTAGAGACATAATAAAGATAAAAAACCAAAAAAAGATTGAATGGATAGAGGCCTCAAACCTAAATTCTTTTTTAAATAAGGAGAGAGCTCTTGAAGAGGTTATAGAATCTTCGGAAAGCAAGAAGTTTTACAGGAGTTTTGAACAGGTAGGTAACTCGGTGAACAGGTTAACACAAGGGACAGAGGGTAAATTATTTTTTAGAAATTCTTATGAATATCTTGATGGCGTGGGCCTCTATTTCTTATTAAAAGAGAGAGAACAAGGTATAATGGATATAATAAAACCGGCATTACACTTTATAGAAGACAGAGGGATTGGAGGAGCCGTATCTAGAGGATGGGGTCAGATTGATATAGAAGATATCGATGATTTCGATGTTATAGAACCTCAAGAAAACCCCAGATTACATTATACAGCGTCTTTATATTCTCCAACTGAAAAAGAATGGAAATACCTACAAAAAAACCAAGATAAGACATTTTATGGAATCGAGAAGAGGAAAGGGATCGTAGAGGAATCTTTCACCAACTTAACCAATCCATGGAAAAAAACAGTTTTTATGCTCACTGAAGGCTCCATAATACCGGAGATAGGAAAAAATGATACCTATGGCAAAAACCCCATTGTCAACAAAGAAGAGAATGAAGTACAGCAATACGGATATGCATTTACATTTGGAATAAAATGAAACTAGAATTAGAAACAATATCCCCGGTAAAAATAGGAACAGGAGAAGTTCAAGAAATAGATAGATTTAACTCCGCTATAATTGGTTATAAACTAATTGTACTTAACACTAAAAAGATTTTTAGGGAAATACTCGATTATAAAGACATAAAATCCCGTTTAGGCAAAGAAAGCATACAAGAATTAGTTCCAGATGAAATACTAAATGATGAAGACTACTGGAAATACTCAGTCCCCATCCAAGACCCAGATACAAAAGAAATCTTCAAAAGAAACAACGAAGTCGATCCCCATATACTACTACCAAACAATCTCGTATACTTACCTGGATCCAGCTTGAAAGGAGCATTAAGAACCAGACTTTTGTACCAATATTACGTAAATAATCCATCTGATTGGTGGTATAGCAGAGGCAATATAGAAAGAAATCCTGAAAAGCATTTCAGGCTCGGTCAAGACAACCCTAAACGGGATATATTAAAAACAATTAGAGTAACAGATAGCAACGGGATTAAACCCTCCAAAGCCGGCCTAATAGTTCCTATCAGAACTTCAACCATAGAAAGAGGAGGTTATTTTAACTTAAAACCATGGAAAGAACTTCACTTCACAATAGCTCCAAACAAAAATTTCGAATTCAAAATAGAGGTTGAGGAAGAAAAATTGAGAAAAATGGAAGATCGTTGGGGGAACGGAGACGTTAAAGAAATGCTTGGAGGCTATTCGGAACAAGACGTATTGGAAAGGCTTTTTGAAGCCTCCAACAAAATGACAATAGATCGGATTGAAAGAGACCTAGAGCTTTTCTCTTCAATGAAAAATAAAAAAGAACTTTCTAAAGTGATTGATAGTCTAGAAAAGATTAAGGAGAGTTTAAATCAAGCTAAAACTGATTTTTGCATTATAAACATAGGTTTCGGTGTAGGAAGACTTGGAACTACAATCCAGCTGGCTGCCAAGGACAAAGATGTTAGGAAACAATTGAGAGGGAACTATGGAAGGAATTGGCAGAGAGATTTAAATAGGTATTTCCCAAAAACCAGAAAATTGTATACGGGTTCTGAAGAACCAATGGGAGAACTTGGATGGGTTAAACTGGAGAGATTAAAATGAAATGTAGTTTAATTGGAGCTATGGGTACAACTGCACCAGTAATGACAGAGATGGTTAAATGGCTAATTGAATCCAAGGAGGAATACATAAGCGACGTGGTCATATTTGTTACAGATGAAGAGGAAGTTAAAAAACATGCAGAACTAGTTATATCAGCATTAAACTCATCTGAATGGAATATACATTCACACTGGGAGGAACTACCCTTTAAAGATATACAGTCTGAAGAAAATAACCTCGAGTTTATTGAAAGAGTAGGGGATGAAATCTATAAACAGAAATCAAAACATGATTCTGATAAAATATTTCTAAATGTAGCTGGTGGTAGGAAAACTATGGCTGTCGGCCTACACCTGCTTTCACAATTTAATCCCGTAAATTCAGCATACCACGTAATATCTCCACAGATATCAAAACTTAACATCCAACTAGAGAGGCAGAAAGACAAAATAGATGAACATTTCCATTCACAAAATCTAGATAGTTACTATAAAGAAAACAAAGAAACATTCGACCCTATTTTATTCCCCGACCTATCAGAGTTTAAGGTAATTGAAATACCTTCCATACCATTCCCATCTTCAACATTAGATGAATTAAAGGAAGTTTTAACCTCAGACTCCAGAGTCAAAAGAAAAGAGGTCGAACTAACAGACAACTACCTATACCGTCTTCATAAAAAAGGGCTAATTAAAATCAAAGACAACTGGCTGTATCCAACCTCAAAGGGTGAGAGAATAGCTAAAATATTAAAATAAAATTCCTTAGTAATATGAAAAGAGCACTTATTTCAACGGTCGGAAAAAGGGAAGGAATAGATAGAGTAGTATTAAGAAGCATTCAGGAGCATAATCCAGATCTTGTAGGAATAATGACTACTCCCGCCACCAGAGAACAGGCCGACTCGATAGAAGAGAAATCAAAATCAATTGAATTCGAAAGATATGAATTTATTGACAAGGATTCAATTATGCAGTGCTATAAAGACGCCCTAGATTTCATAGAAAAGATTATAGATAAAGGTTATGACAGCAAAGAAATATACCTGAATATAACTCTCGGAACTAAACCTATGTCAGCTGGATTAGCTCTAGCTGCCGTAACAAAAGAATGTGGTAACTTCACTTACATCGCTGGTGAAAGAGACTCAGATGGAATAGTGAAAAAGGGTTGTGAAACCGTTTACAGCATGAACCCAAACATAGCGGTTGCCGAAACCAAACTAGATAAAGCTAAAGACTACTTTAATAACCATAGATATAAATCTAGCCAAGAACTCTGTCAAGAAATAATAAACCTGGTTGGAGAAGGAGCTCCAAGCGAACAAGCTAAAAAAATTAATGACTTATCCAAAGGATATCTCTGCTGGGATCTTTTCGAACATAAAAAATCAATTGACATCCTACGTAACACCTTAAACGAGAACGAATTTACAGAAACACGGAAAAAGAGGATTGGAGGCAATATACAACATCTAAAAAAATGTAATGAAGATATCCAATCTGAAGCGAAAGTAGGAGAAAACCTCGTTGTAGATTTATTTTCAAACTCCCTTAGAAGATACGAAAACAACAAATTCGATGACGCTGTAGCCCGATTATACCGATGCCTCGAGATGTTAGGTCAGCACAAACTATGGAAAGAACACAACCTAAACCATGCCGACATGAAACTTGACCCAGAAATCTTCACTGAAAAACAACTAAGTATACTAAGAAACTGGAAGGGACGAAACCAAGAACTTAAAATTGGATTAAAGAAAGTCTGGACAGTAATAGAATGGCTGGAAATAGGAAATAATGAGAAAATTCTGAAAAAACATGGATTCATAAAAATATTAAATGCCCGAAACCATTCCATTCTAGCCCACGGATCAAAAAGCGTATCAAAAGACACATTCAATAAATTCAGAAAAAAAATAGAAAATCTACTAAGACAAGAAATACCTCAATTTGAAAGTATCTCACAAAAATCAAAACACATTAAACTGGATTAATAAACCATGAAGAAGATAGACACAGTCAACCTTAAAATAGAAACAGAAAAAAAAGTTCAAGAAACTGGGAGAGAACTAAGAGGATTTATAGCTAAAAAATTCAATAAAGACATCCTAACCCATCACCACACCGAAAACGGCCTTGTATATAGTTATCCAAAAATACAATACGCAGTACTCGAAGGAGTTCCAACAATAACAGGTATCGAAGAAGGAGTTAATCGTGTAAAAGATATGGCAGGCTCAATCCAAGCATTAACTCTATCAGACAACGTATACAAAGTCAAAGGATGGTCATTAAGAGCTGGAAGTCATGAATTCGGCGTCACCAGAGAACAACAATACTATAAATTTATAACACCCTGGCTAGCCCTAAATAACCAAAACTATGAAAAATATAAATCAACTTCAGATTGGAAGGAAAAAAAAGAGTTATTAAACAATATATTAACCGGAAACATCCTATCAATGGCTAAAGGACTTAATAAAGTAATAGAGAAAAAAATCTACGTCCACACACATCTCTACGAAAAAACAACCCGATACAAAGGAATAGATATGGTAGGATTTACTGGCAAATTCAAAACAAACTTCAAAATACCAAATAAAACCGGCTTAGGAAAAGGAGTGTCCCGAGGCTACGGAAAAATAAAAAAAAGAAACCCAAAAAACAACTAATAACTTTCAATGGATAAAAACACCTTAAAAAACCTTATTTTATCCAGAAAAGGATACAAAATAGGCAAAAAAGGAAAACTGATTTACATTAAAGATGAGAAAACAGAACAAACTTACTCTCCAAAGACACTTGACCAAATAATTATATCAACCAGATCCAGCATTACAACAGATGCAATCATCTATCTAAAAGAACAAAATGTCGATATTTTAATCCTATCAAGGAAAGGCTATTTTAGAATAATTAACGTAAATAAAAACCCATTAAAAACACTATGGAAAAAACAACTAACACTAAAAAAACAAAAGAAACTCAAACTATCTAAAGAAATTATAACCTCAGCCATATACAACAAAAAAAGACTATTACTACAACTAAAAACACCAAAAAACAAGTTAGAAAAATTTGATAAATTAATCCAAAAAACCAAGGAGTCAAACTCAAAAGAAACCATATTTGGTTTAGAAGGAACAGCAACCCGCTACTACTACAAAAACCTAAAAGAAAAAATCCCACAAAAATATGAGTTCAAAAAAAGAAACAAAAACCCTCCAACAGACCCAATAAACTCAATGCTATCATACGGATACACAATCCTACAATCAAAAATCCATCAAGCAATAATCAAAGCAAAACTAACTCCATACCTAGGTATATACCATAAATCATACAGAGAAAAAACACCTCTAACATACGACTTAATGGAACCATTCAGACACATAATTGTAGACAGAACAATACTAACAATGATAAATAAAAAAGATATAGACCAAAAAGACTTCAAAGAAACACCAAAATCCGGCACCCTAATAACCGGTGAAAGCAAAAACAAACTCATAGACAGATTATACAACAGAATGGAAACAAAATACAAATATAAAAAACAAAAAAGACCATTCCTCGATATATTTGAACTACAAGCACAAGAACTAGCAGAAACCATAAAATCAAACAAAAAATACAAAGCATTCAAATACCGATAACCATGAAAACAACAAGAACCATAATAAGCTACGACATCACAAAAGACCAAACAAGAACAAAAACAGCAGAAAACCTAAAATACTATGGCCTAAAAAGAATCCAATACAGCGTCTTCGAAGGAGAACTCACAAATCAAGACCTAAAAAACCTAAAAAAAGATCTCAGAAAAACCAAAACTAAAGAAAACGACTCAATACACATCATATACCAATGCAAACGATGCAAAGAAAAAAGAGAAATCATAGGGAAAAAACCAGATAAAACACCACATCACGAAATATTATAGATTGTAGAAACTACCCCAAAAACTTAAATAAAAAGAGAATTCCAACATCTCTACAACACCAAATACATATAAAAAGAACAACAAAAAAACAAACACCCATTCCACAAAAACAACTGTTGCAAAAGTCATCCAAAAAAACAAGGATTGAAACTGTCGAACGAACCAATTTCCTGGTCTCCCTATTAACTAGTTGCAAAAGTCATCCAAAAAAACAAGGATTGAAACTCAACTTTTCAGTTATCTCATCCCAGAGTTCCTCACCATCGTTGCAAAAGTCATCCAAAAAAACAAGGATTGAAACTATATAAAGGTATATAAAAGAAATTTACATCCTTAGTTGCAAAAGTCATCCAAAAAAACAAGGATTGAAACTTATCTTTAACTCCTATAACTTTCATAATTATTCCTCCCGTTGCAAAAGTCATCCAAAAAAACAAGGATTGAAACTCAAAATCTACTCTCTCGTTGTCTCTATAACTTATTCCAGTTGCAAAAGTCATCCAAAAAAACAAGGATTGAAACTGTACCTCTATTAGTGCAAATGTTATTTTCTTGTTTCCGTAGTTGCAAAAGTCATCCAAAAAAACAAGGATTGAAACTCGTTTTCAGCACCACATATTTGGCATTTCCATTTTTCGTTGCAAAAGTCATCCAAAAAAACAAGGATTGAAACTTAAATTCTTCGCTTGATTTATCCGAGCGAACAGCATATTTTAGTTGCAAAAGTCATCCAAAAAAACAAGGATTGAAACTATTCAACTACCATACGGGTTTTTTCACTCACTCGGTCTTTAGTTGCAAAAGTCATCCAAAAAAACAAGGATTGAAACTGTTCGGCCATACATACGTTACAGATATATGTTTCTTTTTTCGTTGCAAAAGTCATCCAAAAAAACAAGGATTGAAACACCCATGCAAGTTTCCTTTCCATTTCAAAGTCATGTTCACGTTGCAAAAGTCATCCAAAAAAACAAGGATTGAAACTGTATTTAAGGTCGGTCATAATTATCACAAATAAATAGTTGCAAAAGTCATCCAAAAAAACAAGGATTGAAACTTTGTCGTAATTGGAGATATAGCCGCATAATTCTTTATAATGTTGCAAAAGTCATCCAAAAAAACAAGGATTGAAACTATTTATACATCGTGTAGGGATATAATGAATTTATATCGTGTTGCAAAAGTCATCCAAAAAAACAAGGATTGAAACATTTGAATGGTTGTTTTTTCGCTCATTTTTGATTTAAGTTGCAAAAGTCATCCAAAAAAACAAGGATTGAAACTCATCTATCTGTATAGTTTTTTTGCTCATATTTTGCACGTTGCAAAAGTCATCCAAAAAAACAAGGATTGAAACTATTCATTTATTTCACCTATTAATCGATTTAAATCGATTTAGTTGCAAAAGTCATCCAAAAAAACAAGGATTGAAACTTTTCCCTATCGTACAGTAGTGAGTTTTCCGTTTCACTAAAGTTGCAAAAGTCATCCAAAAAAACAATGATTGAAACAATACTTAGCAGGTAGTTCTAATCGTACTGTTCTTACAGTTGCAAAAGTCATCCAAAAAAACAAGGATTGAAACTTTCGCTTGTTTTTGGTTGTTTAACCATTTCTAAAACCTCGTTGCAAAAGTCATCCAAAAAAACAAGGATTGAAACCCATATTTTAATTTCTTGAGTTTGTTGGAGGCTTTGCGTCCGTCTAGTTGCAAAAGTAATCCAAAAAAAAAGGATTGAAACTAGTTTGGGTATCCGATAACAATTTCTCTTGGTGTATAGTTGCAAAAGTCATCCAAAAAAACAAGGATTGAAAAACGAAGATAAATACCTATCTTCAAAATATACTTATGGTTTAGATTTATAATTGGTTATTTCATTTTTAATAAAAGTATACATATATTTCCGTTTCTACAAAAACAGAAAAAAGAGTAATATTTTTCACATAAAAGGAGGTTTTTAAAACAATTTTTTATTTGTATCCTTCAAAATTTAATGGAAATTAGATTAAGGATATCCTTTGGGTAGAATTTCATATTGATAACTATAAATGTCATTAAATTCTATGATTCTATTGTTTCCGTTTTTACATAAAAACGGAAGAAAAAGAGGAATAAAATGAGTAAAACGGGCTATAAAACACAAAACCAACACCAAAAATTACCGAAATACCATAGAGAAACGGAAATCAACGAGATGCTAGAAAAAGCCGACCAAGAAAACCAAAGAGACTACCTAATACTCAAAATACTATGGACCACAGGCCTAAGAGGCAGCGAACTAACATCACTAAAGAAAAAAGACCTCGAATTCAACGAAAAAAGAATAATAATACGAAACGGCAAAGGCGGGAAAGACCGGGTGGTACCAGTACCCCAGGAAATCAAGAACCTATTGAAGATGTGGACCAACAACCTAAACAAAAACCAGTATGTATTTGATATATCTTCAAGAACTCTGAGAAATATAGTTTATAAATACGCTGAAAAATGTGATTTTATATCTAAGCCCCATAAATGGCGACATAGCTTCGCAATCCACTGCTTGAAAAGTGGGATGGACTTAAGGACACTTCAGAAAATTTTGGGTCATTCTTCGCTTTCAACAACACAGATATATCTAGATGTAGTAGCTGAAGATATACAAAAAGAATATAGCAAGATATGGGGATAAAAGTAAAAAAATATCCTAAAAAAAGGGTTTTAGAGATGGGCGAAGAAAAAGAAAATAACGAAGGGAAAAACTTTGAACGAACAGTAGTTTCAGAAACAATAAGGATAACCAATTCTGTCGATGTGACAAAGCAATTTTCTACTAGCACAATCCAAAAATTTCTAAACGCAAACCAGTATGCAATTGCTCTATTACTAGCTTCAACTAGAGTCGAGAGAATTCTCATAGAAAAAATCAAAAAAGAATTAAACCTCTCTGATGAGAATATTGAAAAGGTGGATTTAGACAAAGCTGGGTTAGGAACATATAGGAAATGGTGTAAAAGACTATATCTTATAGATGAAGAACATCTAACACCAACAGCAAACCTAAGAGATAAAAGAAACAAATTAGTGCATGAAGACGGTTACCTTCAGAAACTTAAAAATCAGGATGAAGAAAAAAAAGCTGTTGCAAATATTTTAAATAATATTATTGAATACATAGAATCTGAAGAAATCTAAAACACCTAAAAGAAACAGAGAAAATATTAGGCCATTCTTACTTATCCACAACCCAAATCCATCTAGACGTAGTAGCAAAAGAAATAAGGACAAAATATGAAAAAATATAGGATTAAAAATATTGTGTAATTAAAGAGATTTTATTGATTTTTAAATGAATACTTTGTAATATGCCTAAATTTGAGCATGGTCTAGAAAGAGGATTTCTTGCTATTATAGAAACAGTAATAATTGCATCGATTTTTACTGTGCTTATAGAATCAGGGTTGATTCCGAGAATATATTTTGTGATTTTTAATATAGGTTCAATTATAGGGTTAATTTTTTTGATAGATAAATCACGATATTGGTCGTATCGATATTTGGCTGGCTGGATAATCGGGTTATTGTTGTCGCTTGGCACACTATTGGAAACAGAATTATTAGGCTTTATTGACCTAATCATTTACATTTTAG
Organism: Methanonatronarchaeum sp. AMET-Sl; assembly: GCF_029854155.1. Classification (NCBI taxonomy): domain Archaea; kingdom Methanobacteriati; phylum Methanobacteriota; class Methanonatronarchaeia; order Methanonatronarchaeales; family Methanonatronarchaeaceae; genus Methanonatronarchaeum; species Methanonatronarchaeum sp. AMET-Sl. Next base: position 1,287,493 of record NZ_CP122958.1, on the reverse strand, counting down.
TAGCCATAGGAACACTTTATGTGAGATATGAAATTCATTTCTAAAAAAGATACCATTTTTTTATTAAAATCTTTAGGTTTTAAAGGATCTTTGTTTTGTTTGGATTTCTGGGTCTTTTTGCAGTATATTGACAAGATTGTTTTGTAGGAGTTCTAGGTTTAGTATGTAGTCTAGTTCTTTCATTGAGTTTTTGAGTGGGTTTTTCATTTTTTTCCAGGCGTCTCCGTCGGTAATCCAGATTAGGGTTAGGTTTTGTTTTTTTAGGTTTTTGTGTAGGTCTGTGTAGGATCTTGCTATTTCTATTGGTTTGCTGCCTGTGCTGGAGTAGAAGTTTGCTTCTATGGCTACTACTGGCTCTCCGTTTTCTTTTATTATAAAATCGAATTTTTTATCTGAGTCTATTTTTTTGATTGTTGTTTGTTTTTTGTATGAATAGTTTCCAGCTTTATCTAGTTCCTGTTCTAATACGTTTTCTATTATTTCTTCGAATATTTTTCCGCTTCTGTTTTTACGGGCGTTTGAATCTAAGCCAACCTCTAAACCAAAAATATAGTCATACAAACTATCAATCTGATCAAATAAATCGATTATACCGGTTTTGTCACAGAAATCCACAATCTCCATTATATTAGATTTATCAGGTCCGTTGAAGCTATAACTTGTTATTTCCAGGGTTCTTTCATCCATAATCTTCATGTTGTAATCTCGGACTGCTATAATTAATGGAATAACTTTTGTGATTTTAGGATGTTTTTTTATCAAGTTATGTAGTTTTTGTTTACGTTCGTCTTTTTTCTTTTTTGACAGTACTTGTAACAACATAATCTCGTCTTCATATTTCTCAGCCTTCCGCTGGATTTTATTCCAATCTACAAAATAAGAGAAAGTATGATTAGTGCTCTTCAAACAATCAAAAAACCCATCAAAGTACTCCTGGAAACTGTCAAACCCAATAAGCTCAAATTTAACCATAACTAAAACCATAAATAAATAACTATAGCAGTCAAAAAACCCTTTCTTTAAACTCAAAAATCCATTAGTTTCTTTCTATTGTTATAAATATCCATTAAAGTTATGTTTACTGGTTATTGATGTTGCATAGGCTATTAATATTGGTTTATGGTTGAATCAGGAATATTCGTAACACTATATGACAAGGAAACACTAGACCTATATCTTGATAAAGGAGTTTATGGACAGCATATGCCTCCCGAGGATGGACAACCCTCTTCATACAGCAACTACTACAGGGTTTTAGGAGACTACGCATGCTGTCGTGAAAACGACCACGTATTCTTCTTTCTAAAAAGAAAGATCTACTATGGCGGCCAGATAAAAGGCTCCAAAGAAAAAGGAGCGTTCAACATAAACGGACAACACAGCCCCATGGGGAGAAAAGCCAATGCAGAACTAGTCTGGGACGAATCAAAAAGAGAAATATACGAAGAAACCGACAAACCCGGAGTATTCAAAGTCAACGACAAAGAAAGATGCCAGCCATTCATAATCACGTTCAAAGACAAACGAAACCTTAAAGGCCGATACATAACCTCAGACAAACTCTACTTCAAACTAGGAGAATACCCCTACCCACTACCCTCAAACAGCATACAAGGAATGGGATTCTGCACAATAACACCAGGCGAAACCCAAACACTACTAAACCTACTAAAAAAACCAACAACAAACAAAAGAAACCCACAAAACAACGAAAACATAAAAATAAACGGAAAACCAACCCCCTACAAAACAGAATACACAATAAATAATCCTAGTGAAGCAGAAATAGAATCACAGCTAGAAGCGGCATTAACTGCAAACCCAAAACTACTACCACCCAAACTACAACCACCCAAAAACGCAGCAATATGCCGACAAACACCAATCTCCCCATTCAAACCCAGCCAGATGGATAAAGCCGATATAACAATCTACACAGAAAAACAAATCAGAGACGGAACAATACCAAACACAGTCATAGAACTAAAAAACGATAAAGCAGGAAAACAAGCAGCCGAACAAATAAAAAGATACCACAAATGGCTACACAAAAGACTAGGAAACGAAGCCCAAAAAATCGGAATACACATACTAGCAAAAGACTACACAAAAACCTTCAACAACTACCTACCCCCCAAAACACAAAAACAAATACAAAAACACAAACTCACAGAAACAAACAACAATCAAGAAACATTAAATATCCGATAACTTCTTCTGACGACGACCCCGCCTCTCACCCGGAGATACATTAGTAGCAATAACCTCATCAACCTCACCCCGGCCAGAAGCATCACAATTAATACTACGACTAACCCCCTTCAAATCAACATAAAAACCAGCCTCCTCATACCTATCACGCATCACACCACTATTACTAACAACCACAAACACATCCATCTCATCAAGCTCCTGCAAAACATCAATCAAACGAACCTGATCATCAAAATCAAAACCATCCGCACTATAATCAGTAAAATTAGCAGTAGCGCTAACAGGCTCATACGGAGGATCAAAATAAACAATATCCCTCGCCTCAACAACATCAACAACAAAACTAAAATCCCTGCTATAGATCTTGGTGTTCTTTAGAGACTTACTGGCTTCAAGGACTTCTTTTTCTCTCACCCAATCAGGGTTCTTATAACTCCCAATCGGAACATTAAACTCACCCTTACTGTTCTGCCTGAACAAACCATTAAAACAAGTCCGATTCAAATAAAGCAATAAAGCAGCCTCAACCAAAGGATCAAAATCCTCACCCCTCGGCCTCCGATTAAAAAGCTCCCTCTGCTGATAATAGTAATTCTTAGCACTAGAATAACCTCTATCAGGGTCAGGGTCAGACCGAGGATGCTTAAACCCCTTAGCAACCTCGATTAACTCTTTTGGGTTATCACGGACCTGTCTGTAGAAATTCATGAGCCTTGTGTTGGTATCGTTGATCGTTCCATCCTCAGGGGATAGTTCGAAAAAAACAGCGCCACCACCAAAAAAAGCTTCGTGATAGCTATTGAAGTTATTTGGAAATCTAGCTATTAAGTCATCTAGAATTTCTCTTTTACCACCAGCCCACTTTAATACAGGAACAGCCATCACAAAAAATTCATTCCAAACGCACATAAAACTTACCATTAAATATATCTTTAATGGATTAATAGGCAACAAAAACAAAAGCCAACAAAAAAACAACAAATAACAATGACCAAAAAACGAGACAAAAAAACAGGCCAATACAAACAAACATACCCAACAAAAAAATTCATAAAAGCAATCAAAAACACAGAAAACCCAACAACTAACAAAATAGCCAAACAAGTCGGCTGCTCATACAACACAGCATACAAAAAACTAAAAAAACTAGAAAAAAACCAAAAAATAACAAAACAAAAAATCGGAAACACATTTATATGGCAAACAAAAGTCAAAGAATAAAAATACTAATAAATTTATCAAGAACCTTTTATTATGATTAAATATATTTAAAAATAATCTATTACAGTTAAATAGATTTATCTTACAAGTTTTTTAGAAAACGGAAATAGAAATAGAGGTAGAAATTGAAATTAAATTTCAATTATAATCCGTATGTTTTTTTAAGCTTTCATGTGAGATTCTAGCAGTTTCAAAACGTGTTTCTAATTCTATAGATTTATTTTTAATTCTTCCATGTTTTATAACGGTAATACAAGGTAAATTAATTTCTTTTAAAAAATTATGTATTTGGTATATATTTTTATTTGGGTTACTTTTCTCCGAATCTAATACTAAAATGGGAAATAAAAAATTTACTTTACGGTTAAAAAAATCAATTTGAAGGTTTAATTTGTAAGCTAAAATTCCTTCTGAAATTAGTTTGGACTCAATATCTAAATCACATCTATTTTTCTTTCTATAAAATGCATCTATTTTCCTATATAAAAATCGTTCATTATTTTTTCTGTTTTTAATTATTCTTTTTAATTTTATGCTGTTTATTTCGTATTTAGATTTTATTTGGAAAGTCTGATACTCCTTTGGAATAGGTTTTTTACTAATTATAGGTATTTTTGGTCTATAATTATTTTTATTCTGGAAAGCATCACTTCTTTTAGAGAATTTTTCATAGTCTTTTATACTATTATTAAAATCCGTTTCCAATTCTATTAAAATGGGAAAAAGTTGACCTATTGGAAAATGTTTTAATTTAACCCATACCAAAAAATCTGGAACCCCTTTTTCGGTTCCCCAAGCACGACGCTCAGTCTTTAATACAATGAAATCCGAATTCAAAAAATTGTTCAAATCATTATCTATCTCAATTGTCATCTTAATTCATATTATTCTTTCAATCGTATTTCTAGTTGAACTGCATCGTCAAGTTTCTTTAATTTTTCGAAATCTACTTCTGATAAAGGGATATGTTCACCATTCTCGAGTTTTTCCCATAATCTTAGTGTCTCATCTCCTATTTTTTCTCTTAATTCTGTCTCTTTATCAGATATCCATTCATCTATTTTTCTAATTTTTCTAATTGCTTTACTTGGCTTGCTTTCCATTTCCTCGACAAAACTACTATTTGCACTATAAAAAAGATTTTTAGGTACTTCGAAACCCCAGGTTGATTCATATTTATTGCACAATAATTTTTTATTATGATATTCTTTCTTTTTATTACTCTTAAAATCCTCAAAAGTTTCTTCCATCTCATTTAATTTTTCGATAGTTTCTTTGGTATCTATATTCCCTTCTTTTATGCCTGAATTTGTTTTTAGGTCAATTAAACTTTCAATTTCTTCTGAAGTCTTTTTTAAATTATTCAGGTTATTTATAAGGTCAAAATACTCTATTTTTTCTTCTATAGTCTTTAATTCATTATAAACTTCCTCAAAGCCTTTACTTAAAGGTCGTGGAGGATGATTTAAAATAGAGCTAATAGAATTACAAATAATTTTATTCAAATCAAAATTTGAATCTGTTTTTTCACCAATATTATTTGATTTTTCTTCTAATTTAATGATTCTTTCATTAACAATTTTATCTGAATTTATTTCAATTTCTAGGTTCCATAAATCTTCAACTTCAAGCACTGAACTATCGACATAATTTTCATATTTCAAGTTTTTTAATGTTTTTTTAATTTCTTCTAGCTCTTGTTCTCTTTCTATAAACTTTTCAATATCTTTTTTAATTTTTTCTGGTTCAAGCAAATAATTCCAATCTCTTTTAGTTTCTGAAGAAATCTTGTTTTTCGCATTCTTAAAAACAATATCGGACGAATCTTCTATTATCTTTTTACTATCTTGATAATACTTAATATTCTCTTCAAGATTTTTTTGCTGAGATAACATCTCACGGTAATAATCCATTTCTTTTTCATTTTTCTTAAGATCAATAGATTCTATAAATTCCTTAAATTTTCTCCTAGCCGATTTTAAAATTGGTTCTTTAAAAGAATCGTTTAAATCGTCAATTATCTCGATTATGCTTTCAGTAGAATCATCTTTTTCAATTCTTCTTTTAAAACCTTCAATTTCTTTTAGAAGTATGTTTTTATCATCTTCAGATAGCTTTTTCCATTTATTAAGCGCTTTATTTTCTATCCATTTTTCTTTTTCTTTTAATTTATTATTACATTGAATGATATCTTTTCGTGTATCTTCCAATTTACTTAATAATTGGGAGGACAATTTCATTCACCTTTTCTACATAGATTCGATAAATTGGTCAAAAACTCTTTCTAGTTTGTTTTTAACTTTTTCTCTATTCGCATCTAGTTCTTCCTTTTCTTCTTCAATCTCATCTATTTTATTTGAGAACTTAGTAAAGAACTCTTTGTTAATTGATTCAGCCTTTTTATTTAATTGATTAAGTTCATCGATTTGGTCAGGAACTTCTAAATCTTCAGCATTTACATATTCAGGTAAATCTAATTTCTCTCTGCTAAATTTAATGTATTCTTCATTAATGTTGAAATCACTATCTGAATGTTTTTCTAAATTATCCATATCTTCGATTTTGGTTTTTATTGAAGAATACTCATTTTTTAAGTTTTCGATCTCTTGTAAATTAATTTTATGTATTTCATTTTCTATCTCATCAAGCTTGTTTTCAACTAACCAATTGAACCTTTCCATAATAATGCTAAATCCATATCCTACAGGCCTAAGTTTTCTATCAACTTTACATTTTCCAAGTAAATCTTCAGTAGCTTCTTTTGCATCTTTAATATGTTTTAAAATAGTTTCAACAGTTGTATAGCTTATTTGGATTGATTTTCCTTTCTCTGGCATTTTTAAAGCGGGTTGTAAGCAATTTTCGATTTCATTAATTATATTTTCTTCGATTTTAGTTTCTAATTTATTTAAATGATCTAATACACTTTTTAAAGATTTTTCATATTCCTTATCTTTATTAAGTGCTATTTGTGTTAGAAAAAGTCCTCTGAGCATACATTTTGAATGTTTTCTCGTAAAATTGCCTTGTCTTAAGAACTCTATTTCCTCATTTTCTACATCAAAATCTTTCGATTTTTTAATAATTGAATCTTCTTCGTTCCTTGATAAATGATCTAATAGATTTGATAGATTTTTAATCGGTTTTTTTTGCTCACCATCTTCTAGATAATATGAACGATATTTTTTTAAAGGATCCGACATACCATTTTGTTTAAACAATTTATCAAAAAATTCTTTTAGCTTAAATTTAGATTTGGGTTTAAATATATTGTCTTTATAAGCATCAATTAGAATTCTCCTTAAATCTGAGTACTTATATTGGCCATCATAAGGGGAAGGTGAGAAAACAAACATATATGATAGAGCTACAATTGTACCTTTATATTCACCTGATGTCCAAAATAAGTCATCAAATTTCTCTTCTTGCCATACAGGACCAGGGAAATTTTTTCTTGAGTATAGTTTTAAGATTTGTTTTTTTGAGTTTTTGATTAATGATTTTGATTTTTCTAGAACCTGTGGAGAAAGAGTCATTATCGTATTCAATTTTTCTTTATCTTTTTCATACTCTTTTATGACATCTAAAGTTTCGTTGTTTATGTAATTGGATTTAACACCATTTAGTTCTTTAAGGTAGTGTTTAAGATTAATTAAAAAATCCCAGAACATAGTGCTTCCTTCTTTGTAAAGCGATATTTTACCAAGTTCTTTAGTAACTTTAAGGTTCTTTGATAATTCCCAATCTTTATCTTCCGGTATCACCAAAATTGTAAATTCAGTAACGTCATAGGAGTTTTCAATTCGCATACATTCTTTTTCAAATGATTTCTCGTTAGTAAAAAACTTGACTTTAATATCAATCGAAGGTGGTATCTCTATATCAGGTTCAATTATTATTCCGCTTTCAATTTGTTTATTAAGCTTTTCTCGTGATTTTTTAACTAAATTATTTGGGTTTATTGCTATTGGTGGAAAAGTTTTATAAATAATTGATGGGTCAACAGTCCAACAGGTATTTTCTGAAATCTCTTTAATATCTCCAGTTTTTCGTGTCCATAGTACTGGAAGTTCATTTCCTTTTATTTGTTTTAGCTGATCAATTGTTTGAGCACGCTCTTCAGTTCTAGGTTCGTTGGAAATAATTATGTTTTTAAGTAGTTCTATAAATGCTTCAGCATTCTCAGGAGAATTAAGTATATTAATAGGAAGGTGTGTATGTTGACCTGTTGCAAAACCTAGACATAATTTTTTCACAGATCTATCTAATAGGTCAGAATCAATTTTATTTTTCTCTGAATAATCCTCAATAATACTAAGGACAATATTCTTAGCGTCTTCTATTTTTATTCCTTTCTCATCCTCAATAATCCAACCTTCATATGCATTTTCCCTTATAAAAGAAACAGCTCTAATACCTCTTTCTCTTTCTTTAGGCTCTAATTCTTCTTCCCAAATAGGTCTTACTGATTTTGTTCCACTTGAAAAATCTCTTTTAGATTCTTTTTTAACCCATTTTGGTATTTCTGAAATTCTGGTCGGCGCCTCATCTATATGTTTATTAATCCAGCCCATTCGTCCCCAAGAAAGCCACCAAATTAGATTAGATATAGGTGGATACTCCCTATTTCCATGAATTAAAAACTTGTTTATTGTTTTAGCGTTAACTGTAGGTATCCTTATCTCATTAAACCTACCTACTTCTGCATCACTCATTGACATTTCATAAGCAGAAATCATCCCTAAACCCCATATATTCAGAGAATTAGTTAATTTATCGTTAATAACTCTAGTTGGCGTATTATCATCGGTAGGGATATATTGTAAAAAATAACTATATGACTGTTCTAGCTCATCTATTATAAGAACATATCTTTCTTCCCTTTTTTTACTATATTTTTGCCAAGGAAAATCAGATATATTTTTTTCAGCCCACTTTCTAAGTTCAGTATCAGAGAAATTTGGAAACCATTCAACTTCTTGAAATTTACCATTTTTAAGAAGATCTATTTGGTTTTTAGCTTTTTTGTCAATCCATTCATATATCTCGAGTTCAGATTTTTTAAATTTTTTTAAAAGCCCTTTAGGATGATCTACGTAGAATGCAGGTATTCCATTCTCCCAAGATTTCTTAAAAGCATGATACAAAAACTGTGTCTTGCCAGAACGGTAGGGCCCCACAATACCAATTGGATCTTGTTTTCCCATATGAATAAAATTCTTTATTTCCTCTTCTAGCTTATTTTTGTTTTCTTCAAATTCTTTTATACCAAAAGTTTTCCATTCCTTACATGGATCTGCTCCTCGGTCTTTTACCAAACTTTCCACCTCGATTTAATAAGACATTAAATCTTAAGATTCCTATTAATTAAATAACTTTTTATTTAATAATTTAAATTCATACCTATTTGAAAGGTTATATACTAAAAAAATATATTTAGGTAACTTAATCAACATTAAATCAATTTAATTCAACTAATTAGTATTTTAACAATAATTATTTTTTTTAAATTTGAAATAGTTTACTTTATTTGGTCTATTTCACGTTAAAGGTTTAAATGGTTTTTTTGAAATACAAAATAGCTAGATAAATAATAAAATTTTATAGAAAAGAATTAAGATAGGTCTCTACAAATTCCTTTATATCTACATTTCTCACAATGATTTATTTTGCCAAATTTTCCTTTTAATCCATTTTTATCTGTCTTGATTGGAATGTTTTGTTTTAAAGTTTTAGTAATTTCGGATACATCTCCTTCTACTTCTTCGGAATTCCATTTTTCCTTTTCAGAGTCATAACGAAGGATTTCAAGGTTTTTTATATTGTTTTTTGGATATAGATTAGTGATTAGCCATTTGTATGTAAGTAGTTGATATTCTTCGTGTTTTTGGTGGTAGGATTCTTTTTTATTTGGTGTTGTTTTGTAGTCAAAAATCGAGATGTTTCCTTTATTGTCCACTGTTATAAGATCTACTTTACCTTCTACCAATATTTTATCTTCACCGATTTTTATTGGGTAGAGTAGTTCTTTTTCCTTCTTAATTGTTTTATCTTTAATATCTAGGGCTTCATAGACTTTAGAGTTATAAAATGATTTCATAGATTTTTTTATTTCTTCTTTTCGGTTGTAGGTTTCTAAAAAACTTAGGTTTAATTCTTTATTTTTTAAATTGTTAATTTCGAGGGCTGAATGTAGGTATGAACCAAATACCGTTGCTTCGGTCCTTTTCTTCCCTTCACAATCCCTTTTACCATGGATTTTTTCTAACTCTATAAATTGGTAAAGCCGTGGACAAATTTCCAGGTCATATATGTGTGTTGCTGTCACTCCTTCAGGTATGAAATTCTCTAGTTTAGGCCTTTCTTTAATAGGATCCTCAAGTTTAGGCTCTATTTCTTCTTTGTATTCATCTGTCTCATATATCTCTTCGATATCTAACTCTTCAAGAAAGAAATAATCTTCTTCAAATCTATTGCCATACTCCCTCTCCCAACTTGCTGAATTATCAGTGGATTCATCTTTTTTAGGTATGAATAGATGGTCTTTTGCTCTAGTCAAAGCAACATATAGTAATCTATATTGCTCAGAAAAATCTTCGGAGACCATCCAATCAAAAATTCCATTTTTAGTTCCACTTATTGCGGCCTTGGGTTTAGGCTCCACTGCATTACTTGGAGTGAATTGATCTATAAAAAATGTAGCAAATATATCTTCATTATTCTTGTTTTTGATATTGATTCCTTCTGAATACTTTTCATGTGCTCTTATAGACCAATACAGATTTCGTTCGGGATAATATATGAACTCCACAGGGAATCCAAGTCCTTTTGATGAATGAACAGTTGTGATTTTTACAGCATCTTTGTCTTCTTGATCAGCTAATGATGCGAAGTTATAGCCGCCACCTTCTTCTCTAAAGAAATTAATTCTATCTAAAAATTCGGAGTAAGAAAGTAGACTATCATCCTCCCATTCATCTATAATTTCTTGAAACTGCCTAATATTAGCTATCTCTTGGTCTCCCTCTCTCCAAATTTGAATTACATTATCAAAAAAAGAAAAATCTAAAATTGATTCAATTAATCTTGATTTTCTGCCTTCTCTTCTCCATCTAAGTTCTTCTCTAAGTTCAATAAGTTTGTTCAATTCATAAAGATCTCTTTCATTAAGAAAATCAGGAGATTCTCTACATACATCAAATAAATTAAAATCTTTTTTGGCAATAAATCGTAAGCTTTTATCCTCTAAAGCGAATAAAGGAGACCTTAATATGCGGCTAAGTGCTTGAAAATCATATGGATTTTTAATCCAATTTAAAATATCAATTATTACGCCTACAGATGGAGACTTTTGGAAAAGACCATCTTCTCTGACCATAACATACTCTATGTTTCTATCATTCAGATTTCTTTTTAGAACATCCCATTTTGTTCTCGTAGGCATTAAAATCCAGCAGTCACCTATTTCTGCGTTTCTAAATGAACTTTCTCCTTCACTTTTTCCCCCTTCATATATTTTTAAATCCAATTCTCCTTTTTTGATTTTTAATAAGGTTTTTGCTATTTCATTAGCCCAATCTCGACAGAAGTTATCGGTAGTAGTATGTTCTGAACAGTATAAATGGATTTTAGATTCATCTAGCTTTTTTTCCTCGTTCTTTCGTTTTTTGGGCGATTTTAAGTCGTTTGTAGGTAGAGAGATTCCTCCTGTTTTAGCAGGGGCATTAAAAATTGAATTTGGATGTTCTCCAAATAGATTATTTACAAATTTTAAAATATCTGGGTTGGATCTATAATTAACCTCTAAATTTTTTGTTTCAAAGTTTCCAACTCCAAATCTATCTATTTTTTCTTTACCAAGCATTTGAGAGAATATTCTAGGATCTGCATCTCTCCATTGATATATACTCTGTCTTACATCGCCAATTAAAGCTACTCTCGTGTCTTTACTTATAAAGTGTTTTATAAGTTCACATTGGATATAACTTGTATCTTGAAATTCATCAACGAAAACATAATCAAACCCTTCTTTAACTGAATCGTTACCTTCTTCAAGATGGTTTATTATATGATACCTAGCATCTTCGTATGTTAACTTTCCTTTCGGCTTTGTTATACTATCATATTTTTTAGCGGCTTCAATTGAGACTTCTTTCAATTTCTCAAGAAAAAACTTATAATCTAAATAAAAGTTTTTCAATTCATCTTTAGAAATATACTCGTTTCGATGAGGAGTGATATATTTGTTAATTTTTCTGATATCCTCTTCAGAAATATTATTGGTAGGATCTATCCCAATGAAAAATTCAGTTTCCAATGTGTCTGATGCTTTTTTAAAAATTTCACTAGTATTTTTATTAAGCTCTCTAGCTTTCCTTAATATCTCCCATATTGCCTCTTCCCAACCGTCTTCAAAATTAGTGCTTGGTAAAACATCATCAAGATAATTGATTGTTTCAGGATTCACTTCTTCTCTAATTTCATTAACAATTTTTTCTTGAATTTGATTAAGTTCATATTGATCAGGATTTTCATCTATACCTCCTAAACCAACATTTACTTGTTCACCTTCTATTATTTTCCTCGTAAAAGCATCTATTGTTGAAATCCAAGATTCGTTTTCTAACTGCCTTTTTAATTTCTTAGCACTACAATTGAACAGACTTTCAAAATCATTGATTTCTCTTTCAATTTTTTGAATAACATTTAAGATTTCGGTTTTCAAATCCCTAGCAGCTTCAACAGTAAAAGTAACTACAAGTATTTCATCAAAGGGATTTTCTGATTTATCCTTTTTATCTCCCTTTTTTAAACGGATTATAGCTTCTAGTATACAATAAACCATAGTATGGGTTTTTCCAGTACCAGCCCCTGCACTAACCAGAACCTTCCCATTTTCCCTTTTAAATAAAGAGTTTAAAACTTCTATCTGCCCTTCATTAGGTTTGTTAATCTCATTATTCTCCCTAAAAAAACGTTCAATCTCCAAATCCTTATTCATCAAAACCCCACCACCCACATAACCTGTTATATACACAATTCTTACATTTATCACTATCTTTAAAACCAGTTGCCTGTTTATCAACTCTTATACGTTGCTTATATTCTGAAATATGATCATCTAAATTTAATTTAAAGTAAAAAGGAGTGTCTTTTTTAGGGTTATTTTCTGATGGAACTAATAAATGATGAAGATATCTAGCCTGTTGAAATGTCTTAAAGTTCTTTAAGTTTTCATCTAAATCTGACAGGATGTAGGTATTGTATCTAGCAATATTATAGTATTTAACATTTCCTTCACTAACTTTTAATCTCGGTGGACTGACAAAATCCTTAGAGTTAGACTTAGTCCATTCGTTTTCAAAATCAACTACCTCAATATTAGAATTATCTAGGAATTTCAATAGTTTAACTATATTTCTTTTAGTAACTCTTCTAGCCTTTTCATCATAAACTTCATCATTTGAAATTTTTTCATTTTCGATGAATTTGTCTATATATGTTTTGAACAATTTACATTCATCAGTGGATATATAACACCGCATTAGCCTCTCAGGTACTTTTCCAATTTGGAAATCATCCCAAAAATTAGGTATGAAATATCTAGATCCTATCTTTATGTTTTTGATATCTGTGTTTTGGTTTTTCTTCCAATATCTCTGATAAAAAACGAAATAATAAAAGTAATGCTTTAATTCACATTCTCTCCAAAGATCCAGTTCATGTGCAGGTACTTTTTTAATATTTTCAAAATCCTGAATGAATTCCTTAAGATATTCTTCTTTGTTTATATCAGGCAAATTTATTGTTTCTTCTGAACTGATAACTCTATTCTTGAACTTTTCTAAACGAGTTTCAAGTGGATTATATTTTTCATACGGACTGTTAATAAAACTGGTAGAATTTTCATTATTTTTGGAGAATCTGTAGTTGGAGATTTGTTTGCTCCAAGCTGATTTTTGGTTGTAGGCATAGCTGGGGGTGATATCACATTTTTTATTATTTTCGAAATAAAAATCGGAGGGTTTTATGTGTATGGCTTCATCCTCGTCTGAGAATATTGACCATCTATTTCTATGTCCTCTTTCGTCTAAGTATGGATTAACCTGGTATATTGATATTTTTTCATTTATTCTTCCAAGGGCTGCATTGAAAAAGTCTTCTTCGTTTTCGAAATCTGTTTCAGCAGATTGGAAGTATAGGTCACCATTTCCTTTGTTAACAGAGAAATTATTAATTTTTCTTACGAAATCTTTGGAGAATAGAAATGTTTCAGGTGGTTTTCTAGGGAATGTATCGGCATTCATACCTAAAATAATGCGGTTTTCTTGAGGTAAAAAGTAAGAGTTGGCAGCGTCAACAAACTTTATAGCTTGTTTATCTCTTCTTTTTTTACCGTAGGTTGATGCTCCTCCAATTATCCAGAATGCTCTTATAAAATCAAATATAGTTTTGTTGTCTCTATCTTCTAGATTTGCTAGGTATTGAGAGAATTCATTTGCTCGCCTAATCAAAGCTATTACTCTCTCGACATCCGCATTTAAGTGTTCATCGGTTACTCTTGTCCGACTATTTGTTGCTGGATCTAAACCATTTCTCCCGCCAAGCTGCTTTCTATAGTAGGTAGTTTTAATTTGAAACTCGTCAAGTTTTTTTATTAATTTCTCATCAATATTTTCAGGTGTGACCTCATTCTTCCAATTATATAATTGATTTATATATTTCCTGATGCTTGAACTGTTTCTAAACTTCTCCATCCATCCAAGGGGTGTTTCTTTTTCCTTGTTTCGACCTATTTTTCGGTTTAGCCAATACTCAACCATTAAAAAGGACCTATCAGATAAAAGCCTCTTGCCACTATCCATCTCTATAATGAACCCAAGTCTAAGAGGATTAGAAATATCTTCAACTGACCATTCATCTTCCTGAAGTATGTTAAACAAAGAATTTACTAATCTAAACGGAATAGAGGTCGATAAGTTTCTTCTTGTTTCGACATGATGGGAAAATCCATAGTCAGATAAGATCCTGCGGGCATAGGGAAGATACTTAGAGGTATCTCTAGCGATTACTATTGTGTTCTTAGGGTCCATGTCTTCTCTGCTTCTCAATAAAGAGGCAACAAAATCCACCTCCTGCCTAGAGGTAGGTATCTCCCACTTCTCGATTTCTTTATTCACATCTCCAGTATCATTATCTAAAAAATTAGGTTCTAAAGTATCGTTTTTTTGAAACCTTTTTTTAATTCTATCATGACTTCCTTCAGTAACCACTATTTCTAAATTGAAATATTTAGACAGGGTTTTAACAAATTGGAATATGGTTGTATCAAAAACAGTGATAGCAGAAATCTTTATGTCATTTATGTTTGGAAAAACATCTTTTAAATCAATTTCACCAGATTTAATTTTTTCATTTGCCTCAGAAACTAAGTGTGCTCTTGAAAGATAATGGCGGTCTTGACCTAAGGTCTCTTCAGCCTTACTCCTGATTTCTTCCTCTATTTTTTTATAAAACTCTAGAGCTATTTTATTCTGGTTTTTTTCGTACTCTATATCAATCGATTGATTAATCTTTTTTAATCTACTTAAATAATCAGAGTCTCCAGAATGAATTGAAGGTGGATACACTGCTCTTAAAAATTCATTAAACTCAGCGGAAAGATTATCAACTAATGAACATCTTTCTCGAGGTCTACCAGAAGACCTTTCAAAGTTTTTCAATATGTCATTAATTTTCCTAGCTTTCTCATTATCCCCTGAGAGTTCATTAATAGCTCTTGTTAAAAGAGTATTTAGATAATATCCCTCTAGAATACTAGGCGAACTAACACGTTCGCTAAGTATCTTCTTAGCCATTCTTTCAAACGTTGTATATTTTATTTTTTCATTTGCCGAGGGATACTCTCTAGACACTAAATGTCTAGCATTCCTAATCGAAATCCCATCAGGAAGAATAAACAAAAAACGATTTTTAAAATCAATCTCTAAATCACCATCTAAGCTTTCTGCAAACTCCAACAAATGATCCTGAGGATGATTTTTATTTAAAACTAAATCTAAATTGTCTCCATTCATGACAACAAATAGGAGTTATAAAACAAACCAGAAAAATCTTTCGTTCAAATGATAAATCTTAATAAAAAAATTAAATATCCATATCCAAATTAATTTGTCTTTTTTTGGTTTTATTCTGTACCTGTTTTCTTGTTGTTCAAATAGATACTTTCTTTGGCTATTAAGAGTTATCTTTGTCATTCTGATTTTTTTGTGATTTATACAATAAAATTATACTAAGGATGCAAAGGGCGTTAATTGAAATAAAAAAGATTTATTATAAACTTTTTATAGAAGGCTTAATTATGCCAAATTGGAATAGAATTAATAAATATATAGAAAAAGCTTGGAAAAAGGATAATCCGTATAAACATTTAAAGGAGCTTCGAGAGAGCTTTCCAAATGATGGACACTTAGCTTTTAATTTAGGAAAAGCTGCAATGGAAGAAGGTAAACTAGATAAAGCTTTTTCTTACTTCAAAGAGGCAGAAGAACAATATCCAAAGTCTGAATTCAAGAAAAAAGCCAGAAATAAAATAAAAGAAGTAAGCAATTTATTGGAAAAGGAATCCAACATTAAAAAAAGTTCGGATGATGTTCTTTACATCGTTAGCTGTACAAAAACTAAGATTTGGGATGAAGAGCCGGATGCGCCCCGTTTTGTTCCCGCAAAAGATGCTTATAGAGGGAGTTCTTTTTCAAGTGCTAAAAAGAAACTTGGAAATAAAGGGGATGCTAAATGGGTTGTTCTAAGTGCACGATACGGTTTTATAGAACCTGAACATCCTATCTCAAATTATGATGTAAAGTTCGGGGATCTAAATTCAGGTCCAGTTTCAGAAACAACTTTGAAACAACAAGCTAGAAACCAAAAAAGATTTGAGGAGAATAAACCTCTATCGGATTTCCATGAAATATATGTGTTGGGAAATAAAGTATATAAAAGAAAAACTAAAGATGCTTTTGAAGGAACAGACGCTACTATAATGGAATGGTAAATGAAATAAAAAATAGTATTTAATCAAAAATTATATCACTTTTATTGAAAATGAATATTGAAATAGATCAAAAAAGAGGGGAGGAAATTGCTGATCTTCTTTGCTCAGCTTTTTCAACTACTGGTATTCATGGAAAAACCGAGATGCCTGAAGATATTGTCCCCAAAAAAGTAAAAGAAGGCTCTCTTGAGCATCTTCTCTTTATAACTCTTACTGTTTCGATAGACTATCTTCGTGACGCTGACAAGCTATGGGACAGTGCTAGAAAAACCTATGAGGATCCTGAGACACGATATCTTTTCAAGCCAAAATCTCTTCATGAAGTTTCGAGAGATAGGATTAAGAAGGATATGCAGAAACACGGATTGGCAAAAAGACCTAAACAAGATCTTTATATTTGGAGGACAGTAGGTGTAACTTTTTACAAAAAATGGGGAGGAGATCCCAGAAATTTTCTTAAGAGCAATGAATGGGATGCTAGGACTATTTTGAAACATTTGAGGAAAGACAAACATAAAACAGGTTCTAGCTATAGAAACGACTATCCCTATCTTAGAGGACCAAAAATTGGTCCTCTCTGGATCAGAATGTTAAGGGATAATGTAGGTATAACAAAAATTAAAAAACTAGAAAAGGTCCCGATTCCCGTAGATAGGCATGTTGCTAGAGCTACCTTTGCTACAGGTGTTTTGAGAGCATCTTTCAGTGGCAAAATTGAAGAAATTTTTGAATATGTAAGAAAAGCTTGGTCTAAAAGCGTTGAAGGGTTGTCAATAGATGACAGATCTATGGTAGCCCTTGATGTGGATGAGCCTCTCTGGCACCTATCTAAATATGGATGCACAAAAAGAGATACCAATACAGGCAATTGTCCGAAAAGTGATTCATGTGAAGCAAAGGAATTCTGTATAAATGGCAAAATTAGGATAGAGGGAGATAAAGTTACTTTAAAAACACTATAACTATAGACTGGAATCAACCACTCTATAAATTGATTTAAAATCTGTTATTTTTAATAAGATTCAATTAATAAAAACTTCAAAATTTTCTCTGATTCAGAAAGTTCACCATCTAATTTGGGATCAAAGTTTCTCAAATATTTCTGAAATTATTACTATACTTCTTCGATTTTCATTTTATATTCATCTGGTAGTTCTTGTATGTTTACCCTTATTTTAAGAACATTGTATCCTTTATTGGATAGTTTTTTCATAGCTTCTAGTTGTTTTCTTCTAATTGAGGCGTTTTCTGTTTTTATTTCGCATAAATAGGTTTTGTTTTCGTGGTCTTCTGCCTTTTTATTTATTTAGTAGGGACGGTTATATCCATCACTTCTTTTTTTTCTATTGTTTCGCCGTCTTCTGTTTCTTCAAATATTGTTAAGGTTTTTCTCTTCTCTTTTTTCTTCTATTACTTCCCTTTTTTTTCTGTTAGTTTGAATGCTAAGTCTGGCATCCAGGAAAGTTTGGATGTATAAAATGATTCTTCGATTAAAAGCTTTGGAGCGCTTATAGTTCGTGTATCATATTCAAATTCATGTTTTTTGGATAAGTAGTGTTTAAGTGCTGGTGCTAATATATAGTGTCCATAAACTATTGATTCTCCTATTGCTCCTATCTGGTTACCAGTTAACTCAAAAACGAATTCATTTCCACTGTCTTTTTTTGGTTTATATTTGTATTGCTTTGGAAAGTGGATTATATATTCATCTAGTTTATTTCTATCTTGTGGGGCTGATTTTTGTAAACAAATGTTTTCCTGGTTTTCAGTTAATTCATCTACTAATTCTTCAGTTTCTTTTTTTGAATCAAAACTTATTGTCCTTCCGTTCTGGTAGACATACTCTTTTACATCCTCATTATTCTCAATAGCTGATTGTTTTATTTCAACTAAATACATAAAATAATCACAATAATATTTCCTGCCCTTTGCATTATTTTTTTAAAATTTAGCAAAATAAAATCAGGATAGAGATGTCTTTTTTCTATTTTTATTTTTATTGGTTATACTTTTTTTATTGTTTTGTCTATGATTTTTATATGTTTTTTATGTTCTTGGATTGCTTTTGAAGGATATAATACTATTTCCAAGGTTTTTGAGACTGTTAATAATCCTGATGAAGCGATGGAACCAGAACTTTTGAAGAACCAAGAGAATATACAATAATGCAGAAAAAGACAGAAAACAAATAACACTAAAAACGTTAAAACCCCCCTAAATCCATAACAATCTTCTCTTCAATTATCTCTTCAAGAGTTATATCGTCTGATTTTTTGCTCCGAAAAATAAATTCTTCAATAATATTCCAGAACAAATAAATTAATATCTTGATGACCACCTCTTTATAATCAGTCGCCACATCCCTAATTGTTTTAAAAAAAGTTTAAAATTTTTATGGCAAATATCGTCTAAAAAAGGTAAAGATGAAAAATCTCTTTTTATTTATATATCTTATATTGTCCATAAAAGAGAGAATTTATAAATGAAATACATAGTGTTAGATTATTTTTTCTCAGACATTCTAAACTTTGGGTTTTTGTTATTGTATTTTTTAAATGTAGTCCCTATCTATGAGTCAGTTTTGCTAAACAAATTATTTGGGTTTACTTTAATATCCGTAAATTATTTAAGGGTATGTACTACTAAACTTAATTAATGAATGTGTTGGAGATTAGAGAGGGGTCAAACCAGCTCAAGGTTCTATCTATAATTGCTGAATTTGAGTCCCGAGATAAATTCCCTAAACAAAAAGAGATTGTCACTGAACTACCAATCTCAAAAGGAGCAGTTTCAAACAATTGTAAAAAACTAACAAAATCAGACCTGCTATCAAGGGAAGACAAAGAATACCATATAAATAAACAAAAACTACTAGAACTATATCGAACACACATAGAAAACTATCTAACCA
The DNA here is from genome assembly GCF_029854155.1 of Methanonatronarchaeum sp. AMET-Sl. NCBI lineage: Archaea > Methanobacteriati > Methanobacteriota > Methanonatronarchaeia > Methanonatronarchaeales > Methanonatronarchaeaceae > Methanonatronarchaeum > Methanonatronarchaeum sp. AMET-Sl. The sequence goes on along the minus strand of NZ_CP122958.1, from coordinate 1,268,093 downwards.
GAACTGAGAAAAAAGAAGACTACGAAAATCAAATAAATAAAATCAATGAAATAAAAACTCAGATAAAACTTAACATCAATGAAATAATAGAATCAGAACTTAGAGAACTGATTTTAGAAATTATATATCAAGTAATTATTAATTCAAGAAAAGATGCGAATATAAAAAACATTAGAGAAGCATTTCTTAGGTCTGACTCAGTAATACAAAAACTCGGGGAATTTCAGTACAAAAACCAAAAAAGTTCTGAAAAATCAAAATACCTTATAATGCTTTCAATTATTCTCCAACCAACATACAATATATTTCCTGAAATAGAATCCATATCCAGAGTGAACATTAATTCTGATGTTTTAGATTTAATTAATTATTTAGATGAGGTTGAATGATATATGTCCGCTGATAAAAAAGCTATAACTGTTGATGAGCTACGTGATCATTTGTTTGAATGTGCTGATATTATTAGAGATCTTGTAGATCCTACTGATTACAAAACCTACATATTACCACTTATTTTCTATAAAGCCATAGATGATACATGGCAAGATAGATTCCAGAAGGCAATGGAAGAAGTAAACGATGAAGAACTAGCGAAAGACGAAGCCTACCACGATTTCCAAGTACCAGAAAAATATCATTTCGAAGAAGCATTAAAACAAACAAAGAATGTAGATGAATTCTTAGACGATGCATTCAGAGCTCTAGAGAAAGAGAACCCAGAAAAACTTGGAAACGTATTCAACGTTAGCTACGTAGAATCAGACTCTCTAGACCACGACACATTACAAGAATTACTCCAACACCTCAACACAAAAAGTCTAAGCCTTGAAAAAGTAGCACCAGATATACTCGGAGAAGCCTACATGGACCTAGTATCTGATTTCGCTGAAGAAGAAGGAAAATCCGGAGGACAATTCTTCACACCAAGAGAAATCGTAAACCTAATGGTTCAAATACTAAACCCTCAAAAAGAAGCAAAAATATATGACCCAACAGTAGGATCCGCAGGCATGCTAGTAGAAATGGCAGAACATTACCGAAACAAAGATAATCACAACCCAAAAACCGACCTAATACTAAAAGGACAAGAAAGCAACCCAGGAATCGCACCAATAGCAAGAATGAACCTCTTCCTACATAATCTCAACGGAGAAATAGCAAGAGAAGACACATTAGCAAACCCACAATTCACAGAAAACGGAGACCTAGAAAAATTCGACTACGTATTAGCCAACCCCCCATTTTCATCCAATTGGAAAAAAGATAAATGCAAAGACGATGAATACAACCGATTCGAATGGGGATGGGCAAGAAAAGACCGAGCAGACTACGCATTCATCCAACACATGATAGCATCACTCAAAGAAAACGGGAAAATGGCATGCGTAATCCCACACGGAGTCCTCTTCAGAAAACACGAATCAAAGTTTAGAAAACCAATGCTTGAAAACGATTTAGTAGAAGCAGTAATCGGCCTACCAAAAAACCTCTTCCAAAACAACTCAATCCCATCAGGAATCCTAGTAATAAACAAAGAAAAACCAGACGAACGAAAAGGACAGGTCCAATTCATCCACGCAGCAGAAGAAGATTACTACAAAGAACTCAGCAACCAAAACCGCCTAACCAAAGAAGGAATCAAAGAAATCTTAAAGAAATACCGCAACTGGAAAACAGAGGAAAAAGTCTCCAGAGTCGTAGAACTACAAGAAATCAAAGAAAACGACTACAACCTAAACATAGCCCTATACATAGACACAACAAAACCAGAAGAACCAATAAACGTAAGCAAAGAACTAAAGAAATTGAAAAAACTCCAACAAGAACGCCAAAAAATAGAAGAAAAAATGAAAGAACACATGGAGACACTAAACTATGAATAAACAAGACTCAAGTCTTGAAGATTATGTAGAAAATGATTCAGAAAAGAATGAAATGAAAGAATCAGATTTAACCCGAAAGACAGTTTGTGGCATTCCACCTTCTGACTGGCCTATTGAAAGACTAAGTGAAGTAGTTCGTATAGTGAGCGGCAACTCACTACCCACAGAATATCAAAATGAGGAGAAAGGCCAACACCCTGTGTATAAAGTTTCAGATATGAATAAACCCGGTAACCAAAAGTACGTTTCCAAGGTAAATAACAAAATCTCGAAAGAAAACCTAAAGGAATTAAATCATGACCTATACCCAAAAAATACAACCATTCTACCTAAAGTTGGAGCTGCACTCCTAACAAACAAGCGGAGAATGTTAACAGAACCGTCTTCATTCGATAATAACATAATGGGCTGGATTCCACAGGAAATCAATCCGGAATTCCTTTACTATCTTTCATGCATGGTCGATATGGAAGCATTCGCACAAAAAGGGGCAGTGCCATCCATCAGCAAAGCTATTGCTCAAAAACTGAAGATTCCATCCCCCCCAATCTCTGAGCAACGTAAAATCGCTAGTGTACTCTACAACGTAGATCAAGCCATCCAGAAAACCCAAGAAATCATCGAACAAACCAAACAGGTCAAAAAAGGCCTGATGCAAGACCTCTTCACAGAAGGATACTACAACCACAAAGAATTTGAAGAAATTAGAATAGGTCCGTTTACATACAGAAAGCCATCAAATTGGAATATTAAGACAATCAAAGAAGCTAAAGATGGGGAAAATGGCCTTAGAAGAGGGCCATTCGGCAGTATGCTAAAGAAAGAAATTTTCGTTGAATCCGGCTACAAAGTATATCAGCAGCAAAACGCCATCTATGAAGATTTCAAGTATGGGGATTACTATATCACTAAAGATAAATTTGACGAAATGAAGAGATTCAGTGTGGAAGCAGGAGACCTTTTAATTAGTTGTTCAGGAACACTGGGAAAAATAGCCCGAGTTCCAGAGGACTATGAAAAGGGAGTAATTAATCAGGCCCTACTTAAATTTTCGGTTGACGAAGATATATTTTCTACTGCTTATATGAAGTATTTCCTTCAATCAAATATAGGTCAGAGGCAGCTAGTACTCAGCTCAAGAGGTTCAGCAATTAAGAATATGGCTCCCATGGGGTTTATTAAATGTTCCAAAATCTTTCAACCTTCAAAAGAGGAGCAGGAAAAAATTTCAGACACTTTGTTGACGATTGATGAGAAAATCGATGCTGAAGAAAATCGGAAAAAACAGCTTCAGCGTTTGAAGAAGGGTTTGATGCAGGATTTGTTGACTGGTGAGGTCAGGACTAAGGATAGGGAGGTTGAGGTTGTGGATGAGGTTGTGGATTGTGAGTGTTAGTGGTTAGTAATGCTGTTTGGAATTATGATGTAGGGGATTGGTTAGATGGTTTGGTATAGTGAATTCGGATTTATTATATGGGTGTTTCCCTATTTTTAGCGTTAATTAGCTATTGTATGAATTGAATATTTAGTATGTGAGGGTTAGTATGAGGAAGTTTGATGAGTCTGGAATCGAGGCTAAGTTTCTTGAGTGGTTGAGTGAGGTTGGTTGGGATGTTTATGGCGATCCTATGAGTAATGAGTGGGGTTCAAGTATATTAGATTTGGAGTATGATCGTGATTCTTCTAACGTGGTTTATTGGGGTATTCTTAGAGAGAAGATTATTGAGTTTAATGGTTTATCTGGATCTGAAGCTAATGAAGTAGTTAATAAGTTGAAGAGAAGAATTTCGTCTGAGAATCTTTTAGAGGGGAATAAAAGATTTTATAATCTTCTTAGAAATGGTATTAGCCATTCTATTAAGGTTGATGATAGAATTGAGGAGAGATATATTGAATTAATCAATCCAAATCCTAAGAATAATAGTTTGCTGGCTGTTTCTCAGTTCCAGGTTAGTAGGAGGGGGAAAGTTCGGCCTGATATTACTCTTTTTGTGAATGGTGTTCCCTTTGTAAATATTGAGTTAAAATCTAGTGCTCAAGGTTCTGAGGTTAGTGAGGCGGTGAAGGATATTAAGAGTTATGAGAGGGATGAGCCTCGTCTTTTTGTTCCTAATCTTTTTAATGTGGCTTGTGATGGTGAGAAGTTTAGGTATGCGGCTACTGGGGCTCCTAGAGAATTCTTTTTTCCCTGGTATTCAGAGGATTTTGATGAAGGGGTTTATGAACCTGAAGATGCTGTAAAGGATCTTTTAAACCCCGAAACTTTGCTTGATATCTTTCAGTATTTTGTGTTTTTTGAGAATGAAGAAGCTAAGATTGTGCCTAGATATATGCAGTATCAGGCCGCTAATAAGATTGTTGACAGAATACGAAAGGGGAGGCCTAGAAAAGGATTGATTTGGCATACTCAAGGTTCTGGTAAAACTTATACTATGCTGTATTCTGCTTATAAGGCTAAGAAATCTCCTGATATAGATGATGCTCAGTATTTGGTGATTGTGGATAGGGAGAAATTAAATGACCAGATCGAGGGGATTCTTCATGATATTGAGTTCCCTAACTTCTCGGTTGCTGAAAGTAAGAAGAACTTAGAGGAACTCCTTTCGATGAATAAGAGTCAATTAATCCTTACTACTATCCATAAGTTTGGTGATGTGGAGGGTGAGGTTAATTCTGAAGTGGATATGGAGACTGTGGTGTTTGCTGATGAGTCTCATAGGTTTATGGAGAAGAAGCTTGGTAGTAAATTGAAGGCTGCATTAACGGATAGGTTTTATTTTGGTTTTACTGGGACTCCTGTGATGGAGGGAGATTCTGAGAAAGATCGTAATACGTTTAATGAGTTCTCTCCTGAGGGAGAGGCTTATCTTCATAAATATTCTATTGATGATGGACAACGTGATGGTGTAATAACCCCGGTAACTTATACTGAGAAAAATATTGAATGGAATATTCCTAATGAAATGGTCGAGGAAGCTATGGATCAAGACTACGACAAGGCTTTTTCGGATTTACCTCCAGAGAGAAGAGCAGAAGTAATTAAGAAATATGTTAATGAATCGGAGATATCTGAATTAAGACCAAGGTTGGAGAAAGTTGTTAAAGATATTGTCGATCACTATACATCCAGGGTTATGCCTAATGGATTTAAAAGTATGGTTGTAACGCCTAGTAGAAAGGCTGCAGCTCTTTATGGAGAAGAATTACAGAAATATTTTGATCCAGAAGAAATTAAGGTAATAGTTTCCGGAACTGGAGAAGACCCCGATGTCATCCAAAGAATGAATATCCCTGATAGGAAGGAACAGCAAGTTGTCAAGGAATTTAAGGAAGAAGAAAACCCGAAATTCCTTGTAGTCTGTAATAAATTGCTTACTGGTTTTGACGCACCAATATTAAAGACTATATATTTAGATCGTACTTTGAAAAATCATAATCTACTTCAAGCCATTGCTAGAACAAATAGACCTATGAAAGGTAAAGCGAATGGCGAGATTGTTGATTATCAAGGCGTGTTTGCAGATTGGGATAGAGTCCTAGAATATGAAGATATTGTTATTGAAAATGCAGCTATACCCACTGATGAATTAGTTGAGAAGTTTAAAAACAAATTAGAAGTTCTAATCGATATTTTTGAGGATTTCGAATTCGAAAACGATGTTAAAGAGTTTCATAAGGCAATTGTTAAATTAGAAAAGAACCCTGAGCTTGCACAAAAATTTGAGAAAGTCTATGAAGAAGCTCAAGATGTATATGAATCCCTTGAACCTCACAAAGAACTAGGTAAGGAACCAACCACTACTCAGTGGGAAGTACTAACCCAAATATATTCTAGATATAAAAAAGTAGAAAAAGGAGAGAATGAAGAATATCTAGGAAAAGAGGTCCGTGAAAAGACTCGTAAAATTCTAGAAGAACATTTAGAAGTTGAAAAAATCAAGGATGGAAAAACTGATAAGGTACCTATAACTAGTAGAGATGTTAGTATAAAAAATTCCGAGGAGAATCCTGATTACGGATTTATTAAAAACGCTATGGCTAAAAAGAGAAACTTGGAGATAAAAAGAGAGCAAAATCCAGCTATTCCTAAGCTCAGTGAGAAAGTGAAAAAAATAATCGAAGGTTGGAGGAAAGGAGACGTATCAACTAAAAAGGCAAATGAAGAGATTAATTTAGTAGATGAGAAGGAAAAAAATCTTCAAAAAGAGCAAAAAAGCCTTAATTTGAATAATAGAGAATACGCTATCTACAAACTACTAACAAAAGAGTTCAACGATTACGTTGACGATGGTGATCAGGCTGTTGAAATCACTAAGAATATTGAAACTGAAATAGAAGACTTTTCCAGCGAAGGAAATATAGAAGAAATAAAAAAGAGAATTAGAAAAAAAATTATCAGAACACTCGCTGACATGGGAAAAATAGAGCTCCTTAAAGCTGATAATAAGAAATTCCTAAAGCAATCTGTTGATTACATAGTAAGAAACAAGGGTCAAAACAATGCCTAAAACAATATTGGCAGGTGAAGAGATAGAATACAATATTAGAAATAGTGATAAGGCTTCTAATGCTAGAATAGACATTGGTATCGATTCTTTAACAGTTGTAATTCCAGAAAATATGGAGTTAGATCCAGAAGAATTGTTAAAAGAAAAAAGTAACTGGGTTCTAAAGAAGAAAGAAGAATTTGATAAACAATTGGAGCAAATCCCAGAAAGAAATTTCGAGGAAGGAAGTAAATTCCCATATCTCGGAAAAGACCACGTCATAAAAATCAAAGAAATTAATAAATCAGAAATTAGAGAAGAAGAAATATTATTATCTAAAAAAAGAGTCGAGAGATCTAGTGTTAAAAAAGAAATAGAAAAACTTTATAGAAATAAGGCTAGGAAATTAGCTGAAGAGAAAATAAATAAACATCTCTCCAAAATCAAGGGAGAATTTAATACATTATATATTCGGAATCAGAAGACGAAATGGGGTAGTTGTTCTTCAAAAAATAATATTAGTATTAATTGGAGAGTCTTATTAGCTCCAGAGGAAGTTTTTGAGTATGTAGTTGTTCATGAATTAGTTCATCTAGAAGACAAAGGCCACTCTGAAAGTTTTTGGCAAAGATTGAAAGAGATATATCCTGATTATGAAAAAGGCCGGAAATGGTTAAGCCAGAATAGTCCTGATTTGATATTGAATAAATCAGATTTACCAACTTAATTAAAAATTAAATGTATTATCGAGGTGAATTATCTTTCTAAACCAATTGTTCAGTGATTTCGCAGAAGAATTATTGAGATTTGTTAACAGTTTTACTTTTGTTCTAACTAATTTTGTTATTTTATATTTGTTTATACAGTTTTTTGTTATTGACCCTATTTGGATAATTGGGATATTTATAGTTTTTACATTTCTTTCTTTTATATTATTAGAGGATTTACAAAGTTATTTTATATTTTTATTATTTTTGTTCCTTTTTGCTATAGCTATAGCTTTTATAGAAGGAATTTTAGGATTATATCTCTTGGTAGCGGTGGCTTTAAGTATATTGATAGTTTGGGCGTTAATTTGGGTATTTTATCGTGAGAAAACCTCTATTGAGGCGATAAAAAAATTATTTTATGATTTTGAGTGGTCTATAAATCTGTTTCTTAAATTTGTTATTGGCGTTATTAGTACAGTTTTTTTTAATATATCCTACAAAGTTTTTCCCTTGCTTTTTACATGGCTCGCTTTTTTAGGAGTTTTAATTTTGTCATCTGAATTTTTATTCCCTGAATTTCTTCATTTCGATAATTTAAATTTATTTTTACAAGTTATCATGACTTTAGGAGTTATGTTTGGTTTTCTGCAATATTATCTTAAACGACATGAAGATAAAATACAAAAAAGAATAACAAATTTTCTTAAAGCTCAAATTGAATTTGAGAAATTCTCATTTGAAGAATTTAAGGATTTCGTCAGAGAAAATGAGGAGAAATATGGAAAAATTTCAAAAAAATGTGATGAAGTTATAAAAAATGCTTCAAATTTGAAATTCTTACGTGAAATGCAATATCAAACCCGTAAGACAACCAAAGACTGCAATATAAATGTTAACCATTTCGACCTAGGTAGTAAAGACAATTATAATGACTATGTTCTTTTCAACAAATTAGAAAGAAAGATCGATGACAATGAAAGTAACAACACGCTTTATAACGCATATAAAGAATTTTTTAAAGATAAGGAGTCAGAAATTTTGGATAATTTAAATAAAAAGGAAATTAAGGAACATTCCTGGTTTTTGATTCAAAATGTTAAAATTCTAAATGAGATCATTCCAACTTTAATCCAACTAGAAAAAGATTTAGATTACGATTTAGAAGACTCTCCAAGTTATTTAGAATATCGTAAAAAAACAATCCACTCAATTTTAAGTAACCTTGGAGAAATCCTTGTTTTTGGAAAACCGCTAGAGAAAAAATAACATTTAATGCTATAAATTAATGTTCAAAGTTTATATGTCCTTTAATTTGAATTTTTAAAATAAAATATCTCTTTTCCTATTCATTTTTAGACTCTAAATCAAGTAAAAACAAAGTTTGTATAATGAAATATCTCAAAAGAAGATGATAGTAAAATATAAATCTAATTCATGCATCAATTATTATTATTAGAGTTAGAGGGATTAAGGCATCTTATCAGATATCCAAAAAACGGATATCTAATTAGCAACGTGAGTTATGAATACATCAAATCCGGAATTCATATTTGATTTTTTTCCTTTAGCTTTATACATCCCTTTTTTTGTCACTGTTTTTTTCTATTTTTTTTTTGCATAAATTTTGTAGCCCTATTTATCTTTATCTCGTGTATCTCTATTTAGTTAGTTTTTGTTTGGTGTTGTTATGGGTGTTTTGAATGGGGAGTCTATGTTTAGGAAGATTGGTCTGCAGGAAGCAGTTTTATTAGCTGTTGTCTTGGTGAGTGGACTGGTGGCCTTCGGTTTAGGCCACTTCGAAATCTATGGCTATTCATTATCCGGTGTTTATGCTGGATGGATTGTTATAGCCTTGATGATTGCTGGATATGCGTTGAATAAAAAGAGGAAATGGCATCACTTTGAGGATTGGGAGAAAGGCCTGTTCATAGTCGCCGGCTTACTACTAATCGGCCTGGAATATATCACGGAGGTTGGTAATACGTTTTATGGCAGTGAGTTATGGGGTACAGTCGGACTAGCAATAGTTATCATTGCCTATGCGGTTTTGAGTTGGAAGGGATAAAAACATGAAAAATAAATTATTTTTCTTCTCCCTCCTACTCTGCGGGTTGATTGTTGCAGGTTCGGGGTCGGTGTATGCTGAAACAGGAAGCCAAACGCATCAAGACCTTGTTTGTGATGATGTCTTGGCTGTCGGTGAGTTTATCACGGTCACTGAGGATGGTGAGGTCATTACCGATCTAACCACAATCACAGTTCTAAACAGCTCAGTCGACCTGGATAATAACTCTGTTTCTCTAGAGCTCAGCAGTTCTGAGTTGGTTGACGTTGTCTCGGTTTACATTGATAGTGGTGTTCTTGGTAATGTGAGTGTTGGTGATGTTGTTGTTTCTGGTGACCTTGAAATGGAGTTTAGTGAGCTTGAGGTGGTTTTAGAAGGCAATAACACTGCTTACTATGTTGAGGAGTTGGAGAATAACACGCATGTAGTGTTGTCTATTGAGTTTGATGGTGAATCTAAGGAGGTAGTGGTTATGGGTGGTTCTGGGTTTTTTGGTTGGCTTTCTGGTGATGTCGGTGGTTCTGGTGTTCCTGTTTGGGTTGTGTTGGTTGTGTTGGCTGTTGGGGGGTATATGTATTTAAATAGGGATGGTTAAGTTGCGGAAATCCTTTTTTCTATCCCTCCTCCTAATCTTTCTATTTATTCTGGGTGTGGGTGGTTCGGTTACTGCAGTTGATGATGATCGAGGGGATGAAACCGGTTTTTTGAGTGATTTTTTTCGGTTGATTACGGGGACGACGGTTCATGAGAGGTATGAGACGACTTATTTGGGTGCTGGATATACCTGGATAATGGATTTTTTCAGCAGTGATGATGATTGTGGTGATGGTGAGTTGAACAGTGTCATGATTTATGATCATGGTATGCAGTTGTCTAAGGATGATAGTTTTATCATCAGTGCTTTTAGTAATGAGGTAGGGAATACGGAGACGTTTGTTTGGAGTTTAGCTAAATCTGAGTTGCTTAAAGAACTTAATAATGGTAGTAGTTTGGAGGAAGCGCAGGTTAAAACTCAAAGAGTTATAGACGAATACTACAGCAACATAGAATATAACATCCTTCAACAGGTCAACAGCCAAGTTATGTCTATAGAGCATTTGATGGAGGTTAATGCAGAGATTGAAACTATATCCACACATCCGTTTGAGGCTGAATGGTATTATGATTATAGTAGTTGGCAGGATGGAAGTACTCAAACAGATACAAGGTATATGGATTTGAATTTGACTAAGTTTTATGATAGGAATGTTGTTTTGTTGAATGGGTCTAGTGTTTCAGTTCTTGATTATGAACAGAAGGATGTTTCAAGTGTTCCCAACAACCATGGATCTAAAGTTTTCTATGTTTTCCCATACCCAGACAACGAACATGGCGTTGTCTGTGGTGGAGCCGCCAGTTCAAGAGATTCAAAAATATTGGTGAGCAATCCAGTCGGTAGTGATGGAGAGGTAATGGACCTTGATATCTGGGAAGACGTATGGAAAGATCTATATTCCACTCATGAAATGATGAAAGACAACATGGAAGTCTACGTACATGAAGTCTACCAAGAATATAGCGACGGACTTGACTTAACCGGGGTTGTGGATCCATATGTTTTGGCGCAGCATTTGAATACATTGCATAATCAGACTGGGTATTATGGATATGCTGGAGCAGAACTAGCCTTACTCGGAATAAACACAACCATAAACGACCGATTCATCATCGAAATACACGAAAGCAATGTTCTGCAAGATAACAGTACCTGGGAAGGCATGTTATTTACAAATGCAAGAATTGAAAACAACACACTTGAAACAGATAGGACCTATAACACGGAGAATTATTCTGCTCCATTTTATCTAGCAACTGATGAGGGCCTGTTCTGGCTTTATGAAACCAGTTTCGAAATTCTCGAAATCATAAGTTTTGATGGAGAAAGGTTAGAGGAGGTCGAGTTATACAAACCAATCTACCACACAATTAATGCTAGCCAGTTTGAGGATGAGCTTAAACAGATAGCAGAAATCTATGATTTGGTTAGCGATTGGAGTGCTGATAGTGGTGATGGTCAGGTTGATGGCATAACTGTTGGAGATCTAGGTGATTGGCTTAACAGGGATTTAGGTGGGGTGCCGTATTGGTTAATAATTTTAGGTATCGGAGCTTTCGTTTTCATTCGACGGGGTGGTTCTGGAGACAACGACATAATAGTCAGGCGGGAATAAAACATGCCTTCTTCGAACAGAAATGGTTGGTGTTGGGTGGGGGTTTTGTTTTTAATCTCCCTACTATTCCTTTCCTTCCTTCCATTAGTGTCAGCAGAGGAGTTGGAGGTGTCGGAGGGGTCTGTGGTTGAGGTTGATGAGGTAACTAGGGTTCTTGGTTATGAGTATAGTGGTGGTGTGCTTTTTATTGAGTTGGAGAGTGATTTGTCTCAGAGTGTTAAGGTTGTTGATAGTATGTTGGGTGTTGGTGGTGAGGGTGTTACTCAGGTTCCGGTGCAGAGTTTTTTGTTAGAGCGTGGCCATAACGTTATTGAGGTTGAGGTTGTTGAGTTCAGGGGTGATTTTGCTGTTTCTCTATCCACTTCTAGGGCGTTGGTGGTTGTTAGTGGTGACTCAGGTTTTTTGTTGTTTGATGGAGATGCTGATTGGAGTTATGTGCAGGTTGCTGGGGTAAGTGGTTTTTTATCCACACTTGTTTTGTTAGGAGTGTTAGCTTACAGAAAGAAGGGGGAGGAAGATGAAGAAGTATTTCAGAGGTATTGAGGTGTTGTTTTGGCGCCACCGATAATGCCCATAGTCATGGCAGGCCTGGTCCTGATAACTGGTTATCTACGGGATCCAAGGCATTTGGGTTTGTTGTTTTTGGTTTATTGGTTGGTTCCTTTTTTAGCAGGAGCTACGGTTATATCGTTTGAGTTGGGGTTGTTGGATGTTCTGGTTTTCCAACCAATGGATTACTGGATCAACCTTGTTGTTGATTTGTCTGTTGGTTTTGTGACTGGGTTTTGGGAATCTTTAACTCCCTGGTGATTTTAGTTGATTGAGTTTATCTGTTTAGTCTGTGGCTGTAGGATAAGGGGTTCTTTCTCGTATTCCTTTTATTTATGTAATGGCTGCATGAACGATTTGATGGAGCTATAGGGGTGATTTGTTTGTCTAGGTTAACTGGATTTAATTTGGGTGTCGGGGAATGGATATCTGGTAACTTATTTAAGTTAATTTTGGTTTTCGTATTAGGGCTGGGTATCCTGTTTTTTGGTTTTGACTTGTTTGGAGTTGAATACCAGATAGCGTACTTTGTTTTTCTGGCTGGCCTGATTGTCGGTTACCTCCCGATTCGGGAGGCTGTTGATTATTTATATAGTTCTAAGAGGGTTCCGTTGTTGGTGCTGGAGGCCGAGGCCTCAGGTATTGCAGTTTATGAATTATCTCGAGAAAAATTCCAGAGTATCGAGGTTATGGGTGAACTAACAAGTTATCGATGTGGAACCGGAGATCTCTATCTCGCAAGAAAGTATGACCCCGAGTCTAATCAGGCAGTTGGTGTTTGGATGGGCTATCTAGATGACCTCGAACTAATGAGATCAAAAGAAGCAATCACAGAACTAAGAACAACATTAACAGAAGAAGCACAAAAAGGCTTAACACAAAGAGTCCGAATCCGATCAATCATCCAAAAATCCCTCAACAAAATTCTAGGACAAATCATCCAAGACATAGAACAAGAAACCATCTTCAAAGGAGAACAAATCGAAAAAACAATCAACCAAGTCTTCCAAGAAACAAAACAAAACTACAAAGAAAATCAAAACAGAGAGGAAATAAAACCAGAAAACACAGAAGAAAGGTCATTAGAGAACAAAAAAGAAAACAAGGAGCGGGGAAATGTCGGGCAAGGATAATTTAGCTTGGAGCAGCCTGGAGCTTCAAACTAAAATCAATGAAGACACCGAAACCCTACACAACCACACCGGTCTACTAAACCCAAAAGACCGATACAACAAACTACTAGAATACATATCCAACAACTATAACAACATACAAAAAGAAACCCCCACACTAACCAACCACCAATACCAAGACCTACGGATCTACCGAGAAATACTAAAAAACCGATCCAGCAGGTATGTAGGGCAGGCATTACAAACCCACAACATCCCAGTAATAAAACGCATCGCCGGTAATCCTCCAGAAGGTAATGACCTCAGCGGATTACGAACCCTACAACTACTGGAAAATAGGTTGCGACAGGAAATTTATATCTGTTATATTGCAGGGAATATGGGGAGTGGAAAAACAGATTTCGCCATCCTATTAGCCGAACTATACCACACATGGCTAAACGGAAAAGTAGCCAGCAACATCAAATCATTCAAAGAAAAAGATAGGTATTGCAGTGGGATACAAGAACTGGAGACATGGCTAAAATCAGACAAACAAGAAGGACAAAAACAAAGCAATAAACTCTTTATCTTCGACGAAGCATCTTCTCATGCATCAGGATATTCAAAAGACAGTACAAAAGTGGAAAGACAGTTCTCAACTCTACTAAAAAAATTCAGGAAATACCGAGCATCCCTCATAATAATAGGCCACACAGGCAAAGATGTGCATCCGGATATCAGGCGTTTACTGAATGATTATATTTTGAAGGTAGGGCGAAAGGAAGCAATCTTCTACAGGTCAGTAACTGATGCGAAGGGTCGGGGACAGAGATTCAAGTTACAGGGAATCCCTAAAACAAACTATACATTCAACACCTATGAAAACACAGAATGGAAATGGAAAGATTCGGAGATTGATGAAAGATTGGAGCCGGAGTTCATGCCGGAAATCAAGAGAGCTAAAGAAGTAGTACATCAAATCCAGGAGAAAGGGATTGATGAATACGTAAATAGATATAAAAAGAACTACCACCCAGGCATGGAAGAGGGAACTATCAAAAGCTTCAGAAAAAACAAGATAATAAAAGACTACAAAATCAACAAAAAAGTCTATAAATTTGTCCAAGAGGACTTAAGAGACATCTACGGAGTTAACAGCTAAAGAAATTTAGTGAAAATATATGGTTTTTATGTGTATATTTGGGGTGAACGAAGTTTTTAGATATATGTGATGTGGGGGTTGTTATTGATAGGTTATTGTTTTTTGTATGTGGTTTTTAGTATATTTGTTATGATATGCTTTAATTGAAATCTAATTCAGGCTGTTAATGAAGATCAATTTTTTGATGAGGTTTTTAGTGTTTGTGTTAAAAAGGGGGGGATCTGAGGTTTTTTGGGGATTTGGATTGTTATTTCTTTTTTTGGTTGTTTTGTTTAGGTGTTTATTTTTTAGTTGTTATGGGTAGTATGTTATTTTTAGTATATTTTTTTGTGTTGTTGTGGGATTTTAATTTGTGGTTGTAATTGTTTTGGTGGAGGAGTTTTTGGTTGTGGGCTATGGAGATTGATGCTTCGTGGTGGTTGTGGAGGAATTTTATTTTGTTGGTTTTGTATGGGTTATATTAATCTGTAGTTTGTAATGTTATGTATATAGGGGGATGTTATTTGTGGAGTCATTATCGGAGGAGTTTGAAGGTTTGTCGAAGGAAGAGAAGTTAGAGTTTGTAAAGGAGACTGTTATGCCGGCGATGTGTGAGATTTTTGCTGACCAACCGGAGTGGATGATGGAGGAGATGAGACCTTGTTGTAAGGATCTTATGCAACAACAGGATATAGAAATGATGGAGATGATGCAGATGATGGGGATGGATATGTCAGATATGATGAGAATGATGAATGACAAGTAAATTACATTATTCCCCATCTTAGAGAGGTTTTTTCCAAAACAGAGATTTCTAAATAACTTTAATAAAGAAGAAAAGAATTGCTTTCATTTTAAGAATTTCTTTTATTTTTAGGCACTACACTACCTAATTTTTATTTTCTTTGGAGTTTTTGGTTGTTTTTTGTTGTATGTTTTTGGATGTATGTGAAGGATAGTATGTTATTTTTTATGAGAATGTTTTTATAGTATTGGGTTATAGGTAGTTATCGATAGGTTATTTAAGGGGGGAGAGGGATTTTCTGGCTGGATCTCCAGAAGCTTTTCAATTCCTGGCATTATTCTCTCTCCTTTTTTAGCCTTATCAAAATCTATCTATAGCATTTTTTAGGCACTACCCCAACAACCCTCTATTTTTTATGTAATTTTTGGTAGGTTTTTGTTTGTTTTGTTGTGTAGTGCCTAATGTATGGTGTTTGTTCGGACTAAGATGGTGTAGAGTACAAGTGGTTTTTAGGTGGTTTATTTTTGTTTTTGTTTTTTGGTTGGGGGTTAGTCACTACTTTTTTGTAAACGGTGTTGTTGGTTTTGGTTGTTTGGTGGTTAATTGTTAAAACAGTTCATTATTGTGGTTTGGTTGGTTTTTTCTTTTATTTTTTGGAGTATTTGGAGGTATTCTTTGGTTTCTGGTTCGTCTTTACCTATCTTTAAGTTTTTAGGTGTTTTGTTTTTCATGTTGATTAGTTCTTTATCTTTAGTTATATCTATTAAGTCTTTGCTTGCGTATTTTAGCGATTATGTTAATTTTCTTGTTTTTTGTGGTTTTTGGTTCTGTTTGTTTATTTTTTGCATAATTTTGTTTGTTCTTTATTGGTTTTTGTTGTGTAGTGCCTAGTGTATGGTGTTTGTTAGAACTAAAACGATTCATGGTATTGATTATGCGTATTTGGTTAAATCCGTGAGGGAGGGTGAATCGGTTAGGCAGATTCATATCAAGTATTTGGGGCGGGCTGACCTCTATAATGAAAGGGAGCGAAAGGAGATTGTTGAGATGTATGAGTCAGGCGATTTATCTAAAGCCGAACATATGTCAAAAAAGAGGACTGCTGAAACAGAGGAAGGTGCAGAGGAGGTTCATGGTTTAAGTGGGTTGGATGTGGTTGAGGTTGAGGAGAGGTTGTTTGGGGTTTTTGATGAGTTTATTTATGGTAAGCCAACCGATTTTAGGGGTGTTTTTGATACGAATGAGGTGGAGGAGATTCATAGGGCTACTGGAGTTAAAGAGGAGTTTTTGGGTGGTTCGGAGATCGCTACCTTCAAGTCTTCAGGTGGTATGACCTGGCTTGAGATTAATCCGGAGGTTTGGGGTGGGTTGTCTGGGGAGCAGCAGGATTTGGTGTTGAGGCATGAGGCATTACATTTGGAGGTTAGTGGACATGGCCGTAGGTTTAAGAGGAGGGCTAGGGAGATTGGTGCTCCTCTTAGTTTGAAGGAGGTTTTGGGCGAACCTGTAGAATTGCAAGCAAAAACAAAGGATGAATGGCGATACAAGACAATTAAGAAGTTTGATAATCCAGAAGAAGCTCATAGGTATGTTGATGAGAACAAGGATAGGTTGTTGATGGAGTTTGATAAACTACGGCTAGAGAGATAACCCAGTTATTTTTTTATCTCAATTATTAGAGCTGGATGATTGTTTTTTATTGGGAGTTTGTAAGTCTTTTTTTGGGTTTTAGGCACTACAGATTAATTGAAAAAGTTATTATATTTTTTTTTAGTTACTACATTTCTTAGTTTATTTTTTTGTTTTTGATTTAGGGTTTTTTAGTTTTTGTTTGTTCTATGGTTGGGTTTTTGTATGTGGGGTTAATTGAAGATAGTGAGGTTTAGTTCCAAAGTTTTTTCAATCTGATATTATATTATTTTTGTATATGAAACGAAATTTAGTTATTGGTGTTTTTTTGGTGTTTTTAATGGTTGTTTCTGCGGGTGCTGTTGCTGCAATCCCAGCAGACAACTCACAAGCAAATGAAAATAACCAGGCACCAGATACACCAGATATGGATAAAGAAGCACCAGGCCAGTCAGACAGCCATCCGCTTGATGATCCTGAACATCCAGGTAATGTAAACCAGAACGCAACTGAAAACGTACCGGATCATGTTGATGTAGTTTTACCTTTCACTGTGGAGATAGAACCATCTGTAGTGAATGAAGACCAAGATGAAGAGTATGAGGGAATACAAGAAGCGTTAGATGAAGCTGAAGAAGGTGATGAGCTTACTGTTTATGGTGAACACAAAGAGGATGTAAGTATTGAAACTGATGAAATTACATTGACTGCAGCCACCACCCACGTCTCTTCTATTGAAGGAACCATTGATGTAAAAGCAAATGATGTAACAATCGAAGGATTAACAATAACAGCTGACGCTCCTGTAGTTGTTGAACCACAAGGAGAAGACATAACAATAGACAATAATATCATAGAAACAACCAAAGATTTTGATGACAATGCCTATCTTGCAATCGGTGAATGGTTTGGCACAGAGCTTTTCAGTGGTGACATAACAATAACCGACAACGAGCTTACAGGTGCAATAGGCTTCTATGTAAGTGAGGACAAGAATAGTGACTCAGAGATAGAAATAACTGACAACACTGTGAATGATGCTGGAGATGAAGCAATCTGGATTTGCAGTTTAGAAGATGATGAACCAAGTGAGGTAGTTGAAGACCTTACTGTTGAAGGCAACGATGTCGGCGAACTTGAGATAGACATAGAGAAATACTGAGAATTGGTATAGGGGTATGGGGGACCTTTGATTTGGTTTCCTTATTTCCTTTCTTTTTTATTTTTTTTGGTTTTTAGGCACTACTTTTTTAAGTTTGTTTTTTTATTAGTTTCGGGTATCTCTCTTGTTTGTTTTTATATGGGTTGTGGTTGTTATGTTGTTTTATTATGAAATCTATGTATTGTTGTAGGTATTGTGGTAGGTTGCAGGTTGTTTCTGTGTTTAGGGATGAGGTTAGGGAGTTGAAGAAGAGTGATTCGAATTTTAGGGTTGTTTATAGGGAGGATACTTGTGATTTGGTTTTTGAGGGTTTTGAGGTTGAGGAGTATTTTTGGGGTTTGTGTTGTGATTTGAGGGCTCGTTTTGGTAGTGAGGTTGAGATGGAGGGTTTGAATATGTATTTTGATTCGTTGGAGTGTGGGGAGGGTGTTGTTTTGTCTTTCCGTGAATGGGTTTTTAGTAATGGTGGTTATGAGAAGGATGGTGTTGTTTATCTTCCTGGAGAGGGAGAGGGTGGGGGAGAGGATTGAGGTTTTCCTCTCTTTATTTTTTTGTTAGTTGTTGGATTAGTTTTGGGTGTATTTTTCCGTTTTGTTCGTAGTTTTGTATCATTTGGATTAGTTCGTTTTTGTTGTTTTGTTGTTTTTGTTGTTTTTCTGCTTTTTCGAGTTTTTTTAGTGCTTCTTGGTTTAGTGCTTTTCCGCAGTAGTTGCAGGCGTTGGCGTTGTGGGGGTTGGTGTTTGTGCAGGTTGGGCATTTTTGTGGTGCTAGTTTTGATTTTTCTGTGTTGTTTTTGGTTTTGATTCCGTGGATTTGTGCGTATGCTCCGTCGATGTCTCTTCCGGATAGGTGGATGTATCTTGCTGGCATGTCGGATCCTTGTACCCATCCGAACCATTCGCACATTTGTGCGTCTGTGAATTTGTTTGCTAGGTATGTGGCTCTTGAATGTCGGAAGTGGTGTGGGTTTACTGGTTTGTTTATATCTGTTTTTTGTTTTGTTGTTTGTAGGCTTTTGGATAGGTTTCTGTAGGTGCATTTTTGGCCGTGGCGTGGGTTTCCTATGTTTACCCAGAGTGGTTGTTTGTTTTGTGGGTTTGGGTGTATATCTATCCAGGTTCTTAGGTGGGGTACTGTTTGTATTAGGGGGAGTCTTCTTTGGCCTGTTTTTCCGTCTATTGTTATTTTTTTGCCGTAGGGGTGTTCTTCTATGTGTCCTATTGTTAGGTCTATTAGTTCTCCGATTCTTGCTCCTGTTTCCCATAGTATGCTTATGAGTGCTTTTGTTCTGGGGTGTGTTGCTGCTTCTAGTAGTTTGTGGATGTCTTGTTCTGTGAGTATTTTTTCTGGTAGTTTTTTGGTTTTGTTGTATTTTAGTTCTATCCAGTTGACTGTGTCTGGGTAGTCTTCTTCGTTGTTGAGCCATTTGTAGAATCGTCTGATTATTACTTTGTATGTTCTTTTGGTTGATTCTGCGTAGTTTTTTGAGTTTATTTCTGCTACTAGGTCTTTTATGTCGTTTTTGGTTGCTTCATCGAAGTTTGTGTTCATTATTTCTCCGATTATTTTGGTTGTGTTGAGTAGTTTTAGGATTCTTGCTTCTGAGTAGTCCATTATTCGTAGGTCTCTGTAGAATTCTTGTATTAGTTCTTTGTTGTGTGGTGTCAGTTTTTCGTGTGTTTGGATGTTGTTTAGTTCGTTTTTTATGTCTCTTTTAAAGTTTTTAGTTGGCATTTCAAACCTCGGTGCCTTTTATTTGTTAAAAATAGAAGGATAGTGGTTTTTGTAAGGCATCTGTATTTTATCGATGGTTTGAACCTAACATTACTGTAGGGAGTTGTCCGAAAGTGTTGTTGTTTCTTTGTTTTTTGGCTGGTTTTTGGTGGTTTTGTTGGCTTTTTTCTTCAATCGGTGTTTTTGAGGAGGTATATAAGGTTTGTGGCTATAGAAGGAGGGATATGAACCTTAAAGATTAAGCCCTGGCCGAGATTCGAACCCGGGATCTCGTCCTTTTTGTCTGGAATACCAAGGACGCGCTTTGCCAAGCTAAGCCACCAGGGCACCGGAGTTTGATTTCAACCGTTATCTAAATAAATCTTTTGAACAAGAAGTCATCGATAGTATGTTTTAATTTACTGATAGTATGTTTTAATTTACTATATCATAATTGATGTTCTTGATACATAGTCGAGCGCATACCCCTGTTTTTAGGCGCGTAAGGATGTCAAGTTATAGTAATACTAAAATAGTAACAGTGATAAACTAGTAATTGTAGTAATTTAAATTAGTTAGAATCCATAAATTTAATTTGAGAGGTTTGCGAGGTGATTTATAACCAAACTGATGTATAAGCCGTTTTATTATATTTAAATTGATTTCGTTGTTTGAGTTTGTGTTTGTTTTTGAATAAAAAGAGATTTAGTTTGATTGAAGATGAAGAAGAGAAGTGAGTGGGATATATACTTGGATATACTTGAGTCGTTAAGTCAAAATGGGTCGATGAAGAAGACAACTGTAATGCATGATGTAAACATGAGCTGGAAACCATTTAATAATCATTTCAGTTATTTAACAGAAAAGGAATTTATCACAGAGAACAATAAAGAATATCATGTAACAGAAGAAGGTAAAAACCTCCTAAAAAACCTACGTGGCATTAAAAAGACACTTGAAAACCCGTAAACACCTATATACAGAATCAACAAGTCTTTAACTCATTTATTTGAAACCTGTATAGTTGTTGAATTTTATCATAAATCCCTTTGAGATGGAAGCGACAATCATCTTAATTCCATTTTAATTGTTTATGGTCCTTAGCTTGGCGTGTTACTAACCATTAAAATAAACCTATTTAATACAATATCTAAATTAATTTTAAAGAGATGGTATAGTATAATTTTATTAAGAAATTTATTAAATTAGGGAAATAGATGGGCAAGTGGTCTCTTTACAACCATTCTTTTTTCTTATTTATCTATAGTAAAACTGGATTTAAATTAATAGTTATAGCATCTCTAAGCATCTCTATTTCTTTATTTATTATTTTGGTTATTTTGTTTTGGTTGTATTGATGTTTTTCCAAGTTCTGTTGAACGTATTTTTTCACGATCTTCTTCGTTAATTTCTACTAAACCCATCTCAACCATGTTTTCAATTACTTTGTCGAAGCCTTCGTTTTCAACTTCAATGTTTTTTTTCAGTTCTCTATATTCATGCCATTCCTGATTATTTAGGAATGATAATATTTCATCAACAATTTTTAGACTAATTTTTATCCCCTCTAAGCACTCTTAACTTACATTATACAATAAATTTATCCAGAATATATATTAAATTCTTATAAATATTTTTATAAGATATTTTTATAAGATATTCTTTGGTTTAAATAATAAACCATATTTGTGTTTTCCATTTTTTCATATTGTTTTCTTTCATATTGCTATTCTATACCTCTAAATATGGTTGGAGGAGATATATCTATATCTGGTTTTCTTTAACGTTATAAATCAATTCATTAAATAAACGTCTTTAAAGTATTATTTAAAAAAAAGGTTTTAAAGAAACCTTATATAGTAATATCTATTTTTAACAATTTTATATAACCTAATACAGTTTCATAACTATTTATTAAAATATATTAGAAATTTAAATATAGATAAAATAATTCAACTATAACTTTAAAAATAAAAAACCACAGAACAAACCACAGAATCAATAAAAACAAAAAAAATAGAAAACTCAAGAATCAACAAGAACAATATAAACTTGTTAATCACTTTGTTTAACAGAAATACTGGAGTATAATACCCAAATTAAAAAATTAGAAAGTGAAAGGTATTCAAATGAAAAAAAGAAGTGATTGGGAAATATATCTAGAAATACTAGATACTCTTAAAAAAATGAAGTTACGTGAAGAAGAGATCTATAAAACCAACATAATGCACGAAGTAAACATGAACTGGAAATCCTTCGACAAACACTTCAAATATCTAGAACAAAAAAAATTCGTACAAAAAAACAACAAGGACTACAAAATAACCCAAGAAGGAAAAAAACTACACAACACCCTAAACAAACTCAACAACCTCCTAACCTAAAAAAACCACACAAAAACCAAAAAAAAACAAACATAACCACAGCAAACACAAAAATAAATACTTTAAATACTCTTTTTCTTAATAACCAAACCAAAAACAAACACACCATAAAAACAACCAACTACTTTCTTCATGAATTTTTAAGAAAATATTTTATAAACACATTATTAAACGAGATATTATCTTAAGATTTTATAAACAAGTTTTAAACAAACATAACTACTAAATACTTTTTTTACCCATTTCAGTGATTCATATCCTCTTATTAACAATAATAGCCGACTATAGGGATAAGGAGATTATATAATGATATCTAAAAAGGCTTTGTTCAGCGTATTGCTGATCGGCCTAATAGGAGTTGCTGCAGGAGCAGGAACCTTCGCGTATTTCAGTGACACTGAAATGGCTGAAGGAAACACCCTAACCGCAGGAACCATAGACATAGCAATAAACGACCAAAACCCATGGACAGAAACATTCCACTTCGATGACATGAAACCATGTGAAGAAACTAAATACGCCAACGTAACCATAACAAATGAAGGAACCAACGAAGCTAAAATATTCAAACAAATCGATGTAACCGACTACAACACCGGACTAGAAAGATTCGAATGCCCAGACCCAGAGTGTAATGAAATGTTCTCTTCTGAACCAGAATGGGATGCAGAAACAGAACTAGTTGAGGGAGAACGCATACTCAACAGAGTGGATGATATCCATAACGTAACCGACTACAGCCTAGAGATAATAGTTAACGAGGTAACAACCACTGTTTACGAGATAGGTGATGAAACAACTGTAGGAGATATCGATGGACAATGGATGTATCTAGGAATACTTGAACCAGGAGACAGCATGACAGTAAACCAAGACTACCATTTACAATCTGATGCTGGAAATGAGTACCAAGGAGACCAATTCACTTTTGACATGACATTCATGGCACTACAAACAAACGATAACACAACAATCCAAGATTACAACGACCTAACACCCGATAATGGAGATAACGGTAACGATAATGGAGATAACGGGACCCCTGAATAATTGGTTGATTGGGGACTGTTGATTAGATAATATGATTAAATAATAGGGCTTGGTTTTAATTGCAACAATTGTTTGTTGTTTTTTCTGAGTCCTATTATTGAAAAATAAAAAATATTGATATAAAATGAGTTTAAGTAAAGGGTTTTTGCTCGGTGTACTTGTCATTGGATTGATTTCAGCAACTGTTGGTTTCGGTACAATGGCATATTTTTCCGATGCAGAAACTGCAGAAGATAATACATTCATTGCGGGGACTATAGACATTGCAGTTGATGGAGAAAATCCATGGACTTCCAGTTATCAGCTTGATGATTTGAAGCCAAGTGAGGAATATCAGAAAGAGGCTAACTTCCGTGTGGATAATGTAGGGACAAATGAACTACGGCTTTGTAAAGTCGTTGATATAACAAACTACTCAACTGCCATGCATCCTGAATCCTCTTGGGATGAGGATCCAGAGGGAGTTATGAACAAGATAAGTCCGGCTATAGAGTACTGGCTAACAGTGGAGATATATGACGAAGATGATCAACTTATAGAAGAACGATTAGTGGTACCAGGATTAATGCTATTCGGTGTTGACGGTGAAGAAAACTACCTTGGTGTAGTGCCAGCTGGAGGATATGCATTAGTTAATCAGACATACCACATGATGAGTGAAACCACAAACTGGGCACAAGGAAAATCAATGGAATTCGACATTACATTCATAGCCCAACAAATAAACACTCCAGATAAATGTGGCGACTGCAGCAACATAGAAAGACTATATCTAGTACACAGTGGAACAAGTGCAGATCCAGTTGACGGGTCACAGCTATATGAAGTAGCACTAGACACAGAAGATAACAAGGCATACTTCAACTTGTTAGAACATGTAACCACACCTGGGTTTAACCAAGTTGACAGCCTTGGCTGCACAACTGACGGCCAAACCCTATACCTTTGGGACAAAGATGACGAAAAACTAGGAAAATACGACATATTCGCAGATGAATTCACTGATCTAGGTGGAATACCTGACGTATCGAACAATAATTTAGCTATAGTATTAGCTGCTGTATCACCAATAGACGGAAATCTATGGCTTGCAAGCCAAAATACAGATGAAGTGTTTGTTGTAGATGCAGACCAACAAGAACTTGTAGAAAACCTCGGAACAATAACATGGGATGACGTGACATTAAATTTACAAGGTGCTGATATAGTATTCGATGCCCTTGGAAACCTATATGTCTACACTAACGCTGAACAAGGAAAAGTATTCCAACTAGACCTTGACAATGGAGAACTTGTTGTAGAAGAAGTCTTTGAAATCGAAAATTTCGCACCAACACAAGTCTCTGGTATGGCTATAAGAGATGCAGGTAACGGACATCTAGTTGTTTCAGGTCATATGGAACCAATATACATCCTTAATTTAGAGGATAGCGAATTCAATGCATTGGATACTTACTTCGGAGCAAACCCATACTCAGCTGAGTTCATAGTTGGATTTGGAGACATGACTGTCGGTAACGTCTGCTTAACACCAGAAGAATAATTAAATGAAGGGTTTTTAGCCCTTCATATCTCTTTTTTATTAAATAATTCTTAAGTTATCATTTTAACTAGTCATTAATCATGTTTTCCAACTAATTTATTAAATAATTCTTAAGTTATCATTTTAACTAGTCATTAATCATGTTTTCCAACTAATTTTTCAACTAATGTTATATTACGATATTGTATTAAGCACTCTTTGATATATGTTTGAATATAATAATGTTTTTAAACATTTTTTTAACCTATTTCAGTGATTCATATCTCCTTAATTATCTAAATAGCTGACATTAAAGCTAAGGAGATTATATCATGATATCTAAAAAGGCTTTGTTCAGCGTATTGCTGATCGGCCTAATAGGAGTTGCTGCAGGAGCAGGAACCTTCGCGTATTTCAGTGACACTGAAATGGCTGAAGGAAACACCCTAACCGCAGGAACCATAGACATAGCAATAAACGACCAAAACCCATGGATGGAGTCATTTATTTTTGACGATATGAAACCATGTAAACAAGTAGAGTACATAAACTCTACGATAGAGAATGTAGGAACTAATCCAGCTAAAATCTTTAAAATGTTTTTAGTGACTGATTACAACACCGGACTAGATTATTTCACAGCACCAACATGCGACAACTGCGAAGACAGTGATGTAGATTGTGAATGGTGGTGTGGAGAACAGTTCTCTTCAGAACCTGAATGGACAGCAGAAAAAGAACTTGGAGAACGAGTTGACGACATACACAACGTAACTGACTACAGCCTGAAGATAATAACTGAGAACGGAGTCCCACCAGTAAATGACTATGAACCAATACCCAATGCTATAAGCCATATTGGAGTCCTTCTTGAAAACGATACAGGACACCAAGTAGTCATAAAAGTCGATGAATATGGAGTAGATGAATATGGTGAAGATCTAGATATTAAGGATCCATCTGATCCAAAAAGATTGTATTGTGCAATTGAAGCATGGTCTGTAGACAATATATCTGAAGGATATACTGTACAAGATTACATAATCAAAGCAGGCACTAACTTCTACTCACAAAACGGAACAGAACTTGTAGTAGTTGTCGATGATGGAGTTGGAGTTATAGAAAACTACCCATGGACAGAAAACACATTAAAATCACCTCAATACCAAGCTTTCACTGGAATTGATAAAATTGATTACTATGATCTTATAGCTGATTATGGTGAGTGTATCGGTGTGCCAGTGAATGGTGGTAATGGAGATGGTGTTTTTGTTAATGTGATTTACGAGCTTGGTGATGGAGTAACTGTTGGTGACATTGAGGGAGATTGGATGTACTTTGGTGTTTTAGAGCCTGGTGAAACAATGGAGATAATTCAGGATTACAAGCTTTCAGCTGATGCTGGAAATGAATACCAAGGAGACCAATTCAACTTTGAAGTCGTCTTTATGGCACTACAAACAAATGATGACACAACAATCTCTGAATACGTAGACTTAACGGTATACTGAAGATGTTGAAGAATGTATTTGCGCAGGCTTAGTGCCTGTGTTTTTTATTTTTTTTGTTTGGTGTGTTTGTTTGATGTTTTTTAGTGAGGTTTTTTTGGTTCATATTGTCTTATTGCTTTTTGTGTGGATTTATATGTATAGGAGATTGTTGAAATTGAGATTAGGAGTTTTTTTGTTGAATTTAATTTGGGTTTTTTTGGGTTTTGAGATTTTGTTAGGAGGTTTTGTTGTTGGATAGAAGTAAGTTATTGAAGGTTTTTTCGGTAGTTATTTTGGTTTGTTTGTTAGCTCCAGCTATTGTTTATGCTGTTCCTATGGTTGTGACTGGTGATCATTCTTTTATTGTTCTTTCTGACAGTATGGAGCCTACTCTTAGTCGTGGTGATATTGTTGTTGTAAAGGATGTGGCGCCTGAGAGTGTTGAGATTGGTGATGTGATTACTTTTAGTTTTGGTGAGGATAAGATTGTTACTCACAGGGTTGTTGATATTGAGGAGACTGAGGAACGATTGTTGTTTGTTACGAAGGGTGATGCTATGACTTCTGAGGACCTTAATCCAGTTCTTGAGGAAAATCTTATTGGTAGTATGTTGTTTTCAATTCCTTTCTATGGATATCTATTGTATTATGTGAACAGTATTTATGGCTTAGTTTTATTTATTATAGTTCCAGCTGTCCTTTTGGTTGGTATGGAGATAAGAGATATGGTTCGTTCAAAGAATAATGATGATGGAGTTGAAGTTAAAAAGGAGTAAAAACAAAAGGATTAAAAACCCCATTTCTCTATTTTTTCTGTCTTTTTTATGGTTTTTTATGTGTTTTTGTAACGTTTTTTATTAATCTTTTTTAGGTTAGTTTTTGTGTAACCATTGTTTTATATGTGTTTTTTTAATCTAATAACCATTCATATCTCCTTATTACGTTTTTAATCTAATTAGTAATTAGGTAGGCTTATTAAAATGATTTCAAAACGGGCTTTGTTCAGCGTATTGCTGATCGGCCTAATAGGAATAGCTGTTGGAACAGGAACATTCGCTTATTTCAGTGATACTGAGCAGGCGGATGGAATGTTCCAAGCAGGAACGATAGACATAGCAGTTAATGACATGAATCCTTGGGTTGGTAATTTTACTTTCAGTGATATGAAGCCCTGTAAGACAACTGGATATGCAGATTTAGAGATAAATAATGTTGGTACAAACCCGGCTAAGATCTTTAAGTTTGTTGAGGTAACCGATTATAATACAGGTCTTATGTATTTCCAATGTCCATACTCCGGTGAGAATTTCTCTTCATCAGCTGAATGGAAACAGGAAGTAACGTTGTTCTATAATGAAACAACAGGCATAGTTGAAGATTGGGAAATCAATCGAATAGATGATATCCACAACGTCACTATGTATACCATTGAATTAGATGGTGAACAGAAAGACATTGGTTCTTTGTTGGATGTTGGTGATGAATCGATCGGTGTAACCGTTGGTGATATATCTGGAGTGTATATGTATTTAGGTACACTTGACCCAGGTCATACAATGAATGTTGACCAGTCGTACAAACTCTTTAGTGATGCAGGTAATGAGTACCAAGGAGATGAATTCAGTTTTAACATAGAGTTCCTTGCCTTACAAACAAACGACAATGAAACAATAACAAATTACATCGATTTAAAGAATGCCGAAGTAGTGGAGAAAGACCCAGAAATAATACCATCAGACCCTGAAACTGAAATAAACTTTACATTATCAATAGATGAACTAACAAACAATAGCTTAAATCTCTGTCTAACTAATCTTGGAGATCAAATTCCTGATAATGCATTGGTAAACATCACAGTAATAGGAGAATGGGGAGAAGCCGAACACCAAACCAATATCTCGGTTTTAACAGGTAATGGAGACCTAAATATAGACCAAACAGTTTGCCATACACTTTATAAAGAAAACTTCTCAATCGATTCAGAATACAACCTCACAACAGACATAACCAAGATAACAGTTGAAATAATGGGTATAGTAATTACTTACACAGACTTCGAACAAACAACTGGAGAACCAGCGGATTGGAACTTAACTATAATCGATTGTAACAAAACAGATCTTGGATTCGACATAGAGTTAAAACACGATAAACAAACACCACTACCAAAAGAAACATTAGTCAACATAACAGTAACTAACGGATTCGAAAAAACAAATCAAACAACAATAGCAGAAATAAACGACGGCAATGAATGGACAGGTCAAGAAATCAAATTCAACATCTCACGTAACGCTTTTGAACTAAATCCTAACCAACTTGATAACGTATCGAAACTCGATATCGAGATTATGGGTGTAAACTCAACCATAAAATTCATCACTGATGACAATGAAACCAGCGAGCTAGAATGGAAACTAGAGATCCTTGAGGCAGAATCAACTGATGAAAACATAGAATTCAAGATAACACACAACAGAGAAACACCAATAAACAAAAATGAAACAGTAAAAATAACAATCACAGATGGATGGGGAACCAAAGAGAACCAAACAACAATAGAAGACATACACAATGAAGATTGGAACAAAAACATAAATATAACACACACACTACACAAAACAGATTTCGATTTAACTGAAAACCTCAACAACACAAAAACACTAACAATCGAACTAATGAACAAAAACGCAACCCACGCCTTCCAAGATCAACAAGAAACTAATGATGATGAATCAAATGAAAATGACACTGAAGATAAAGAATCGACCCCAACTACTCCAAGTACTCCAAGTACTCCAAGTACTCCAAGTACTCCAAGTGTTCCGGTGGATTCTGGTGATGGGGAGTTTGATTTGGCTGACTTCAATTTAAGTGTTGAGTTCGGTATAGCAGTTTTTGATTTGGATGGTGAGTTGTTTGGTGAGTTTAGTTGTGTTGATGAGTTTGTTGCAACTGCTGGGTTGGATAGAGAGTATTATGTAACTCTTTTTGTTTTCGATGAAGATGGAGAGCCTTTTGCAGATGGTTCTGTATGGCTTTTAGATGAATCTGGCGAACAATTGAGTTATAATATGGTTGGTGAGTGGAGTGATCAAAGCGATGTACGTGCGTTAGAGTTGAATGAGAGTGGTTTAACGCAGTTTGTATTTACACCAAGTCAACCTACTGAGGTTAGTTGGTTGATAGGCCATGATAACAGTAAAAACGGTGATAAGGTGTTAGTAGATGACCCATGTTTAGTTGCTGAAAACCCAGGGATAGAGATAATCGATGAAGAAAGAGATTTAAGTTCAGTTGTTTTAGATGGCGAACTTAGTCATGACTTGATAAATGATGTCGTTAACAAACTAAGGTTTAGTTTAGTTACTGCTGACGAGAGAGACATGGCTTTAGATAACATGAAGATAGTTGTAACCGGCTTGATAAACGATGAAACTGTATATACCACCACTAGTCTAATGAATGATGTACAAACTGGTTTAATAGAGATAATGCCAACAGATGTTGGTGATGAAGTTGCAGAAATCTATGTTGGCAACAAAGATTCTGAGTTGTCAGAGATACTAGCTGGAATATCTGTTGGATACTTCAATTCAATTGAACTTGAAGTGATCAACAAAGACCTGGAGCTAACCGTTGATACAATTGATGGTTTGTTTGTCGGTGAAGAAATCAATTTCAATGTAACAATAGATGGAGAGCCAGTGCAAGATGCCTTGGTATACAACAACGGTAATAATGCAACAACTAACCTAGATGGAGCTGCATCACTAATATTTGATGAGCCTGGAACATACCAAATAAATGTTTCAAAAGACGGTGAGTTCAACAATGGTGTGCAAACTCTCTACAACGAAGCATCGATAGAAATTGAAGTTATAGAGCAAGATAGAATGAGCGCCTTAATACTAGCAATACCATTATTAATAGGACTTCTCCTATTGGTTTTAGGAATAGTTAGAAGGCGTAAAGTTAAGGGATAAGCCTACTTAAGGCCCCTACCCCACTTATAGGGTGGGGGCTCCATCCCCCCATATAAAAACTTTAAAACCAATTGTAAAAACAAAAAAATATCTAATTTTCTGTATCTACTTTTCTGTTTTTTTTGGTTTGAATGTTATTTTTTTAGGTAAGGCTTTTATTGTTTTGTTATATATTGTTTTTTATGGTTGATTTGTCTGTTGTTTTGGGTGGTAAGGCGGGTCAGGGTGTTATGGCTGCCGCTGGTATTTATGGTCGGCTGGCTGGGCGTTCTGGATATGATGTGTTTATAAGGAATGATTATCCTTCTTTGATTCGTGGTGGCCATAATTTTTGTGAGATAAGAATTTCTAGTGATGTTGTCTACAGTAGTTATGGCGATGTTGATATATTGGTTTGTCTTGATGAAAATACGTATGATGAGCATGTTGATGCTGTTGGTGATGGTGTTGTGGTTGTTGATGGTGATTTTGGTTTAGAGGGTTTAGAGGTTCCGGTTTCTAGTTGGGTTGAGGAGTTGGATGCTCCTGATATTGTGCTTAACACTGGTTTTGTCGGTGTATTGGCTTATCTTACTGGGTTTGGTTTTGATGGGTTGGTTGGTGTTTTAAGGGATGTTTATGGTGATCGTGCAGAGGTGAATGTTGAGATTGCTGATAAGGCTTTCAGTTATTGTCGAGATAACTTTGAGAAATTTGTTGATTTTAGGGATGTTGGTGGTGCTAGACCTTTTTTAAGTGGTAATGAAGCTGTTTCTCTAGGAGCTGTTTCTGCTGGCCTTGATTTGTATATTGGTTATCCTATGACTCCGACTACATCTATTTTACATTTCTTGGGTGAGCATAAAGATAGGTTAGGGGTTGAGGTTGTTCAGCCAGAGAATGAGATTGGGGTGATTAACGCTGCTTTGGGAGCTTCTTATGCTGGAGCCAGGTCTATGGCTGCTACTTCAGGAGGTGGTTTTGATTTAATGCATGAAGGAATATCGCTTGCGGGTATCAGTGAAACTCCTGTCTTAGTTGTTGAAGGTCAGAGGGCTGGACCTGGTACTGGTGTACCGACTTATAGTTCTCAAGCCGACCTACTATCTGTGGTTAATGCGGCCCATGGAGAGTTTCCTAGAATTGTCTTAGCTCCTGGTGACCTTAAAGAATGTTTTTATTTAGCTGGGGTTGGATTGAATCTGGCCTGGAGACATCAGACACCGGTAACGTTATTGATGGATAGTTTGTTATGTGAGAGTAAAGCTACCTGTGAACTACCTCTTGAATCTATTGAAGAGGAACCAGCTGTTTTAAGTGAAACGGATAATGGTTATTCTCGTTATAGAGATACTGAGTCTGGTGTCTCTCCACTACGTT
This sequence comes from Methanonatronarchaeum sp. AMET-Sl, assembly GCF_029854155.1. NCBI lineage: Archaea > Methanobacteriati > Methanobacteriota > Methanonatronarchaeia > Methanonatronarchaeales > Methanonatronarchaeaceae > Methanonatronarchaeum > Methanonatronarchaeum sp. AMET-Sl. The sequence continues at coordinate 1,236,893 of NZ_CP122958.1, read as the reverse complement.
TCCCTGGAGAAGAAGATGTTGTTGTGAAAAACTCTAGCTATGAACACGATATATCTGGAATCACCACAGAAGAAATTGATATGGTTAGTTTGATGCAGGATAAAAGGCTTCGTAAATATAAAGGAATTCGTGAAGACCTTTCCGGTGAATTAGCTGTTAATGTGTATGGAGATTCAGATATAGGAATTTTAACTTGGGGTAGTACCAAAGGAAGCGTTCTTGAGGCACGTCGTATCCTTGATGAAGAGATAACTGTTGTTCAGCCATTAGTTATGAAGCCCTTTCCTAAGAAAGAATTAAACAAGATATGCAGTAGTTTTAGCTGTATAGGATCTGTCGAAGCTAACTCTACCGGCCAGCTTGCAACTCTTTTTACCGATAAAACAGATAATGAGATCGATGAAAAGTTTTTAAAGTATGACATGAGGCCTTTCAGGCCAAATCAATTGGCTAGCGAGATAGAAGAGAGGTGTTTAGATTGAGTTTTGATTTAGAGACAGATGCAACCAATACTTGGTGTCCAGGCTGTGGTAATTTTAGTGTACTGAGAGGAATTAAAGAAGGTTTAGGAGACCTATTCAATAAAGATTATATGAAAAAAGACATCGTTATTTCAGCTGGTATCGGTTGTCACGCCAAGATATTTGATTATCTCGATCTAAATGGTTTTTATGGATTACATGGACGAGTCCCACCAGTTTTAATGGGTGTCAAGATAGCTAACCCAGACCTAACTGTAATTGGGTTTGCTGGAGATGGCGATATACTTAACGAGGGAGTTAGCCATCTTATCCATGCTGCAAAAAGAAATCTCGACGCAACCATAATAATACATAACAACCGTGTATACGCCCTAACCACCGGCCAGTTTAGCCCCACATCACCAAAAGGATTTAAAGGCAAATCCACGCCAGAAGGCTCTCCTGAAGAACCGTTAAACCCACTACACCTACTAATAGGATCCAACGCCTCCTTCATAGCAAGATGCTATTCAGGAGAAAGAAAACACTTTAAAGAGACCTTTAAAAAAGCAGTGAGACACAAAGGATTCTCTGTAATCGAGATGCTGCAACCATGCGTAGCCTTCTACAACACATGGGACTACTACAACGATAGAGTAGTAAAACTAACCGAATCAGACCACGACCCAACAAATAAACAACTTGCCTGGAAAGAAGCAACCTACCAAGAAGACAGAATACCAATCGGCATATTCTACAAAGAACAAAGAAAAACATTTACCGAAAACCTCACAGGCCCAAAACCAACAGACAAAAAACAAAGAGACATAAAAAAACTATTAAAAAAACTATCATAAAAACAAAAAACCCCCTCTCCAATACCAACCTTTAAAACCCTTTTTACTTTAGTTTTGGAATGGAGGGTATATCTAATTAGTTTTTTATCTTAATTCAGGCTTTAATACCTATTTTATTTAGCGATTGAAGGGTTCTATTTTTTTATATGGCTGGGTTTTGGTTTGGAGGTTGGGTTATTTTTTTGTTTGGTATTTAGTGGTTTTTATTGGTTTTTTATGTTTTTTGTCATTTTGATTATTTTTATTCCATCTGCTTGGATTTTGTTTTTCTCTTTGTATCCTTTTTTGTGGTATAGGTTTATTGCTGGATGGTTTTTTCCGTGTACGCATAGGCTGGATTTTTTGTATCCTTTTTGTTTTGCTGTTTTTTCGTGGTGTTTTAGTAGTTTTTCTGCAATTCCTTTTCTTCTGTGTTTTGGGTGGACTGATAGGCAGGCTATATACATTTCGTCTTTTTTTGTTTCTTCGAAGGAGGCCATTTGGCTTATCTGTTTGAGGTATATGTAGATTGTTCGGATTAATTGGATTGGGTTTTTTGTTAATATGAGATGTAGGAATGTGTATCGGTTTTTTTGAGATAGTTTATCTCCTTGGAATGAGATTAAGACACCTGCTGTTTCATTGTTTATTTCAGCAATATAGGTATCTTGGTATGTTACGCGGTTTTTGGTTTTTTTAAATAATTTTTTTAGTGTTTTAATACGTTCTTCATGGTTTTTTCCTAATAACTCTCTTTCGGTATCGAATGCATTAAGAATTAAGGGAGCTGTTTCTTCAGCATCGTTAGGGACAGCTTCACGAATCTTTATTCTACGGTTTTTATTGTTTGTCATTAGATATCACTAGAACCATTTTTGGTTCCCTTAAAAAACATTGAAACATCTTTAATTAAAATTTTTTTATGGTTTTTTTGTTTTTGTTAGATGAGTTTTTTTAGTTCTTTGCAGAGTGTTTTTATTTCTTTTTGGGTGTTGTAGATGTAGTGAGAGGTTCTTATTACTTTGTCGTAGTTGTAGTGTTCTACTAATGGTTGGGAGCAATGGTTTCCGGACCTTACTATTATGTTTTTTTGGTCTAGTTGTAAAGCGATTTTGTGAGGGTCTTTTCCTTTTATTGTGAATGATATTACACCTGTTCTGTCTATATCTGGGTTTAGTATATTTAAGCCATCTAAGTTCCGTAGTTCGTCAATCAATGTTTTATTTAGTTTTTCTTCATGTTTTCTTATGTTTTTAAGTCCAATTTCGTTGAGGATTTGGATTGCTTTTGTTAGTCCTATGGCGCCAGCTATGTTCGGTGTACCTGCCTCTAATCTATGGTAACCTTTTTTTAGTGTGTATCCAGTTTTTGTGACATTAGATACATTTCCACCACCCACCATTAAAGGTTTGAGTTTCTCTTGATGTTTTTGTTTACAGTATAAAGCTCCAATTCCTGTTGGCCCTAACATTTTGTGGCCTGAAAAACTATAGAAATCGCAGCCTATTTTTTGTACATCTATTGGTAGGTGTGGGGTTGATTGGGCTCCATCAACCAAATATAATATATCGTTTTCTCTACAGATCTTACCTATTTCTATCACTGGATTTATGGTGCCTAACACATTTGATGCATGACAAATAGCTATCAAACGTGTTTCTGAAGTTATTTTATTTTTTAATTCATTTAGGTCGATCTGGCCATTTTTAATGCCAATAACGTCAACTTTAACTCCTTTTTCCCTAAGCCGTAACCAAGGAACAAAATTTGAATGATGCTCCATAACTGTCGTTATAACATGATCATTTTTACTCCAATCTAATCCAAACGCAACCTGATTTATCGCTTCAGTTGTGTTTTTTGTAAGAACCACCTCTTTGCCACTACAACCAATCAATTCTCCAATCTTTTTATGCGTATCTCCATATCGATGTGAAGCCAATTTAGATAGATGATGCACACCACGATCAATATTAGCACAATATTTATTGTAATAATCATTCATCTCCTCTAAAACAGAGGTTGGAGTCAAACTGGTTGCAGCACTATCCAGATACACCACATCACTCGTCAATGGAAATAAACTTCTAAACTCATCATTCATACTTAAACCCAAAACCAGGTATTTCTAAAGAAAATTACTTCTTAAACTATTTAGACTCATCCCCCAACTAAATACATGTGACATCCCTTCTCCAGTCTGAAGAGAGGGAGATTTATAGGGTCTGAGTTAAGATAACATCAAGAAAACTAATTGCCAAAAAAACAAAAAACTAACCATTCCAACCGGAAATATTTATAAATTAAATTTTTATGGTAGTTAAGCCGAACATATAACTATTTTTTATTTTGATAGATTTTGTTGGCGACATTCACTTCTCCCTAATAAGAAGTGGTGTATAAGGCCTGAAAAAGGATAGAGATATTCTATATCCCAGTAGGTTGGGGGGATAAAACTTTATTTATTCATGGTGAGAGTTTTTTAGATTGAGATAGTGTGGACTGGGTAATCTAAATATGTTTTATTATTTCAACGGTCGGGGAGGTTGGTTTGATAAAGAGTTAAATTGGTGTAGAAAAGATATTTTGATGATGATTTTTGTTTATATTTTGGAGGTTTTTTATGAATTGTAAAGTTGGAATAAATGGTTTTGGAACTATTGGTAAGAGAATTGCAGATGCTGTAGCCCTTCAAGATGATATGGAGGTTGTTGGTGTTTCGAAGACTTCTCCTAACTATGAAAGTAAGTTGGCGTTGGATCGTGGTTATCCTCTTTATTGTGCGGTTTCTGAGAGGTTGCCTAATTTTAGGGAGAAGGGTATGGATGTCAAGGGCGGTTTAGAGGAATTAATAGAACAATCTGATATAATTGTTGATTGTACACCTGGTGGTGTTGGAGCTAAAAACAGTGAGTTATATCAAGAAATGGATGTTAAAGCGATATACCAGGGTGGAGAAGACCATGAGGTAGCTGGTTTTTCATTCAATTCATTGGTGAATTATATAGATGCATATGGACGAGATGAAACACGTGTTGTTTCTTGTAACACGACGGCTTTATGCAGAACACTCTACCCAATAAAAAGAGAGTTTGGTATAGATAAGGTAAGAGCGACAATGATACGTCGTGGCGGCGATCCAAAACAGGATGAACGTGGACCAATAAACGCTATCAAACCAAAAATGAAAGTACCTAGCCACCATGGCCCAGATGTAATGACAGTTATACCAGATCTAGATATAGACACAACGGCTGTTAAAGTTCCTACAACAATAATGCATTTCCATTCAATAAACGTTGAGTTATCCGAAACCGATGTAAAACCTAATGATATAATTGAGGTGTTAGAGGAAACACCTAGAGTTACTTTTGTGGATGAAGATATTGGTGTTAAGTCAACTGCCCAAATAATCGAGCTTGCCCGAGATGCAGGAAGACCTAGAAATGATGTATGGGAGATACCTGTCTGGCGTGACTCAGTAGTTATCAAAGACAATGAATTGTATTACTTCCAGGCTGTACACCAAGAATCCGATGTTGTACCTGAAAACATCGATGCAATAAGAGCAATGATGGAACTAGAGAAGGACTCAACTAAATCGATAGAAAAAACCGACAAAACACTAAACCTAAACCAAATGTTATAACCTGACCTCTTCACCTACAAAACCTAATGGTTTGTAGGGTGGGAGTTCTTGAGAAAGATTTTAAAGCTTTCTCAACCACCCTAATTTTTTTTAATCAATCTAAAGGCTATAGATAACTATAAATACCAATTAATTAAATAGATACCTATAATAATAGGTTTAAATCAAGGTAATTTAATATGTATATAAAGATTGAGATATTTGAGGAGGTAGTTTTTTGATAGATTTATTGTCTCTGGTAGGTGGATTGGTTGCTTTGTTGTTTTCTGCATTAATTTTTGCAGATGGAGTATTTGGGTATATGGGGTCAGGGTTTTTGTTTAAGGATGTCAACGATATATTTAAGATATTTGTTGGATTTATTTTTTTAATTTTGATAGCACAAAACTATTTTGCAATCACAATCGGTTTCTAAAAAAAGGTTTTTATGAGGATTTAGAGGGTGATTATGGGTTTATAGTTATTTGATAAATCCTTTGTTACTTGTTTGTCTTGATGTGCTTGCTTCTTGAGGGGGTGTTGGGTTTGATTTTTGGATGAAATGATGGGTTTGTCTCTGGAAATATGTAGTTAGAGTTAAAATAAGTGTTATGTTGGTTTGTGGGGTTTGTTGTTATGGCTGTTTTGGTGTTTTTATTTTCCTAGTGTTTGTATTTGGGTGAATTTTTTTAGGTCTTCTTGGATTGTTTGTTTTAGGTTTTTGTTGTATATTGTTGCTGCTGGGTGGTATGTTATGTATGTTTTCTTTTTTCCGTATTCTTTTTTTGTTCTTAGGAATGTTCCGTGTTTGTTTTTGAGTGTTATTTTTTGGCCTGTTATTCTTTGTGAGGCGATTCTTCCTAGGCAGATTATGTATGTGGGGTTGATTTGTTTGATTTGTTTTTTTAGGTGTTGTTTGCAGGCTTCCATTTCTTTTTTTTTGGGGTCTCTGTTTTTGGGTGGTCGGCATTTGATGATGTTGGTTATGTAGGTGTTTTTTCTTTGTATTCCTGTGTTTTTGAGTGTTTGGTTTAGTATTTTGCCTGCTTTGCCTACGAATGGTTTGCCTTTTTTGTCTTCTTGTTTTCCTGGTGCTTCGCCTATGATCATTATTTCGGCGTTTTTGGGGCCTTGGCCGGTTACTATGTTTGTTCTGTTTTTGGATAGCTGGCATTTTTGGCAGTTTTTTATCTGCATGTTTTAGGCCCAGTTTTTTTGTTTTATCCGATGTATCGTAGGTCGTCGCCTGTTGGTTGTGGTTGTTGTTGTTCTTCTTGGTATCTTTGTTTTAGTTTTGAGACTACTTCTTCCATTTCTTCTGCTCTTTCTTCGAGTTTTTTTGTGTCTATTTCGATTTCGAGCATTTCGGAGAGTATTCGTAGTACTTTTTGGGCGCTTGCTGGGTCTACGATGTATCCGCTTGTTTCTCCCATTAGGCATGTTGCTGGTATTTCTTTTTGGTTTCCTAGTCCTAGTAGGAGTCCTGATGCGCCTATTATTCCGCCTTTTGGTTTTCCTTGTTCGAATTTGACGCCTTTTTCTTCTAGTTTTTGTTTTGGGTAGTGTTCGTTTACTGCGCCGTATATTTCTGGTGTGTCGGACATTTCGCCTGTGGCGAGTCCTCCTATTGTGTATATTGTTTGGACGTTGTTTTCTGTTGCTATGTCTAGTATTTTTTCTGTTATTTCGAAGTGTCCGGTGTTTTCTACGCTTTGGTGGTCTCCTACTACTAGTATTACGTCGTTTTTGTTGTTTTCGAGTTCTGCGGTGTATATTTCGATTCGGACGAGTCGGGCGATTCCGTCGTCTTGTACTATTACTTGGGGTGGTAGGTAGGGTGAGAATATTTCTGCTGTTTTTTCTGCTTCTAATTCGTCTACTAGGTGTTCTGCTGCGAGTTTTCCGATGTGTCCGACTCCTGGTAATCCTTCGATTAGTATTGGGTTGTTTAGGTTGATTTCGTTTAGGTAGTTTATATGTGTCTGCATTTATTCTGCCTCCTCTATTTCTCTATGGAATTTGCCTTCTCCGCCTTGTTCTTCTATTTTTTTGAGTACTTTGTTTGTTACTTCTTCGAGTATTGTTTCTGCTGTTTTGTAGTCTGGTGCGTTTATTTTTACTCGGTAGTATGGAGCGCCTATGTAGCTTATTTTTATTTTTGCGTTGTCTTTTTCTATTTTGTTTCCTTCTTTGAGTGATTTTTTGATTTTTTCTACGCCGTTTGAGTTTCTGGCTTTTAGTTCTAGATATCCGGTTATGTCGACGTATGGTATTTCGACGTTTTCTTTTGCTATTTCTTCGAAGGTTTCTGCTAATTCTTGGTCTATTCCCCTTTTTGTTAATGGGGTTGTGCCTTCTAGTGCTACTTCTTCGAACACTGGGTACATTAGGCCTCCGTAGTCGTCGATTGTTTTGTTTGTTATTTTTTGTTTTATTTTTTCTTTATCTGAATCTGTTTTTTCTGCTACGAACTCGATCCATCTTTCTGCTTTTTGTTCGTTTTTCCAGTCTTGTATTTTCTGTCTTTTTTGGTGTTCGTTGACATCTTTGAGTGAGAGGTTTATTTGTTGTTTTTTGGGGTTTACTTCGAGTACTTTGCAGACTACTTTTTGTTCTTCTTGTACGTGGTCTTTTATGTGTTTTATCCAGCCGGAGGCGAGTTCTGATATGTGTATTAATCCTTCTTTATTGCCGTATTCTTCTAGTTCTACGAATGCTCCGAAGTCTACGACGTTGGATACTCGGCATACGACGAGTTCGCCTACTTCTGGGTAATCGTTTTGGTTGTTAGTCAACCTCTTCTACCACCTTTGATTTTAGTTCGGCAAGTCCTCCGGTGGGTATGGCTAGTGTTCGGCCACAGATTCTGCATTCTACGTCGTTTGATACTTTGTTAAAGATTACTTGTTGGTTTTCACAGTCTTTGCATTTTACTTTTATAAATTTACTTCTTGTTTTCATTTTATCCCTCTAGTTCAAGTCTGGATGTACGGAATCCTTCTCTTGTATGGGATTTGTTGCATTCCGTGCATCGGTATCGGAGGTCGACTTTTTTGGTTGGTTTATCTCCGACTGGTAGTGGTCTTGGATATCCTCGGTATCCACTTGTTACTCTTCTGAACTGTCTTTGCCCCCACTTCATCTCGCTTGGTTTTCCTTTCCTTACTTTTTCGATTTCATGTTCTTCATGGCTGTTGCAGAACGGGCAGTGAGTTCTAATCCTTCTAGGCATCTTCATAATTATTCACCTTATCTTAATTTTTTTAGCTATTTTTCGTTCCATCAGGACTTCTGCATCGTTATTTGGAATACAGACTATGTCTTCTTTTGAAAGGTGATGTGTCCTATGGTCCGAAGAAACAAATCTCGGAAAATTATCTAATATTCTAACTACAGTATATGAGTGTTGTGAATTATTAAAAGTTTTCTCCGGTTTTTTTGTTGTTTTTTCTTGTTGATTGGTTTTTTGAGTAGTTTTGTTTTGTTTTTCCGGTTTGTTTTTTGTTTTTTGTCCATTGTTTTCGGTTTGTTTTTTGTTAGTACTTTGTTTTTTGGGGTTTATTTTTGTTAGTACTTTGTTTTTTGCTGTTTTGAGGTCGTTGCAGAGTGATTTGTATATTTTTTTTTCTATTGGTAGCATTTTGTCTGTGTTGGGGTTTTCGTTTTGTAGGTGTCTTGTTGATAATGCGATTATTTTTCCGATTCGTCTGTGGAATATGTTTTCCATGACTTGTATTGAGCTGTCGAATTCGTCTCTTAGTATTAGTTTGGCTTTTCCGTCTTGTCTTTCTATTTCTTCTTCTAGGTCTTTTAGGTATTCTCCGACGTTTTTGTAGAAATTTTTATTTAGTTTAAGTAGTTCTTCTGTTCGGTTTTCTTCTTTTTGTATGTCTCTTAGTTTGTCGAAGTCTACCATCCTTCCACCTCTACTATTCCTTTGGCTGCTAGGAAGACTGCTGCGTATTCTGGGATTTCTTTAATGGTATGTTTGGTTAATGTGATTTCGGTGTTTTTTATTGTTATTTCGTAGTCTTTTTTTGTTTTTATTTTAACTGGGTTGTCTTCGAATACTACTGCGTCTTTTAGTGGATGGAAATCTTTTATTTCGTTTATTTTTATTGGTTTTACTTGTAGGCCTGTTCCTCCGTGTAGTGATCCAGGTAGTCGTATTAATCGTTTTATGTCGCTTGTTACAGGTTCGTCGGCGTTTATACCATATTTATCGGTTGCCATATCTATTATCTGGCTCCATATGTCTTTTTTAACACCACGAACCATGTTTAGGTTTCTTGTTTTATTTGCTCTTTTGACTCTTTCTGGGTGTGTGAAGAATTTATGTAGTCTTTTGGCCTTTTTTTCTCCAACGCCATCTAGTTGTTTTAGGAACTCTATTCCTTTTTCTTTGGTTGTTGATTCTAGTTTTTTTGGTAGTTCTTGGTATATCCATGTGGTTATTCTTTGATCCCAGTTGTTTCCGAGGTTTTTGAGTTCTAGGTATTCGATTATTTCTTCGTTTTGTTTATCGCTTCTTTCTTTTATTGGTGAAAGGCCTTTTCCAGATATGTAATCTATTATTTCTCTTCTTTCTGCACTGCCTAATTTCTTTATTGATTTGTCGTATACGTGTATGTGGTAGCCTCGGCCGCCTGAAAAAACTAGTTGGATTTTTTGGGGGTTGAAGCCAAGGTCTTTGGTTAGATATGTGTTTATCAGTTTGTCGGCTTCTTTTTTGACTTCATGTAACATTTCTTTGTATGTTAGTTTGGAGCTGGCTATGTAGTCTGCATCTAAATCGAATATGAGGTCGGCTCCTGTCCATTGTTTTTCGTCCATTGTTTTTGCGTTTGGTGTTTTGTAATATGCTGAGGAATAGTATGTGTGTGCTGGAGCCATTGACTTTAGATATTCTTTGAGGCCTTGTTGGTTGTTGAATGCTCTATGTCTTTTCATTGTGATTTTTTCTGGATATCCTTCGTCTATGTGTATGAATCCCCATTCACGTTGTTTTGGTTTTGGAGGGAGATGTAGGTCGGGGTTGGAGTAATATTTTTGGAAGCTTTCTTTGAGGAATTTTTTTGTTCTAAGCCTCATTTTCTTTTTTTTGCTCCTTTTTAATAGGTTTTATTTTAGGTTGTTTGTGGTTGTTTGGTTTTGTTTATTTTTTGTTTTTTGTTTGGTTTTGGTTTGTTTGGGTTTTTTTTATTTTCCATCTGTAGTATCCTAGGGGGTGTGATACTTTTTGACAGATTCCTTCTGGTTCTTGGCAGATGTTGTAGGTTTTCATGGTTTTGCATGAGGGTGGTGTGTATTTTGTTTTTTCTCTTCCGGCGATGTGGTTTATTTGGTATTTTGTTTTTTCTTCGTTGTAGTCTGGGGATTTTTTGAATACGTTTAGTACTTCTTGTGTATTCATTCCGATGTTTATTAGGAATGATACTAGTGTGAATCTATCTGTGTGGGATAGGTTTTCGCCTTTGTTGGATCGTTTTATTAGGGTTTTTATGCAGGGTGGGAAGCTTTTTTGTTTTATGGGTAGGTTTTTGTCTATTGATAGTTGGTTTTTCTTTTTTTCTAGTGTTTTTTCGATTTTTTGGGTTTGTTTTTTGAGTTTTTGGCATATTGTTTTTGCTACGTCTAGGGGGAGTTCGTTTAGTATTTTGTTTTTGATTGCTTCTTGTAGTAGTCTATGTAGTTCTTGTTTTTGGAGTGTTATTTTTCCGTTTTTTATGTTTTGGTTTATGAGTTTCCAGGTTTTTTCGTTGATTTTTTTGGTGTGTTTGAGGTAGTCGGTGAAGTGTATTTGGTATTGTGTTTTGTTTTGTTTGTGTTGTGTTGTTGTGTTTATTTTTAGTCCTTGGGCTATGTGTTTGATTGTTTCTGGTTTTTCTTTTTGCATTCTGTGGTGGAATTTTTTGGATTCGTGTAGTGCTATTTTGTTGTTTAGGTAGTGGTCGTTTATGCAGCTTACAATTAGTCTGGAGATTGGGTATGAAAGTATTTCGATGTGTGGTTCTGTTGTTTTGTTGTTTTGTTTGTTTTTGATTGCGTTGGTTATTCTCTGTACTGCGTATTTGCGTTCTCTGGTGTAGGCTGGGTTTTCTATTAATTCGTTTATGTCGAAACCAGCCTCCCTGACGTAGGTTTGGGTTTCAGGGAGGAAGGGGTATTTTGCTAGCCTTTCCTCCATCTTTTTTTTGTTTCCTCCGCTTTTGAAGCGGTTTTTATCTAGAATATTTCAAGAAAAAACCTATCCTATTTTTTGTGTGGGTGGATTGGTTTACTCGGACTCGATTCTTGGGGCAAGTAGGTATTCGATGTTGCTTCCTGTTATGTTGAATTTGAATAGTATTGGATAGTCGGTTCCTAGGTTCATTGTTACTTCTGGGGCTTTTTGTATTGATTTGCTCATATCTGATAGGTAGTCTAGGCTGAAGAGTGATCTTGCGTCTTCTGTTGACTCGATTTTTATTAGGTCTTCTTCGTTTAGTGCTATTCGAACGCTGTCTGTGTCTCCTTCTCCTGTTATTACTAATGAGTCGTTTTCTGTTGAGATTACTATGTAGTCGCTTATTTTTTCGGTTGCTTTGATTGCTCGTTGTATTCTCTGGCCGTCTAGTACTATCTCTGCTGGGAGGTCGAGGTCAGGTATGTTTGGTTCTTTTCTTATTGTTGAGGGGTCTATTAATGAGATGTCGTATTCGAACCCGGATACTTTTATTTTCATCATTGAGCCGTCATCGGTCTCTAGTTCTAGTATGTCTTCGCTTGAAGCGAGTGATAGGATATCGTCTATTCTGTTTAGGTCTATACCTATTGTCATGTCTTCGGTGTGGTCGTAGGACTCGAATTCTTTTTTTGGGATGGTTAGGATAGACATAGCGACGTTTGCTGGATCTACTGCTTTTGAGTTCAATCCATCTTCTTCAATGTTCAGTTTTATTTCATCTACTAGTCTTCCGACTGCATCAAGTGATTCCTTAAGTTTCCCTGTTTTTATGCTTGCTTTAAATGCCATTAATTACACCAGCCATACTCAAATATATTTAATTTTATTAAAACCTTGAAGGTGGGTTTGGGATGTAGAGTTTTTTTAGTCGTATTCTCTCCATGTGAATTGACACTCTAAACACCTGAAGAACCGTGTTTCTGATTCGTCGGCACTTCTTAGTTGTCTTAGCCACCAACCGGCTTTGTTGTGTCCACATTCTGGACATTTTTCTTCAACTGTTGGCAGTACGTTTGAGTTTCCGTCTTCAATCACCGGTATTTCGTTGTCTTCTTGGTTCTCAGTGTATTTATAGTCTTCTTTTATCTCCATAACTACATCGCAACTTCTACATTTGAATAACCCATCATCGGGCATCATCATGCTTCCGCATTCTGAACAAAACTCCATAATTAATTCCTCCGCTCCTTGTTTAAATAATCATTTATTATTTCTTGGTGATCGAAAGCTAGTTTAGGTAGGTCGTTGATGTTGAACCATCTTGCTTCCTTGGCGTCGGTATCAGGTTTTGGTGTCCCTCTGGTTATTCCCGCTACCGTTATTGAGAATACATGGCCTCTGGGGTCTCGTTTGGGGTCTGAATATACATCGATGGTTTTTTTTATGTCTACCTTGAGGTTTGTTTCTTCTAATGCTTCTCGTTGTGCTGCTTCTTCCAGTGTTTCTCCTTCTTTTATGAATCCACCTGGAAGAGCCCACATTCCTTTATATGGGTCACTAGCTCTCTTGATTAGAACTAAGTTTTTTGAGTTAACTATGATTATGTCTACTGCGAGGGCTGGAACCCTGTGTTTGCCATCGCATATACATTTAATCAAAACTTGCCACCAGTCTCATAACTAATAATTTTATAGAAATTTAACTTTACTGGATTTTTTGTTAAATAGCCCCTTTCAATTAATTTATAGTTTTTTTGTTTATTGAAAGGGGTTTTTTGGGTGATTGGAGGTTTTTTGGTTTAGAATGTTTTTAGTTCTCCGTTGATTACTTTTTCTGATATTTTGTTTATGTTTTCGAGGTTGTCTTCAACTATTGCTTTTATTGTTGGTTGAACTTTCTTTTGGTTTTGATTTTCGTGTGGTATTGTCTGGACGCTTACGCATTTTGGTTCGTCTATTGGCTGCCCTATCTGTGATAAGAGTCTAACGTATACTTCTCGTATTTCTTCTATTTCTTCGCTTATTTGGTTTGCTATCTCTGTTGAAAGAAGGTTGTATATTTTTCCTATGTGGGATACGGGGTTTTTACCGCTTGTTGCTTCTATACTCATTGGACGGTTTGGGGTTATTAATCCGTTTGATCGGTTTCCTCTCCCTACAGATCCATCGTCTCCCATTTCTGCGCTTGTTCCTGTAACGGTTTGATATATGTTTCCTTTTTCGATGTTGTCTGCTTTGTTTATGTCTATTTCAAGGGGTAGATCGGTTTTTTTAACCGCCATGTCTTTTACTTTGTTTTTTACTTCGTTTAGGATGTTTTGGTATTCGTCTATGTCGTTGAGTTCGCTTGAGACGGTTGCTTGGGCTATTGTTAGGGAGAGTGTTTCTCCGTTTCTTAGGCCCATTACTTTTATGTCTTCTCCTAGGGCTGGTATTTCGTCTCTCAGGTTGTATAGATATCTTTCGGTTTGGTAGACGAGTTTTTCGGTTTCTGAGAAGGGAGCGTATCCTACTCCGAATGAGGTGTCGTTTGATTTTGGGATGTTTTTTCTGTCGAATACTTCTCTAAGTTCTGTTGAGCTTTGGCCGAGTTTGCTGTCTAGTATTACGTCACCGTTTACGTCGAGGTGGTTGAAGTGTTGTTCTAGATATTTTCTAGCGCTTTTTAGTGCTATGTTTTCGGCTGGGAATTGTTCTTCTCCAACTTCGGTTGTTGCTCTACCGACGAGTAGTATGTATATTGGTTTTATTACTTCTCCGGCTCCGAGTTTTGGACAGGAGTTGCCTGCCACGATCTGTGTTTCATCTGTGTTGTGGTGCATTACTTCTCCAAATCTTTTTATGTATTCTTTGGAGAGGGCTCTTGACACTGTTTCTGCTAGGCCGTCTGCTATTGTGTCGGGATGGCCTATTCCTTTTCTTTCTACTAATTCAACTCTTTGGTCTTCAACTGGTGTTTTAAGTACGTTTTCAACGTTGATGTTCTTTTTATTCTGGCTCACCAAATTACCTCCAATCTTAAAATCAGGTTTGGATTAATGGTTATAGGAATAATAATTTTGATTGATAAAAAATTACCTTGGGTTATTGGGTTATTTTGGTGGTTAATTGTTTATTTATTTGGTTCTTTGGTATATTAGGTTTTAATTATTTAAAAAAAATTGATTACTGTTGGTTATTTTTTATTATTATAGATAGTTTTTTGGTGGTTTTTTTGGGTATTCTTAACTTTTATGAGGGGTTTGGGGGGGGTAATATAGTTCTTTCTTTAGTGATAGGGGGCGTCATACTGGTAATATTCTTACTGTTGGCTCGATCTCTCCTATTATCTCTCCGTCTTTGAACATTCGGACTACACCACCGCTTTTTGCGACTGAAATTGCGATTGCGTCTGTTTCTTTTGTTATACCTGCACAAGCTATGTGTCTGGCTCCTAATCCTTTTTTTAGGTCGATTTCTTTTCCATGGATATCTAGGTATCTGCCAGCAGACCTTACCATCCCTTCGTCATCTATTAGGAAGACACCGTCAACTTGAGATATCTCTTTTATGTTTTCCCAGTTATCATGGTTTCTTACGTCTCTAACTTCTTTTTTCTGGCATTTATAGGGGTTTATTAAAATTTGATGTGATTTTTCCAAGACGTTATCGATGTCCCCAACAATAAAACCTGTTCCTATAGCCTTGCCTTCACGTCCTTCATTACCAATCTTTATAGCTAGGTTTATAACGGTTTTAATTAGGTCTGTATCAATGTTTGATGTTCCTTGTGAAACACTTTCGAAAATAGGGTGTTCTGAAACCCTGTATACGAGCATTCCTACTGCATCTTCATTTATACTGCCAACACCCACGATAGTGTCACCGATCTCTATCTTGCCTTTCATGTAAGCATGAACAACTGCTTCATTTAATTGTTTAGAGAAGTTCTGAGTGCCTCCCTCTGTTGTTATCTTAAACTCTTCATGTTCTCCAGAGTATTTACTTTCATGGGAGGTTACAATAAACACTGAGAAATCGTAGTCATCCTCTATAAGTTCAGTTATATCTCGATCTCCAACTATAACAATTAAAGCTGAAGCTCCTAGTTCATTTGCCATTTCGATTGATTTATCTATAATTTCTTTCTCCATATTCTCCCACCAAAAAAAATTAATTAACTGTTAGTTGACTCTAACCCCTTTTTTAGAACTTCAGCCGTTTCATAGTTCTAGTTTAGTTTACGCAAAAAACGTTTTCGGTTAACACATCGGTTTTTCTATGTCTTCAATCTGGTTGATGTCTTTAAATGTCTTAAGATCTGGATCTATCTGCTTGATTATATCTAGATCTATGTAGTTAACTTTGATTCTTTCTAAAACATTAAGTATCCGGCGATCCGCTTCTCTAAGTGCTTTTTTCGTTGCTTTTTGACCTGGATTTGCCTTGATAACGGTTGGTAAGAACTCTATATGTCCATCTATAGTTTTAACAACACTGGCATCGTATTCTTCCGCTTCTTGATATAGATGTTTGATTACTTCAGTGTTGAGGTAGGGCATATCACAACCAACTATTACTGTTTTACCGTGGTCTATTGTTTGTAGGCCTGCAAATATACCTGCAACAGGTCCATAGTCTTTAATCGGGTCGTATGTGATTTCATCGATTTCAGGTACCTTGGTCATAATTATTTCGCCTTGAGCTTCATCTTTGGAGACTGTAACGATCTTATCTGTTATTTTGGATAGTTTTTCTGCAACATGTCTTATCATTATCTTATCATTTAGTTTATGAAGAGCTTTATCACTTCCAAACCTAGTGCTGTTGCCTCCGGCTAGTATTACTGCAGACCTCATATAACCGCCCGCTCAGTCATAAATATGAATTTATGTAGAGCCTATTTATTCTTTCTCATCGATTTTATTCATTGATTTTTTGGTTTGTTTTTCTGTGTTGTTTGCCTATGATTTATTGATGATTCCTTACTATATCTATTTATGTTCGATACATCTATGGTTATGGACGAGATTTTAGGTGAGTTTCGAGGTAGGGGTGGTGTAGTCGTAGCTTTTTCTGGTGGTGTTGATAGTTCGGTTGTGGCTAGCCTTGCTTATGAGGCGTTGGGTAGTAATTCTGTTGCAGTCACAGTCCGTTCTGAGGTTTTTTCTGAATCTGAGATTGATTATGCTGTTGAAGTAGCTGAAGAGATTGGGATTAAACATAAAGTCATTGATTTAGATCTGCTTGAACTACCTGAGTTCCGTGATAACCCTGTAAACAGATGTTATCTATGTAAAAAAGAGATGATGGATGTTTTGTTTGAGGTTGCATCTGACTTGGGTTTTGAATCTGTTGCCGATGGAACTACTGCAACTGATTTCGATAAGGAACGGCCTGGTGCAGAAGCCCTTGAGGAGTTTGGTGTTTTCACCCCGCTTGCTGACCAGGGTCTTAATAAGGATCAGGTCCGTATTCTTGCGAGTGAACTGGGTTTACCTAACAGTGATAGGCCATCGATGTCGTGTCTTGCCACTCGTATCCCTTATGGTGAAGAGATTGATGTTGAACGGCTTGAGCGTATTGAGGAGGCGGAGGTTTTTTTAAAGGAAATAGGTTTTGAACAAGTGAGGGTACGGGACCATAATGGTATAGCTAGGGTTGAGGTTTCTAGAGAGAACCGTGGACTTGATGTTGAGGTTATGGATGAAATCGATGATCGTTTGAAGGAGATTGGTTTCGATTACGTAACTTTGGATATGGCTGGCTATCGGTCGGGCAGTATGGATAAGTTGGTTCGTTGATCTCTGCCTAAAACAAAACAAATTATCAAGAGTAATAAAGCAATGGACAAGATATAAGTTAGAGTAATCTTATTTTTTTCTACCCAAAAAACACAAATTAAACAAGGAGAACCAAAAAATGCCCAAAAAACAAAAAAAATACCAAATAGAAACAAAAGCAATCCACTCAGGTAAAGAAGCAAGCCAACCAGGAAGATCCTCCTCAATACCAATCCACCCCACAGTAGCATACAACTTCGAAAACTCAGAACAAGCAGCCGACCTCTTCGCAATGAAACCACCAGAATTCCCAGGCCAAATCTACAGCCGCTTCACAAACCCAACCTACGAAGCATTCGAACAAAGAATGACCGAACTAGAAAACGGATTACTAGCAGCATCAACCGCATCAGGAATGGCCGCAAACACACTATCACTACTAACATTCCTAGAAACAGGAGACAAAATACTAGCAACAAACACACTCTACGGAGGAACCGTAACACTATTCGACATAACACTCCCCAAAAAATTCAACATAAACGTCGAATGGACAGAGCCAGAACCACAAAAAATACAACAAAAAATCGACAAAGACACAAAAGCAATATTCGCAGAAACAATCGGAAACCCCAAACTAAACGTACTAGACATAGAAAAAACAGCAAAAATAGCCGAAGAAAACAACATACCACTAATAATAGACAACACATTCGCAACACCATACCTATGCAAACCAATAGACTGGGGAAGCCACATAGTAACACACTCAGCAACCAAATGGATAGGAGGACACGGAACAGTACTAGGAGGAATAGTAATAGACTCCGGAAACTTCAACTGGCCAGAAGGAAACTACCCAGCAATAACAGACACCGACCCAGGATACCGAGGAGGACTCAACTTCTGGAACGAATACAAAGAAAAAGCATACATAACAAAACTAAAAGGCCGATACCTAAGAGACTTCGGATCCTGCATAAGCCCATTCAACGCATTCCTACTCCTACAAGGACTCGAAACACTACACCTAAGAATGGAAAGACACTCAGAAAACGCACAAGCAACAGCCGAATACCTACAAGACCACCCAAAAGTCGAGTGGGTAGCATACCCAGGCCTCAAAAACCACCCAACACACAAACAAGCAAAAAAATACCTCCAAAACGGTTACGGAGGAATGATAGGTTTCGGAATAAAAGGCGGAGCCGAATCAGGTAAAAAATTCATAGAATCACTAGAACTATTCTCACACCTAGCAAACGTCGGAGACGCAAAATCACTAGCAATACACCCCTGGAGCACAACACACTCACAACTAACACCAGAACAAAGAAAAGCAGGAGGAGTAACAGAAGACTTCATCAGACTATCCATAGGAATAGAAAACCAAAACGACATAATCGAAGACATATCAAACGCACTTAAAGAGGCATAAAATGAAAGAAGGGTCAGTAGGAATCGTCGAAGAAAAAAACCACAGAATCAATAAAAAAATAAAACTAGAAAGCGGCAAAAAATTCGGACCCATAGACATATCATACGAAACATACGGAACACTAAACGAAGAAAAAACAAACACCATACTAATCTGCCACCCACTAACAGGAGACGCACACGCCGCCGGATACCACCCCGGCGACACCAAACCAGGTTGGTGGGACAACATGATAGGTCCAGGAAAAGCCTTCGACACAGAAAAATACTACATAATCTGCTCAAACGTACTCGGAGGATGCAAAGGAACAACAGGACCACCATCAACAAACCCCAAAACCGGAAAACCATACGGAACAGACTTCCCAGTAGTCACAATCAAAGACATGGTAAAAGTCCAGAAAAAACTCACAGAACACCTAGGAATAAAAAAACTACTAGCAGTAACAGGCGGATCACTCGGAGGAATGCAAGCACTACAATGGACAGTAACCTACCCAGACAAAGTAAAATATTGCATACCAATAGCAACAACAGCAAAATCAAGTCCCCAACAAATAGCATTCAACGAAGTCGGACGAAGAGCAATCATGTCAGACCCCAACTGGAACGGAGGAAACTACTACAACCAAGAACCACCAAAAAACGGATTAGCACTAGCCAGAATGGTCGGACACATAACATACCTAAGCGACGAATCAATGAAAAAAAAATTCGGAAGAAAACTACAAAACAAAAAAGAATTCACATACGACTTCGACATAAACTTCGAAGTCGAAAGCTACCTAAAATACAAAGGAAAAACCTTCGTCGAAAGATTCGACGCAAACTCATACCTATACCTAACAAGAGCAGTCGACTACTTCGACCTAACAAACGGAGAAAACAACCTAATAAACACATTCAAAAACATCAACACCAAATTCCTTGTAATAGCAATAACAAGCGACTGGCTATACCCACCATACCAATCAAAAGAAATAGTAAGAGCACTCGAAGCAAACGAAATAGAAGTATCCTACTCCGAACTAAGATCCTCCTACGGACACGACGCATTCCTAC
Source organism: Methanonatronarchaeum sp. AMET-Sl (assembly GCF_029854155.1). Taxonomy (NCBI): domain Archaea; kingdom Methanobacteriati; phylum Methanobacteriota; class Methanonatronarchaeia; order Methanonatronarchaeales; family Methanonatronarchaeaceae; genus Methanonatronarchaeum; species Methanonatronarchaeum sp. AMET-Sl. Next base: position 1,217,542 of record NZ_CP122958.1, on the reverse strand, counting down.
TAGAACCCGGACAAATGAAACACCTAATAACAAGCTTCATAGGAAAAATAACAGTCCAAGACGTAATGCAAGAAACAACACCACTAATAAACAAAAAAACATCAATAAAAAAAGCATCAAAAACAATGATGGAAAACAACTCAACACACCTACCAGTAACCAACCAAAAAGGAGAAATAGCCGGAATAATAACAGCCTGGGACATAGCAAAAGCAGTCTCAGAAGACCTAAAAGAACTAAGCGACGTAATGACCAACAACGTAGTAACCGCAAACCCAAACGAACCAATCAGAAGCGTAATAAACAAAATCGAAAAACACAACATATCAGCACTACCAGTCGTAGACAAAAAACAAAAAGTAATCGGCACAATCTCAAGCGACGTAATATCACAACTAATAACAAAAGACTCACCAACAACAAGAACAAAAAACCTCTAAAAAACCACAAAAAAAGAAAAAATATACCAAGATTTAAAAAATATACTAAGATTTATAAAAAGGACCTGTCCAAAGACAGGTCCTAATAAACATAGTCGTTCTCTATTTACTAAATCCAACTATATACTTACTTAACCGAAATCAACTTAATTTATCCAGCTTCTCCAGGAAGGCCTCCGCCTCTCATACTTTCAATCTCAGATTGAAGCTCCTTCTGGATCTCTTCGAGTTTTTCTTGAATTTTCTCTTCTTGTTTCTCTAGAGTCTGAACTCTAACTTCAAGATCTTCTTTTTCTTCTTCAAGCTCTTTAATAAGCTCTTCAGAACTCTCTTTCTCAATAATAACGTCACCATAGGTCCTGTAAACAGCTGAATCGTCATCAGAGTTTTTAAGTTCTTCAATAGCATTCTCAAGCTGATTTTGCCTCATATTGCTCTGATTCTTTTGATTAGCAATGTTCTCCGCTTTCTGCTGAAGCTGTTGACCTTTCTGCAATTTCTGCTGTACTTCTGGGGGTAGTTGTCCAGTACTCATAAATAATTCACCAATTAACTAACAAGAATTTCTTCTTTTTATTGTTTATAACTTTGGGAAAAAACCAAAAAACAACCACAAAAACAAAAACAAACACAACCAAAAACCTCAAAAAACCAAAAAACAAACCAAATAAAACTCAAAAAATAAGTTAAACAAAAAACAATAGGAAAAAGGAGAAAAAAATGGCCGATATAGCAATTATAATGGGATCAGAATCCGACATGCCCGTAGCAGAAAAAGCATTCAACATACTAGATGAAAAACAAATCGATTACAACGTAGAAGTTATTTCAGCACACAGAAACCCAGAAGAACTAAAAAAATACATAGAAAAATCAGAAGCAAAAGTATTTATCGCCATAGCAGGCCTCGCCGCAGCACTACCAGGAGTCATCGCATCCCACACAAACAAACCAGTAATAGGAGTCCCAGTAAACGCCAAACTAGATGGATTAGACGCATTACTAAGCATAGTACAAATGCCAAAAGGAGTCCCAGTAGCATGCGTAGGCATAGATCGAGCAGACAACGCCGCCATACTAGCACAACAAATACTAAACACGTAAAGTGACCTATACCTAAAGATAAACCGCCTTAAAGCCTGCTTTAAGATAAAAAAAACCGGATAACCAAAATTAAAGTAACCACACGAAAGAATCCCCAACCCAAAAAGGAATGGGGATTCAAAAAAAATACCACAGAAAAAAACTTAGTCTCTATCGAACCCTCCATTATTAGCTAGGGCCTTCCAAACCACCCAGAACTCCCTACCCACCTACCCAACCCCTGCTGAAATTTATTAATGAAAAGTTATTGAATCGCTAAGAAACACATCAAAAGATGACTACAGCAATTCAGTTGCTTTTCACACACCAACTATCATTAACACCTAAACCCATAAATTAAAAACACCCAACAATTAGAACCATCAACTAAAAAAACAGAGAAAATCTCAAAATAAATTAAATAAAAAAACTCTTTTTCTCTTAACTCAGGACTAAGCTTTCTCTTCAGAGAGGAGAATAGCACATCCCAGTTGTCTATGCAGTTGTCTATGGCTATGTATTTCACAAAAAAAAGGATTTTAAAACAGAAAAACCGAAGTTAAAACCGAATTTTCTGTCCTGAAGCATTTCTCCGATACTCACCAAACTCAGTTCCATCCAACTCCTCTTTATTAAAAACAGGTCCCTCAACACACAAACGAGTTCCATCTGGATCCATACAACAAGAACCACATACACCAACACCACACTTAACATATCTTTGAAGACTTACCTCAATATAAGTACCATCAGGTGTATTCTCAACAATTTTTTTAAGCATAGGCTCCGGACCACAAGAATAGACAGTGTCAAAATCCCCTAAAACATCGAGTACAGGCGTAGTAATATAGCCCTCATAACCCTTAGAACCATCTTCAGTAGCAACAAAAACTTCACCTAACCTATTAAATTGATCTTCAAAAAGCAGTTCTTCTTTATTACGACCACCAACAGCAATAGTTAATTCAGAACCACCTTCTTTAATTTTTTTAGCAAGAGGAAGCAAAGGCGCTCCACCACAACCCCCAGAAACAATCAAAACCTCACCACCCCTAATAGTGAAAGTATTACCATAAGGACCCCGAAGTCCAACCTGATCTCCAACACTAAGATCAAACATCTCCTCCGTCGCAGGCCCAACCTTCTGCACAGTTAAACCAGTTGGAGTAATCTTAGACGGAGAAATAGGAATTTCATCCACACCAGGAATCCACACCATAAAATACTGGCCAACCTCACAATCAATTCCACCATCTAAAACAAATGTCTTAATATTAGGTGTTTCATCAATAATATCCGCTATTTCAAATATAACTGGACTATCCATCAAGAACCACAAAAACCAATTAGACCTATATTATAATCCTTTTTCCGCATTATCTAACAAGGAACACTTTCTACAGAGAAACCAGGCAGAGTGCCTCAGGGCTTGACCCCGAGGTACTTCACAAACAACAACACGCTGAACAAAATCAACAAGTAGGACAAACCAATTCAAAAAACAATTATCCCTAACCAAGACGAAGACCCCTTTTTTTATATAAGGAGAGGAAAGACATTACCATCAAGTACAAAGAAAAAGCCTCGCGCTTTAGAGCGGGGAGGATGTCAATAAGAGAATAGTCTAATTTTAGATACAAAAAAATTCAATAGATATCGAGTTAGACTCTATATGTGTCCTAATATGTCCAATGTCTATCTATACAAAACCGATATCAATTCGATAGATTATGATAAGGTAAGCTCCCTCTTAACCAGAGATATCCAAAAAATATTCGATCCAACAGACCAAATAGCCTTTAAACTTCACTTTGGTGAACGAGAAAGCGATACCCATCTAGACCCATTATTTGTAAAATCATTATATAACGAACTCTCTAATTTTATTAACAAAATAGTTTTGATGGACTGTAACGTACTCTACAAAAGCGATCGTTCTTTTGGCCAATCACATAAAAATGTCGCAATCGATAACGGCTTCGACTTTGCCCCAATAATAATAGCAGATGGTGAAGATGGAAGTGATGAACTAGAGATAAAGATTAATCTAAACCATTTTGATAAAGCTAGAATCGGGAAGAAACTAGACAACTACAATGGTATAATATCAATTGCACACTTTACAGGCCATGACGCCACAGGAATAGGTGGAAACCTAAAAAACATTGGCATGGGATTAGGAAGTAAACCAGGAAAACTCGAGATGCATAAAGCCTTCAACCTACAGATAGACCAAGAACAATGTAAAGGCTGTGAAAAATGTATAGAAATATGTCCTTCTAACGGAATAACAATCGAAAATACAGCCAAAATAAATCAAGAACTCTGTATAGGCTGTGGAAGCTGTATAGGAAGTTGTCCAGAAGACGCTGTAAAAATACCCTGGAACGCCTCCTCATCCAAAGACCTACAAGAAAGAATAGTTGAATATGCATATGCCGCCCTAAAAAACAAAAAATCATACCATATCAACATATTACTAAACATAACAAAACTCTGTGACTGCGTAAACAAAAAACAAGAACCAGTAATAGAAGATATTGGTTTACTAGCATCAAAAGATATTGTGGCTATCGACCAAGCCAGCATAGACCTAACCAACCAAAATTTCATACCAGAAGGAATAAACCCTGAACATCAAACAAAATATGCTGAAAAAATAGGTTTAGGCAAAAGAAAATACAAATTAATAGAACTGTGAAATACCCCTCCCTACTCACACCCCCTAACATACTCGCTTCTTGAGGAAAGAGGTGGTCATTTAATATTTAACTTTGAATTCATTGAATTCATTTTTGTATTCCTCTTTTTTTACATCAATATTTATGACATTAGCACGATCAGGGCCTTTGTGGCAGAACTCCACTAACTTATCAACCATGTTTTCTTCGCCTTCAAAAACTGCTTCAACTCGACCATCAGGTAGGTTTTTAACCCAACCCTTTACATTGTTTTCATTAGCTTTTTCCTTGGTTGTAGCTCTAAAATATACGCCTTGAACTTTACCTTCTATAAATAAATGAACTCTTTTCCCAGACATACCAATTAAATAATAAATTGTTAGATTTAAATAGAATTTGATTTAAAGGATTAGATTCCGAGAACTCTAAAACTGGTTCTTATAAAATAAAAACCATATTTATAGCTTATTTTTTTAGATTAGGGAGAGATAGAGGTTACTTTGGGTCTGTATTTCTTTTGGGTAGAAAGTGGTTTTAGTGTTGAGACAAGGTGAATTTTTAAATTAATTGTTAAAAGTAGACAGTGCTGAATAGGTTTGTAAACAAAAAAAATAGAAAATGGGTTTTTAAGAGAGAAAGAAACTTAGTTTCCTCTCTTTAAGTAAATCTCCATTGAAGAGACGTTAGATTCTCCGCCTTCTTTGTTTTCAAGTGTTTCTGTAGAGATTTTTATATCTTCAACTTCAACATCTTCAAGGAATCTGTTTCTGACAACTTCTGCTGTGTCGACGGCTGTTGATATTGCTCTACCTCGGGCTTTGATGACTACTTCATCAGATCCTTCGTTGAATTGAGTTGTTACTGCGAGCACGTAGCTCATTACTTCTTTGTTTCCTACATATACGACGTTATCTTCTGACATTTTGCGACCTCATTTGAGTTATCTGACTTCCCCCATCTATTTAGACTGGCTTTAGATGCCAGTTGCCTATACAGTTTGTTTATGGGAGTTCTACGGACATTGCCGAGTGTTTTGGGCCGAGTCAGTGCGGCCTCTTGCTGGACAGGTATAGGCTGTCCAGGAATCAACATCCTGTTTGGATGTTGATTAATAGTTAGGGTAAACCACAGTATAAACCGTGGGAAATACCGCTGTATCAATTTAATTGGTTTACGAATAACTTAAGCTTTTCGTACAACGATTTGTATGTTTTATTTGAAAAAACCATATTGTCTTCTTGTTTATGTGTTTATCTGTATTTTTTTAGGAATTTATCAAAAAGGCGTTTTTAGGTTTATATTTTGGTTTTTTCACCCAGTTTTTGGTGGAACCTTTTCTATTTAATTTATTGTTTTTTAAAAAATGTTTATTGGAGAAGTTTTTTCTCTTTTTTTTCATTTTCTTCGTCTTCGTCTTCGGTTTTTTTCTTTTGGGTAGGTATTGGTTTAACTATCATTACATCTTTTGAATCTAGGACCCATCTGTATGGCATTAGTATTCCGTTAGCGCCATCAAGTTGTTCTTCAAAATATGGACTTAAGTTTCCAATTGATAGTTTCTGGACTTTGCTCTCTTCTATGTTTAGTACTGCGTCTTCAGTAGTTCCTACAAACCTACCGTCTCTTGTGTATACGTCGACATTTAGTAATTTAGTTAGTTCTAATTCCATTAATTCCACCACTCAGTTTTTTAATACTTTATTTAAAGACTTTACCAAACTAATATCTAGTTTGGAAACAACTTTATTTATTTAAATTTACTTTAGCTTTTATCCTCCTTTCATGAAGGAAGGGCTAAACTTGATACAACATGAATGCCAGACTTTAGGGGGCATTGAATTGATTGTACCTATTTATCGATCAATGTAATGGCCGTTGAAGCCACCTTATAGTACTACTATACAACTATGATTTATTAATGTTTATGTATTAAATTTTTTCTTCAATCATTTTGGATAAAATGATTTTTGTAATATGTTTTGTTGTTATCGACGGGCTTCACTTTCAGTTATCTTACCGTTATACCTTTATTATTTCAGTAACATATGTTTTGTTTAATGGAAAAGCCTCCAAATCCAAAGGAGGGGGCCTATATATGAATAGAAATGAAGTAGAAGAAGCTATAGAAGAGCTTAAAGGATCTCTTAGTGATTTCGATGAATCTCAGATAAAAAAAGAAGTCGAAGATCTAATTTTGAAGTATAAAGTTCCAAAAGATCAGGCAGTTAGTACTATTCTTAGGAAACATACTGGAACTACACGTAAAACCGTTGGCAAGAAGGAAATCTCAGAACTTAATGCTGGAGACAGTGGCGTTGAAATAACAGGTCGAATACTTCGCGTTGTCGATCGGGAGATCGAGGTGGATGGAGAACCAAAATCTATAAGGTCGGGTACTATCGCTGACCAAACAGGTTCAATAGATTTTACAGCGTGGAGAGAGTTCCCATATAACGAAAATGATATAATCGAAATTGAAAACGCATATATCAAGGAATACAGAAACAGACCTGAACTACAGATTGGTGATTATGCAGAAATCCAGGAAACAAGCGAAGATAGGTTGCCGAGCGCTGAAGAACTTAAAAAACCAGTTAAAGTAGACCTGGATAATGTAGATCGTGTTTATACGGCTGAAATAGAAGCTGAAATCGTTGAAGTTATGGAAAGAAGTGGCTTAATAATGCGTTGCCCAGAATGCAATCGAGTAACAATGGCAAGCGAGTGTCAAGAGCATGGAAAAGTCGATACAGTCCCAGACCTCAGAATTAAAGCCGTTTTAGATGATGGAGTCGGAGCAATCCAAGCAACGATGCCAAAAGAAATAGTTGAAAAACTTGTTGGAATAACACTAGAAGAAGCAATGGAGATGGCTAGAGAAGAAATGGATAAAACGGTTGTATATGAAGAAGTTAAAGAAGTCGTTGGAAAATCTATCGTTGCAGTAGGCAGGGCTATAGGAAACAACTTCCTAGTAATGGATTATAAAGAAGTTTCTTGGGACCCTGAAGAAAAAGCAGAAGAAATACTACAACAAATCAGGGAGGCTTAATAATGAGAGAAGTAGCAAAAAGAGTGTTTGCAAGAGAGTACGCAGAATCAGACCTAGTTGTAAGAGATGGAAACACAGAGTACGCACCATCATACGTTGTAACACCCACCGGCGCAAAATGTAATAGACTATATATATCAGGAGTTCTAACAGAAATCGAAAAAGTCGGAGACGATGAAAGCTATAGAGCAAGAATATCCGACCCAACAGGCCAATTCCTAGTGTTCGCTGGAGAATATCAACCAGAAGCCGCAAAATTCTTTTCAGATGCAGAAGTACCATCATTCGTATCAATATACGGCAAAACAAACGTATATAGGCCAGATGAAGAAACAGTAATAACCTCAATACGGCCAGAAAGCATAAATTACTGCAAAGAAATCGATAGAGACCGCTGGATAGTAAAAACAGCAAGATTAACATTAAAAAGACTACAAAACATCGATCAAAAAACACTTGAACACTACACCCCAGATAAACAACAATACAAAAAACTAGTCCAAGAAGCACTAGAGATAACTATTGGCCAAAAACCCACACAAAAAAAAGAGCCAGAAACAAAAAAACCACCAATAAAACCCAAAAAACCAGATAAATCTAAAGAAACTGAAGAAAAAACCGAGAAACCAATAGAAAACGATTTCGAAACAAAAACCCAGAAACAACCCAAAGAAGAAAAACCAAAAGAAGAAGTAGAAAACCAGAAACCAAGTGATGAAGACAACGAAGACGATTTTCTAGAAGAAATAATCTCAGGTGAAAAGAAAGAGAAGGAAAATAAAGAAGATAAAGAAGATAGTGGGGAGAAAGGCATCGAAGAATGGGATTTAAGCGGTAGTTAACTTATCTTAAACCAGTGCTAATATCCTCTTTTTCTTTCGGGAGAGGAGGATATCAGAAAACAGTTACCTATTTTTTGTTTAGTGGCCTTGTTTTGTTTCAAGGCCATCTAAATATTTTTATTATTTTTTCCGAGTATCTAATTCGTTGTTTATTATTGTTATTGTCTGAGAGGAAAAGTATTTTATAGGTCCTATAGAAACTTTCTGTGGTTTATGGATTTTTTCTTCAACCCTAAGCGGAATTCCTTTGTGGTCTCCGATAATAAATAAGGGGTTTTTTAGTTCTAGCTCTCTAATATTTCTGCCTTCATCTGTCATCAAATGAGGTTTTTGGTCACTTATATCTAAGATTGTTTCTATTCCCTTCCGACTTATTTTTATGTTTGAAGAGGTTGGATTACTCCATTCTTCACCAACCAATGATTCATGATGGTTTAGTACTTTTTTAATCCAATGGCCAATACTTCTCTCGTTAGGACGTAGACCTTGAACCATGTTTCCCTCTAACTTTAGTGATATCGGTGGGTTTGGAGGTCCATTTAGACAGATAATAAACTCAACATCTTTCCGGATTTCATTAGATATCCATAAACCTGATATTATAGATCTAGCAACGAGGTCCATCCGTCCTCCATCACCAGGTAGGTCGTTTATATTAAAACATCCATTGGTTTTACCTGTATTTGAATATAAAACAAAACGCCTCATATCTAAAAAAGGATTGTATTTATATCTTGTTAAGGTCTATGGATTTTTCAATCGAAAACTTTTCGTGTTTACAGGATTGATTTTTGTTGTGTTTTTATGAAGGATAGAGATCGTTATTGGAGGAAAGCTAAGAAAGAGGGGTATAGGGCTAGAAGTGCTTATAAACTTAAGCAGATTAATGATCGTTTTGATTTGATTCAAGGTAATGACTCTGTAGTGGATCTTGGAGCAGCTCCTGGTGGATGGTTACAGGTAGCTAGAGAGCTATCTGATGGAGAGATTGTTGGTGTTGATTTGAATCGAATTAAAGAGATAGATGGTGTTGAAACGATTGTTGGAGATATAACAGATGAATCAACATTGGATGAGGTTCGTGATTTAATTGGAGAACCAGATGTTGTTTTGTGTGATGCTTCTCCTGACTTATCTGGTAACTGGAGCATAGACCACAGCAGGTCAATAGACCTAGCTAGATCTGCATTAAATTTTGCTAAGGATATTCTAAGGCCTAGAGGAAATTTCTTGGTTAAGGTTTTCCAGGGAGATATGTATGATGATTTCTATAAAGAGATTGATATGGAATTTAGTTTTGTAAAAGCGCATTCACCTGATGCATCAAGGGATCAGAGCGCTGAGATATATATCGTTGGGAAAAACTTTATTTCAATCCCGGTTGAGGTGGATATGGAGTTAAAGGTTGAGATTGTTGATATTGGAAACCAGGGAGACGGAATAGCCAAGATTGAGGACTTTGTAATCTTCGTACCAAACACCGAGTTAGGAGATGAAGTTAAGATAAAAATAAATGAAGTCGGTGAAAGATACGCCAAATCTGAAGTAATAAAATAAACACCCAGATATTTATCCTCTTTGCCGAGAAGACATCTTCTTAAATCTTTGATTTAGGTGGGTGAGGATGTCATAGGGAGCAAGTTTTTAGCAAGTGATTTTATAATTTAATGGTATAAACTGGTTCACCATACTTTAAATAGGCATCTATCGTCTTTACCTTCTATTTTCTCCGTATCTCCACATTTAGGACACCGTATTTCTTTTTCTTTAGCATCTGCTTCAAGTTTTTCTCCACATTTTTTACATTTCATCGGTTTACCCTAATTATATATAGGTTTTAATACTAAATGTGATTTCTTATTTCCTCAAGTTCTTGTATACAACAATCTATATCTTCGTTAAATCTTTCTTGGAATTTCTCCATGTTCTGTACTTTGGCTCCTTCGGTAGAAGGCTCTATCAATCCTTCTCGCTCTAAAACTCTTAAGGAGTACCTAACTTTGTGTTTAGGCAGCCCTGTAATCTCAGAGATATGGCCCATACCGATCGGGCCTTTTTTATAAGCGACCTTCAACACCTTAATGTGTCGTCTAAGTAAATCGACCTCCTTCCCTAGATTCTCAGTCAACATTGCAGTATTTACTTTTATTTTTAGAATAAATAGGTTTTTAATGAATGTGGAAATTGAAGGCGGAGAAATATCTCCTAAAAGACTGGTTGCTCCTCCATCTAAAAGCTATACACATAGGGCTATCACAATATCCTCGCTATCTAATGGTAAATCGATTGTTGAAAACCCATTGTTATCGGAAGATACCTTAGCTACAGTTGATGGATGTAAAGCGCTTGGAGCAGATATCGATAGAAAGGATAGTGAACTGGTTATAGATGGATTTGGAGCCGACCCTGAGATACCTAATGATGTAATAGACTTAAAAAACTCTGGTACATCACTGAGATTTCTAACAGGAGTTGCATCTCACTTAAAAAAAGGATATACCGTATTAACAGGGGACAACTCACTAAAAAACCGTCCTAACGAACCATTGATCAACGCACTTAACGACCTTGGAGCAGAGATCCATAGTACAAAACTAAATGGAACAGCCCCCATCATAATAAAAGGAAGACTCCAAGGGGGATATGTCGAGATAAAAGGAGATATTTCAAGCCAATTCATATCATCGATCTTAATAAACACTCCAATAGCTCCAGAAAACTCTGAAATAAAAGTCACAACCAAAATAAGATCAAAACCATACATAGACATAACACTTGAAGTAATGGAGAAAGCCGGAATAAAAATTGCAAAAGAAGGTAAGGCATACAAAGTTAAAGGAAACAACAAATACGAACCAATAGAAATGAAAATACCAGGAGATTTCTCATCAGCCTCAAACATACTAGCCCTAGCAGCAATATCAAACCAAGAAATAGAGATGAAAGGCCTATCACCAAGCAAACAAGGAGACGAAAAAATATTAGAGATACTAGAGAGATTCGGAGCCAAAATAATTCATAAAAAAGATACTGTAAAAGTCAAGCCAGAACCTCTAACTGGAATAACAATAGATGCCTCAAACATACCAGACCTACTGCCAATACTATCAGTAATAGGAACCCAAGCTGAAGGAAAAACAAAAATACATAACGTAGAACATGCAAGATACAAAGAATCCGATAGAATAAAAGCAATGGCTACAGAACTCAAAAAAATGGGAGCCCAAATCAAAGAACACCAAGATGGATTAACAATCAAAGAATCCAGCCTAAAAGGAACAAAACTAAACGGATACGACGACCACAGAATCGTTATGGCCCTATCAATTGCTGCAACACAAGCAGAAGGAAAAACAACAATAAACACAGCTGAATCAATAAAGATATCATACCCAAATTTCTTTAACCACCTAAAAAAAGTCGGAGTGGAAGTCGACAAAAAATAAAAAAAACTCCCTCCACTAAAACAACTTTTTTTAAAACCATTTGTGGGAGTTTAAGAGAGCAGTAAGCGATATCTTTCTCTAGGGAGGAAGAGGACGTCAACAAATATGGTGCGTCAACCAAACTTTTTTTAGAGCAAGATATTTCCAAAAAAGTTAAATCTTTTGTTACCAAATCTTTACGAGGTATGTTGTCAAGAGAACAAATAGAGCAGTATGACAGTGAAGACATGTTAAAAGAACTTGAAATGTTCCCCGATATGTGTCTAAAAGCATACAGAGATTGTGAACTAGAAGTAGATCTATCAAACACCAAAAACATCATTGTAACCGGTATGGGTGGATCTGCAATCGGTGGATATATGCTAAAACAATTACTAAGAGACATATCCCCAATACCGATTCACATAAACAGAGATTACGATTTACCAAAATTCGTCGATAAAGAAACCTTGTTACTAACAGTTAGTTACTCAGGAAACACAAAGGAAACACTTTCATCATTCAAAGATGGCTTAAAAAAGGGATGTAAAATATTATGCATCACATCAAATGGAAAACTAAATAAAATGGCTCAAAAAAACAAAATCAAGAGTTATCAACCACCCAAAGGCTTACAGCCACGAGCGGCATTCCCCTACCTATTTCTACCCTTACTAAAAACACTACAAAACTCAGGTCTTATTGAAAAAAACAAAATAGATGACACCATAAACACATTAAATCAAATAAAACAAAAAAACAAGCCAGAAAACCCAATTAAAAAAAATACAGCCAAAAAAATAGCTAAAAACCTCAACAACTCAATCCCAGTAATCTATGGATATAGAAACATGGAGCCGGTTGCATACAGATGGAAATGCCAGATAAATGAAAACTCAAAAAAATTCTCAGTATTCAATAGATTTCCAGAACTAAACCACAACGAAGTAGTTGGATGGAGTGACCCAAACACTAAAAACATGTCAGTATGCATAATACGGGAACAAAACGAACCAAAAAAAGCCAACAAACTAATAAAAGCAACAAAAAATACATTTAGTAATGCCAAACAAATTAATGAAATAACAGCCCCTGGTGAAACACCATTAACAAGAATGCTAACCGGAGTATACATCGGTGACTACGTAAGCATATACCTAGCCACTCTAAACAAAGTAAACCCAACACCAGTAAAACCAATAACCCAAATAAAAAACAACTTAAAAAAAATGGAGGAAAAAAGAAATGAATAAAGAAAAAGAAATCGATAAAGAAACAGATAAAAAAATAGGGATATATGCACTAACCTTCTCAATAATTATAGCAATTATATACGCAGCGATAATAAACATAATGGAGCTATTCGACATCTATGGCATAGCACTACTAACAATCACCATAATACTCATACTAAGCTCAACAAAAATAATCGAAAAAACACTAGCCTAAAAAAATAAAAAATTAAAGGTCTTCAAATAGACCCTTCTTCTCAACCCAATCCCCACTAGAGAGATGCGGAGTTCTCCTAACCGAGTTATTATTTTTCTCAATCTCCCTAGCTTCCTCAGCCAGCGAAGCAGCCTTCCTCAACATCTCATGCGAACTTGATGCCAACCGAACATACCTCTCACGATCATCAATTTGAAAACAAACCTTATGATTTATCTCAGCAACCCTATCCGCAATCTCCAAAGCAGCAATAGCTTTAGAAGCAGCATATGGATTAGAAAACTCATTCTCCACAGCCTTCTCAGGAGTAATAATACAACGGGGAAGATATGGATCTCCAGGATCTGAACCTAAAAACCTATCAACCTCAATCTGCAGCTTACGAAAAGAACCACACAAAGACAAAATCTTCAAAACATTAGAATTGAAATCAGCCATCTCAACAGAATCCAAAAACTCTCTCCGCGCACCAATCAAAGGATCCCCCTTAACATAAATATAACCAAAACCACACTCTTCAACAACATCCTTACTACCAACACCCAAATGATCACTAATAACCAAACAAGGAACCCCACTACCAACAGCAAGCTCACGAGCCCTACTCGGACCAGGCATCCCAGGATTAGGCGAAACCAAAATAAGAAAATCCAAATCAAACTCCAACAAAGACTCCATAACCGAAACACAATCCTCTACCCGCATCTTAGAGCCCGACCCAACAACCCTAACATCAACATCATCACGATCCGCCCTCTCATCCAACAAAGCGTCAACAAACGAAGACCCAATAAAACCAAACTTACCAATTCCAACCAACATAAAAAAACACCTATTTTAAATATATCTTTCTCAAACAAACCGCCACTACAACCATAACTTGGTTTTCACCCAACTTATGTATTATTCAAAACTAAAGTATATACACTCACTAAATAGAAGCAAGCCTAAACCCTAAAAACAAAATAAATCAATTAATCATTAAAATTAACCCAAAAACAATAATTAAAAACAAAGAAAAAACAAGAGATTTAACTAAATAAAAACCGAAAAACCTTCAAGAAAAAAAGAAACCAGTGAACCTCAAAGGTGAAAAAAACATGTCGTTCGAAACAGGCAAATCAAAATGGCTGACCCTCGCTTTGAACATAATATCAATAGTTTTAGGACTATTCTTTCTATACTTATTCTTCAACTTCCTAAGTATATACCTCCTTGAAATACAGATATTTCCAGACATAGATTACTCATTCCCATACATGGCAATAACATCCTCAATAATATCCCTACTATTCGCGTTTTTTGTATTTGCATTCGTTCTAAGACCCAACAAAATAACCGATAAAATAGAAAAATGGTCCCAACTCGACCTAACACAATACATAGACGGCGTAATGCTAATGCTATTAGCCCTAACAATATGGTTCATATTCGGCAACTCAATATCAGACGGTATACTCGCATTTGAACTAAGAAACATTGTAGGAATGGAAATAACCGAGCTATTCAATCTCACAACCCAATCACTAATACTAAATTCAATATTAATGTTTATACCATTCGTCTTAATACCAATACTTTGGGTCAAATTCATAAATCAAGGAAACTACAAAAAATATCTCGGCCTACACAAGGAAAAACTAACCAAAAACATACTCTTAGGCATAGTTTTCGCTGCAATATCACTAATAATAGCATTCCTATTAAGCGAAATACTAATAAACTTCCTTGGAATCGAAGAACAAAACGTCTTATTAGAAGAAATAGTCGGTTTCGGCCCAATAATGGCCCTAATTATATCACTATCAGCTGGAATATCAGAAGAAATATTCTTCCGAGGATACCTACAAACAAGAATCGGTTTAATTCCAGCCGCAGCATTATTCGCATTAGTACACGCCAGTTACGGAGTAATAATACAAATAATAGGCCCATTCATAATGGGACTGCTGATAGGATATTTATACCTAAAAACAAACAGCGTAATAGGCCCAATAGTCGCACACACACTATACAACCTAGTAGTACTACTAACAGCAATATACATAATCTGACATCCTCCCAAACCCCTGAAAGTGTTGGGTTTTCTTCACCGATTCAGAAGGTTCTAGACTTATTAGGTTTTCACCTCCAAATCATCTCCAGTTCGGGCTATGTCATCTGTAGCCCCCGCCATATCTTACCAGAATGTATCTCGGCTCAATGAACTTATCACCGTGTTGGGATATCCCTTTTCACAGCGACGTTTGTTAACGCATTAAACTCAGCGTCAAGTTCATCACCAAATGTAGAGCATTTGATACGTTGGAAAGTTTAGACAAAATAAAAATCCCTTTCTCTCAAAAACGATCAAAAACCTTAGAAAAACATGAAGTAGTTGTAACAATATACCTATTTCTATGATTGAGGTAGGATGTCCCACTTGTGGTAAATCACTTGAATGTCAGATAGAAGAAAAACCATTTGAAAACCCAGTAAGTTGTTGCACATGGATTTATATAGGAATACCACCTGAAGAACCCCGAATACAGGAATACCGACCAACAGATGTAATACAAAAATGCACAAGCCTATTAGTATACACCGGAGAAGAAGGAGAAATGTTCGCAGTAAACAAAAAAGAAGCGGAAAAATACAACAAAGAATTATAAAAAACCTCTAAAAAACATCAAAATGATAGCAGACCAACTACTCTCCCTAACAGGAGGGTTATTACTAGGACTCTCACTAGCAGCTCCACCAGGACCAATAAACGCAGTAATCGCAGAAGAAAGTGTATTTAAAGGATGGAGCGCTGGATTCAAAGCCGGATTAGGTGCCTTATCAGCAGACCTATTATTCTTAATACTAGCATTCATAGGCGCAACAACAATAATATATAATTCAAACATCCTCCGAGCAACAATAATGGCCTTCGGAGGAATAATAATGATCTACATAGCATACGGAACATACAAACAAACCACAAAACAAACCACAACCCCAAACACCAAAGGTAAAGGTATATACAAAACATTCACACTCTCCCTAACAAACCCATATCAAATAATATGGTGGCTGACAGTAGGAATAACAATACTGCAAACAGGAAACATAGACATACTTGGAATAAACTTCCAAACAGGAAGCCTATTACTACTAGCAGGATTCTTCATAGGAATACTAATTTGGATAACAACCTTTCCAGCAATAATGAAAATCGGGGCAGAAAAAAGCAAAAAATTCCAAACAACAACCGGATACCTAAGCGCTATAACACTCCTAGCATTCGGAATAATCTTTCTATACAGCTCAACAAACCTCATAATATAAAAAAACAAAATCAACGTTGATAAATATGAACATAATATGCCTAGACCTCGAAAGCATACTAATCCCAGAAATCTGGGAAGAAGTCGCAGAAGAAACCAACATCAAAGAACTAGAATTAACAACAAGAGACATAGAAGACTACGACGAATTAATGGCCCACAGATACCAAGTATTAAAAGAAAACGACATAGACATCGAATACATAAAAGAAGTAATCCAAAATATACATCCACTAGAAGGAGCACCAGAATTCGTCAAATGGGCAAGACAAAAAGCACAAGTAGCCATATTAACAGACTCCTTCTACGAATTCATAAACCCAATAATGAAAGAATTCAATAAACCAATGGTATTCGCCCGAACCCTACATTGGAACGAAAAAGGATACCTAAACGGATACACCCCACCAAAAAACATAGACATAAAACTAACCGCAATAAAAACATTTAACAAAATCAACCTAAACACAATAGCCGTCGGAGACAGCTTCAACGACCTAACAATGCTAAGACAAGCAAACAAAGGATACCTATACAAACCATCACAAGACGTAAAACAAAACGTAAAAGACATAGAAAAAAAACAAAACTACGAAGAACTAAAACAAGCAATAAAAAAAGAACTATAAAAAACCACTAAAACCCATCAATCAATCATAACAACATCCACACTAATAGTACCACCAGAAGGCTCATCAACCACCCTAACCTCAACCTCTCCCTCAAAATCATTTTCACCACATACAAAACTAATTCTCTCACCAACCAACCATTCACCACTCACACCATCCACATCACCCAAAAACATAGAAAACAATACTTCACCATCATCTAAATCACTAACAATAACCCTAGTATCATCCACATCTAAAGAACTACCACCTTTATGCAACAAAGTAATAGAACAATCCTCATTCTCAAAAGAAACATCATCAACAACTATCGATGCCTGGGGAGTAAGAGATGGAACACTAACAACCCCAAAAACAAAAGCAGCAACAATTCCAGCCATCAAAACAACAATCGCAACCATCAAAATCTCACCAATAACCGGACTCACACCATCTTCATCACCAACAAACCTAACCAAACTATCAAAAATCAAATAAAACACACACCCTAAAACATTTCCTAAACCAATAATAAATTAACCAAAAACATATTTAGTTTTTTCCAAACAAAACCAAAACTAATAAAAAACAATTATTCATAAAAACAAAAAAACCAACATTTCACAACCTACTGATCACAGCACTATCACCAAAAACTCAAAAACCAATCAACTCAAACACATAAGACCACTACAAGCCATTTCAACATATAGCCATTTCAACATCTCGAGTCTCACACTTTTCACCCTCTGTTGTTGTGTTGTCTATTTCTTGGTTATCTTGGTTATTGGTTGTGTTGTCTATTTGTTGTTCTGTTGTTGTGTTGTCTATTTCTTGGTTTGTTGTTGTGTTGTCTATTTCTTGGTTATCTTGGTTATTGGTTGTGTTGTCTATTTGTTGTTCTGTTGTTGTGTTGTCTATTTGTTGTTCTGTTGTTGTGTTGTCTATTTCTTGGTTATCTTGGTTATTGGTTGTGTTGTCTATTTGTTGTTCTGTTGTTGTGTTGTCTATTTGTTGTTCTGTTGTTGTGTTGTCTATTTCTTGGTTATCTTGGTTATTGGTTGTGTTGTTATCTTGTTCTGTTGTTGTGTTGTCTATTTCTTGGTTATCTTGGTTATTGGTTGTGTTGTTATCTTGTTCTGTTGTTGTGTTGTCTATTTCTTGGTTATCTTGGTTATTGGTTGTGTTGTTATCTTGTTCTGTTGTTGTGTTGTTATCTTGTTCTGTTGTTGTGTTGTCTATTTCTTGGTTTGTTGTTGTGTTGTCTATTTGTTGTTCTGTTGTTGTGTTGTCTATTTCTTGGTTTGTTGTTGTGTTGTTGGTTGGGTTTAGTTCGATTGTGAGTTTGTTGTAGTTGTCGTAGAATTTGTTGGTTGTTTCTGTGTTTGTTTGTTTGGCTGTAAAGGTTATTTCTAGTGTTAATTTGTTTAGGTTGTTGGTTGTTTCTGTGTCTGTTGTGAATCCATGGTTGATTTTTAGGTATTGGTTTGGTTGAAGTGTTTCGAGGTATTTATTTTGGTTTAGGATTTCGTTGATTGTTTTGTTTTCTATTTGTTTTTGGCTGATTTGTTGGTTGTTTTCGTATTTAGTTATATTTAAGGAGTAGTTTATTACTTGTGTTGGGGTGGTTTGGGTTTGGGTTGTTTGGTATATGTTTGCTGTGTTTGTGCCTATGTTTTTAATTGTGGTGTTTATCCATTTTTTTTCTTCATTGTTGATTTCTTTTGTTATTGTTATGTCTAGTGGGTTTTGTAGATTTGCGAGGTCTATTCCAGCTGATATGTCAATTGTTCCTGCTGTTAGTTTTATATTTTCAGAGTTTTCTGTGTCTGAGTAAAAAGAATAGGTTGCCCCTGTTATAGATAAACTTATTATACCTATTAATATTAGACTGAGCAAAGTTTTTTTAAGTATCATTGCAAATCTACTTAAATAGTGGTTGGTTTTTTGGATAATAAGCAGGTATGGAGCAGTATAAGGTGAAAAAAGGCTGTTAAATTATTACTATTTTTTATGATGTTTTTAAAAGAGGTTTTTATTTTTCTAGTGATGAAGATGTAGTTTTAAACCCGGGTTATGATATATTGGTTTTTATTGGGGAGATAGAGGTTTAGGTGTAGATATTTGTTGGTGGGGTAGTGAAAAAGAGAATACGGAGCGATTTGGTCAATGCTGGGTTCTCTGCAGTAGGTTCTGGTTAAAAGATAATGCTAATAAGAATGGTGGGACATATATTGAGAAGTGACTGGGTAGAGACATTAAGAGCTCTCTATCCAGTCTTGTAGGCGTGTATGAACTAACTATATCAAATTGGGTTACGTTGGTTAGATCAGTCGGATCAGTTATATCATCCTCAAAGAACAAGTTGGTATGAACGAATTAGAGAGAATAGTTTATCTTAAATCAGGTTTTAGGATCCTATTTTAGTTATGGGTTTTTTTCACAACCCTCTTTTATCTAGAAGTTTGAAGAAAACGGCTGTCATGGTTTTTCGTTCTTCTTCACTTGCGACGTTCCAGAGGTCTTTCATTAATTGTTCTTCTGGAGTTGAAGCACAAATGCTTTTTGAGAGGTGATCTGCTAGTCTTTTGCCTATTTTTTGGATTCTTTCTTCGGACATACCGAGTTTTTCTGCAGTTTTCATTCCTCCATGAAGTCGGTCTAGCCATGAGTCCCAATCACCTGTATAATCAAACGCATTTACACATTTTTTTTCTTCAGCTTTAATTTTCATTATATATATAGTTTATATATTAAACTATATATCTCTATCTAATTTACTTATTTCCTGTTTAGGTTATTGTTTAGATATATAGTGATTCTGGTTAATGGGAAACAAATAAAAGTAATTGACCCTAAGTATGGAAGGAAGTTTATAAACTGGAATATTAGAGTAAGGTTAGGTTTTTTGACTTCCTCTTTGAGGGTCTAAACAATATTTGAAGTCTTTTTCCTGTTTGTTTTGCGGGGGTTGCCGAGCATGGCCAAAGGCGCAGCGTTGAGGGCGCTGTCCCGTAGGGGTTCGCGAGTTCGAATCTCGCCCCCCGCACTCAATTTTCCTAGATATCTCCAAACTTGATTTGTTATGTTAAAGATGGTGTTCTAGGAACCGAGAGATATTGAAGCCATATTCTATAGCCCATAGGTGTAGTTCTTTGTCAATTCTTACGGGTGTTTTTTTCTTAGGCATTTACTTTACCTAGTTCTTAGTTGTATAGCAAATGCCATAATCCTGTCTTTTTTTACAACGTCCCTTCTAACGACCACAGTATATATCAAAAGAAACTTTCTTAATATTTACGTCTAGCCCGTTTAGGAAGTTTATAACCCTAATATCTAAGAAAAATAGTTAATTATTTAAAAATATCTTGTACTTAGAAAATCTAGGCATCAGTAAGGATTTTTACTTTAATTTTTATATATTGATTCAAAAACTGTTTTCTCAAGAACTTTAGAGAGGTTTAGTTTTTCTGGTAGAATGTAAACCGCTTATCTATTGGTTTTAGGTGATGGTTGAAAATTATTGTTTATTTCTATAGAGTTAGATATGCCTAGACATGCCTAACATCTGTTTGGAGTGAAGGTCTAAAACCTGTATCTTTTAAGTTGGGTTTCTGGTGTCTTTAGAATCTTTAAAGGAAGAAAAAATAAACCATCAACACCAAAATAGAGTTCATTTCCATACAACGTCAATCCATACATTCGCGATAGGACATATGAACGGTCAAACAAAAAAACTACTTCATTCAGGTTATTACAGAACAGTCGTTTATAAAAACATCTCTAAAACACATAACTAAAAAACACCACAAATAAGTGTTTTACAAAAATAACTCTCAATAAAGGCTTTAATAAACATAAAAAACCTACATACCCCATTATATACACTAAATCAATATCTCTATGCAAGGTGAAAATAGATGATATCTAAAAAGGCTTTGTTCAGCGTATTGCTGATCGGCCTAATAGGAGTTGCTGCAGGTGCAGGAACATTCGCATATTTCAGTGACACTGAACAAGCGGATGGAATGTTCCAAGCAGGAACCATAGACATAGCAATAAACGACCAAAACCCATGGATGGAATCATTCGAAATGATAGACATGAAGCCATGTAAAACAACCGAAGAAGCTAACGTAGAACTAACCAACGTTGGAACAAACCCAGCACTAATATACAAACATATAGACGTAACCGACTACAACACAGGACTAGAACGTTTTGAATGTCCAGTAACTAATGAAATGTTCTCATCAGAACCAGAATGGACAATAGAAGCAAACCCACAATTCGATGAAGAAGGAAACGTAACCAATGTAGATATAAACCGAATAGACGACATACACAACCAAACAGAATACACATTGACAATCGATGGTCAACAGATACCGCTCTGTCTATTTGATATAGAGACAGTAGGCGATGTAGACTGCAACTGGATGTTCCTCGGAGTCCTCGAACCTGGAGACAGCATGATGGTTAACCAAACATACAAACTCTCAGCAGACGCAGGAAACGAATACCAAGGAGACCAATTCAACTTCACAATGACATTCAAAGCACTACAAACAAACGATGAAACAACATTAGAAGACCACGTAGTAGTAGACTTAACAGAACCTGAAGTCCCTTTAAAGCTATATGATACAGATAAGGAAACCGAGCTTGAAGTTGGAGATATAGTTGACGTTGATGAATTTTGGGACAGGATGTGGTTACATAACGTAGGGTTTGAACCAATCAAAGTGAATGTATACGCAAATGGATGGTCATCTACTTGGGATAATCTTGAACCATGTAAACCTGTTGGATGGGCACTTGGTGATGATCAAGGTGTATGGGAACTTATACTGGTTGAAGAAATTATAAGCAATGGAAATGGAGAGTGGCAAGTTACTTTAACGCCTGTCGATGATAATGGTCAGCCTGTATAATGGTGGTTGACAACGTAAGGTATTTCTTTGAAAGAGAGTAGATATTGAGGGTTTTGGGTTTAGGAGCTTTATAGTTCTTGAGCTTAACTCTCTATCTTTTTTATTTTTTTTTGTTTTGTGGTTGTAGTTTTGTGTTTTGTGCTTAGTTTAATTATTTTGTGATGTTGAGTTTTAAATCTATTTTTTATTGTTTTTTTATGAGTTTTGGATTTTTGTAGTTTAGTTATTGGGTAGGGTGTTACTTTTTTTGATATTCTTTAGATTGATTGGTTTTTTGGGAAATTTAATTTTTATGTGGATTTTTTTGGTTTATTGGTGTGTTTTTGGTTTTAGAATAGGATAATTAATAGTATTGGTGTTAGTATGAGTAGGAAAATGAATATGGCTAGATATCTGTCTTCTAGCATTATGTGGTCGAAGATATATTGTATTGCTTTGTAGGTTTGGTTGTAGAATACCAATGCAACTATGGTTACGATTAGGACGCTTATTGTTAGTGTGAGTACTGCTTGCATTCCTAGTGGGGAATTCATTACTGCGGCTGCTATTACTGAACTGATCATTGTTGTTAGGTTTGCCCCCATTAAGTAGGGTATGAGTTCTTTTCTTTTGAAGTATCCTCTGTTGTATAGTGGGACAATTATTCCTACTGATAGTGCTACGCTTGTTGTTAAAAGGGTGATTAAGCTTCCGAATCCAAATGAGACCCATATGTTTGATAACTGGAATCTTAGATAATTAGATCTAAATTTGTCTGCGCTAATTCCTTTGAACGCTTTGTCAAAAATCCTTAAGCTAAATAGTATCAATAAAATTGCTGTTATAAATAGGATGGTATGGGTTAAGTATCGTGAGAGAATGTCGATAAAGGGTTTGAATAATAGATCTAAGCTGTATGTTAGTATTTCTGGTGGAGGTATTGCTAGGAAATTTAGGTCTAAATAGGTTATGGCTAGGTATCCAAGTATTATAGCAGGTGTATAAACGATATAGGTTGCAATGAATTGAAGTATGCCAACAGAGGATGAGTCTAAAAGGTCATCATTTTTTCCTTGGATGTACTCTAGGATTCCAATAAAAATAACTATGAATGCGGCTCCTAACCTTGAACCACTGACCATCATGTAGGTATTGATTAGGTCTATTAATCCTGATTCAAAAAAGGCTATTCCGATGGCTGCTGCTGTGGCTCCGTTTAAGAGAATATATGCCAATCCCCATGCAGCGCCTAAAGAAGAGAGGTCTCCAGTTATTAAGACTTCGACTAATGGTTTAATGGTCTCAGCTATTATTTGGGTTGATTCTCCCAATAGTTGGAGACCGAAAATGAAAATTAGTATTGCAGTTGATGCATAAACGAGACGGTAGATACTGCGCATTGATATTTATATATTGTTGGAAGTTCATAAATAATTTAATGAAGGAATATGCTAAGTTTAAAGGTAGAAGACATTATACCATTAAATGGTTAAAGTGTTCAGTGTAACGATGAAAAGTACATTTGAAGATTTGGGGCGGTATTAATGGTTTGTTTTGAAAAAGAGCCTACTAAGGATGAAGAAGAGGAGTTTGAAAAAATTGAGAAAGTTGGTGGTCCGCGAGTCAATGAGTATTCTGGTTTAAGTGAGAAGCTTGGTCCACACGAAAAAATCCAGATGATGTCAACCTTTAAAATAAAGGATAAAGACAAATCAATAATAGCTTTAACTAACAAAAGATTGATAGTATACAATTCTGAAAAAACCAAGTTGCTTGGAAAAAGAAGGCGATTCGAAGACATTAGGCTTGAGGATATCCTTGACATACAAGTGGAAGAAAGGAAAGGTTTCGACATAATGCGGATAACAACTAAAGAACAGAAGATGAAAATGATTACAACTGAGGGTAGGGGTGTTAAGATATCTGGGCATATACGTGATCTACAGGACAAAATTCAGCAGGATCCGGTCGAACAACTAGAAAGAATTGGAGCTGAAAGGGAGAAAGGTAATATTTCAGATGAGGAATATGAAGAAAAGAAAAAAGAATTGATGGATAGGATTTGAAAAAACTAATATGTCCTTTTACTTAAGTGGAAGTTGGATGTCTTGATTAATTTTACTTTGTTCGTTTGATTGGTAGGTTATTTAGATAAATGAAATAAACGATTAGATGTTTAACTTAATGGGGCTTGTTTGTTGTTTTTTTGTTTTTACGTAGTTTTTATTTTACTTGATTAGAAATTTATATAATTGGAATGTTGTTTGGTTTTTTATTGGTTTATTTGGGTTTGGTATTTTGTTTATTTTTTGTAGAATTTGGTATTGTGTTGTTAGGTGATAGTGTTGTTTTTTTACGTTGGTTGTTGAAGCCTTTTTTAATGATATCTTTAATTGGTTTTTTTATTGTTTTTGTTGATTTGAGGGTTGTTGACTTTCTTGTTGTTTTGGCGTTATTTTTGTCTTTATTTGGAGATGTTTTTTTGATGTTTAGTGGTGATAGGTGTTTTTTGTTTGGATTGTTTTCTTTTTTTATGGCTCATTTGTTTTATATTGTTTTTTTCGTTGTTTCAAGTGGTGCGAGTTTGTTTGCGGTTTCTGCTTTAAGGTATATATTGTTTTTACCACCATTGTTTGTGGTTTTTTTGTTCCTTTATAGGTTTAGAGGTCGTTTGAGTGAAGAAGGTGTTTATGTGTTTATTTATGCGTTTATTTTAGTTTTAATGGTTTTTGTTAGTGCTTTACGTTTGCCTTCTGAGCCTTTATTTAATATATCGGTTTTATTAACGTATTTTGGGGGTTTTTTGTTTTTGGTTTCTGATTTATTGATTGCTTGGAGTAGGTATTTATTTTCTATGTTTTTAGAGCCATTTATTATTTTGTTGTACGGTTTAGCTCAGTTATTTATAGTTATTGGTTTGGTTTTGGCTTGAATTCTTAGATTTTAGGGTTTTTTGAAGGTTTTAGGTATATTTTTTTAGTTGTTTTTGGTTTGTATCCAGATTTTTTTTCCAAAGTTTATTCTGTCGGTGGTTCCTTGTTCTGATATTGCCCAGATAACGTCGTATCTTGGTTTTTTTATTTTTTCATTACATTTTCCGTCTGTTAGGTAGATTAGGGCTTGGATTTGTTTTCCTTTTAGTTTTTTGAGTACTGGTGAGTATTTGGTTCCTCCTCCGCCTTTGAGGTTTTTGGCGAAGTCTTTGATTGTTTTATTTATGTTGGTTGTTTCTTGGGAGTTTATTTCCATGTAGTTTTGTATTTCTGCGTCACATGCGATTAGGATTATGCGGTAGTTGTCAGTATATCCTATTATTTCTTTCATTTCTGATAGAAATGTTTCTAGTTCTTTCTGGCTTATACTTCCGCTTGTATCTATTGCGACTGCTATTTCAAGTTTTTCATTTCTAGCGGATGGATAGTATATGTTGTATTGTAAGAGTCTTCTGTTTGGTTTCATCCAGTTATAGTCGTCTCTTGCGTGTTGTATAACGTATCTTCTTAATTGGTTTCTCCAATTCACTTTAGGTTTAGTTAGTTTTTTAACAGTTCTTTCAACTGAATTTGGTAGTTGTCCATCTTTTTTTGCATGATTAACAGCTTCTGTCATTCTGCGTTTCCATTCTTCTTGTATGTTTTTTTGTTGTTTTTTAGAGGCTTTTTCCCATTTTTCATGGCTATCTATTGTGTTTTCAAGGCTTGCTCCTTTGTATTGATTGATTTTTTCTTTTACCCTATCTTCTTCTTTTTCTTTTGGTGTTTTTTTATCGTTATCTGTTGCATTTTGTTTTTGTTTTTCTTTTGGTCTTGTATCTTGTTTTTCTTTTATCTCTTTTTTTAGTTCTATGTATATCTCTTCTGCACTTTTATCTCTGAAACTTGCTTTTAGTTCAATTTTATTTGGGATGGTGAATCCACTGGCATTTAGTAGGTGGTTTACTGCTTGATCGGTAGATGCGTTCCATATTACTTCGTTTCTATTGCCTCTTCTCCATATATGGCCTAAGGCGGTGTGCATTATTACGTGAGCTATAGATGTCATGAGTTCATCGGTATTGTATTTCTCAGTTATTTTGGGGTTGAAAACTAATGTTTCGCCTTTTGTTGTTATAGGGCCTTTTATATCTGTGTTTTCTTCAAACTGGAAGTAGTTTGCAAGGTGTCCGAAAAAAGGGTTGTTTAGGAGTAGTTGGACTCTTGCTTTCTCCAATCGTTCTTTTTGGTTCATTTTTATTAATCCATTTTTTATATGTTTTCGAGGTCGTTGTAAGCTTTTTTTATTGATTTGTATTGTTTTTGAAATTCATTTATCAGTTGTTCTTTGGTTTGGAGTTTTTTTGAGTGATAGGTTTTTGGTTCAAATTTGTTTTTTTCTGCGTCTCCGACATCGAGTTTTTTAGAGTTGGCTCCGATTTTACAGAAGGGCCGGCCATATCGGGAAAAAACAACTGCTTTATATCGATTTGTTGTTCTTTTTATTCTAGGGGTTGTTTTTCTTCCTCGTTTGGATATACTTACTTCTACATCATCTCCAAGATCTAGTATTTTTTTTATACAGATTTTAGCTCCCTCTTTAAGGGCTCCATCTGGTAGTCCGAGAATAGAAAGTATTGCAGAAGGGTTTTCTAGTTCTACTGGTTTTTTCCTTTGTGAACTATAGAAATCGATCATTTCTTCTAGTTGTCTTTTTGTTTTTTTGGTTAGTTCTTGGTATTCTTTGTATTTCGCTCCAACTGCAAGTTTTAGGTAGACTTCTCTTTGTTCTGTATCTTCTGGTATTTCTCCGGTCTGTTCATTAATTTCATTATATAGTTCTATCAGGCCAACTCCTTTGGGGAAGTATTTATCAGCCTCTTGTTGTTGTGGAAAGGGTTGGTCCAATAGTTTTATTAGGTTTTTTATGTAGTTTGAGAAGTCGGGTTCGTCTTTTAGTTGGTAATATCTATCCCGCATACAAGCCCATAATGTATTTCTCATTGTTATGGATTTCATTCCAAATAACTATGTATATTTAATGGTATTATTTTTTATTTCTTTGTTTGCCTTGATGTTTATTTATCATTGTTTTTTAGATTCTTTTTGGGATCGTTTTTTTATGTGTTTTTATTGCTATTATTGTAAATATGATTGCAAGTATCCATATCAATATTAGTTCTGGGATAGCGCTGGAGCCTGTTAATACGTTTTTTATTGTTTCCACAAAGTATGTTAATGGGGAAAGGTAGGCTATTGCAAGTCCTGCTGTTGGTAGTTCTTCTATTGGTATGAATATCCCGCTGACGAATATTATGGGGAATTTTATTAATGTAGCCACCATCATCACGTCAGATGTCTTGTCTGTTGGATAAGCACTCATTAACGAGCCTATAGCAGAGTAGCAAAAAGCTGATGGAATTAAAGCAAGAAATAGAACTATTGGGTTATAGATCACGATATCCATAAATATTGCTATAAATATGATTGCTGCACCGGTTATCAATATTCCTAGGATAGAGGAAGATATGATATCTGCCAGAATTATGCTTCTTACTGTTATTGGCATTGTTAATAGTCGTTCCAATGTTTTTTCTCGGGTTTCCCAAGGCGTTATCACTGGGCTAACTGATGTAGCAGTAAACCATAGAGTCATTCCTATTATTCCACTTGCAAAGAAAACAGTTGTCATATCTCTTCCTAAACTGAAAGCCAGGAAGAAGAACATTGGTACTAATATTCCAAAAATAACTACGGGGCCCTTGCAATAATAAATACGGAGATTTTTATTTATTAATGGAGTCGTTTTTTTGAAAATATCAAAATTCATTGGCTTCCTCCTTCCGTGAATTTCTGGAAAACATCTTCTAAACTAGGGCCTTTGGTGTCTAGAGAAACAATTTCAATTTCTTTTTGCTCGGTTAACTCGATTACTTCTCTTATCAAACCATCAATGTTGTTAGAGTAAACCCTATATTTATCACCGACTTTAGTAACCTTTAAGGCATTTTGAGATTGAGTAAGGAGATTTTTATCTAGTTTACTACTAAAAGAAACTATAATTGATTTTGTTTCTTCAATTTTGTTTTTAAGTATTTCAGGCCGTTCAACAACAATCAGGTTATTATTGATTATAGCGACTCTGTCACATAGTTGATCGGCCTCTAAGATATTGTGGGTGGTTAAAAAAACAGTGACACCTTTGTCATTAATCTCTTTAATTTTATTATGGATAAATCGTTTACTTTTTACATCCAATCCAGATGTGGGTTCATCTAGAAAAAGAATGGTTGGGTTATTTATTAACGACATCGCTAGAATCAATCTACGTTTTAGGCCTTTACTATAGTTTTTAAATAAAGCATCTGAATGTTCGGTTAACCCAAACTCTTTTATTAATTTTTTTGATCTATCAATACATTCTTTTTTGGACAGGCCATAAAGCTGGCCTGTTAAAACAAGATTTTGGAAACCTGATAATTCAGAATATGCATTAGAGATTTCAGGTGCGACCCCTATTTTTTCTTTCATTTTTATTTTATTTTTAGAGACATCAACTCCATTAAACTCCACCTCACCATCATCTGGAGCTAAAACGCCAGTTAGGATACGGATAGTTGTAGTTTTACCAGCTCCATTTGGTCCTAAGAAACCAAAAACCTCGTTAGTCTTTATATCAAAAGAAACATTGTCAACTGCTTTAATTCCATTGAATTTTTTAACCAAATTTTTAACTTTTATAACGCTATTCATGAACCCACCTAAGAGAACAATAAACTAAAAACCTTTAAACGCTAAAAGAAAGAAGGAATATAGAAAATCTTTAATCAAATACCTCTTTAACTAAATATTAAACAAGGTTTGGTATATATTCAATGGGTTCATGTCAGCTTTGGTATGTGTCTTTTTTATGTTTAAAGCTGGGTTCAAGAGTGTTAAGTACAGGTGGATATATTGATCTAAAATACTGTATTTTGATAGAGAGAGGATTTTTAGTAGTAAATTTATTTTTTAAGAGGTGGAATAGGTTTTTGTGTTTTTTTTGTAGACTTTTTTGGTCTTTTTTATTTGATTTGGTTTGGGTTTGTGTATATTTCTGTTTTTTTGGGTTTGCTTAGTTTTCCTAGTATTGTGAGGTTGGTTTTTTCTCCGATTTCTATTGCTAGGGTGGTTAGTGATCTATGTGATCCTGCTATTGGTATTCCGGCTTTTGCGCATTTTAGGGCCATGTCTGATGACATTCTGCCTGTTGATACTATATAACAGTTTTTTAGGTTGATTTTTTGTTTTATTGCTGCACCGACTATTTTGTCTATTGTGTTGTGTCGTCCTATGTCTTTGATGATTTTTTGGAAGTTTTGTGTTTGGGATTTTATTCCACTGCTGTGTAGTCCGCTGCTTTTTCCTGTTTCCAGTACTTCTATCATGAATTGGTTTATTTGTTTTAGGTTGAATTTTTTTGTGTTTTTGATTTTTGGTAGGTTTTCTTCGTCTAGGTAGTTTGTTCCTCCGCCACACCCACTTACGATTAGTCCTTGGCTTGGTTGTTGTTTGTATCCTTTTAGTATTGCGTTTATTTCATTTCCTTCAATGTCTATTGATTCTATTTCTTTTGGTTTGGATACTAGGCCTTCGCATATTAGGTGTCCTATTGTGAATTCTTTTTTCATTTCTGGAGTGATCATGAATGTTTTGAAGTGTTTACCATTTATGAATAGTGAGGTTGGTTCTTCTATTGGTATTTTCTTTTTTTGTTTTTTTCCGGCTATTATGACGTCTTTTTCTTTATACATTTTTTGTTCTCCAGTTTTTGTTTGGGTTTTTTGTGTTTTGTTGTATAGTTTTAGTGTCAAAAACCTTAATAATAATTGATTACTAATAGTCATTAGGAATTCTGGTATGGGTTGTTTGGAGACTTAAAAAAAGGGTTTTTTGAGTTCAAACCTGTTTTATACCAGTTTTGGATGTGATTATTATGGAATTAACTCCGACTCAATGTGAAATTCTAAATGCCTTGATAAATCTATATCAAAAGGAAAAGTCTGCTGTGAAAGGGGAGAAGGTTGCTTCTGCTATTAATAGGAATCCAGGTACTATTAGAAACCAAATGCAGTCTCTTAAGGCATTGGAGTTAATTGAGGGTGTTCCTGGCCCTAAAGGTGGGTATAAACCTACTTCTGGGGCTTATAAAGCTCTTGATTATGAGAGTTTTGACGAAGGTGAGCCTGTACAGATTTTTCTTGGTGGAGATAAGATTGAGGGAGCCACAGCAACTGAGATTGATTTAACCACGTTACCACAACCTGATCAATGTAAGGCTACAATACGTATTCTTGGAGATATTAAGTCTTTTGAGGGTGGTGAAGAGATTCAGATTGGGCCTACTCCAGTTAATAAGATGTTGATTCGTGGTGAGGTCGCTGGCAGGGATGATTTAGATAATAAACTTATAATTAAGATTAAAGAGATACATTCCATCCCACGTATACCTGTTAGGGAGATTTCTTCAAATAACTTAATTACTTTAGATTTTGATGAATCGGTTCAGAAAGCAACTGCAAAGATGTATGAAAATAATATTAAAGGCGCTCCAGTAACTAAAGGCTCTGAGATAGTTGGAATGGTTACTTTAACCGATATAGCAAAAGCTTTTGGTGAAGGAAGAGTTGAAGTTAAGGTAAATGAAGTTATGACCAAGGATATTATATCTATTTCAGGAGAAAGCTTTTTGGATGACGCTATGGTTAAGCTGGATGAACACGATATCAGTCGTCTTTTGGTAGTAGAAGACGATGAACCTACAGGTATAATAACAATGAGAGATATCTTAAGGAGATTGGTTCCCTTTAACTTCTCTTAAACTCTATAGACAAAAAGAAGGAATTGAGTTTTTAAGACATTGTCTAGAGATACTTTATCTTCTTCTTTTTTCTAGTTCTTTTAATACTTCATTGAAGTCGATGTTTTGGGATTGGCATAGTAATATGGTGTGGAATATTAGGTCTGCGGCTTCATGTATAAATTCTTGTTTCCCGTTTTTTTGGTTGATGTTTTTTGTTGATATT
Organism: Methanonatronarchaeum sp. AMET-Sl; assembly: GCF_029854155.1. NCBI lineage: Archaea > Methanobacteriati > Methanobacteriota > Methanonatronarchaeia > Methanonatronarchaeales > Methanonatronarchaeaceae > Methanonatronarchaeum > Methanonatronarchaeum sp. AMET-Sl. Next base: position 1,186,698 of record NZ_CP122958.1, on the reverse strand, counting down.
ATTAATTCAGTTGATTCTTCTCCAATTTTTTCAAGTATCTTGTCTTCGTTTTTTAGAAGTTGGTTTACGTAGGAGTCTTTTTTCGGGTTTTTTTTACGGTCCTCAATTACGTTTTTTATTTCTTGTAGGATTTCTAGATTCATTTTAGATCGTTGTTTTTATTTTTTTTCTCGCCATACATCTTTGTGAGTTTTACTAAGGGGTGTGGTGGGTAGTCGATTATTTCTATTTGGCTTAATGTTTTTATTCCACTACTTGTAGGTATTTTTTCCAGACCGATTTCTTTGTCAGTGTCTATTTTTAGTTTATGTGCTTCTATTTCTTTTATTCCAAGTTTTTTTGATGCTACTGCTCGATGATGACCATCTACTAGTATTGTTTTTCTTGGTTTCTCAACCACTATTATTGGTTCTGCCAGTCCTTTTCTCATTTCGTACATCCTGCCTTTCAGTTCATCGTTGTGTATCATTCGTTGTGTTGGTATTAATTCATCGATTTCTACGTATCCTTTCGTTATTTTGACATCTAATCCATGTATGTCTTCAAGTGTTTTTTTGAGGTTGTATATCTTGTCTGAATCTGCTCTCTCTATCTGTGATCTTATTACATCTGTATTTGAAATGATTCCAATCATTCTGCCTGTTTCACGGACTACTGGTAGTTTTGAGACTCCCTCTCTGAACATTAGTCTTGCGGCATCTTCAACGTCCATTTCTTTGTAAGCTAGCGTCACATCTTCTGACATTAGTTTGTATGCTGGCTCGGTTTTTTCTTTCAGGAGGAGGTGTTTTGCACAGATATATCCTTTTACCTCTCCTCTTTCAACTACTGGAAATCCATCGTGTCCGGTTTGATTAATCATTTCAACTATTTCATTAACTGTGTCTTCGGGTTCAACGATTACAACATCGGTTGTCATGTAATCCTTTACTTTGTTTTTTTCTTTTTTCCGTTTACTTACTTCCTCAATTTTTTTATTCATGCTATATCTCATCATCCAGTAATTTGATTTTTGGTTGAAGGCTATTATTTATGTATGCTTTTTTTATTTTATTTAATCCATTATGGAGTTTTTTAATTCTGAATAAATGGCTTTCGCATTTACAGTCGCTACATCCAAAATCTATGGTTTTATCGTTCTGGTTTAGTTCTCTAGCTATATCGCATTCAACCTCTCGATTTGTATGCGAATAAACATACCCTATTAACTCTGCCTCCTTAAGTAGGTAATCAATATGCCATCGCTCCACATCTCTTTTACCTAAACCAACTTCTATATGTCTTTTTATTCTTTTAAGACCTCCAGGACCTAACGCTGAGCCAACATAAATGTATATGCCATTAAATTTTTTCTCTCCAAGTGCTCCTACCTTAATTTCTTTGTCCTCAACTCTCAATATTAAATTGTAAACTCCCTTTTTGTCTAGTTCATTGGTTCTCATCTTAATGTTTTAGATATAAGCTGTTTTTAAGTATTTAATCGCCTTTTCAATTGCTTCTGGTTTTCCAGGTCCGCCATGTCCAGTGTAAATCTTTTTTATATCTAGTTTCTGTATTTTTTCCAATGACTGGATTAATTGTTTTGTGTTCCCTGTTTTTAGGTCTGAACGTCCAGGCCGTCCATTTGAAAATACTGTGTCTCCAGTGAACAACTCTTTAGTTTCCGTGTCATATAGACATATACTATCATCTGTATGGCCAGGTGTGTGTATAACTTTTAACCCACTAATTACGTCATCTTCATTTAACGATATATCCGGTTCAAATGAATCGAGTTTTGTTCCGAACAAAGATGATGCAGTTTTTAAACCATCACCCTCACTTAAAGAACTATATCCATTTCTATGAATAGCTATTTTAGCATCAGTTAACTCTCGAAGTTTTTTTGCCCCCCCTGAATGATCATAATGACAGTGAGTCAATATAATATAATTTATTTCATCCTCCAACCCCATTTCCATAAGCAAGTTATAAATTAGATCGCCATCCATGCCAGTGTCGATTAAAGTGTCAGGTTTTTTAATATATATGTCAGAGGAAGGAGTTTCTTCACCAATTCTATTTGAAACATCATTTAAAAAAACAGTTTCATTATTCAAAAAACCACCAAATACAAATTAATCCTCTGAGTGTTTTATTTTTACTCGAACATACACTAAAAAAAGATAGTAATACTCTATAACAAATTCTGACCTAAAAACAATAGATATCTAAAATTCTGATAAAGTTGGACTAAAGATCGATTGGTTAATTTTTTGGGTAGATTATATCACTTATTTTTTCCAATTAATAATGTGGTGTTGTAGGTTGTCTCTAGATTTTAGTTTGGATGAAATTTATAGTGAGATTGATATAGAAATCGATGTTGATGAAGTAGTTATGGGTCCACCATTTACGAAATGGGCGCAGAACGATGAAACCAGAGAGAAGGTTCGAGAAATAATTTACGACAATAAGGACAAGGTTCTCTCATATACAAAACCTCGTTCCACTCAAAAAATAATTTTAAAGAAAAATAGTGGTATTGAAAACTACTCCCCACCAACTGGCCTATTAGACTCTGAATACCTTGCTGTTGGAGCAGTTACTATTGGTAAAGAGATATATCAAAACCCTATTCGGTTAGACGTAGATTCAGGCAAAGAAAGAATGAGTTTAGAACTGCTTGTATGCGATGCTTTGGAAAACATAGCTTTAGACAATGCACTTCGCAAAGTAGCGTTGGAGATTAAAGAAAAAGCTAATAAAAATAGTTTTAATACCACACGTGTCGTCCCACCTGGAAGTGGCAGAATAAATTGGGGAATTGAAAACCAAGAATTTATATTCAATAATATTAACGCAGATAAAATCGGTGTTGAATTAAAAGAAACAAACGCTATATCACCACAAAAATCACTTTCATTCGTCCTTGGAATTGGCAAAGAAATAATCGATATAGAAAACATCTTCTCATGTAAAGGCTGTCCTAGAACTGAATGTCCATATCGCCGAGAATAAAACCTACCCACTACGATAACCAAATCTTCTAGATAGACTATAATAAAAACCAATTAAACCTGTTAGCTGTTTTAACAGAGAGTGAGAGTTTGAGAGAGCAGTATAGGCCTCTCCTCTTTAGAAAGAGGAGGATATCACGTTAAACCTTTCAACATTAATTGTGAAGAAAAATTGATTAAAAAAATTGTGATAATTGAACTCATCATTTGGTTTTAATCTATAAGATATAATTGATCAGTTGAGTTTTTTTATCTAAAAAAAGTTTTTTAGTTTTTTATTATAAGGTTAAGAGATGGGAGAGGTATGTGGTCTCTCCCAAGTATGGGGCCGAAGGGATTTGAACCCTCGACTTACGGGTCTCTTCAGGCACAGGTCAGTGCTCCAACGGATCGTCATTACCCACCTCGTCAGGTAGGGGTTCGGTCGACCCGTTGTTCATCATACCAAAATCCCGCTGGAGCCCGTCGCCTTTCCTGACTAGGCCACGGCCCCTCGGCATATACCCTTATTTCTACAGTAAGTGAAGTGACCTTTCCCTAAAGAGGAGAGGCTTCCATGCGACCTTATCCCAGCAGGGAGTTTGCTATAACATCAGGCTTGTCTCATACACCTAATCAACATGGAAACTTAACTTTGAGAGAAGTTTGGATTAAGGCAAACGCCTGTATATTAACTCGTTGTGGTTCCCTTATTCATCTCTGGTAGCTCCACACTACCACTAGACCCTTTCTCAGAACACAAATGTTCTGGATTGGGCTTACCTAACATCTTTTCGATGTCGGTCTCAAGGTATGTATCCCTTGAAACACTATGGGATTGCTTTTTGTTTAAAAGGCAGACTCCCAACCAACTGCCAAACAAATATTTAATTTCAGACTACTTAACTTTCACTATCGGGCTGCAGTCCCCTCCGTGAACGAAGAGGGTCTTAGCCCTGCTTTAGGATAAATATTTTCGGCGATAGATTTATGAAACTATAGAGATAGTCGTCTAGGGGTTTGTTTTTTGGAATGTTTTTGGATTTCTGGTTTTACTGGGTTTTTTTTATCTTGCTTTAGGCTTTAAATCTTTCTTCTTTAGGGAGAGGAGTAGGTTATAGGAACATTACGCCGTCATCGATTGTTCCGGATATTACTTTTCCGTCTGATGCGTCTACTGTGAACTGGCCTTTTTGTGTTTTTACGTTCCAGATTGGTCTGTATATTAGGGTTTTTTCTTGTATTTGTATGTTGAATTGGTCTTTTTCATCGAAGTCGCTGTGGAATTTTTTTGCTGTGGAGTATCGGATTCCTCCGTATCTTGCCCTTTTTACCATTTCTTTTTTTATGTGGTCGATTGCTAGTTTTTCTGCTTGATTGGGTGTTAAGTTTGGTTTGAATTTTTTTTCTTCTTCTTTTTGTATTGGTCTTTTTCCTACTTTGTTTTCTCTTGGTAGGTTTGCCATTTCTCCGGTGTCTCCGTCGACGTATATTGTTTTTTCTTGACTTGTTTCGATTTCGTCTAGGTATTCTGAGTTTTCAACTGTGTATTTGAATCTATAGTATGGCTCTAGTGTTATTGAGGCTTTTATTGGTTTGACCATCCCAGATTTTTTTAAAGCTTCTTTTTTGTTCACTCTCATGTCTAGACAGTATTTCGTTATTTCTTTTTTTTCTTGTTTTTCTGGTTCTTCTGTTTTGGATGGTTCTTTTTCATGTTTCTTGGTTTGTTTTGGTTTTTTGGTTGTGTTTTTGGTATTATTTTGTTTTTCTTGTTTTTCTGGTTCTTGTTTTTCTGGTTCTTGTTTTTCTGGTTCTTCTGTTTTGGATGGTTTTTTTGGTTTGTTTTGGTTTTTTGGTTGTGTTTTTGGTTTTGTTCCGTTGTCGGTTGTTTTTTGTGTTTTTGGTTTGTTTTGGTTTTTTTGGGGGTTGCGTGTTGACTCTAGTATGTCTAGTATGCTTGATTTTTCTTGGTTGTTTTTTTCTATTTCTTTTGTGTCTATTTTTTGTGCGATCTCTATGTTTTCGGGGGTTTTTAGGTCTAGTTTTTCATTGAAATCGAGTTCTGTTAGTACGGCTTTACCTATTTCTGTTTGGAGTTTTTTTCTGTCCCATAGTGTTATTTTATTTAGTTTTGATAGTTCTAGTGCTCCTTCTGTGAATCCGTTCATTGAGATTACGATTGGTTTGTTTTTTGTTTGTTTTTGTATTTTGTTTAGTTCTTGGTAGTCTATGATGTCTTCTGAGATGATTATGTCGTTTTTACCGTTTTGTTGGAAGGTTATTTTTTCTTCTGTTTTTGTGTGTTTGATTCCGTGTATTTCGAGTATGTCGGATAATATTTCGAGTATTGGTTTTTTTCCACCCATTTTCGGTCTCCCTTTTTTTTAGTTATTAATTTGGTTGGTTATTATAATATTTAGTTCATTTAGAAATTGTTTTGTTTTGGTTTTAGGGATTGTTGCTCCTGCTGCTATGTCGTGGCCGCCTCCATTTCCTTCTACGGTTTCTGAGGCTTGGTTCATTGCTTTTCCAAGGTTTATTCCTTTGTTTATCATTTTTTGTGTTGTTCTTGCGGATATTTTTTTGTCTTGGCCTTTGTCGGCTAAAGCAATTATTGGTAGGTTTCTATCGATTTTGTTTGAGCCTAGTGCCATGCCGGCGACTATTCCGACGATTGTGTCTCTTATTTTGTTTTCACAATCTATGTATTGGATATTATCCATTTTTTTAGTGCTTTTTTGTTCGATGTATTTTATGCCGTCTACTAGGTTTTTACGGTGGTTTTGAAGTAGTTTTTTTGCTTTTTTGTATACTTCGTTTCGTTTTCCTAGGCATAGTTGGAGGCCTGTTTTTGAGTGGTTGTATCTGGCTGTTGCGTTAAGTAGTGTTGAAAACTCGCTGGCGTCTCGTAGTTCTGTTCCAGGTTCTTCTTTTTCTAGTATGTATACTTCGCCAATAAGCCTGTTTATTGTTTTTTCTGAAACACCTTTTTCGAGTGCTTTGTTGATTAGGCTTGAAACAATGGCTTTTTTTTCGTTTTGAGTGAGGTCTATCCATCTTCTCCATTTGTTGTTTTCTTTTAGTGGTATTCCTTGGTTTTTTATTAGTTTGATACAGTTTTCTTCTTTCCCTGTTATGGTTGGGATGTATGGATCGCTTGAGTATTCAAGTAGTTTGTGGATTGGTCTTGTTTGTTTTCCAAAAAGCCGTATGTCTTTTTTTATTTTTATTATGTTGTTTTTTTGGGCTTGTTTGAGTATTTCTCTGTTTGGACCGATGAGTTTTCCGGTTGAGTCTTGGATGTCTCCAACGCTTCCTACAATCGCTAGGTCTGATAGTTCTTGGTTTTTTTGGTTTAATGCTTTGGCTAGTGTTAGTGTTGTTGAGGCTCCGGATAGTTCGGTTGAACCGTCTATGCCTACGTGATGTGGATTTAGTTCCCATATTTCTTCTATTGGGGCGTGTTGAGGTATGTGGTGATCGCAGATTACTATTTCTGGCTCTATTTTTTTAAGTTCTGGAGAAAGGCCTGACCCTAGGTCTGTAAAAAATATTAAATCATGTTTTTGTTTTTCAAGTTCTTTGATTTTTTTTGGTTCAAGGCTTTTTACGAACTCGATTTTGTGTTTTATTCCTTCTCGACTTAATGCTTTTGAGGCTATTGCTGCTGATGTTAATCCATCTGCATCTATATGTGATATTATTAATGCGTTTTCTGCAGTCCGTATGGGGGTTGTGCAGTGTTTTGCTTGATTGATTAGTTTTTTGTATTTATCTTTCAATTTATTGCGCTCCAAATATTGTTTGGTGTTTTTACCAGAGGTCTCCTTTTAGTAGGGATTTTGTTTTGTCATTTGTTGGTCGCATTACTTTTGAAATCTGTACTCTGTATCCATCTTTTAGTTCTTCGATATCTTTAACTTCAAACTCAACCCCTTGTTTTTCTAGGTGTTTTTTGAATTTTTCAGCGGTTCTTAGTTTTTTTATTTTTATTGAAATGTCTTCTGTTATTTTTTTTCCATTGTTTTTTTCTTGAATTGTTTTTTTTATTGAGTTTAGTATTGAGTGTCCTAGTCTCTTGGCTCTTTCTTCAAGTTGTTGTTCGTTTTCACCCCACTCATAGGACTGGAAACCTTCTCTAACAACTCTTGAATGTACAAAATCACTTCCATAATCGTTATAATACCTATATGCAAACTTTAGGTCACTACAATTACTGATTGATGTTGTATATTTAATTGGAGGTATTTTGTGTTCAGGGTCTTTGAATAATATTCCTTCACGTCCTTCATTTGATAGTTTTTTTATTATTTCAAATCCTTTTTTATGTGCTTTACTTGATTTGTGTTTTCCAAAACTACGTACGTTTTTTAATTGATATTTATCAATCAATTTATTTCTTTGTTTGAGGTCAAGAAAACTACCACTCTGTTTTTTCATTATATCGAAGATAACGAAGTCTACTGACTCTACGTCGTAGATGTCTTTTGGTACGTATGGATTGTCGGGCCCGATCATCTCGCCACATAGAACTAGTTCAGGGTTTTCTTCAAATATCTCGGGCCCTATTTTTTCTTTAATTTTAGCTGTGGTATATGGACATATAAGTCCGCTACGTGTTAAGCCTACGATTTCATTGCCGGTTATCGCAGCCCTCACGTTATAGCCATTCATTTTTTCTTCTATGATCACTTCGTTTGGGAAGTGTTTTTTTATTGTTGGGTTGAGTAACATGGCTCTCCTTATTTTGGGGAAACCATGTATCACACTGCCGTCACTGAATATTGAGGTTCCTCGTTCTATTCCGCTCCAGGTTTTGTTGAACCGGTAGTGGTTTTTTTCTTTGATTATTATTTGTTTTTCAAGGCCTTTCTTGATTTTTTCTTCTGTTATTTTTAGGTTGTTTTTTGTTATTTTGGTTAGGTTATCTTTCATCACCACACCAATATTTGATTATATCTAGGTGGTTTATTATTCCTTCAAGTTGTTCTTCTAGAACTACGGCTTCTCTTACGTCGTTTTCATTCATTTTTTGTGATATTTGTTCGATTGTTTTGTTTGGATTGATTTTGGTTGGGTTTACTTGCATTATGTCTTTTACTAGTAGGTTTCTTATTCTGTAGTCTTGTTTTTTGTCTGGAACGAGTTTTCTAAATTTTTTTAGGCCTATGGCGATTTCTTTTGGTGTTATTAATCCGGCTACTTCATCTTGTTCTAGGATTGGTAGGCAACTGTAGTTGTTGTCTATTATTTTTCTTCTTGCGTGTACAACTCGGTCATCGGGTTTTAGGATTTCATAGTTTTTGGAGGTGATTTTTGTTTCTTTTAGTGTTTTCTGGGTGTCTACATTTTTAAGGAGGTCTTGTGATCTTATTATTCCGGTTACTTTGTTGTCGTTGACGATGGAGAGTGTGTATATTTTGCTTGATGCGAATGCACAGAATGTTTCGATTAGGCTGTCGTTTTCCCTGGCTGTTGCGCTGGTTTTTTGGTATGCAGTTGAGACTTTAAGGTTTGATGCTGGTTTCTCTGATTTGCTTCCAGAACCAAGTTCTCTTGCTATGTCTCTATATGTTAGGGATCCGTGGTATATTCCGTTGTTGGTGACTGGTATTTGGTATAATCCATGTTTATCCATTTTGTCCATTGCTACTGACAATGGCTGGTTTTTGTCTATTGAAACGGGTTTTTTCATTAGGTCTTTAATTTTTTTAGTCATTTTTGACCTCCTATGTCTTCCACGATGTCGGTTTTCGTGATTATTCCTAATAATTCTTCATTTTTAACGACAGGAATGCCGCTTATTTCTTTTTCAGACATAACTCTAGCAGCTTCAATGGCTTTTTGTTCAGGCTCTATTGTTATTAGGGGGCTGGACATAACATCTTCAGCAACCCACATGTCTTTTAAAATAGATCTTAATTTCTTTTCTCCACCTTTTGATGCTTTTCGAGCCATCTTTAGTTCTTTACCTGCTAGACCATCGTTTCTAGGGTGGTTTTGGTTTGCGAATGTAAGGTCGCTGATTGTTATTATCCCTGTGGGCCGTTTGTTTTCTTCAACCACAACCAGTCTTTTAACCCGCTCTGACTCCATTACCTCAGCTGCTTTATTTAGGGTATGGTGTCGATGTATTGTGAGTACGTCTGGTGTGTATATCTCGGATATTTTTGAATCGATTTCAGAGTTTGCGTAATAGTCGATTAGGTCTTTTTTGGTTATAATACCGATTAGTTCTCTGTTTTCTGTTTTTTCTTCAGATTCTTCTATTATTGGGATACCGCTTATGTTGTTTTCCACCATTATTTCAGCGATTTCTTTTATGGATTTGTTTGGGGTTGAGGTTATTACATTGGTGGTCATGAAGTTTTTTACTTGTATTTGGTCTATTGGCCGTCTTCTCCATTTAGGTTCATCTTGTCTTAATCCCTTGCTTATGTCTGTTTTTGTTAGCATTCCGGTTGGTTTTTCGTTTTCGTTTACAACTACTAGCCGACTGACTCCTTTTTTGATCATTATGTTTTTTGCATGTGACAATGTCTCTTCTGGTCTTACTGCGTGTACTGGAGCTGAAACAAGGTCTATTAGGTTCATTCTTGAACCTCAATGATCGATCTTACTAAATCGTTTTCAGTTACGATTCCCTCTAGATTGTTGTTGTCGATTATTGGAATGCTTCCAATGTTTTCGTTTGCCATAGTTTTTGCTATATCTGTTAATGGGTCTTGACTGTTTCCGGTTTCTACATCTGAAACCATTATTTCTGAAACTGGTACATCGAGAACTTCGTTTATGTCCCCGGTTACAAGTTTGTCGAAAACGCCACCGTTTCCTAGATATCTAAGGACATCTGTTGCTGTGACAATGCCGACTAAAATTCCGTCTTCTATTATTGGTAGTCTTCTGAATCCTTGCTCAACCATCGTTGTGGTTAGATTCATGATTGAGCTGTCTGGTGGTATTGTTATAACTTTTTTTGTCATAATGTCCTTGACTTTAATGCCCTTAACGATATCTATTTTCGATATAAGGGATACGATGTCTCTTTCGGTTATAATTCCTTTAACTCGGTTTTCATTATCTACTATAGGTATTCCGCCTATACCACTTGAGACCATTTTGTTTACAGCGTCTTCTAAACTACCTTTTTCATCTACTGATATCACTTTGCTCTCCATTATCTGGTTGACGCTTTCATTTATAGCTGAAAGGAAGTTTCCATAATGGCCGTTTTTAATTAGTTTGAAACTTTCTCCACCACCCATGAATCTAACTATATCCATGCTGGTGAGTATGCCTTCCAGTTTGTTGTTTCCGGGGTTTGTTACCGGTAACCTCCTAAATCCATAGTTTGTCATCGTTTTAGCAGCACCAATAATAGTTATTGTTCTTGGTATCGTTACTACATCTTTCCCAGCTATCCTAATAATCTCGCTTTCTTGATCCGAGAGCCTTGTTTTAAACTCTACGGGCCCTCTGTCCATGGATCTATTTACAAACTGATTGTCATGTTGTTCGTTTCTATTAACATTTCTTCTTATTTTAATCACCCCAGATAGGGTTTAAGAACATCGTATCTATCTACTATACCAATTAAATTGTCTTCTTCGACAATGGGAAGTCTACCGATTCCATGGTTTTTCATTTTGTTAACTGCATTGGAAACCGGTGTTTTTGGCGATACTGTAATTACTGGTGTTGACATTAGTTTACTAATTTTTGTTTTATCTCGTGAACTACCACCAGTTTTTCCCTCTCTCCTTGAACTACCACCAGTTTTTCCCTCTCTACTAAATCTAGCGTAACCGGCTTGAATGATGTCTCCTTTTGTTATTATACCTATGAGTCTATCGTTTTTAATCACTGGAAACCCTGAGAGACCTGTATCTAACATGTTTAGCCAACATCTAGAAACCCCTTCATTATAGTTTACCGTGTCGACATCGGTACTCATTATTTCATTTACCTTGAGTCCTGGATTTGTTGTGTTTTCTGAAATTACATTGAGAACATCATGGATGTTGATTACACCAACCAGAGATTTATTTGATGTTGTTTTAACGATTGGAACGGAATCAATATTATAATTAAGGATTATTTTCGCTGCTTCAATTACGTTGTTTTCAGGGGTTAATACCTCTATGTTTTTAGTGAAACCTTTTACTGTTACGTTCGATTTGTTTGAAGTCACCTTTAAAACACCATCTCTGGTTAACACACCTGAAACCTTATCGAGGTCATTAAGTACAGGAACGGCTCTCAGTTTGTTGTCTCTCAAAATCTGTCTAGCATTAGTTATAAAATCGTCTTCTCTAACTTTTAAAGGAGATGTTTCATCCATAACTTCTTTAACTTTCATTATACTCCATAGCCTCCGGCTTCAACTTCATCCCGACACTGTTCACAAATCAATTCGCCCTCTACTAAATCGAGTTCTGTTGAGAAAGTATTACAACTATTACATATACCGGTTGTATCCCACTCCTTATTTTCTGAATATATTTTGTTGGAGCCATAAATTTCTGCGGCTTCACTCAATATATCAAATATTTCAGGTGAAACAGAAAGTATATCATTACTAGTTATAATCCCAACAAGTTCTTTCCCACTAATCACAGGCAATCGCTCAATCTTCAATTTCCGCATCTTCCGTATCGCAGTGTTTATTTCCTCTTCCTTCTCAATAGTAACTAAAGGGCGAGTCATAACGTCTTTAACGACTAATTCATCGGGAGAATAGCCTTTGGCTAAAACTTTATGCACAAGGTCTTTTTCAGTAATTATACCCACTGGTGTCCCGTCATCAACGACAATCACACTACCTATGTTCTTGTCCGCCATCTTAATACCAGCACTTTGGACATCATCATCTACATCAACTGTGACAACATCCAACGTCATTATCTCTTTAACCGGAATCTTCGTCTCCATTACCGACACCAATCAAATGAATATATCTTGTTTAAATCAATTATAGTTTTCCTTTTTAGAAAAAAACCAAAAAAACATAGATAAACTAAAACATTAGATAATTACAGCGGTAACAGCAAGTAAAACCATCTTTTCAGCAGTGGATAACTGACAAATTACCAAAAAATAAAGAAATAACTAAAAACGATTAACAGAGAGTGAAAGTTTGAGAGAGAGCAGTATAGTCCTCTCCTCTTTAGGGAGAGGTCACTTCACACCCAAATATTTTTATTAGTTTCTAAATCAAGTTCTGTATGTTGTGTTCACGATAACCTTGGGGCAGGTTTTCTGTACAGATCTCTTGTAACTAAATGGGAAGGTATTAAGGCCTTGGAGAATCCTTTCACGACGGTGATGTTGGTGGGTCCATTGTAGTGTGTAATCTATTAGTGATGACCTATGTCTATATCGTGTAAGTTGGAGAGATGGAACGACTAACACTGCCTATTGAGATTTGGTGATATCTTCAAGACATTTATCATCAGAGGTCTCTTAACCTTTAGAAAAAAAAAGGATAAATAGATAAAGTGCGTTTTTCCTATTCAGGGAAACGTGGATGTGACGATATCTAAATCAATATAAATATAGAGAATTAATTAATGTGTATAGAATATTAGAGAGATAGTTTGAGGGTCGAGGATATGGGATTATTAGATTGGTTTTACAAAAGAAGTCTATCTAGATATCTAAAGAAACTGTTCAATAAAGAAAATGCAAAGATAGGTTTATACGGGCCGCCAAACGCTGGAAAAACAACTTTAGCCAATAAAATAGTTAGAGATTGGTCTGGAGATGTATTAGGTCCGGTTTCAGAGATACCGCACGAAACAAGGAAAGCAAGACTTGAAAAAGGTATTGAAATCAAGTCAGATGGAGCTACGTTAAATCTAGATATACTTGATACACCGGGAATAGCAACTAAAATTGATTTCGAAGACTTCATACAAGACTTTGAACTTAATGAAGGTGAGGCTAAAAGAAGAGCCAAAGAAGCAACGAAAGGAGTAATTGACGCAATAAACTGGTTGGATGACATAGATGCAATTCTATTAATAATGGATTCAACACTAGATCCCTATAATCAAGTTAACGTTACAATGATTGGGAACATGGAGGCCAGGAAAATTCCATTCATAATTGTGGCAAATAAAATCGATGAAGAGGATTCTGACCCTGAAAAAATAGAAGAGGCATTTCCAAACCATCCGGTAGTCCCGATATCTGCAATAGAGGGAGAAAACGTTAGCAGTTTATATGATACAATGATTAACCATTTTGGGTGATCAAATGAATGGAATCCAAATTACATTAGTTTCAGGAGAAAAAGTATCTTCACTGACAATGAACGAAAAACTACGTTTCATAATAGACAAGGTTAGAGAGGGCCAGATCTTGATTCTAGAAAAAGGTCTAGATCCGGAGGAAGAAGCAGAACTAATCCAACGAACAATGACAGAGATAGATCCAGAGGAATTCAATGGAATAGAAATAGAATCCTACCCAGGTGACAGTAGTAAACTATCATTCTTTGACAAACTACTAGGTAAAAAGATCACAAGGCTAACCGTTATCGGCCCTGCAGACCAAGTTAGAACGATCAAAAAGAATAAAGATACAATACAAGCGTTACTAACCTTGAAAAAAACAAATTAAGTTTTTTGGTTGAATAAGATGCCCCATGAATGTACTCGTTGCCGGGAGATATATCCAAATGGTTCTGAAGAAATCCTTTCAGGATGTCCAAACTGCAGCTGGAACCGATTCAGGTATTTAACCGAAGAACAACTTGATAAAGGAGAGACACCGCCAATTGAAGACAGTGAAGGGGAAGAATTACAAAAAGAACCTAAACAAGAAAAAGAAAAGAAGGAAGAACTTCTAGATATAAGCGGGTTCACATGGGAGAGAAAGAGAGAAAAAATAAGCCTAAAAGAACTTGAAGAAATAGAAAAAATAGCTTCAAGATACAAAAAAGGCTATAAAGAAGAACTAAGAGATGACGATGTTGAATCTTTAAGGATAAAGGGAGACGGTTCATTTGAAATCAACCTAAAATCACTGATTGAAGAAAAAGGAATAGTCATCTCCATAGGCGAAGACGGTAAATACATCATAGACCTCGAATCTTTCCTAAACAAAAACCAATAAAAAACTAAATCCCCCAACTACTCCTTTCTATTATCATTTTTATTATCTTTTCTATATTTCTCCCTTATTTCTTTCACCATCTCCATATTACCTTCAATCACAAGAGAACCTGAATAATTACATTCTGGACATTTAAAGTGCTGTCCAGTAATCATACCGAGAGCTTGATAGATTGAAGGACTTCCACATACAGGGCAAACCATAAATAAATCTTCATCTGAATCACCTTCCCCTTCATCCAATTCAAAATCCTCTTCAATATCATTCAATTCATTCATAATAACCAGAAACCCATAAATATATTAGTTTTCTTTAGAGATAACAATATATCCATTTCTTCCTGAAACCCCATATAATTCCAAAACAAGTTATAGTAAATTAATATTATTAAAGATATTAACAGACTCTATAGTTGTATTTTTGATTAGGTTTTTACTGAATTTAGTGTGTTGTAATAGTTTTTGTCATATTTTTGGTTGAACAGATATTTAGGATTTTGTTTTTTTATCTTTACATTAATTAGATGCAGTATGTTTGCAATTTAAATATGATGTCCTTACGTTGATGTATTTTTTTAACCAAAATTATTAATAAAGGCAGGCGCTTTTTTTACTCTGGAGGAATTTTTATACCAAAAGATATGACCCCTATGGAGAGAGTTACTGCAGCTGCAAATGATGAACCTGTTGACAGACTTCCGTTTAGCGCTATAGCAGGCGGAATGAATCGACGGCTTGTTGGAGCTGACTTTGAAACCTTCTCAAAAAGTGCAGAACTACAGGCAAGAGGAAATATAGAAGTTGTTAAACGATACGATTTTGACTGGCTAGTTCCTTTGACATACATGCATAGAACCGCTGAGGATTTTGGTGCAGAGCTAATATTTAAAGAAAACCAAACGCCGATGCATTACCCACCCACAGATTGGGAGGCTGAAGATTACGAAGAAAAAATAGTTGTACCAGATGGCATTGGTGACTCAATTCAAATGCGAGTCGATTATACCGAACAGATAGTAGAAGAACTACCGGATGTACCTATTTTTGCCTTCATTTCTGGTCCATTCACTACACTAACTCAAAGAGTCGGAACGGAACAGGTCTTGATGGATTTATATCGATGTCCTGATGCTGTTAAAAAAGCTATGGAAAAAACCCAGGAATACGTTGTTAGGTGCATTGAAGAAGGATTTGCAGGTATTGAAGGATTAGCTGGTATATGTTTAGATGAACTACATGGAAACAGAGGAATGATGAGTCCTGATATGTATCGAGAGTTCGGAGCTGAATACTGTGGTGAAGTAGTAGATGCATGCGAAAAATCGGACTTAATTTTCACACAACACAACTGTGCTGAATCCGCAATGTTCGATATCCAGATAAGTGAATGGAAACCAATGGCTTACAGCTATGCCTACTATGGTGATAGAGGTGAAAACCCAGATATTCCTGGAATGATTGAACAGTTTGGAGACGACACTCTTTTACTAGGGCAAATCGACCCACAACATTTCTATCACTACAATACAAAGGAGATGAGGGAACATGTTAAAGGACTTCTTGAAGAAGTTCTAACCAGTTTAAAGGAAAACGACCGTACCTCTAAGTTTGGTATATACAGTGGATGTGAGGTACCGCCAACATACGGTAAGTTCGATAACATCGGCGCAATCACTGACGTGATGTTAGAGCACGGTGAAGAGATGCAAAATGAAATTATAGGATAAATAAAACATAAATAGAATTTTCCATCAATAAAGCCTAAAACAAACAGGCTTTATTGATGAAATACATTATATTTAAGAGACCTTATCACGGGTTTCTTTAAAAAATAAAGAATTTAAAGGAGAATAATATGTCTAAAGAAGAAATACTGGAAGATCTACATAACGGTGTCCTTGAAATGGACGAAGATAGAGTGAAAGAAGCCGCTCAAAAAGCATTAGATGAAGGCGTAGAGCCAATGGAAGCTATACTGGATGGACTAGTATCCGGTATCTCAGAAGCTGGTGACCTATTCGATGAAGGAGAGAAATTCGTACCAGAATTACTAATGTCCTCAGAAGCATTGTACGCAGGCCTCGACATACTAAAACCACATGTTGACGCTAAAGACCTAGGAGTCGAAGGAAAAGTCGTAATCGGAGTAGCAGAAGGAGACGTACACGACATCGGTAAAAACCTAGTAAGACTAATGTTTGACGTAAGTGGAATGGAGATAGTTGATATCGGAAAAGACGTGCCAAACAATCAGTTCGCAGAAAAAGCAAAAGAAGTAGATGCAGACATAATAGCTGTATCTGCAATGATGACATCAACAATGCTAGGAATTGAAGATATTGTCGAAGATGCAAGAAAGACGGTGCCGGATGTAAAAATACTTGCAGGTGGAGCACCACTGAACGAAAAATCTGTAGTTGAAGATTTCGGTGCAGACGGATACGCAGCTGATGCAACTAAGGCAGCTAAAAGAGCACTAGAACTAATGAAGGAATAATTTAGAACTAATTTACTTATAGCAAACCGGAAATTAAATTACTATAAGTAAAAAATTTGAAATGGTCTGTTTAAACCTGGTTTTTATTGCCAGGTTTTTTTTTGAAGCATGATTCAAGTTATTCTTAATTAAATAAATAATTATTTAATTGTTTTTTTATAGTAGGTTTTTATCAACCTTAGGTTTTCAAATTTAGACAAATTCCTTATATTGCTTAATTACCATTAAATTGATTTTTAATTAAAAATAAGTTACCAAAACCTCTTTAACGTTAAATAAAGCAATTAAAAAAGACCTATAAAATACAAAATACGCTCCACAGAAACCTTAAATTCTGTTTAGTTAATTTAATGACTATTAATTCTTATTAAAAATAGTTAAATATAGTTATATATTAAATAAACCGATCAAGAAGGTTATAATAAAACATATTAAACACAATAAAAACAGTTTTAATTAAACTTTACATCGTTAAGTAAAAAATAACTAAGTTAAATTTACGGCGTGAAGAATTAAAAACCTCAAAGCCTTTTTTACAAACAAAAATAAAAAATAAGATACAGTTCAAAAACATATATATCTAAGAATAAAATTAAACCAATTAATTAAAAAAAACTAAACAAACAAAATATCCTTATATTCAAGGTGTTTATAAAATGAAAGAAAAAACCCAAAAAAATGAACTTATGATATGTACAAAATCAGACCTATCAAACAAAATCAACAAAAAATGGACAATGTGCATAATAAACATACTAGGAGTCGAAGAAGGCAAAAGATTCAACGAAATAAAAAAAGACTCAATGGGCAACATAAATTCAAGAACCCTCTCAATGAGACTAAAAGAACTACAACAAGAAGGAATAATCTCAAGAGAAGTAAAACCAAAAGCACCCCCAGAAGTAAGATACATCCTCACAGACGAAGGATGGCAATTATACGAAGCACTACAACCCCTATTCAAATACCTAGATAAACACAATTCAAACGGATCCAATGGAAACAACGGAACTAACGCAAATAACTAAAACCACCGGAAACCACAAAAACCAAGAAAATAAAAAGACAGTTTAATGGTTTCCACTTAACTCAATTAATTTAATATAATCCCCCAAAACATCCCTCTTTTTAACGACGTTAAACCCCTTCTCTAAAGACTCCAAATCCAATCTTTTCTTAAGATCTTCATCCAAAAAAAACCGCATAAATGGATTAATACTACTTATAAATAGATTACCAATCGAACCACCAGGCCCAGTATGCTCCAACAACAAAACCCGACCCCCAGGTTTACAAACACGCACCATCTCCTCAATAGCGCTTAATGGATCCGAACAAGCACAAAAAACAAAAGTAGAAAAAACAGTATCAAAAAAATCATCCTGAAAAACAAGATTCCTAGCATCCATCTTAAAAAAACTAACATTACTCAAACCTCTACTAACAGCCTTCCGCCTAGCACGCTTAATCATATTCTCACTAAAATCAATAGCAACTATCTCAAGATCCAATGGATAAAAAGGAACATTACGGCCAGTTCCAACACCAACTTCAAGAACCCTACCAGAAACCATATCTAAAATATCTTCACGCATATCCCTAAAATAAAGAACTTCAAAAGGACTCTCAGCAAACTCATAAATAGGAGCAACCAAATCATACCCACGCTCAGTCTTACTAACCATACCACTCAAATACAAATAACAAAACAAACAATATATTTTTTTCCAAAAAAAACCACCAAAAACCATCAATACCCATAAAAAACAACAAAAAAACCATAACAAAAAAAAATACACGAAATAAAAAACGAAATACATAAAAAACAAACTACAATAATAACAATAGGTGAAAATAAATGACAGAACATAAAGAAAACCCTAAAGAAATATTAACAGACATAGAACAAAAAACCGGGTTCCTCCCCCAAATACTAAAAATAATCGAAGACGTAGACCCAGAAAACCTAAAACGCTACAGAATGTGCAACAACAAAATACTAACAGACGGCGCACTACCAGCCAAAACAAAAATATTAGTAGCACTAGCAGTAGTAGCATCAAAACAATGCGAACCATGCACAAAAGCCCAAATGAAAAGCGCATTAAACAACGGCGCAACAAAAGAAGAAATAATGGAACTAATGGAAGTAATATTCATAACAGCAGGAGCACCAGCCGTAGCCGCATGCAAAGACGCATTAAAACTCCTCCAAGAAAAATAAAAAACCAAAAACCAGATAAGATATTTTAATTAAAATATCTATCTAATTTTATCTTTATTCAGGGCTACAAAATCTTTATATTCAAAAAGAGCCGGATATCACCAAATCTAACTAAATCTATTTTTTAACCAAATCTATTTTTAAGTCAAGAGAAGGTGCCTTCATAGTTATATAACTGGATGAAACTATATCCACTCCGGTTGACGCATATTTATCTAGATTACTTGGATTGATTCCACCAGAAACTTCAATCAATACTTTATCTCTTAAACCGGTTTTCTCTATATATTTAACTGCCTCTAAAACTTCATATGGCTTGAAATTATCAAGCATAACTATATCACAGCCAGCTCTAACAGCCTTAACTGCATCTTCCTGACTCTCAACCTCTATCTCTATTTTTCTCGAACCACTATGTCTCTGAGCTAATTCAATAGCCTTTTTTATTGACTCGACATGCTCCAAATGGTTATCTTTAATTAATACAAAATCTCCTAAATTCTCCCGGTGAGGTTCCCCACCAACTACAGAAACAGCCCTTTTTTCAAAACTTCGTAATAAAGGTGTTGTTTTCCTAGTTGCAGCTATTTTAACACCATTTACAGCACCACTAACAATCTCAACCATTTCACGCGTAGCTGTTGCAACACCGCTTAGATGACACAAAATATTCAAAGCAACTCTCTCACCCCGAAGTATATCCCCAACAAAACCCTCAACAACACCAATTACTTCACCGGATTCAACCCTATCTCCATTACTATACTCAGATTCCAGTTCAACATCGAGTTCATTAAAAATAAATTCAAATTCAGGTAAACCTACAACAAAACCAGATTCATCCGCTAATATTTCACCATAACCAAAGACATCATCAGGCACTATCGATTCAGTTGTAACATCCCCATCAACGAGATCCTCATTAATCATCATCCTTAGTTTTTTCTTTTCTAAATCGCTAAACAAAGTTATTCACCGCTTAATTCAAACATTTTTTCAGTTGAAACCCTTACCTTTTCGGCTATTTCATCTTCAACTTCAACTAAAAATTCCTCTTTATCCAGAGAACTATAGATACTCTTCAAATTATGAAACTTCATCTCTTCGCAAACAGCATTCTCAGAAAGCGGAATAAACTCTTTATCTGGAAACATTCGGCTTAAACGATCAACGAGGCCAACCTCAGTTCCAACTATAAATCTAGTTTCATTCGATTTTTTAACAAAATCAATCATCTGACCCGTACTAAATAAATAATCAGCCTTCTCTTGAATAACAGGACTAGATTCAGGATGAACCAATACAACTGCTCCAGAAAACCTATCAACCAGTTTTTCAAGCTCCTTTTCATTAAAAACATTATGAACATAACAATGACCATCACTCGGAACAACAATAACCTCCTTATCAACCTTCTGTTGAACATACCAACCTAAATTCATGTCAGGACCAAAAATAACCCTATCACAATCCAACTCACTAATAACCTCAACCGCATTAGAAGAAGTACAAGTAACATCCGATTCAGCTCTCACAACAGCATGCGTATTAACATACATAACAACCGCAGCCCCAGGATACCGGTCCTTAACTTCAACAACCTCTCTTAACGACAACATACCAGCCATAGGGCAAACCGCTTCCTTTGAAGGCAAAAGAACCTTTTTATCAGGATTCAGAACCGAAGCAGTTTCCGCCATAAAATCAACACCAGCAAAAACAACATAATCAGCATCAGTCTCACTAGACCTCTGTGCAAGACCAAGAGAATCACCCACATAATCAGCAACACCCTGAACATCTCTAGACTGATAATTATGAGCTAAAACTACAGCATTCATCTCATTCTTTAAACTATCAATCTCATTAACTAACCACTCCTTATTCATCACAACCACATATATAAAATATCAAGCAAACAAATAGAAAAAACACTAGGAGGTTACCACAATAATAAAAGAATGCCCAAAATGTGGATACTCAATAACATACCAAGCCAACAACAAAACAATAGAATGCCCAAACTGCGGAAACACAATAAAACTCAGAGACGAAGATAAAAAATTCAAATAAAAATAAAAAAAATCAAACCACAAATATCTAAAGAGACCCTCTCTGTGAAGAGGAGTTTATTTAGGGGGCTTTATCCTGTTCAAGAGGTATTTGCTTTCCACGAACCATATCTTCAATCAATAAATCAATACTGGATAGTTAACTTCAGGGTGATATAGTGTATTTACTATGTACTCTATTTCTCTTCGATAGCCCTTTTTGCTCACAGGTACTACGTTTTTCCTATTCCTTATCGTGGTTTTAAAATATACCTAACACCAGTCCATATCAATTCAAAATAGTGATAGTTCTTTGAAATCAATAGAACCAGTTTTCTGTTAAAGCAGACCCCTCAAACAACCACTAAATACCAATGTTCAGGGGATTTAATAATTGGTATCTGGGCCCTTAGCTCTTTATTAATTGTTTCGGAGTCTATCCCCTAGGTATTCTCCATTGCAATCTGTTGGTGAAGGTGGTTTTATGGCTTGATTTAAATTTGAAAAGCTATTGAATAATGAATTGTATTTTTATAGAAAAAAGGAGTAAACAGGTTTTTTCTTTAGAGAATTTATTCATCTAAAAAATAGGGTAAGGTAGCTGTTTAGTGGGCCCAGAGGGATTCGAACCCTCGACAACCCGGTTATGAGCCGAGTGCTCTAACCTAGCTGAGCTATGGGCCCTCTATTAATTTGAAATGGTTTTTGTTTTTAAAGTAGGTTTTGTGTATCTTTTGTTGTTTCTCTGTCTTCGTTGATTTGTCTTGTTTTTTTGTTGTCAAAAGCCGAATATAGTAGTGTTTCTATTCTACATAAATATGTTGGGTTTTATTTTGGTTTGGGTTGTTGTTATTTGGGTTTTGTTAGATTTTTTTGTTTTTTTAGGTTATTCTTTTCTTGTTATGTGTTTTTGTTTTGAAGGGTATAAAATAAAGAGTTTGAGGATGAATATTGGTTGTGTTTGTGGTTTGTGATAATTATGACGATTCAAGTTTATAATACTCTGTCTGGTGAGTTAGAGGATTTTGAGCCGTTGGAAGAGGGGAAGGTTGGTTTATATGTTTGTGGGACTACAGATTATGATTATATTCATCTTGGGCATGCGAGGACTTATGTAGCGTATGATATGATGGTTCGTTATTTTGAGTGGAAAGGTTTTGATGTAAAGTATATTCAGAACATTACAGATGTGGGTCATCTAACAGATGAAGGTGAAGATAAGGTTGAAAAGAGGGCGAAGAGTGAACGGAGCCATCCTATGGAGATTGTTGAATATTATATGAGGAAGCATTTAAGGGATGTTGATGAACTTAAGATTAAGCGGCCTGATATAATGCCTCGTGCTACTGGCCATTTAATCGATATGATTGAGGCGGTTAAGGACTTGGTTGATAAGGGTTTTGCTTATGAATCTAATGGTTCTGTTTATTTCGATGTTTCTAAACTTGATGAGTATGGAGAGCTTTCAAACATTGTGTTTGATGATTTAGAAGAGTCCGGTAGGGTTGGTGCATCAGGTGAGAAAAAGGATCCCAGGGATTTTGCTTTATGGAAAAAAGCAGATGAAGATCAATTGATGAGTTGGCCTTCTCCTTGGGGAGAGGGATTTCCTGGATGGCATATTGAATGTACCGTTATGTCGACGAAGTATCTAGGTGAGAAATTCGATATTCATGGTGGAGCAATTGAGTTGGGTTTTCCTCATCATGAAAATGAAATAGCTCAAGGTAAAGCGTTGTGTGGAACTGACCCGGTTAGATATTGGGTTCATACTGGCTTGCTTAATGTTGGTGGTGAGAAGATGTCGAAGAGTAAAGGGAACTTTATTACAGTAAGGGAGGCTTTGGATAAACATGATCCAGAGGTGCTGAGGCTTTGGATATTAAGTTCTCATTATAGGTCTCCAGTTGATTATACTGTGGATAAAATTGAGGAGGCAGAGAAACAATTAGATAAGATTTTGAATTTTTATGACCGACTCAATAGGTTAGAAAGCGATGGAGCGAAGGGAGAGTTATCTGACTTAGTTGACAATCTTATTGTTGAATTTGAAACAAAAATGGATAAAGACTTTAACTCTCCCGAAGCATTGTCTAAAGTTTTTCAATTTATCAAAGAGGCAAATAGGAAACTTGATGAAGGCCAATATGAAGCAGGTGACCCTCGTTATGTTATCGAAAAACTAGAAGAGATACTTAATATCTTTGGTATTTTACCAGAGAACCTGTTTGAAGAAGACTTCAATAAAGAAGTGGTTGGGGAAATTCTAGATGAAATACTGGAACTCCGAGAAGAATTGAGAGAAAAAGGAGAGTACGAAATGGCTGATAAAATTAGGGACAAACTGGAGAAAGCCGGAGTATCAATTGAAGATCGAGAAAAACCTACATGGGAAATTAAAAGGTAAAACGCTCCTCTCTCTAAAGAGTAAGGGTCTTAATGCCTATTTTAAGGCAAACCTTAAATAAATTGTTGTTCCAATTTTCTATTAAGGTTGATGGAAGTTAAGCCCACTTAAACCCATCTTTGGGTTTAGGAGGTCAAATAATGATTGTTCCATACTGTAAGAAATGTGGTAGAAAGTTGAAAGAAGAAGCGGAAGAATGTCCAGAATGTGGTTCAAAAAAAACCATTGAAAATGAAAAACAAGTAAAAAAGAGTACTGGGATAATAGTTCCATACTGTACAAACTGTGGTAAGAAGTTGAGAGAAGAAGCGGAAGAATGTCCAGAATGCGAAATATAACCTCTTTACCCCCTAAGAAACCACTTTCCCGGATTTTTTAATAGAGAGTGATAGTTTGAGAGAGCAGTAAGTCCCGTCCTCTTTAGGGAGAGGGTGTTGTCACACAGAAGTTTTTGAGTTTTAGATAATTACCAGTAATGTCTATTAGGATTCGGAGGATACTTCACTGTTTTTCTATCTATAGTTTTTATACTGTGAGGTGAACTATCCTTTTCCCTAAAGAGAAGAGGGTTTTATGGCCTGGTTTAAGATAAAAAAAAGTGTGAATTTGTGTGGAGTCTCTTACTAAAGGAAAAGTTGAGGTAATTGACCATAAAAGATATAAGTTCTTCGACGATAGTTAGTGATGGAGGGGATGGTATGAACGAGATTTTTGATTCTTCTGGAGATAATGGAGATTTTAGTGAAGATTTAATTGGTAGGCTGGAGAAGAAAATAGCTATTTTAAAGAGCCGTCTTGAAAGGAGAAAACAAGAAATTGAGGAGCTTGAAGAAGAGAACTATGTTTTAAAACAAGAGATTGAGTCCAATAGTTCTGTAAGTGAAGTTAGATCTAACTCAAGTTCGGGAGAAGGCATAATTGATTGTTCAACCGATAGTCATAGAGATGGTGATGGTAGTAATGACGCGGTGAAGAAAGATGAAGAAGATTGTGTTGTTTTCCAAGGGCCTGCTGGTGGAGACTTTGAAGATAGTTCGGTTGAAGAATCTAAAGCAAAACCAGAAACAGGTGTTATTGAAGAGTCTGTTGATGAAGAGGATGGAAACGGTGAGTTAGAGAATGATGATATAATTATCATCGACTAGCGTTGAGGGATTTTTTTGAAGGTAGAGGAGGTCATTCTCAATAACTTTAAGTCGTTTGGAAGGAAGACTAAGATACCGTTTTCAGATGGCTTTAACGCGATATCCGGGCCTAATGGGTCTGGTAAATCTAATATAATTGATGCGTTTTGTTTCGTCTTAGGTACATCTACGACAAAGGATTTGCGTGCTGATAACTTAACCGACCTTATATTTCAGGGAGATAATGGTGAGAACCCTAATTTCGCTGAAGTAACTCTTAAACTTGATAACAGTGATGGTGCATTACCTACTTCAGATGAGATTGTTTCGATTAAAAGGAAGGTTAAGAGAACTGAGAAAGGTTATTACAGTTATTATTATTTAAATGGAAATTCGGTGACGCTTACTGAGATACATGAATTTATATCTGAAGCTGGTATCTCGGAAGAAGGATACAATATTGTTATGCAGGGTGATGTGACTAGAATTACCGATGTTGGGAGTACCGAGAGACGTAGAATTATAGATGAAATTGCTGGAGTTTCAGAGTTTGAGAAAAAAAAGGAAAAAGCTTTTGAAGAACTTGATACAGTTAAACAAGAGATTGATAGAGTAGAAATAATATTAAGTGAAATTAAAGACCGGCTTAATGAAGTAAAAGATGAAAGAAAAGACGCACTTCGATATAAGAATCTTCGTGACCGTAAAAAAGAACTGGATCTCTATTTAATCGCATCAATGAAAGATAAAATTGAGAAGGATATACAACGAATTGAAAAAGTTCTTGATAACAAAGAAAAAGAAAAAGATGAGTATGCCTCAAAACTCGTTGATTTAAAAAAACAGATTGGAGAGCTAAACGAACAACTGGAAGAACTTAACAAAGAAATATCTCAGAAAGGTGAGGAAGAACAGATAGAGATAAAAAGAGAGATAGAAGAAATCAAAGGAGAAATCTCTAGAGGACATGACTCTATATCGATGATGGAGGAATCAATCAAAGAAGTAAGAGAAGAGAAAAAAAAGATATATACAAAAAAAAGCTCCCTTAACGAAAAAATAGAATCTCTTAAGGAAGAAAAAGAAAAACTAACGGTCCAGAAATCTAACATCGAAAACGAAATTGAAAACCTAAAACAAGAAAAAAATGAGTTTAAAAACAAAATTGAGGAAATCGATGACGAGTCATTCAAAGTTAAAGAAAAAGTCTCAGACTTAAAAAAAGAATTAGAAGAAAAAAGAAACAACAAAAACAGGCTTTTTAAACAAAAAGACAGAGTTCTAGATTCATTAAGACGAAAAGAAGATGAAATTAACGAAATTGAAAAACGGATAACTGAATTCAAGGAAAAGAAAAAAGAACTAAAAAAACAAGAACCAGAGATAGAAAAAAAACTATCCAACCTAATCGAATCAAAGAAAAAAATAGAAGACTCTAAAAGCGAGTTAGAAAGAGACAAACTCTACAAAAAAAGAGAACTAAAAGACCTTGAAAAAAAACAAAGAAATAAACAGACAAAACTCGCAAAAGCAGAAGCAAAAATGCAGGCAGCTGAAGAAATCGATAATCGTTACTCAAGACCCGTCCGAGAAATACTAAAAGCAAAAACCAACGGTGTATTAAACGGAGTGTATGGAACAATATCCGAGTTAGGTAAAGTACAAGAAAAATACTCAACAGCACTAGAAATAGCCGCAGGAGGACGAATGCAATCAATCGTAGTTGAAACAGACCAAGACGCAGAAAACTGTATAAAATACCTAAAAAGAAACAACCTTGGACGAGCAACATTCCTACCGATAAACAAAATTAAATACAGGCCTCCAAGAAGCAGAGCAAAAGAAGCTTTAAACTCCCCCGGCTCTGTAGATCTCGCAATAAACCTCATCGATTTTAACGAAAAATTCAAGCCAGCCTTCTGGTACGTATTTAGAGATACAGTTATCATGAAAGACCTAGAAGCAGCAAGACAAAAAATGGGGGGCGTGCGAATGGTCACCCTGGAAGGCGACCTCGTAGACCCAGGAGGAGCTATGTCAGGTGGCTCAAAAAAGAAATCAAGATTCAAATTCACCGTAGATGACGAAAAAGCTGTAAAAAACCTGAAAAAAGAGATCAAAAAAATCGAGAAAAAAATCGACAAAAAACAAAAAGAAATCCAAAACCTCGATGAAGGCCTATCCAGAGTTAACAACAAAATAAAAGAAAAAAACAGAAAAATCGAGGAACTACAGAATAAACTTGACACCAACCAAAGCGATATAAAGAAATACAGTGAAGAAATAGAACGAAAACAACAGAAGAAACAAAAAGTGGTTAACGAGAAAAAAGAACAACAATCAGAGATCAAGGAACTTGAAGAAAAAATCAACAAACTAGACAAAACCATACAAGAGAAAAAACAGAACATACAAGAACTTGAAGAAAGAGTAGAAAACACAGAAATACCTAAATACATGGATGAAATCGATAGAATAAAAGAAGAAATAGAACGTCTCCGAGAAGTAATTGGTAACGTTGAAAATAAACTCAATCAAAAGGAACTTGAAATAGAATATGCAGAAAGAAACATAGAAGAACAAAAAGAAAAGAAAAAAGAACTCAAACAAAAAGAACAACAACTAAATAAAGACATAGAAGACAAAAAACAAGAAATAAAAGAACTAGAGAACAGATTAGACAAAAAAGAACAACAAGACAGAGAAATAAACAAAAAACTAAAAGAACTACGTAGCCAGAGAGACGAACTATTAGAAAAACTAAGTGGACTCGAAAAAAAAGAATCAGCTACTCAAAAAAACCTAGAACAAATCGAATCAAAGATAAAGCAACTAAAAGAAGAAAGAAAAACAAAAAAACAAAAAATAGAAGAAGTTCAAGAAGAACTAGAAGACTTCGAAATAGAAAAAGACCTACCCAGCCCAAAAGAAATAGAAACAGAAATCGATGAAACAGAAAACGAAATGGAGAAACTAGAGCCTGTCAACATGAAAGCAATCGAAGAATACGAAGAAGTCAAAGAAAGAAAAGAAAACCTAGAAGAAAAAATCAACACACTTACAGAAGAAAGAGAAGGAATAATAGATAGAATAGAGGCCTACGACAAAAGAAAAACCGAAGTCTTCATGAAAACATTCAATGAAATAAACAAAAACTTCCAAGAAGTCTTCAGCCAACTATCACCAGGAGGAGAAGCCGAACTAATCCTCGAAGAACCCGACTCCCCATTCGATGGCGGCCTCACAATAGAAGCAATACCTGAAGGAAAAACAGTTCGAAGACTTGACGCCATGTCCGGAGGAGAAAAAAGCCTAACAGCTCTTTCATTTATATTCGCCATCCAGAGATACGATCCCGCTCCATTCTACGCCTTCGACGAAATAGACATGTTCTTAGATGGAGCAAATGTCGAAAGAGTAGCCAAAATGATAGAAAGACTATCAAACAAAGCCCAATTCATAGTTGTATCACTCCGAAAACCAACAATCGAATCCTCAAACCAAACAATCGGAATAACAATGCAAGAAAACGGCATCTCCGAAGCAACAGGGGTGGTTCTAAATGGCAACTAAAGAAGAAAAAAAAGCCATCCCACATAGAATAGAAAACAGATTACAACAAAGAATGGATGAAAGTTGGAAAGAAAGCCAACCAATCGAAATGTTACTAGAAATGGTAGACGAAGGCGAAATAGACCCCTGGGACCTAGATGTAATAAAAGTCGCAGATAAATTCCTAACCAAAGTAGAAAAAATGGAAAGAGAAAACCTCAGAATAACCGGAAACACACTCTTATTCTCATCTGTACTACTCCGAAAAAAAAGCGAGATGTTGGTCGACGACGAAGAAGAACAAGATGAACCAATGTACGATGATCATGACTGGACCCCATGTTTCTACGACATCCAATACCAAGAACTACCCGAACTCGAAGCACCCGCCAGAAGAGAATCCAGTCGTTCAGCAACCCTAATCGACCTAATAGACGAATTCGAAAACGCAATGGAAACAAAACAAAAAAGAAAAAAACGAAAACAAAAAAAAGACCAAGAAATAAAACAAACACAAGAAAAAGTCAAAAACCTAGCCCACGAAGAAGACATAGAACAAGACATAGAAAAAGTACACAAAATACTAAAAACCAAATTCCAAAAACAAAACAAAAAACAAATAAAATTCAAAGAAATACTCAACAACCAAAAACCCAAAGAAATCATATCAAAATACATACCAATCCTCTTCCTAGCATCAAGAAAAAAAATATGGATAAAACAAACCAAAATAACCGAAGACATCGAAATAAGACCAAGAAAACCAGATAAACAACAAACCCAAGAAAAACAAAACACAGAATAAACAAATGGTGTAAACCAATGGACAACCAAAAAATAGTCGAAGCAGCATTATTCACAGCCGGAAACCCTCTAAACGCCAAAGAAATCTCCAAAACAACCGGAATACCAACCAAAAAAGTCAAAAAAAACCTAAAAACACTCAAAAAAAAATACAAAGAAAGAGACACAGCACTCGAAATCAAAGCAGTAAACAAAAAATACGTAATGCAAGTAAACCCCAAATACTCAGAAGAAGTAATGAACCTAGCACCAATCGAAATATCAACACCAGTACTAAGAACCCTATCAGTAATAGCATTCAAACAACCAGTAAGCCAATCAGAAATCGTCGACATAAGAGGAAACAAAGCATACAAACACATAAAAAAACTAACAGAAATGGGATTCCTAAACGCAAAACCATACGGAAGAACAAAACTACTCCAAACAACAGACGGATTCACAGAATACTTCGGAATAGAAGCAACAACACCCGAAGAAGTAAGAAAAGCCCTATCAGAAAAATTCGACCCAGTAACACTAGAAGACTTCCTCGACTAAACCCAACCCAACCAAAACAACAAAAAACAAAAAAAATACAGAGAAAATAAAACTAATAAATCCAAACTAAACCCAAAACTACTATATTTTAAGTTAAAAACATAAAGATCACGAAAAAAATAAACTCAATCTATTCAAGTATTTTTTTTATTAAAGAAAACTACCTAAAAAACTAGAACTAAATCTATTTTAATTAAATATCTTTTAATTAAATAACTAATGGCTTTTTTGCTCGCTTTAAACTAAAAATAACGGTTTCTCCACCTCTAATTGCTAAGTAATATATAGGGTGTAAAACAAATTATTATTTGAGGGGTGGTTTGGATGAATAGTAGACAAATGAGGAAATCTGGTATTGTGTCCTTTGTGATCATGGTAGCATTCCTCGTTGTACTGGTCGCCCTAATAGCAATTTGAACTTATCAATAATCAACTATAGTCGTTTTAGTAAACATTAATTTAACAAAGGTTAATAAAAAGCACGTAAAACAAAAAAACAATGTTTCTTTGGCCGGGCAATAATGCCCGGCACACCAACTCTTTCTTTGTTCTAATGTTGTTTTATATTTTCTTGAGTTCTGGGGGTATGTAGTTTTCTTTTCCCTCTTCTTTTAATACGCCTATTGCTGCTATTGCTCCAGAAACTGCTCCACCAACGATTCCTCTTGATTTTCCTGCACCATCTCCAGCCACTCTTAGTTTGTCAAGGTTTGTTTCTAAGTAGTTTTCTGTTGGATATACTGAGTCATAGAACTTGATTTCTGGACAGTAAAGTAACGTGTGGTCTTGGTTGACTCCTGGAACAAGTTCTCCAAGAGTTTCTAGGCCGTGAATGATGTTCATGACTATTCTCTGAGGTAACGCTAGAGATATATCGCCGGGTGTAAATTCCTTGAGTGTTGGCTTGTATGGTAGGTTGTCTATTCTTCCTTGATCGGATCTTCTCCAGTCTCGTAGGTCTTTAAGCCTTTGAGCTACCGGTTGGTCTCCACCTATTTTGTTAGCCAATTCAGCTATTTTTCGGCCATAGGCTTTTGTATCTTCAACTGGTTCGGTTAGATGGATTCTTACGAGTAATGCGAAGTTTGTTAGTTCTGTTTTTGAGTCTTTTTTAGCGTGGCCATTTACTAATAACATGTCTTCATAGTATTCAGTTGCGACATATCCTTCTGGGTTTGTGCAGAATGTTCTTACTAAGTCGTCATAGCCTTTGCTTCTCCACCTAAATTTAGGATCGTATATCACGTCGGTCATTTGGTCATAGACTTCTTTTGGAAGTTCTACTCTGACTCCAACATCAATTGGGCCGTAAGTAACTTCTACGCCTAGTTTGTTAGCTTGGGTTCGGAACCAGTTTGCACCGCTACGTCCAGGTGCTGCAATAAGGTGTTTGCACTTTATTTCTTTATCTTCTGTGGTTAAAACGAAGTTACCAGTGCTTTCTTTTTTCTCGATTTCTTCAACCTCTGTGTTTATTAAGAATTTGACGTCCCGGCTTTGCAGCTCTCTCATCATGTTGTCCATTACTGTAGGAACTTTGTCAGACCCAATGTGTTTTTGTGGTCCGTAAACAAGCTCAACGCCTTTGGAAGCAGCTTTTCTCTTCATTTCCTTGACTTTTTGTTTCCTTTCTTTATCGCCCTCTCCATAGTATTCTTTTTCAACACCGTTTCTAACCCAAACACTATCAACATAATCAATTAGGTCTGAAGCTTCACCGCGACCGATATCTAGGTTTTCAATTTCCATACCAATATCGGGAGTTAGGTTGAGCTTCCCATCTGAAAGCCCTCCAGCACCCCCAATACCGAATAATATATCATTTGATTCTATTCTCTCTAAAGGTGCCTTACCTTTGTCTATCAAGCAAACTGAAAGTCCTGAGTTCGATAGTATCTCTGCTGAAGAAAGTCCAGCAGGTCCGCCACCAATTATTGCTACATCAAATTCCATAAAGACAATCACCAAATAATCCGAACAATGATTATTTTACAACTATTTTAACCTTAGTGATGACACCCTCCATGCCCTAAAAGATAGTGGGGGTTCTAAGGAAGTTTAGTGTCTTATTACACTCTTATTCTCCCTGCTGTTGCCATTACACCACTACCCTTCCTCACTCCCTATCATGTTTTCTAAATATACCTAAAACCTATAGATATCGGTCTCAAGTTCTAGATATATTCTTAAAACCCAATGGGATTGTTTTTTGTTTTAAAGGCATACCACTCAAACAACTGTCAAATACCTATAGGTATGTTAAAACCTTTAATTTTTACTATTGGGCTCTATCATCCTTACTAAAGAGAAGGGGTTTTTATGGCCTGCTTTAGGATAAAATGCATAAATGATAGCAATATAATAAGGAATGTGTCTTGAAATGTCTGAACAAAAAATGTCTAAATATATCTGTACTGTATGTGAATATGTATATGACCCTAGTGAGGGTGATCCTGAAGGTGGAGTTGAACCTGGCACGCCTTTCGAGGAACTTCCAGAAGATTGGGTTTGTCCTGACTGTGGTGTTGGAAAAGACATGTTTGAAAAAATGGAGTAATGTATTAAAATGACAGTTAAATCAATATCAAGTAGGATTGATTGGGTTGGAGCTATTGATAGGGACCGTAGGTTGTTTGATGAACTCATCCCACTCCCAAACGGAACGAGTTATAACTCGTATTTAGTTAAAGGCGATAACGCCAATGCATTAATCGACACAGTTGATCCATCTAAAAAAGAAACTCTTTTCGATAACCTTAGACAATCCGGTATTGAAAAACTAGATTACGTAATCGTAAATCATGGCGAACAAGACCATTCAGGAACCCTACCAACATTAATCGAAAAGTATCCTGAATGTAAAATTGTCACCAACCAGAAAGCCAGAGATATATTAACCGACCACCTAACGCTTGAAGATGTTAAATTCAAGATCATAGATGATGGAGACCAACTAGATCTAGGTGGAGTAAAACTAGAGTTTGGATTAATACCATGGGTCCATTGGCCCGACACCCAATACACACATGCTATAGAGGAAGAAGTTCTTTTCACATGTGACTTCCTGGGCCATCACTACGCAACAGACCAACTATTTTTAAACGACGAATGTGAGTTAGAGGATTCTGCAAAAAGGTATTATGCCGAAATAATGATGCCGTTTAATTCAAGAGCACGGAAAAACCTAGAGAAAATCCAGGAAATTGAAAACGAAATTGAAATAATAGCACCAAGCCATGGCCCATTACATGAAAACCCCGAAAATATCTTAGATTACTACGAAGAATGGACCTCGAAAAAACTAAAAAACAAGGTATTGATACCCTATGTATCGATGCATGGAAGCACAGAAATCTTGGTTGAACACCTAACAAACGCATTAATAGAAAGAGACATCGAAGCTAAACCATACCACATAACCAAAACAGATATTGGAGATATAGCTAAGGAACTCGTGGACTCAGGAACAATAGTCATTGGTTCTTCAACGGTTTTAGGCGGAGCCCACCCAAAAGCATTGTATATAGCATATCTAGCCAATGGATTAGGAGCAAAAGCCAACTACGCATCAATAATAGGCTCGTATGGTTGGGGAACAAAAATAGTTGACCAAATCGCCGACACAATAAGCAGTCTAAAACTGGAGCTAATCGAACCAAAAATAATTAAAGGAAAACCTAACCAAAAAGACTTAAAACTAATCGAAGAAATGGCTGACAAAATACAGGAAAAACACCGAAAAGACCCAGACATAAACTCAAACTAAAAAACATAACAACAATAAACCAAAAAAAAGGGGAATATAACTGAATCTAAATCTTGCATACCACCCCAGTTTCCTTAAACACAATACTGGTGAAAACCACCCTGAAAACCCAGGTAGAGTTAAATCTATTCTAAAGAGTTTTGACGAAAACAATATCTGGCCACAAATTACCAAAATAAAACCCAAAAAAATCGATGAGAAAACTTTAAAAAAAGTCCATACCTCCAGCCACATAAATCAAATAAAACAGATATGTAAAACTGGGGGTGGTCGTATAGGTTCTGACACTGTCGTTGATTCCAGTTCATATGAAGTCGCCTTAACCGCCTGTGGAGCATTACAGAAACTGGTTAATGAAGCCATACAAAAACAAAAAAATGGACTCGCCTTAACAAGACCCCCAGGACACCATGCATTACCCAATAAATCAATGGGATTCTGTATATTCAACAGTATATCTGTAGCTGCAGAACATGCATTAAAAAAACTAGACAAAGTATTGATTCTAGATTGGGATGTCCACCATGGAAACGGAACACAAAAAATATTCTACGAAAACAACAGATTGCTCTACATATCAATACACCAAACACCACTATTCCCAGGAACAGGAGATATAAAAGAAACGGGCAAAAACCAAGGAGAAGGATACAACATAAACATACCACTACCAAGTGAAATGGAAGATCCTGACTACAACTACATAATGGACGAAATAATCATCCCTAAAATCAATCAATACGACCCTGAACTAATACTGATCTCCGCAGGATACGATGGACACCGAAAAGACCCACTTGCCAACATGAACTTAACGTCAAACGCATACTATCAACTAACCAAAAAAACAAAAAACACAGGAAAACCAATCGTAATAGCTTTAGAAGGTGGATACAACCATCAAGCCCTACAAAAATCAATCAACCAAACAATAAACGCCCTACTAAACAAAAACCCAAACAAAACAAAAACCATATCCCAAACAACCCAAAAAACATCAAAAACCACCAAACAAACAACCAAAAAACTCAAAAAAATACACAAAATAAAATAAAAAACCAAACAACCGAAAAAACCAATAAACCAACAACGAACTAAAAACAGAACCTACCGATACCAAAAATAAAATATAAAAATAAAATAAAGGAAATAAAGAATTTAGTTACCTCTTTCAACCCCGAAGCCAAGCTCCTTCAAAACCAGTTTAATTTTTCTAATCAACTCTTTTGTTAACTCTCCCTCTCTAGCCTTCTTAAGAATCCAGCTAGCTATAGCAAGCATAGCCATCATTATATAAAAAATCCATGAAATCAACTCTATAACTAACTCCAAAGCAGGCTTGAAAAACCTAGCCAAACTCATCAAAGCAGCTAAAACATTAACCATAAAACCACTTACAAACAAACCAATTATTCACAAACATTTCTCCACAATATCAATTTTAAAATCAAGGTAAATATACTCTTTCCCTAAAAAAACCAAAAAAACCAAAAAAACCCAATAACACCTATCCCTAAATCCAAAAAAACCCAAATTGAAAAAAAAAGTATATACCAACCAAAAATTTCCTTAACAGCAATTAAATTATTATCGATAGAAGTTGTGGAAAAATTAAAATTTGATATCTATTTTAAAGAAATCTAATCTAGAATCAATATGTTGATTCTTAACAATATTATTGTTAAAATTTAAAAAAATTAAGAAAATTAATAAGTTGATTTGGGCCTGAGTGGGATTTGTTTTCCACAACCTTTATGGCTCTTTCTTAGTAGAGTTCATAGACCACTTTTGGCAGTCTACTACTTGGCCTTTAACCTTTTTAATGGGTAGTAGGTTGTTTCGGTTCTCCTTTCGCCGCCTTTCCTTGTCATTCATACCATGAATGACTTGGTTTGTTAGGCTTTTCCAAAACCTTTTAACCCTTTTCAGGGGAAATGGTTTTGAAGCACTCAGTATGCCCTCAACTATATTATAAGTTGTCGTTCGATATATATAACACTTGCGTTTTTCGGTATTAAGTTGTTTAAATGGCTGATATTTTTTTCTTCATAAATCTGAGAGTATTTAATGGTCTTTTAAACCTTCAGAATTGTTAAAAAAAGAATGTAAAATAAATCTATTTTTCTAAATTAAGTAAGAAACTTATATGGAACGGAGATGGAAAACCTATGGATTTAGTTTTAGTAGGTTTTCAGTAGCATTATTTGTTTATGTCTTTTATTATGAGGTTTTTTGGAGTTATTTCGTAGTTTTTCCATCCGGTTTCTATTCCACTTCCAGATATTCTTATTTCTTTTTGCTCGTCGTTTTCTCGGGATTTTATTTGAATATCCATAATCTGTTTTATTATGTTTAAGGTTTTTTCGTCGTGGCTACCTTCTTCTAAAAGAATAGTTAATGTTCCATCAATTGATTTTATACGGCCAGAAAAAGTGTGTAGGAAACGGAATATATTTCTAGTATCTGCATACATCATCATAATAGAAATAGAATCTATACATATCCTTATTTTTTCATTTTTACCTTTTTTATAGAGATCTCGGATATATTCAGAAGTCTTGATTCCTATTTCTGTAAGGTCTCCTGGATTTGAAGCGTAAGCGACATTTTTATTAGAATCTGCTTTTTCAAGTTCTTGACTTTCCGATATACAGTCAACAATACCATATCTCTCTTCATGTTTATCTAAAGCCATTTCATTTTTATCAAACCAATCTACTACCTTCTTACCACTCTCATTTGAAGTAATCAATATTGAAGATTCCTCATTTTCCAGTCCTTTATAAAAAAATCGTTTAGCAAAAATATGTTTACCAGATAAAGGGGGTCCTTGGAAAACAACACTAGACCCTTGAGGGATCTCAACATCCATTCCATCAATACCAGTATTAAAACCACTCATTGAAAAAGGCCCTGTTAAAGTTTATTTATAAACAAGTTTATATTTATTCTTTTACAATAAACTACATCAACATTATTATAAACAATTGTTTAAAGGTTTTACTTTTCTAACTCACAACTCCCATCAGATTTGAACTAAAAATCAAAAATAAAATATAATAAATAAAAATGATTCTACGGCCAGATATATAGAGCACAGTCTTTTTAGCATTCTTATTAAGTTTTATCTCATAAGATTAGCTACATTATCTCTATCTACTTCTCTGTTATCTATTTCTAGGGTGATTGCGTGTATATTTGGGTTAAGTTCACCGTCAAACGGAATTAGGACTGAGGTTTCTTCTTCATTCATAGTGATTGTCTCACTAGATATTTCTCTGTCGTTATCTTGGAAATCAACTAGGGATACTTTGATTTCTGCTGGCTCATCTGGGTTTTGATTAATTAGGTCTACTTGTATTCCTTCTTCGGTTATTTGTGTTCCGGAAATCTGGATATCGGGTTGTTCTGCGGTCATTCCCATGCTGAATCCTAGGCCTACGAATCCTACTGCTATTAATACTGCTACGGCTTTCCCTAATTTGCCTACCATGTTGGGTCCTCTTTATTTCTATTGTTGTTTTGTTTTAATTTCTCTTTATCTTTTCGTTTTTGTATGGTTTTTTTGGTTTGAAGGCTGTGTTTTTTGGTTTGCGGTTTATTTGTTTTTTTAGTGGTTTTCCGTGGTGTTGGAATCCTCGTATTTGGGCGATGGGTGTTTGTTGGTTTGATTCGCCCATTACTAGGTTTGCGGCGCTTGCTAGTTCATCGGCTATGCATTGGGTTGTTGTTTTCATTTTTTGTTGGTATAGGTCTTTTTGGTTTTTATAGTCTGTGAGTGGTTTTATTCCTGATTGGGCGATTGCTGTTCCTACAGCTCCTTTTCGGAATGGTCTTCCTATGCTGTCTGTTATTATTGTTGGTGTTTTTGTTTCTTTATGTATTTTTTTTGCGTGTTTTTCTGGGTTTTTTGGGGGTAGTATTGCTTTGTTTGGTCCTGCGTTTGATTGGTCTATTTGGGCGTTTGCGCATATTAATCCATTTTTGTTTGTGATTATGTAGTTTGGTCCTAGGGTTAGTATTTTGCTTTGGTTTAGTATTAGTTGGCATATTTCAGGTTTTTTGTTTGTTTTTTCTGCTATTTTTTTTGCTTCTTTTGTTGGTTTTATATTGTTTAGGTTGATTGTTTGTCCTGTTGATTTTGATATTATTGTTTGGCTTACTACTAAGACGTCTTTTTGTTTTGGTTGTTTTATGTGGTTTTTTATTATTTTTGGGAGGTTGTCGTCTTTTTTTATTATGGGGAGTTTTATTCCGGTTATTTTTAGGTTCATGTTTCTCATTTTCTGGGGTTTATTCTGGTTTTTGGTCGTTATCTTGATTTATGTTTGGTTAGATTATTTTGTTGGTGGTTATTTATGGCTTATAGCTTTAAGGTTAGTACTGAAATGAGGACAGAGTTTGTTGATATTACTGATCGTGTTGAGGATGTGGTTACTGGTTTGGGGGATGGAGTGGTTGTTGTTTTTTCGGGTCATACAACGACTGGTTTAACTGTTAATGAGAATGAAAGTGGGCTTATTAGTGATATGGAGTCTTTTTTAGGTTCTTTAGTGGGTTCTGAGAACTGGCTTCATGATCGCATTGATGATAATGCTGATTCCCATTTAAGGGGATTGTTGTTGGATTCTAGTTTGGCTATTCCTTTTGAAGGTGGTGAGTTATTGCTTGGGTCTTGGCAATCTATTTTTTTGGTTGAGCTTGATGGACCTAGGGATAGGGAGGTTGTTTTGAAGGTGGTTGGTTAATGTTTTCATTTTTGTTTTTTGTTGAAGGGAACTCTTATTATATTGGTAGGGATGATATTTAGGTGATTGTGTGGCTAGGTATGTATGAGTAAGATTATTAAGGATCCTGTTCATGGTTATATATCTGTTGATGATTTTGTTTTGGATTTGATTGATACGCCTGTTGTTCAGAGGTTGAGGCGTGTTAAACAGCTTGGTTTTTCGTATTTAGTTTATCCTGGTGCTAATCATACTCGGTTTGAGCATTCTTTAGGGGCTTATCACTTGGCTTGTGAGATGTGTGATAGTCTTGATATATCTAAGAGAGAGGTTAAGGCCGCTGGTTTGTTGCATGATATTGGGCATGGTCCTTTTTCTCATACAAGTGAGGAGGTTTTGGTTAGTTGGTTTGATATAAGTCATGAGGATTTTGCTGAAGAGGTTGTTTTCAGTTCTGAGATATCTAGTGTTTTAGATAGTTGGGGGGTTAGTTCTGATTTGGTTTTGTCTTTGATTGGTGGTGAGGGTAAGTATGGTCAGGTTATTGCGAGTGAGCTTGATGTGGATAGGATGGATTATTTGGTTCGGGATGCGCATTATACGGGGGTTGCTTATGGAACTATTGATTATGAAAGACTTATTAATGAAATGAAGTTTGTGGATGGTGATTTGATAGTTATGGAGGGGGGTTTGAAGGCTGCTGAGTCATTACTTGTTTCTAGGTTTTTGATGCAGCCAACTGTTTATTTTCATCATGCTTCTAGAATTGCTGAAAAAATGGTTATGTCTGCCGTTGAGGTTGCTTTAGAGAGAGGTATTTTAGATGGTGATGGGTTTAGGCGTATGTTTGATTTTGAGGTTTTGCTCAAGCTTCGTGAAGTAGATGGTTTTCCTGGCAATATGGTTAATCGTGTGTTGAATCGAGAGTTATATAAACGAGCGGTTGAGGTTAACCGTAGTTCTATTGAATCTGATTGTGTTGATAAACTTGAGACCGATATTGAGTTTCGTAGAGAGATGGAGAAAGTAATTGCAAGTGAAGCGGGTGTTGAAAATGTGATTATAGATGCTCCGCCTAGAGTCGGGATGGAGGAGTTGAAAACTAAAGTTCTTCAAGGAGGAGATGTTAAACGTCTAGATGAGGTTTCTAGAATTGTAGATATATTGGATGATGCTCAATCTGATCAATGGAAATTCAGGATATATGTTCCTGAAGGAACCGTTAAAGAAGTTAAGGAAGTGTCCAAAGAGTTTTTAGAATTGGAGAATATAGATTATTGATTACCTAATATACCTTTTTTTGTTTTTGGTTTTCTGTATTTCTTTTTAAATTAAAAAAAGTTAGTATATGGGGATATCTATAGTTTTGTTTGGTGGTATTTATTAGATTAATATTGGGTTTGACTGGTGCAAGTGGAATAAGGTATGGAACAAGGTTGTTGGAGGTTTCAAGAGATTTAGATAGTATCGAACTGCATCTTGTTGTTTCAGATGCTGGTGAAAAGTTGATTAAGATTGAATCTGATTACGATGTTGAATCTGTTTTAGGTATGGCTGATTATTCCTATGGTTACAATGAAATGGATGCTCCGATAGCCAGCGGTTCATATAAAACAGATGGTATGTGTGTTGTACCATCCAGTACAAAAACATTATCTTCTATAGCTGGTGGCGTTACAGATAACTTAATTACTAGAGCAGCTGATGTCTGTCTTAAGGAAAATAGAAACCTGGTTTTAGTTACCAGAGAAACTCCCCTAAACCTGATTCACTTAGAAAACATGGCTAGGGTTTGCAAAGCGGGTGCAACTGTATTACCGGCCTGTCCAGGTTTTTATAGTGAACCTGAAACGATTGAAGATATGGTTGATTTTGTGGTTGGCCGGGTTTTAGATCAATTTAATATTGAACATAGTCTTTATAGGAGGTGGAGTGGTTGAGAGATTTTTTAAATCAAATTGAATATTATGATATAGAAAAGGAGTTTTCACCAAGATTCGAGATTCCGGCTATGGCTAAAAAAACAGATAAAACATTATTGTTTAATAATGTTGAGGGATTTGACCTCCCTGTAGCTATCAACGTAGCTGGTACAAGGAAGAACATCGCGAAAGATATTGGTTGTGATGTCGATGAAATTCCATCACGGATTCAAGAAGGCATCGAAAACCCAGGTAAAACGGTTTTGAATGGAGAGATAGTTGTTGAAAAACCAGATCTAAATAAAATACCTATTTTAAAACATTTTAAAAGTGATGCGGGTCGTTATATCACGTCAGGCGTTGTCATAGCTGAAGATGAAGAAGGTAGGCGAAACGCCTCTATACACCGCATGTTAGTAAAAGAAAAAGATAAACTCGGTATACGGATTGTTGAAAGACATCTTCATAAAATATACAGTAAAGCTGAAAAACAAGATAAAGCTTTACCGATAGCCATTGCCATTGGATTGGATCCAAGTGTACTTCTCGGTATCTGCACCCGAGTACCCGAAGGTTTCGATGAATTAAGGCTTTCAAGTGCTTTAAAAGGAAAACCAATTGAATTAAAACAATGTGATACAATAGACCTAACCGTTCCAGATAGCGAGATTGTTCTTGAAGGACATCTAGTTCCAAACACCCGGGAGCCAGAAGGGCCTTTCGTAGATATAACAGGAACTTATGACGGTGTTAGAGACCAACCGGTTATAGAGCTAACTGGCATGTATTTGAAGGAAAACCCGATCTATCACGGTTTACTACCTGCTGGAAACGAACATAAACTCTTGATGGGAATGCCATATGAACCTCTTATAATAAAAGAGGTGGCCAAACACTGTAAAGCCTTAAATGCCGTATTATCTCAAGGAGGTAGTTGCTACCTACACGGTGTTGTCCAAATCCAGAAAGAAAACAAAAATGATGGGATTAAAGCGATTGAGGCGGCAATGAATGCTCATTCCAGCATGAAACACTGTATAGTTGTGGATGAAGACATAGATATCTACAACCCAACAGATATCGAGCACGCGATCGCCACAAGAGTCAAAGGAGATGAAGACATCTATCTCTATCCAGATGTTAGAGGCTCAACATTAGACCCAAGGGGACAGCCCGATGGAACCGTATGTAAAACAGGTGTAGATGCAACAAAAACACTTGGAGAAGAAGATAAATTCAATCGAGCAAAAGTACCTGGAGAGGACAGCGAAAAAATAACAAAAACCTTAAACGGAATAAACAATGCATCTAACTAAAAAAGAAGAAAAAATCCTTGAAGGCAAAGAAGGAGATGTCTGTCAAAAAGCAATGGAGATATTGGTAGCCTTAGGCGATATATACGATGCAGACAAATTAATAAAAATAAATTCAGTACAGGTAGCTGGAGTTTCATACAAAACAATTGGAGACGCAGGAATCGAATTTCTAAAAGACATGAAAGGCCAGAAAGTCAAGGTACCCACACAACTCAACCCAGCCGGAATGGATTTAGAAAAATGGCAGGAACATGGAGTCACTAAGGAATTTGCATCGAAACAAAAAGAAATCATAGATATCTTCAGAGAAATGGATATAGACACAAAATGTACCTGCACACCATATCTAACAGGGTTACCACATGGCTATGGCCAACACCTAGCTTGGTCAGAGTCATCAGCAGTAAGCTACGTGAACTCAGTTATAGGTGCAAGAACAAATCGAGAGGGAGGGCCTTCTGCCTTATCAAGTGCATTGATAGGTAAAACACCTAACTATGGATACCACTTAAAGGAAAACAGAAAACCTGACATCACAATTAAAGTTGACACAGTGCTTGAAGGATCTGATTACGGAGCTTTAGGACGAATAATCGGTAGAGAAGTTGGAAACAAAGTTCCTTACTATCAATTAGAATCCAAACCAAAAGATGATGAATTAAAAGGTTTAGGGGCAGCAATGGCGTCGACCGGAGCAGTCGCTTTATATCATGTTGAAGGGGTAACCCCGGAAAGCAATGAGTACACACCACCCCAAAACACATTAACCATTACAGAAAGAGAGATAAATCAAGAATACAGAGGATCGAAAGAAAACGTTGATTTAGTAGCCATTGGATGTCCACATCTCTCCCCAAGCCAACTAGAAACAATAAAAAATTTACTAGAAGATAGAAAAACCAAAAAAGAAACATGGCTTTTCGTATCCAGAGAAGTTAGAGATAAAATGCGGAAAACAATTGATGAGATAACTAAGTCAGGTGCTAAAATAATAACAGACACATGTATGGTTGTTTCACCACTTGAGGAAATTGGATTCAAGAAAGTAATGGTGGATTCAGGAAAGGCTGCAACATACCTACCTAGCATGTGCAATGTAGAAGTAACATACTCAAACCTAAAAGAATGTATAGAGGTGGCTTGCAGTGAAGATTAAAGGACGGAGCATAACCAAAGGCATTGCTACCGGAGAAATACTCAAAACAAACCAGGAAATCTCCTTTTTAGGGGGGGTAGACCCTGAAACAAGCAAGATAACCGACCCCAACCATGAACTATTGGGACAGGAAATCAAAGACAAAATATTGATCTTCCCAGGAGGAAAAGGTTCAACCGTTGGATCATACATAATATACCAACTAAAGAAAAACAATAAAGCACCTAAAGCAATAATAAACAAAGAAACAGAGCCAATAGTTGCTGTGGGAGCCGTAATCTCAAAAATACCTTTAATAGACCAAATAAACATCGATAAACTTCCAAAAAAAGGAAAAGCAACGGTAAACGCAGAACAAGGAACTATAGAAACCAATAAATAAAAAAAAGCATAAAAAACCTTCAAACAAACCAACTCAAAAACATCAAAGCTTATCCCGAAACACTTCACCACACAACCAATTGAAATAAATTGTTTTTTCCATTAACCATATAGATATTAAGTTAGATTAGGATGGTGTTCATTTGAAACAGGTAATTGTGCTTAGAGAGGACATAGATATTTCTAAGGGAAAAGCGGCTGCACAAGTAGCCCACGCCTCACTAAATGCCTCTCTTAAAGTAAGGAATCACTCTAAAACTTCTTTCGATAAATGGATGGATAATGGTGCCAAAAAAGTCGTTCTTAAAGGTGAAAATGAAGACCAGCTCTTTGAACTAATGAGCATAGCAAGAGCCCTTGACGTATCCACCTCACTTGTAAGAGATGCAGGCCATACAGAAATCCAGTCAGGAACAGTCACAGCTCTAGGAATAGGTCCAGACAAAGACGAAGTCATCGATAGAATTACAGGAGACCTCAAAACCTACTAAACATAAAGGATCTTAAAAATGAGAAAAACCGAAAACAAACTTGAAAAAAAGGTTGGAATAAAATACTATACCTCTAGTCAAGACGGAGTTAATGGCAAGTTAAAGAAAACCCCTGAAGACTTCATTGTAAACGAAATAAGTTCAAACAACCAAACTGATTACGACCCAGATAAATTCGAAGAATACGAACAAACCTCGTTCAAAATCAAAGCAAAAAACTGGGAAACAAACAACCTCATACGAGAAATATCAAACCAACTAGGAGTAAGCAAAAAC
Organism: Methanonatronarchaeum sp. AMET-Sl; assembly: GCF_029854155.1. Lineage (NCBI taxonomy): Archaea > Methanobacteriati > Methanobacteriota > Methanonatronarchaeia > Methanonatronarchaeales > Methanonatronarchaeaceae > Methanonatronarchaeum > Methanonatronarchaeum sp. AMET-Sl. The sequence goes on along the minus strand of NZ_CP122958.1, from coordinate 1,143,366 downwards.
CGAATCGGTTTCTCCGGAACAAAAGACAAAAGAGCAATCACAGAACAAACCATGACCATATACAACATACGTAAAAAACAACTAGAAAAACTAGACATAAAAAACGTTGAAATATCAAACATCGGACTAACAAACGAAAGAAACGACTTAGGAAACCTAATTGGAAACGAATTCACAATAAAAATCCAAGACATCAAAAACAAAGAAAACATACCAAAAATAACAGAGACACTGAACAAAAAAGGAGTCATAAATTATTTTGGAATACAGAGATTCGGTAGTAAAAGACCAAACACCCACATAGTAGGTGAAAAAATAGTTAGAGACAAACCCAAAAAAGCAGTAAAACAATACGTTGCAAAAACACATCCCAACGAACCCAAACACACAAAAAAAGCCAGACAAGAACTCTGGGATAAATGGGAAGAACAACCATACCTTGAAGGCCTCAAAAAACTACCAAAACACCTACGGTACGAAAGAGCAATGCTAGACCACCTACACACCCACCAAAACGACTACATAGGAGCATTAAGAAAACTACCCCACAACCTACTCCAGATGTTCATACATTCCTACCAATCATACCTATACCACAAAATGATAAACGAAAGAATAAAACAAAACCTACCACTAAACAAATGCCTAGAAGGAGACGTTGTATGCTACACCGACCTAGAAACAGACATACCCAATAGATACGCAACAGAAAGAGTTGAACCACATAACCAACAAAAAATCCAAGAAATGATCGATGTAAACAAAGCATTCATAACCGCCCCCCTAATAGGAATACAAACAAAAAGAGCATTCGGAAAAATGGGAAAAATAGAAGACAAAATACTAAAACAAGAAAAAATCAAACCAAAAGACTTCAAAATAAAAAACATGCCCGAACTCACATCAAAAGGCCTAAGACGAGAAATAACCCTCAAAACCAAAATCAAAACAAAAATCAAAGAAAACACATTAACACTAAACTTCTTCCTACCAAAAGGAAGTTATGCAACATTAATAACCAGAGAATACATGAAAAACGGATACAACCCGTGAAATCCTCCTCTCCCTGAAGATAAAGAGGTCTTAGCCCTGAATTAAGATAAAAAATGATAAACCCATAAAACCCAATAACATATTTAAATTTTGTGAGAGTTTGAGAGAGCAGTAAGCTCTTTCCTCTTTAGGGAGAAGAGTATGTCACCAGTGAATCAAAACCAAAAAAGCCAAAATAAATGCACCTGAAAAACCATACTCAACATTCAAGTAACGAAATTCAAAACAAAAACCACTAAAATTTTCAACATAAACTTCTTTGTTTCTCTATTCTATATTGTAAAGCTGGTTTTGGTTGATATCTATGGAATATAAAAAAATTGGTGGTTTAGAAATTCCTTCTATCGGTTTTGGCACTTACCGACTTAAAGGAACTGAAGCTATGAAGGCAGTATTAAGTGCTTTAAAGATGGGTTATCGACATATTGATACTGCAGAATATTATGATAATGAAGAGATGGTTGGAAAAGCTATTAAAAAATCAAATATCGATAGAGAAAAAATATTTTTAACGACAAAAATATGGAAAACAAACCTAAGGTATGAAGATGTTAAAAATAGTTTCAAAGATAGTTTAAACAAACTAAATACAGAATACATCGATCTACTGTTAATTCATTGGCCAAATCCAGATATAGAGTTAAAAGAAACAATTAAAGCAATGAATGAACTTCAAGACAGTGATCAAGTAAGACACATAGGTGTAAGCAATTTCGATGTAAACCTAATGAAAAAAGCAATAAAACACTCAAAATACCCTATCACTACAAACCAAGTTGAATACCATCCATTTAAAAAACAAACCGAAATACTAGATTTCTGTAGAAACAAAAACATTATTTTAACGGCATACAGTCCACTTGCCAAAGGAAAAGTCACAGAAAACAATGTGTTAAAAAAAATAGGAGATAAATACGATAAAACCGCTAGCCAAATCACATTAAGATGGCAGATACAACAAAAAAATGTTATAGCGATACCTAAAGCAAGTAAAAAAAGCCATAGAGAAGAAAACATAGATATATTCGATTTCAAACTTACAGAAAAAGAGATAAATAAAATCAATGAAATAAATCGTTGAAAAACATTAGATATAAATCTCGTTAATTAACTCTATTTAAGAAATACTTTAAGAAATACATTTTTGGGTCTTGTATAACGGGATAAGACGCCTTCTTTTTGGGTGAGGAGGATGGAAATCTAACTGATTATTGTTTTTTTAGAATTTTGGAGAACTAATTAAAAAGAAAAGGTTTAATATGATTGACGTGTTATTGATTATTGCGTCATGAGCGGTTTAATCGCTCTAAACGTATATAGATAAGGTGTTTTAAAAATGAGCGAAGGTTTTTCAGGCCCCACTACTCCAATAGAGGAAGGGGAAGTTTACGATGTTGAGATAGAGGATGAAGGTAAAGAAGGCGATGGAATAGCTAAGATAGAGAACTTTGTAATTTTTGTTCCTGGCGGTAATGTTGGGGATAAGGTTAAGATTGAAATCGAAACGGTTAAAAGTACCTTTGGTATAGGCAAGATTGTTGATTAATCCAAGTCTGTTCTATTGTAACATATAAATCGCCATCTAATGGCTTTAGAAGTTAAGTTGATATCTAGTTCAAACGGGTGTTTCATCCAGCTTACTAACTTTTAAGTCTAACTTTTAAGTCATTTATGGGGATTTAATCTAAAATTTAATTCTTTTTTTTTTGTTTTTTTAAGTTAAAGTAGGTTTTTTTGGGTTTTTATAGCTATTTTAACCAGAGGTTTTTTTAAGGATAAAATATTATTTAACCGAGATTGAAACTTAAGGGAGTGGCTGGGGTATGTTGTGTTGCTGTTGAATTTGGTCGGTATGTAATGTTGGATTGTGGTGTTTAGCCATTTGTTAATTGGAGGTTGTTTTAATTTCATCTATTGAGCTTTCTAGAGATATAGGTTTTTTTGGAGCGTATACGATTGGGCTTGGCACTATGATTGGTGCTGGAGTCTTTATATTACCTAGTATTGCCGCAGCAGATGCTGGTCCTGCTAGTATAATTGCTTTTTTAGTTGGTGGTTTGGTTTCTTTGTTAGCGGCTCTTTCTCTTTCAGAGCTTTCAACAGCTTTGCCTCAAACTGGTGGGAGTTATCATTATATAAATACAGCGTTGGGGAATTTTTTTGGGAGTATTGCTGGATGGAGTTTATGGGCAGGGTTAACTTTTGCCTCTGCGTTTTATATGCTGGGTTTTGGTCAATATCTTGCTTTTTTTTATGGAGACTTATCTGTATCTCTTGCAGCTCTCTTCATGGCAGGTTTATTGATTCTGGTTAATATTTATGGTGTTCGTGAAACAGGTTGGCTACAGAACTTTATTGTTACCTTGTTAGTTGGATTGATTATAGTTTTCATAATATTTGGAGTGCCTCAAATCGATACGGCAAATCTACAGCCATTTAATCCATATGGTTGGTCTATGGTTGCTATGACTGTGGGAACGGTTTATGTCAGCTTTATAGGTTTTGAAGTTATTGCAGACATAGCTGAGGAGATAAAAAATCCACAGAGAAATATTCCACTTGCTATGGTTGCTGCTGTTGTAACTCCAACTGTGTTTTATGTTTTTGTTATGGCTATAAGTGTTGGAATCTTGCCTTTAGAAGAACTTGCGATATCAAAAATACCGGTTGCGGATGTAGCAGAAACATACTTAGGTACGTTTGGAACTATCGCAATGGTTATCGGCGCTATCTTTGCAACAGTGTCAAGTGCTAATTCATCGATACTGGCTGCAAGCAGAATCAACTTCGCTATGGGTAGAGACCGTGTTTTAAGTAATTGGTTCAACCAAATACATGAGAAATTTAGAACACCATACCGATCTATAGCAATCACTGGAATCTTAATATTTTCCTTAATTATTATTGGAGCAGGAATAGATACGTTAGCTAAGGTCGCGGGATTTGCCTACCTATTAACCTACTCATTAGTACATATCTCGGTTATAGTGATGCGGAACGTTGAAAGCGATTTATATAACCCTTCATTCAAATGTCCAGCATATCCATATGTACAGATACTTGGATTCATTGCAGGCATTATTATATTAATTCAGATGGGCACACTTGTCCTAACCGTAGGTATCTTAGTAGCCCTATTTGGTGGGATATGGTACTTCTTGTACGTAAGGGGAAGAACTGAAAAAAGAGGTATGTTAGGTGAAGCCGTTGTATCAAAAGACCTTGAAAAAGAAAAAGGAGTCTATAAGGTATTAGTAGCTCTTGCTAACCCAGAAACAGAGAAAGAACTTATAGAAATCGCCGCTGCAAACGCATCTAGATACGAAAAAGGGCAGGTAATAGCTTTAAATGTTATAGAAGTCCCACCACAATCCTCACTTGCACACTCAGCTGCGTTTGAAGAAAAAAGAATAAAGAGACAAGAAAAAATACTTGAAGCCGCCAAAGAAACTGCTGAACAAGTAGATATAGAGCTATATACAAAATCAGTGATAGGTCGTAGTGTAAATAAAGTGATATTAGACCTTATTGAAGAAGAAAAAATTGATCACACGGTTCTGGGATGGGAAGGAGATATCAAAGCAAAAGAATACATACTCGGAACAAAGATAGATCCAATAGTTAAGTACGCAGACTGTGAGGTAAGCATAGTTAAACCAAGTGAAGGAAAAAAATCGGGTCAAGAAATAAGGGATATAGCTGCGTTCGTTGGAGAAGGCCCCAACACACCATTTGCCATAAAACAGGCAAACAACCTAACTAAACTTGATGAAAAAAGGGAACTAACTCTTGTAAACCTACAGATACCAAGTGAAGGTATTAGTAAAGAAGAAGCAAAAAGAACAGGAGAAAAACACATCAAAAAAATGGCAAAAAAAGCAGGAATAGAAGAAAATGAATACAAGTCAAGAGTTATCATATCACAAACTAGGAAAAAACCTCTATTCAAAGCAACAGAAGAATACAACGCAGTTTATTTAGGGGCGGTAAGACCTAAACGACTCAAAGGAGCATTATTTGGATCATTACCCGAAGACCTAGGACGACAATCAGAATCAACAGTAGTAATGGTAAGAGAAACAAGAATTTCAACCAAAACCATACTAAGACGAATTAGGGAAAAACTATCCAGGTGACATCCTCCTCTCCCTGAAGAGGAGAGGCTTCCATCTCTTCGCACCCTTTAAATCCGAGGTGATAGGTGTTACCGATGGAAATGGCGTGAAAGGCCACCGACCCTTCATAGCCATTGTTGGCGGTTATCCATCGCTCGCCGACTTGTATTCCAGAGGTCAGGTCATAACTAAAGATTTCGGGCACTGTCACTGGTACCCCTGTCCACAGCCTGTGTGGGATTCAATCCACACATCCCTAACCCCTTCAAACTCGACTTTGAAGACTTGAAAAGAGGGCTTATCACAGACTTGCCCTGAACCCGTTAAACACAACATATTACAGGATAAAAATTTAAAAAAGTTTACTATCGGGCTGCATCCCCTCCATGAACGAAGGCGTCTTAGCCCTGAAATGTGATAAAAAAAATAAGTAACAGCTTCCGCTCCATAAAGAAAAAGAGGTCTTAAATCAAGATAGATAAACACCTCCTAACATTTCGGGATATGTAGGGAGGTCACGTCTGACTCAAAAGTAAAAAATGACCTCAAATAAATAAAGATATAGCGGTATCTCAGTTTGTATCGCTATCTGTAATAATTAAGTAAACAATAGCAATATTAATACTGGAGTTTTTGTTAAAGATGATTGGTTTTTCATTGTTGTCCGGAGGTATTGATTCTGCAGTGGTTCTTGCTATTGCTAAAGAAGAGTGTGATGAAGTTTTAGCGGTTCATTTTGATTATGGCCAAGCAACAAGAGATCAAGAACTAGAAAATTCTAGATATCTTGCTGAACATCAAGATATAGAGCTTATTGAATCGGATGTTAGACAGGCATTTGGTTATTTTTGTTCTGGGACAATGGAGAAAAAGAGATATAATTCAGATATGGAAAGTGATGAACATGGACAATCAACCGGTTATGTTCACATGAGGAATCTATTATTACTTTCAATTGCTGGTGCAATAGCTGATTCAATGTATTCTAATGAAGAGATTAATTTATATATTGGTGCGCAGATAGAGGATGAGGAACTGTATCCAGATTGTAGGCCTGAGTTTCTTAAATCTACTGAAAACGCATTAGATAAATCAACATTGAGGAACAATATAAATATTGAGGCTCCATTACTTGATAAAACTAAAGCTGAAATAATAGAGCTTGGGAATAAACTAGAGGTCCCTTTAGGTAATACTATTTCCTGTTATAATCTAATTGATGGCAAGCCTTGTATGGAATGTCCGGCCTGTTTAGAGAGGGAAAAAGGGTTTAAAGAAGCTGGGATAGATGACCCATCTCTCTAAAACTATTAAACTAAATTTAAACGAAAAAACCATTAGCTATGGATTTAGGTTGAGTTAGGTATATTAGAGTTGAGTTGATTTATATGAAAGTTAAAACTGAGGGAACATTTGATGCTTCTCATTTCCTTGAAAATGCTGGGAAATGTGGAAATTTACATGGACATAGATGGAGAATTAAGGTTAGTGTTAAAGGCGAAATGAATGGAGATTTATTATGGGATTTTAGAAATCTAGATGAGGTAATTGAAGAACTTGATCATACACACCTAAATGAAACACTAGATTTTAATCCATCCGCCGAAAACATCTCAATATATATCTTAAATCGATTTAAAAATGACTATCCAGACCTAGAATTCAAAATACGGGTTTATGAATCCCCAAAATCATATGCAGAAATTGAGACAAATGAATATTGAATCCTAAATGAAAATAGAGATTAATAATATATTTGAATCAATACAAGGTGAAGGCCGTTATATAGGTAGGCCAGGACTTTTTATCAGAACAAGCGGCTGTAACCTTCAATGCAGTTGGTGTGACACAGATCATAATAAAGAAAGAGAGATAACCATCAATAAACTCACAGAAATAATCTCTGATTCAGATAAAGACATTGTTGTCTGGACAGGTGGGGAACCATCACTTCAAACTAAAGCCATATCAAAGGTTATAGAAAAAACATCTAAAAAAAACCATTTAGAAACAAACGCTACAAACAATAATCCCTTTTTTTTAAAAAAATTCGATTATGTTTCCTTCTCCCCTAAAAACGTTAGTTATGCAAAAAAAATACCTAGACTCGAAAACACAGAAAACGATGTAAAAATTGTTACTGACCTCAAAAAGGTGGGCATAGAATTAATCAAATACGCCTCAATACTAATGCCATTAACAACTGGTGATACAAAGACGGATAGAGAAATTAAACAAAGAGTTTGGAGATATTGTGTGGAAAACAACATAGTTTACTCCCCAAGAGCCCACATCGAAGTGTGGGGTAATAAAGAAGAAAAAGAACTAAAAAACCTTTAAAAAACCAAAGAAAACAACTAAAAGTTTTAGAAAATAATATCAAAGAGAAAAAAGATAATTATAATTTACTAATGTTTTTTATTTTTAATAATTTGTGATATATATGTCTAGTGAGAAAAAAAAGAAAGGAAATAAAGTTGTTAGGAAAAAACGATCTGAAGACTATAGAGTAATAAATCTAGATAAAGCTGCCGGTGGCTTCACATCAAAAGATAAATTAGAGATGGTTGTAATCTCATCACAAATAAATCATAAAGATAGTAAGGACGAAGAAATAGTATTCGACCAAATCGAAGAATGCACAATCAGAATGTCCCCAAGCCAAGCAATCTCTCTTCAAAAATGGCTCAAAAACCACATCGATAGATTCAAAAAAATACAAGACTCCAAAAACTCAGAAGAAAAAAATGAAGAAAAAGACTTTGACAGCGTATATCACGTCTAAAAACCATCAAAACAAATGAATAACTAGTATATTCTAAACAATAAACTCTATTAGAGACATTAAAACTACTTATCATGAATAAACCTAAAAAAGATGTTTGTGTTTTGGGTGGGGGTTTTGGAGGACTTAATACAGCTCTTAAAGCATCTAACAACCCCAACCTCGATATAACTCTAGTATCTAAAGATAAATACCATGTCTATACCCCTGGATTAAAATATTTCTTCAGAGATAATGAGATAGAGAAATATCGATTCAAGTTAACTAGTTTACTAGCTCAAAAAGATATAGAGTTTAAGCAAGGAAAAGTAGTTGATGTACTTAAAGAAAATAAGGTTGTTAAATTAGATTCTAATGAAATTAGTTATGATAAACTTGTTGTAGCACTTGGTGGCGAAGTAAATAGTTATGGCCTTGATATCTCAGGTATCGAGAAGTTCTATAGTTGGGATGACGCATTAAGTGTCCGAGAAAAAACCAAAAGGGCTAGTGAAGTTATTTTAGTGGGCGGTGGTTATGTTGGCGTCGAACTTGCTTCAAAACTAAGTGATATTGGGCTTGAAGTAACAGTTATTGATTCAAACCAAAAACCCCTATCAAGTATTTCAGAAAGAGCTGGAGATAAAGCATTAAAACACTTTAAATCAAATCAAATAAAATTTATAGGTGAAAAAAGAGTTACCGATGTCCAGAAAAATAGCTTAGAACTAAAAGATGGAACCAAAATGACTTCAGACCTAGTTATATGGGCTGGTGGCCTCAAAGCCTCAAGTACAGTGCAAAAAATATTCGATACCGACAATAAAGGAATTAAAGTTGATCGATACCTATCAACAGAACACAAAGATATCTATGGAGTTGGAGATTGTACTGATTTTTCTTACAATACAGGGTTCAATGCTTTAAAACAAACAAAAGCTCTTGCAAACAACCTTGATCCAAAAAACAAGAAAATGAAAGCCGGTGAGATAAAAGCTCTTTTTATCCAGTTAGGAAAAAATGGTTTAATGATAGTTGGAAACATTGCAATAAAAAACCGGTTGGTGGGTTTATATAAAAAACTAGAATATAAATACTATAAAAACCAGTTAAAGAAATTAACTTGAGATATCAGGCTTCTCAAGGAATTTAGAGTATCTCGTTACGAACTCACTTACTTCCATCCAATCTGTAAACTCAATATCTTGGGAACTATCCATATCTTTAATTAAGTTTTTGGAAAGCGATTTCATCAACAATTTTTTCAAAAAACCATATTCACTGAATTTTAGTGCTCCAGGAAATGTTACAGCAATTCTTGGTTCCAGGCCTGTTTTATCTATAAAACTATCAATAAACTCTGTTGTCTTATCCATTGCTTTAGGTGTTTTATCTACAGCAGTTAAGTTTACACTAAAAAACGCAGTTGGAATTTTATTCAATTCATCAACTCTATCCTTAATATATTTAATTACATATTTTTGATATCTACCAATATGTATTGAAGAACCAATAACAGCTCCATCATAATTAGCGATATCAGATTTATTTTCTTTGGTTTTTAGGTTAAATAAATCGGTTTGATGCCCTATTTGTTTTAATTGTTTAGAAATCTCATTCATAATTTTCTGGGTCTGACCCTCAGATGAGCCATAAAGTAAGAGAACACGAGACATTAATATAGAGGTTGTTGGTTAAACAGATATTGCTTTCCTTTTTTCAGATAGTTTTTTTAATTAAATGGCATTTATCTATTAATGATGTCTAATAGATTTGGTGACGGCTTTATTTATGTTGCTGGTGGTGGGTTTTTCGGTAAAAAAGCATGTAGTTGGTTTAGAGATCGTGGTGCAAGAGTATTAGTGGTTGATGTTGATGAAGAAGTAACCAAAGATTACATCGATTTTGAAGTAGGTTTGGAAAATGTCTATAGCGAATTAAGTTCTGGGGAGATAGGTTTTTTAAAGGGAGACGCTGTTGATTGTTTTTTAGAGTTAAATGAAAGTTGTTTTCCTGATGTTGTTGTTCCTGCGGTTCCAGGCCATTTTTTAGGAAAGGTTTTTAAATCTTACCTTGAGAAAAATGAGTTTAAAGTAGGTAGTGTTGGTGAGTCGGTTTTTAATAGGGTTGTTGAATCAATTCCTAAGGATCTTGTATTAACCACAAACCCTATTGAGGGTGTTTTAGTAACATCCTATATGCAGGAAGGTAGATGTTTAGATGATTGTCCTCAACCCATTGATTTCTGTACTGTTACTAAAGAAGAGAAAGATGGATTGATGAATGAAATTTTAATTGATGTGGTTAGAGATAAAGTGGGGTATAGTAATGTTTTGGTTAGCCATGGGTTGAATGGAGTAGGCTATCTAAGTGGAGATGATGTCCAGGACCTATTGTCTGATGTTGATAAATTGGAGGGTTGTTCTTGTGCAGTTGGTACTTCTTGTGGTTGTCATGGTATCATGAACTTAATGAAAGTTGAAAGAAAATGATTTTTTATTTTTATTGGGGGGTTTTGGGGCCTAAAATTTATATCGGTGGAAGAATGATTTTTGATGCAGTTCTTAGTTGTTTGTTATGGTGTTGTAGGATTTTATGTAGCCCCGTGGGGTAGTGGTCAATCCTATCGGGTTTTGGACCCGACGACAGCGGTTCGAATCCGCTCGGGGCTATCACTATTAACATCTATTTCTATTGTTTGTTGTTGAATTATTATTTAAGAAAAATGGGGTTTAGATTTTCTTTATTTCTTTGATGAATTTTTTTATGTCTTCTTTTTTTGTTGAGAATGAGATTCTTATGTGGTTTTGGTTTGTTTTTTGGGATCCGAATGTTCTTCCTGGTACTGCGATTACGTTGTTTTTTATGAGTTTTTTGATTACTTGTTTGTCTGTTCCTTTTTTGGATATTTCTGGGTAGGCGTAGAAACTTCCTTCTGGTTTTTTTATTTTTATTTCGGTGTTTTTTAGTCCGTTTATTAGGAGGTTTCTTTTTTCTCGTAGTTTTTTTACGGTTTTCTCTATAAACTGGTTGTCTGTTTTTAATGCTGTTGTTGCGGCTTTTTGGGATATTGATGGTGCGCATGCTTGTATGTATTGATGGATTTTTAGCATTTGGTCTATGTCTTGTTTGGGTGCTGTTATATATCCGATTCTCCAGCCTGTCATTGCGAATGTCTTTGACATTCCGTTGATTGTAGTTATATTTGGGTTGTATTGTGCTGGACTTGTGTGTTTGCCTTCATATATTATTTCGGAGTATACTTCGTCAGAAATTATTTTAATGTTGTTGTCTTCTGCTATTTCGGTTATTGCTTTTGTTTCTTTAGGGTTGTTTATTGCTCCGGTTGGGTTTGATGGAGAGTTTAGAAATAGTACTGTTGTGTTTGGTGTTATTTTTTCTTTAAATATTTCGGGATTTATTTTGAATTCGTCTTCTGGTTTAAGTGGGAGGGGTTTGGGATTTCCTCCAGCGATAATTGTTAAAGGGCGGTATGAAACAAAGCCAGGGTCTGGTATTAATACTTCGTCGCCGTTATTTATGTAGGTCTGTGCAGCTAGATGGAGAGCTTCACTTGCTCCTGAGGTCACAATTATTTGATCGGGGTTGGTTTGCACTTTGTATTTTGATAGGTATTTTGTTATTGCATTTCTAAGTTCTGGTAGGCCTTTGTTAGGTGTGTAGGTTGTATAGCCATTGTCTATCGCTTTTTTTCCGGCTTTTTTTATGTAGTTAGGTGTTTTGTAGTCTGGTTCACCGATGCCAAGGTTTGCTGTTTCTGGACCTACCTGATCGAATAGGTCGCGTATGCCTGATGGCTGAAGTCTTTTTACCCTGTCAGAAAATTGCTTCATTTTTTTTGTTTTGCTTGTTTTTTTGGTTTTTGTTTTTATTCTAGTGTTGCGTGTTTGTTGGATAGGTCTTCTTCGTCTTTTTCCAATACGTGCATTAGTTCTGAGATTATTGAGTCCATTAATACTGCTGCTGTTAGTTCGAAGAGGGTTCCTAGTGGTGCTATTTCTTTTTGGGTTAGTTTTTTGTTTGAGAATTCGTCTCTAACGATTATTGAGTCGTCTGATAGTTTTGATATGGTTGAGTTTGGTGAGCTTGTTATTGAGACAAGTCTTGCTCCAAATTCTTTCGTTGTTTTTGATACTTCTATTGTTGATGATGTTTCTCCTGATCCTGTTATTGCGATTACTAGGTCGTTTTTTTCAAGTGCGGGATTTATTGTTTCGCCGACTACGTATACATTTAGACCTAGGTGCATTAGTCGCATTGCGAACATTTTTGCTGCTAAGCCGGATCTTCCTGCACCAACAACGAAGATTTTGTTTGCATTGATTATTTCTTGAACTGCTTTATCTATTGATTCTTCATCAATTTCTTCTCCAACTTCTCGTAGGTGTTTTCCTATTACTTTCATAGAGTTTTTTGTTATTTTGCTCACTTTATACACTCCTGAATTAAAAATTGGGTTTTATGTTATTTTTTTTTCGATTATTTTATCTATTTCTTTTTTTGTTTGTTTAGATTCTGTAAACTCGATTCTTATGTCTTTTTCCCCCATTAACTGTAGTTTATCTATTTTCCAGTTGAATTTGTTTAGTTCTTCATAGAGGGTTGAGATTCTTTTGTTTCCGCCGTTCCACACTACATCTTTAACTTCATGTTGTTTTGAGTTGTATATGGATAAGGCGAATTTTTTTAAAGCTGATGTTCTTGAAAAAGGGATTTCGAATATTACTCGATATCTATCTCCTTCTATTTTGCCGTATGAAACTAGGACATATCCTTCTTTTTCATAACGCTCGATTTCATCGTATTTCATTTCAACGGTGATTTCGTGGTGAGCGTTGTTATCAATTTCGCTTATGATGCTTAAGGTCCTTGCTATTGATTCCCAACTGAGTTCTGGACAGAATCTAAGTTCTATCTTCCCTGGAGTTGTAACGATGGTGTTGTTGTTTTTTGAGAGGTTCATCTCGTATATATTAACATCTGCTTTTTTTCGGATTTTTTTATATAGATTGTATAAACCGAGGTTTGTTACCTCAGATTGCTGTATTTTTAGATGTTTTCTATACCGATTCATTGTTTCAAACCGAGGCCTTTTTAAGTTGAAATTGATTATCTATTTATAGATATCTCAAGAGTTATGAAGGTGATTTAGGGTTTTTTAATTTCTAAATATGTTTTTTAGATAATTGCTGTTTTAATGAATTGACTGTATTTTGATTTGGGATTTTTTAGTAATTTAATTATTTCAAGTCGGACATATTTAACAGTTTTTAATAGTTTATTTGGATTTATTTCTTAATTGGTTATCTGATTTCAGTTATCGTAGAAAAATATTTTAGATATTTCTTTTGGGTTTCTAATGGATTTCTCTGTGTTTTTTTTAGAAATTATCTTTGTTTTTTGTTTTTCATTTCTTGTATTCAATGTGAATTGCTCCAATGAATAGGTTTTAAATTAATATTATGTTTTTGGGATTTGTATTCAGAAAAATAGTTTAATCGATGTTTTTTGTCGTTTTTTTTGTTTATTGTTTTGTTTCTAACGGGTTTTGGTGTTAGGTTTTAGTATATTTGGGGAAAAGGTTTTTTGGTTGTTTGTTTAATGGTTAATCGTAAAATTTCTGAGTTTTAGATTTTTGTTTAATGGAGGGTTTAGTTATATCGAAAGTTGGTGATGGAGGTTCTGACCGGGTTGTTGAGTTGGAGCGGAACATGGGTTTTCTTTCGGTTTTTTCTATTAGTGTTGGGACTATGGTTGGTGCTGGTATCTTTGTTTTACCAGGTATGGCTGCGGCGATGGCTGGTCCAGGTTCTATAATTTCTTTTATTCTTTCTGGTGTTCTTGCTTTGATTACTGCTTTCTGTATTTCTGAGATGGCGACTGCTATTCCTAAAGCTGGTGGTACTTATGTGTTTATGAAGAGGTCTTTAGGGTCGGCTGTGGGTAGTTCTGTGGGTATTGCAACTTGGCTGGGTCTTTTGATTAAAGGTTCTTTTGCTTTTGTTGGTTTTGGTGGTTATCTGGCTGCTTTAATAGCTGTTAATGAATTAACTTTAGCTGTTGTTGCTTCTGTTTTGTTTATTGCGATTAACATTGTTGGTGTTAAGAGTTCTGGTGGAATTCAAAATCTAATGTTGTTGTTTTTGACTATACTGCTTTTTTTCTTTATTTTTTTAGGTATGGGTCATGTTAGTATCGATCAGTTTGTTTGGGTTGATACCGGTGTGAGTCAGACTTTGGCTACAGCGGGATTTGTTTTTGTTTCTTATGTTGGGATTGCTGAGGCGAGTGCTATCGCTGAGGAGGTGAAGGATCCAGGTAAAAACCTTCCGAGAGCGATTATTGGTTCTATTTTGTTTGTAATTTTACTTTATTCGTTGATTATGATTGTTGTTGTCGGTGCTTATCCGTATGAAGAACTTGCTGAATCTACTACTCCTATTTTGGATGTGGCTGAGTCTTTTTTAGGGTCTGTTGGTGTTACTATAATGGTTTTGGCTGGTGTTTTTGCTACATTATCTACGGGTAATGCTTCTTTAATGTCTTCAGCACGTTATCCCTTTGCTATGGCTAAAGATGGTTTGATGCCAGAGTGGTTAACCAAAATTGATGGTAGGTTTAAAACTCCAATCACAGCTATAGTTTTAAGCGGAATAGTATTGACAATAATGCTCTTGATTTTCCCGGTGCAGAGACTAGCTGAAATGACCAGTGCTCTCAATATACTTGTTTTCGCTTTTGTTAATCTTTCATTGATTGTTTTAAGAGAAGCAGAAACTGATTGGTATGAACCTAAATTTAAAGCTCCATTTTATCCTTATCTTCCAGCTATTGGTTTTGTAGGTTCTTTTGTAATGTTGTTTAGTATGGGAGAATTAATGCCGATTGTGTTCGCTTTTCTAGTTATCTTTCTAGGTCTAGTTTGGTATTATTTCGTGAAAGATGGGGTTAGAGATGAAAGTGAAGTAAGAGGTGCTATAACTCAGAGAAAAGCTAGTAAAGCACTTGATAATTTTGATGAAGTCCCTGATGATTTAGATGACTATCGAGTTTTAGTTCCAATCACAGATATCAAACACCTAGAAAATCTCATTAAAATTGGAATGGAAGTTGCAGAAGACAAACGTGGAAAAATAATCCCAGCGATAATCCTTGAAATACCCGATCAAACACCATTATACGCATACAAAGATAGGTACGCCAAGAAACGCGAAATGCTTGAAGATGCTGTTTTAAACATTATTGAAGAAAACGCTGAATACGACATAATGGAAGAAGAACATATTGTTTACACCCATAGCTACAAAAATACAGTAATAGATCTAGCTGAAAAAGAAGATGCAGACATGATTTTAGTGGAATGGCTTGAAGAATTTAGCCACAGTGAATTACTAGGAAGTTCAATAGACTACATTTTGCATAACGCGGATTGTGATGTAGCTATATTCAAAGATCGTGGATTTATGCCAAATAAACACAACAAAATATTGCTTCCAACCCGATTATCATCCAAAATAGGGTTAACCCTTGATCTGGCTTCAGCAATAGCAAGTAAAGGAGACGGCTTTATAGAGTTATTAAGAGTAATCGACCCAAGAGCATCATCAAAAGAAATAGAGAAAATCCAGAAATTCCAAGAAAGGTCAGAAAAACGAATAGAAGTAGAATCAACCTCAAGAATAATTAAAGACAAAGACGTGTCAAAGGCATTAATTTCTGAATCAAAAAAATTCGATTTAGTAGTAATGTCAGCTAGTCAAGAATCAGCTTTAAAAGGCTTTCTATTTGGAACAATACCCAATGAAGTAGCGGACAAAACAGATACATCAATCCTAATAGTTCAAGAAAAAAAATCAAGAAGACCTAAAACAACAACAAAAATCAAAATAAAGATTTCAGGTCTAACAAGATGGATAACTAGAAAACTTGAATCATAAAAAACCGTTATCTTAAACAAGCTCATTAAGTATTTCTTTTAATATGCTGGAGCTAGCATCAGTTTTAATTCCAAGCGGATGAAAATGTGTTTGAGATGCCTTAAACCCTCTATCCCCCAATTTATCTAATACTTCATTTGTTTTGGGAGCCCTTATAGACTCCATTTTACAATAATGATGTAGATCATAGAATGTTGGTGGGAACCCAGATTCCGAAATACATCTTTCAATAAGCTTCATTGACTCTTTTTTAGTTCCAAAAAAACCATTCTTCAGATTTCTTAAAACATCTTTCAAACATGATTTATTCATCAACTCTCCCAGATATAAAGGTCCACAAAAAGACATAGATTGACCACAACTACATTTATTCGGGAGTTTTCCAGGGTTCTCTAAACCATAAACAACCTCTCTACACCCACAATTAAAACAATGGTGAAGAAAACCCATTTTCTCCAATGTCTCATTACTTTTTTTAGCACCCACATCAGTCTCAAGATATGAACGAAAGTAATGATCCTTATAGTAAGTGAACAACGACCTAACTGAAATATCATATTGCGCTAAAATTAAAGCCGTCTTACCAACCAAAATTCTAGCACCAAGTTCCTTATGATAAGGAGTGTTCAAAGGGACGGCACTATACCTACGTATACCCGGTTTTTTATGAGCCCCAGAGAGAGGAGCGGTATCTGTAGCAGTCATACACAAAACACCACCACGCGTTAGAGACCTGGCAGCAGAATCTAAAAAAGGAACAGGAGAACCAAATGGATCCACATCAATTATATCAAACCTACGTTTAGACAAAAGGACATTTGCATCAACAGAACATACCTCAACATCCAGCGAATTATGACTAGCATTCCTTTCAATCAAACTAGCTGCATCACGAGACCAATCATTAATAGTTACATCTAACCCATCAACCATATCAGCCATTCTAAGACCCCTCACACCAGTCCCACCATGACAATCAAGATAACGATCACCAACACCAGAAACAGCGTCAATAAACGCAACAGAGATATCTCTATTAGACTCCATCACCGGGTTATAAAAAACCTCCATACTAGAATCAACATCACCATCAACCACCGGAACAAAAAACTCAACACCCCCCTCAGAAACAATATTCATATCTTCAACCATAAACAAAACCAAAATACAAAATAAACTTAAATCAACATTACTTTTAACCAAAAAAATAAACCCAAAACATACATTAAACAGAATAAAAAACAGTTTATACATCCAGTTAGTTTTTTTTAAAAGTAAATAAATTACTTAAAATCAGTTTTTAAAAAATATTGATTTGATTTAAAAAAAAAAGTAAATAAAAAAATTTTTTGTGGGTTATTCAAACCCACAATCCGCTTTGTTTTAGTTTTACTGATATATCAGTACTCAAGCCCTGTTATCCATTCGTATGTCTCTAGCCCTACTCCTAGGAATATTATTGCTCCGAGAAGGAAGAACCAGATTGCCCATAATACAAGGGCTATTCCTGTAATTCTCTCTGAGATTTTTCCATAGTCCATTAGTGCAACGATTAGAAGTATCACTGTTATTGAGAGCATTATAATGAACCATACCCATCCGTATGATCCGCCGTACACTGCTGCAAAGTATATCGCAAACACTATGAATGGTATCGCCGTTGCTAGTGCTAAGTGGCCTACGCCTGCAGGGTCATAGCCTCTATGAACCATGAACCCTATACCGACGAATATGACACCGAATATTACTATTATAAATCCTGTTAATACGTCTCCGCCACCAAAAATCGTTGCTATTCCTAGTAAGAACTGTACAATACCACCGATGAACAAGATTGTCCATGCAGGTCTTCCTTTGCCCCATCCCATTAGATGGAGTCCTGGTGGTAGTAGTGAAAAGAAGTCAGTGAACAGTGCTGCTGCAACCAGTAAAACTACGCCTTCGTATCCTATCATGTTTCCCCACTAATTCAAAGTATATTTAATTAATCATATTTAAGACTTTTGCATTTAGGGAGTTATCAATACCTTTTTTCTGATAAAATATCTTTAAGATGGCCTCAATTGAAAATAATTAATTCTAAATAAATTACAGTTTTTCTAAAAAAGAGAAATATCTATTGTTTTTTATAATTACATTTTTTGGTTTTTTGGTTTTTAAATGATTAGAAATTAATTTGATGGGTTTATTTTTTAAATAATAGGTTTGTTATCATTAAATAGGTGTTTTTGTTGAGTAATAAAAAAGAACCTGTTTTTTGTGAAAAGTACTGTCCGGTATGTAGGCCTGCTAGAGCAGGTTATAGTTTTTTTGAATGGATTCAGGGTATAGAGTTAAGAATTACAGGTGATGAGGGTTGTCCTTTTGGTCAGGCTAGATATGATTATTATGGTGTTAAGCCGGATGAACCAATCCCTAAAGATGAGAAGACTTGAATTTGATTGATAGTTTTCGTAAGAACTTCCGTAAGAACTCAGATTCTTTTTTTTATTTTAGGGGTTTTGGTGGGTTTCCGTCTTTTAGGTGGGGTAGGTTTTTTTGTGTTATGTAGATTTGGCCTGGTACTTTTTTGGCTTGGTCTAGTGTTAGGTTTCTTCCTTTTTTTGTTAGGGCGAATATTGGGATGGATCTTCCTGCTTGGAGTAATGCTTTTTCTCCTGCTGTTTTTCTTATTGTTTTTGATGCGCATCCTGATAATACGTCACAGGTTTCTACGAGTTTTTTTGCTTGTTTTTTGTTTACGCCTGTGAGGTGTACTCCGAATATTATAGCTTCTTTACTTATTTTCCGGCATTTTACTGCGTCTTCTGGAGTGCTTACTGTTATTGCTGGTTTTTTATATCCTTTTTTTAATGCTTTTTTAAGTCCGGCTGGTTGGTCTATTCTTGGTTGGTTTAGAACTTCGGCGTTTTTTTCTCTGAGTTTTTTGATTACTTTTGGGTTTGGTGTTGTATGGCTTATGCCGCTTAACCGGCCTCCTATTCCTTGAACTACTTTTGGGTTTGATGTGATTACTGTACCTGCTCCATCGCAAACTGTTATTGATATATCTATCTCGTTGTTTTCTAGACCTGTCATTATGGTTTCTGATGTTCCGAATGTTACTATTCTTTCTTCCATCTCTATTTGGCGGTTTTCGGTGCAGAACCCGATTTCTTCCATTAATCTTTTAACTTGCCATCTTGCTCCTTCGCTTAGTTTTTCAACTCCATGCATTTTATGCCATAATGGACAGTAGTCAATTTCTCCTCCTTCTACTTTGGTTATCTCTCCGTTTTCAACTACTACCCTGGTCATACCTAGTAATTCAAGTACGTGTTTTGATTTCTCTTCCATTTAAAACACCTTTTTTATCTCCCTTTTTATGTTATTCGTCCGCCTTTGTCTGGTGATTCTGCAAGTCTGCTGTAACGGCCTAATAAGCCTTTTTCGTTTGTTTTTTTGATTTTTGTTTCTTTTTTTCTTTTTGTTAGTTGTTTTTGTGTGAGTTTGGCGTTTATTTCGCCTTTAGGTATGTTGATTTCTATTTGGTCGCCGTTTTTTAGGTATGCTATTGGTCCTCCGTCTGCTGCTTCTGGTGAGATGTGTCCTATGCATGGGCCTCTGGTTCCACCGCTGAACCTTCCATCTGTTAGTAGTGCTACTGATTTTTCTAGTCCCATTCCTGTTAATGCGGATGTTGGTGCAAGCATTTCTGGCATTCCTGGCCCTCCTTTTGGTCCTTCGTATCTTATTATCACTACGTCTCCTTTTTTTATTTCGCCATCGAGTATTGCGTCTACAGCTTCGTCTTCGTTTTCGTATATTTTTGCGGTGCCTGTGAAGTTGTACATTTCTGGGTCAACTGCACTTACTTTTAAAACAGATCCACGTGGGGCTATGTTTCCTTGTAATACGGTTATTCCGCCTGTTTTTCTCAATGGGTTTTTAAGTGGTTTGATTATTTCGTTGTTTACATGGGTTGTTTCGGTGTTTTCGAATAATTTTTTTCCGCTTACTGTTGTTGTGTTGTTTAATAGTTTTTTAGATTGTTTTATGAGGGCGGGTATTCCTCCTGCGTTGTGGAGGTCGGTCATTACGTGTTTGCCTCCAGGTTTCATTGATACTAGATAGGGTGTGTTTTGGCTTGCTTGATCGAAATCTTTGAGGGTTATGTCGTATCCTGCTTCTGCTGCGACGGCGGGTATGTGTAGTGTGGTGTTTGTTGACCCTCCTAACATCATGTCGACTTTTATGGCGTTTTTGATGGCTTTTTCTGTTACTATATCTTTAATGGTTAGGTCTTGGTTGATTAGTTCCATTATTTTTTCACCACTTTCCTTTGCGATCCGTCTTTTTTCTGATGAACATGCGTGGGATGTTGCGCATTTTGGTAGTGAAAGCCCCATTGTCTCTATTAAGCATGCAAATGTGTTTGCGGTATACATTCCTTGACAGCTTCCACAGCTGGGGCATGCCTTGTTCTCCATTTCCTGGAGTTTTTCTTCGTTGATTTCGCCTGATTTATATTTTCCTATTCCTTCGAATGTTGATATGAGGGTTAGGTCTTTGTTATCCATTTTTTCAGATAGCATGGGGCCGCCGGTAACCATTATGGTTGGTATGTTGATTCTTAGGGCTCCCATTAACATTCCTGGTAATATTTTGTCACAGCTTGCTATTAGGACGATGCCATCGAATTGATGTGCTTCTGCCATTGCTTCTATTGAGTCGGCTATTAGGTCTCTGGAGGGTAATGAATATCTCATGCCTCTATGGCCCATTGCGAGTCCATCGCAGATGCCTATTGAGCCGAATTCAAATGGTACGCCTCCACCGGCTGAAACTCCTTGTTTTACTGCCTTGGAGAGGTCTTTTAGGTGTAGGTGTCCTGGCACTATCTCACTCCATGCGTTTGCTATTCCAATAAATGGTTTATCCATATCGCTATCGGTTACTCCATTTGCTTTTAGTAGAGCTCTTGATGGGGTTCTTTTAAGACCTTTCTTTACGTTGTTGCTTCTCATATGTAACAATCCTGAATAAAAACTTCGAATTTGATTATTTAGTAAATTTAAATCTGGTTTTTATTATTTGGTTTTATCGGTTTGAAGGTTTTATCCCTAATCAAGCCTAGAGGCTTCTTTCTCTTTAGGGATAGGGGTTGTCTTTAGTTTGTGAGATAGATTTTGTTAAGTTATTTTGTTAAGTTATTTGTTTTGTGTGGTTTTGTTGGTTTAGAATAGGGGTTTTATGTGGAAAGGTTTTTAGATTAGTATCGCATAGAATATTCAAGGTTCTTATTATTAGAAGGGTGTCACTTTGAAACAGCCAGAAGTAAACATTGGATTAATTGGGCATGTAGACCATGGGAAGACAACATTGGTTGAGGCTCTAAGCGGTACGTGGACGGATCAGCATAGTGAAGAGCTGAGGAGAGGTATTTCGATAAGGCTTGGTTACGCTGACACTGTGTTTAGGATGTGCAGTGATTGTGAGCCTCCTGAGGCTTATACTACAGAGGAGGTTTGTGAGTGTGGTGGTGAAGCTGAGGTAACTAGGGCTATTTCTTTTGTAGATGCTCCTGGCCACGAAACATTGATGGCTACTATGTTGTCCGGTTCTGCCATAATGGATGGAGCTGTTCTTGTTATTGCGGCTAATGAGGATTGTCCTCAACCTCAAACTAAAGAACATTTAATGGCTCTCGATATTATTGGTGTTGAAGATATAATCGTTGTTCAAAACAAAATTGATTTGGTTTCTAAGGAAGAGGCTATTGATAACTATAACCAAATAAAGGAATTTGTTAAAGGCACCGTTGCTGAGGGTGCTCCGATTATTCCTTGTTCTGCTCAACAAAGAACAAACATCGATATGGTTATTACAGCAATTGAAGATGTTATTCCAACACCGGATAGAAAGTTGGAAAAACCTGTTTTGATGCCGATTGCACGTTCTTTCGATGTTAACAAACCAGGTACTGAGATAGATGAAATAAAAGGCGGTATCATAGGTGGGTCTCTTAAACAAGGAAGTATCTCTAATGGAACGGAGATTGAGATTCGGCCGGGGAAAAAAGTTGATTCAGGTGGTAAAACCTGGTGGGAGCCGATAGTAACTGAAACGGTTAGTATTTTTTCCGGTGGAGATTATAGAGACGAAATAACTCCTGGTGGTTTGGTTGGTATAGGTACGAAACTTGATCCATTTATGACTAAAAGCGATGGGCTTGTTGGTCAGATTATGGGTCTTCCTGAAAATCTTCCACCTGTTTGGGACGAGTTTGTTGTCGAGTTCGACCTACTTGACAGGGTTGTTGGTGTTGAGGATGAATCAGAGGTTGAAGGGTTACGCACTAACGAACCTTTGATGCTTAACTTAGGTACTGCAACAACTGTCGGAGTTATAACAAGTGCACGTGAAAACGAAGCTGAAGTCAAGTTAAAGAGGCCTGTTTGTGCAGAAAAAGGCTCTAGCATGGCTATTAGTAGACGTATAGGTGCTCGCTGGAGACTTATCGGTGTCGGTAAACTTAAGAGATAACTCCATTCCGAGTTTACCACCAACATTAAGTTTTTTGTGGTCAAAATGGAGTTTTGTGTTGCAGGGTGGGAAGTGAAATTGTGTCCATCATGAAGTCTTTTAGCCCTATAGATAACGAAAGGAACCAAGTAAACGTGGTTCTTGACACAAACATTTTAATGGTTCCTGAACAGTTTAATGTAGATGTTTTTAGAGAAATCGACAGGATACTTAACTGCAATTACAGTATTTTAGTTCCAAGTTCAGTTGTGAAAGAGCTTGAGGAAATTGTAAGTTCAGGAAGTGGTGTCGACAAACGTGCTGCTAAAATAGGTTTATTGTTAGCGAAAAAACACAGTGTTGTCGACACAAAAGCTGTTGGTGATGACGCCGTAATCGAGGTAGCAGTTTCTAAGGAGAATACAGTTGTCGCCACCAACGATAAAGAATTAAGAGAGAGACTTAGAAAAAAAGGTATACCCCTCATATATATGAGACAGGGTAGCCACCTAACTAAAGAGTTTTGAGCTGGAGTGATTAGATTTGTATAGAGAATTGGAAGCTATCGATACAGTTAGGGTTCCTCCAACAAGGCTGGAAGAACCAAGAGACAAAGTAATCAAAGAGATGCTGGAGAATAAAGTTGAAGGAAGAATAGACCGAAAACTCGGGATGTTCGTTGCAGTCACCGATATTATAGAAGCCGGTGATGGAAAATTAATTCCAAACGACGCCGGTGTTTATTACAACGTCAAATTCAGGTGCATTACATATCGCCCAGAGATGCAAGAAATAATCGAAGGAGAAGTTGTTGAAATAGTAGAT
This sequence comes from Methanonatronarchaeum sp. AMET-Sl, assembly GCF_029854155.1. NCBI lineage: Archaea > Methanobacteriati > Methanobacteriota > Methanonatronarchaeia > Methanonatronarchaeales > Methanonatronarchaeaceae > Methanonatronarchaeum > Methanonatronarchaeum sp. AMET-Sl. The sequence continues at coordinate 1,120,147 of NZ_CP122958.1, read as the reverse complement.
TTCGGAGCATTCATAGGCATAGGGCCAATGGACGCTTTATTACACGTAAGCCAAATCACCTCCGACTATGTTTCATACGACGAGAAAAACGCAAGACTCGTTGGAAGAGAATCGGATTTCTCACTAGACGAAGGAGATTACATCTGCGCCAGAATAATAGCTGTAAGCCTAAACGAACAAGACCCAAAAGAATCCAAAATCGGATTAACAATGAGACAGCCAGTGCTAGGTAAAATCGATAAAGACGAAGAAAAAGCCGAAGAAACCGAAGTCCAAATCCGTAAAGTAATCGGCGAAGACAAAGAAATAACAGAAACTGACGAAGAAATCGCTGAAACTGAGGAAGAATCGGTTGAAAAACCAGAAACAGAGGAGCCAGAACCGAGAGATACGGAGAAAGAGGAGACAGAAGATAAAACAGAAAAACCTGATGTTGTCGAGTGTCGTGTTTGTGGAAAGGAGTATAAGGCTATAACCGGTAGTCATCTATCAACTCATGACATCGATATGGATGAATATAAAGAGGAATATCCAGATGCCCCTATAAGGCCGGGTGATTAAGTATGGCAGACGCTGCTTGTCGAAACTGTTATAGAATAGTTAAAGAAAGCGATACCTGCCCTATATGCAGGTCTAGTTCACTTACTGAGTCATGGACCGGTTATGTTGTTATTCTTGACCCAAAGCGATCTAAAATCGCTGATAAATTGAATGTAGAACATCCTGGAAAATATGCATTGAAGGTAAGGTAATTTGACATTTAGGTTGCAGGAACCGTTACGGAGTAAACTTAAAAAACCACTTGGCACCCTTATTAAAGATGGTGAGGAATCGGTTGAGAAGGTTTTAGAAGACTACAGCTCAAAAGAAATCGTTTCTGTAGGTGACGTAACAACCTACAACCTTCTTAAACAGAAAATCTATCCTACACTAGCGATTGTTGATGGCCGAGTTATGCGGGAAGAAGCAAGTCAAGACATAAAAAACGAGATTGGTCAATGGAGCTATCAAATTAAGGAGGTTTCTAATCCAGCTGGCCACATCACAACCGAGTTGGTTAAAGCAATTAAAGATGGATTTGATATAGAGGAACCCTACCTCATTTCTGTTGATGGGGAAGAAGATTTAGCTGTACTTCCTGCGGTACTTCATGCACCGGAAGGATATATTATCCTATATGGACAACCTAAGGAAGGATTGGTTTCTGTCACTGTTGATAGAGATTGTAAAGATAAAGTAAAGAATTATTTAGATATGATGGAGGAGATATGATGGAAATAGATATCGTTGAAAGAAAAGAAAACCCAGCGGTAAAGAGAGAAGAGATAAAGTTTAAAATAGATCACATGGGCAATGCAACACCAACCAGATCCGAAGTGAAAGCAAAGATTGCAGCTGAAGAAGATCTAACCAAATCGCTACTTATAGTAGATAGTTTGAAAACAAAAACAGGTCTGGGAATCACCGAAGGTTACGCAAAACTCTACACCCGGATGGACGATTTAAAAGAGATTGAGCAAAAACACATCATCGAGCGTAATGTAAATGAAAAACAAGAAACTAAAGAAGGATCGGAGGAATAAACTTGAACAAAAGAGAAATTTATGAAGTTAAAGATGATGAAATAAACAGGAAACGTGAAAACTGCCCTAGATGTGGTAAAGGCGTTTATTTAGCCGATCATGAAGACCGGCTATCTTGCGGTAAATGTGGGTACACCGAGTTTAAATAACCCACAGAAACTCATTTTATCGGTATGGATAGAGAAATGAAAGCTCTGGGAATAGAGGGAACTGCCTGGAACCTATCTATAGGCGTTGTAGACGAAAACAAAGTACTATCACATGTTTCAACACCATACCAACCGAAATCTGGGGGTATACACCCTAGAGAAGCTTCCCAACACCACGCAGACAACATAGCAAACTCAATAGAAATAGCCATAGACAAAGCAGATTTAAATCCAAGTGAAATAGACTTAATTAGTTTTTCACAAGGTCCCGGAATGGGACAATGCCTCAGAGTAGTAGCAACAGCAGCTAGAACCCTCTCATTATCACTAAACAAACCGATTATAGGCGTAAACCACTGCATTGCCCACATAGAAGTGGGTAGGTGGAACACCGGGTGTGAAGACCCTGTAGTACTTTATGTAAGTGGAGCAAACTCACAGGTACTAGCATACCGAGGCAATAGGTACAGAGTTTTCGGCGAAACACTAGATATCGGGATCGGTAACGCACTAGATAAATTCGCGCGTAAACTCGACATACCTCATCCAGGAGGTCCAGAAATCGAGAAACTCGCCAAAAAAGGCAATAAATTAATAAAACTACCATACACCGTCAAAGGAATGGATTTCTCCTTCTCAGGCCTCATAACTTCTGCAGAAAACCAAATCAACAAAAACAAAAAAACAAACCTAGCCTACAGTATACAAGAAACAAGTTTCGCAATGCTAACAGAAGTAACAGAAAGAGCACTAGCCCACCTAGAAAAAAACGAAGTACTCTTATGCGGAGGAGTAGCACACAACCAAAGACTCACAAAAATGCTAGAAACCATGGCAAACGAAAGAGACTCAAAATTATACAAACCAAAACCCGAATTCCTCAGCGACAACGGCGCAATGATAGCTCATACAGGCCTCAAAATGTATAAAGCCGGAGTCAAACACACACCAAAAATCAAAATAAAACCAGACTACAGACCAGATAGCGTGGAGGTCAATTGGAGATGAAACCAAAACTAATAGATCGCGGTGCAGAAGCAGAGATATATCTAAAAGGAAACAAAATCCTAAAAAAAAGAATACCAAAAAAATACAGACACCCAGAACTGGACAACAGAATACGAAGAGAAAGAGTAATCAAAGAAACAAAAATAACATCACAAGCACGTCAAGCCGGAGTCCCAACACCAATAATACTCGATATCAAAAACCATACAATCGAATTCGAATACATAGACGGCGATAAACTAAAAAACATATACAACAAACTAAACCCCCAACAATACAATGAAATCGGAAAAAACATAGGAAAACTCCATAACGCCGGTTTAGTACACGGCGACCTAACAACAAGCAACATGATCAAACACAAAAACAAAATCTACATAATAGACTTCGGATTAGCAGAATACGACGTCCACATCGAAGCAAGAGGAGTCGACCTACACATACTATTCCAATCAATAAAAGCAACACACCAACCAAACAACTCAATAAAACAAATCAAAAAAGGATACAAAAAAACATTCCCAAAACACAAAAAAGTATTCAAAAGACTCAGAGAAATACAAAAAAGAGGAAAATACATACCACAATAACAACCCCTCTCCCCATATGATACAGAAACCATCAGCCAACACCTAAAAAAAATAAAAACACAACTAAATAACAACCAAACTAAAACTCTATAACTATAGTATACCTAAAAAGGAAGGAGTACAATGAAAAAACAAATAACATTCATAACGGGTAATGAAAATAAAGCCAGGGAAGCGCAAGAAATACTTCATCCGATAAAGGTAAAAATATCTGATATTGGTTATCCTGAAATACAAGACAAAATTGAAAACGTTGCGACCAACGGAGCTGAAAACGCCTTCAAAAGATTGAAAAAACCATTGATTGTTGAAGATTCAGGACTATTTATAGATGCATACAACGGTTTCCCAGGACCATACTCATCATACGTACATCAAACTATCAAAAACAAAGGCATCTTAGAGTTAATGAAAAACCAAAAAAACAGAGATTGCCACTTTAAATCTATAGTTGCATACATAGACAAAGATACAACTAAGATATTTAAAGGCAAAGTCGTTGGAAAGATAGCTCACCAACAAAAAGGGAAGCATGGCTTTGGATACGACCCAATATTCATACCTAAAAACAAAAACAAAACGTTTGGTCAAATGGATATGGAAGCAAAAAACCAGTTATCACATAGAAGAAAGGCATTGAAAAAACTAGATCATTGGCTAAAAAAACAGTGAAGTAACCCGCTCCCTAAAGAGAAAGTAGGTCTTAAGGCTTGAGTTGATAAAAAATGATAGATATATTATAGATTTTTTTGTTTTGATGTTCCAAAAGATAAAAGTAATTCTAAGGTCTTTTAAGTTTCAGTTATGGAGGATATATTATGTCAACTTCAGAAGATAAATATGAATGGATTAATATGGATGTTGAGGAAATCGAAGACTTGGTCGTTGATTTAAAAGAAGAAGGTTATTCAACAAGTGAGATTGGAATGGTGTTAAGAGATAAATACGCAGTTCCAGATGTCAGAGAAGTCACCGGTAAAAAAATCTCAGATATATTAAGTGACAGGGATGCAGAGCCAAAGATACCTGAGGACCTGAAAAACCTTGTTATCAAAGCTAAAAAACTTCGTGAACACCAAAATCAAAACCCAAACGATAATAGTAGTAAAAGAGGTCTCCAGATAACAGAGTCAAAAGTCCATCAACTTGCTAATTACTATAGAGATAAAGGCAGAATTCCAGAAAACTGGAAATACAAGCCAGAAAAAGCTGATTTATTAATTTCTGAATAAACATTGGTTTGAGGGCGTTTAAACAACCCCTCTAAAACTAAACCTGTTTTTTCTATAAATAAATTTTTTAGTGAGAACATTGAAGGAGATAGTTGCTCAGGCTAGAGAGCTGGCTGACGAACTTGTTTCATCAAATTTCGTTAGATGTATCTCTCATAAAGACGCTGATGGAATAACCTCAGCTGGAGTCTTATGCACAGCTTTAAATAGAGAAGAAATTCCTTTCCACACAACCATAGTTAGCAGGCCTTCAATGGAGATTGTGGATAAAATAAATGAAGAAGAAGAGGAAACCGTGGTTTTCTTCGATATGGGTAGTGGACAGCCAGACGTAATCGATAAAATTAATAAAAAAGTCTTGGTAGCAGACCACCATCCACCTGAATACAGTGATGGGATAGCTGACCTACATCTAAATCCACATCACTACAACATAGATGGGTCATCTGAGGTGAGTGCGGCAGGGCTTTCATACCTTATAGCACGTGAAATGAATCAAGAAAACAAAGATCTATCCTGCATTGCTCTTGCTGGAGCAATAGGTGACAGACAACACTTACCACTTAAAGGAATAAACAAAAAATTGGTTATGGACGGAATAGAGGTCGGAGCAATAGAGATAGAAGAGGGTTTAAGGCTTTATGGAAAAACAAGTCAAGCATTAACAACCTCTACAGACCCCTACTTCAATAATCTAAATAACATCGAACGTGTAAATCGTTTACTAAAAAGACTCAATATTCCATCTGAAAAACAGATTACTGATTTAACCAAAGAAGAGAAAAAAAAATTGATAAAAACTTTATCTTTAATGCTTTTAAGTCAAGGAGCCACAGCTAAATCAATAACATCGATGGTTGGAGATTTATATAAAATAAAAAAAGGCCCTGTAAACTACGCCACAGAATTAACTTCACTAATAAACTCTTGTGCTCGTAAAGAAAAATACGGCATGGCTTTATCACTGGCTTTAGATGATGAAAAACATATAGATGAAGCACGTGGTTATGAAAAAGAATTCAATAAAAAAATGTTAGACGAACTTGATGGGATCAAGGAAAAAACCATTAAACATGACTGTTTCAACGTAATCGAGGTTGAAACACAATCGATAAAAGGAGCGGTTGCATCGATAGCTGTAAACTGCTTACTTACTGAAAAACCAATTTTATCTATATACAGAGATGAAGATGAAACAAAAGTGAGTGCCCGAGGAAATGAAAACCTAATAGATAATGGACTTAACCTATCAGAAGCGATGTCTAAAGCAGCAAAACTGGTTGGAGGTCGAGGCGGAGGCCATAACATAGCGAGTGGAGCTTCAGTGCCAAATGAATCAATAGACACCTTCTATAAAAAAATCGATGAAATAATATGTAGCCAATTGGGGGATATAGATGGATAAACCGCCTGTTGAAGGTGAAATGAAAATAGAGACAGATTCTCCCAAAGTTTTAATCGGAGCACTTGAACCCGACAACCTCCCAAACATACAAATCGATTATAAACAAAAAACAAAAGACATAGATAGCGAAGTAAGAGAAATAAAAATTAGATTTAGTTTTTCAAGCGTTAGGCAATCAATAGCCTCGTTAGATGATATTTTGAAATGTATAGATGTGGCCGAAGAGGTAGATGGATTATGGAGATAGAGCTTGAATTAAAACTTAAAGGCAGTATTTTACTAAGCGATAAAGCTGATGAAGAAGTAACCAACGATATAGATATCTTTCTACAAAATGCAGAACAAGACCTGCTCAAAAAAGGAGCGCCAGAAAATATGGGCGCAACAATTGAAAACTGGCAGGTTATTGAAGATAAAATAGAGATATCAATAAAAAGCAATAGGTATGTAAGAGCACATGAAGCTTTAATCAGGCTTTTAAACCCTATCTCAAGTAAATTAGGTCCAAAACACCACATAGGAGTAAGAGGAATAGAGATAGATAGTTATCAAGCAAAAATAAAAAGAAAACTCAGCGATAAAGAAACCGAGAAATTCAAAAAAGAGATGAAGAACCTAAGATGGATATCAAGCATCGATACAGAAAACGGCCTTAAACTTAACCTAACAAACCTAAACGAAAGCGATATAAGAAACGGAGTTATAGATCGCCTACTAAAACTAACAAACGAAGTTATAACCGACGACGAAGAAATAACATTCAAAGTTTCAGAAATCAAACCAGGAACAATACTTGAAAAAAGCCCAAAACGAGAGATGAAGTTAAAAACAGATCCAACAGAAAAAGCAAAAGAAAAAGGATGGATCAAGAAATTCCCAGGAAAAGGCCAATGGATCTACATGCCCCCATACGCAAAACTATTCAGAGCATTAGGAGAACTAGCCAGAAAACACATACCAGAAAAAACCGGGTTCAACGAAGCATTATTCCCAAAACTCATTCCACTAGATATAATGAACAAAATGAAATACCTAGAGGGATTGCCAGAAGGAATGTACTATGCATCAAACCCAAAAAGAGACGACGAACTATACAACCTATTCAAAAAAGAACTAAAAGTAATAGGAGAACCACCAATAGACCTACTACAAAAAGGACTGAAAAAACCCGGATATGTACTAGCTCCAGCACAATGTGAACCATTCTACCAAATGTTCACACACGAAATGTTAAGCAAAGAAAACCTACCAATAAAAATATACGACAACTCAGGCTTCACATATAGGTGGGAAGGTGGAGGTTCAAAAGGCCTTGACAGAGTAAACGAGTTCCAGAGAAACGAGTTGGTATGGATCGGTAAACCAGAACAAACCGAAGAAGTAGCAGACAAAGTACTAAATGCATACATAGATTTCATAGATAAATACATACAAGCAGATTGGCACATCGAAGTAGGAGACGACCCATTCTACCTAGAAGGAAGACACGGAGAACTAGACGACATTGAATATCCCGATATCCCTAAAAGAGAGATAAGAGTCAAGATGCCAGAGAATGAAGAAGGTTTAAGCATCGGCAGCGTAAATTTACATGGAACCCATTTTGTAGACGGTTTCTCAATTAGATCACCCTACGAGAAACCTCTCTGGACCGGTTGTGCAGGACTGGGTCTAAGCAGGTGGGTAGTAGCGTTCCTAGCATACAACGGATTCAATCCAGAAAACTGGCCAAAAGAAATACAAGAAAAAACCGAGCCATTACCAGAAACACCATACACACTTGAATGGCCATAAAAAACAAAACAAACAAACCTAAAATAAAAACAGTTTTAAAACAATCATATAAATAAATTTAAACTTCAAATTGGAGGACCATACATGTCAAAAAGAAAATCAAGAAAGTTCGGATGGGAAGCAAAAGACTGGTACACAGTCTTTGCTCCCGAAATGTTTGGAGAAAGCAAAATCGGAGAAACACCAGCAGATGAACCCCAAAAAGTAACAGGTAGAGTAATAGAAACAACAGTCGGAGACCTAACAGGAGATTTCTCAAAAAACAACGTCAAACTATACTTCAAAATAAACAAAGTATCAGGAAACGAAGCATACACACAATTCATTGGACACGAACTAACAAGCGATTACATAGGCAGCTTAATAAGACGAAGAACCGACAGAATAGACCTAACCGTAGATGTACTAACACAAGACGGATACAAAATCAGAGTCAAACCAATACTATTCACAGTCAAAAGAGGAAAATCATCACAGAAAAAAGGACTACGCAAAAAAGCAACAGAAGTCATAAAAACAAACGCCAAAAAAATGGAATACGAACAATTCACACAAGAATTAGTCACAGGACAAATCTCCAGCGAAATATACCAGACAGTTAAATCAATATACCCATTAAGAAGAGTAGAAATAAGAAAAAGCGAAGTAACCGCAGAACCAGAAGAAATAGAAGAAATACCAGAAGGATTCGAAGAAATAGCAAAAGAAGCCGGAATCCAAATAGAATCAGAACAACGAAAACAAAAACAAAAAGAACAACAAAAAGAACAAGAACAAGAACAAGAACAAGAAGAACAATAAGGAATCAAAACTTTTTAAAGAAAATAAATATAGAAAAACCTATGAGACAACCAGAAATAAAATACAGAAATAGAGGTCTCATGGGACATATAAAATGGACCGTTAAAATGAAATACCTCGATTTGATTATAGTCTAGTGGTGTTTATGGACGCCGTAATAGGGGTTGGGATAGCCACCGTTCTAGCAATAACTGCCTATCACAGAGAAATACTAGATAGAGGTGGCAGTGTTGCAGCCTTCATAATGGGGAGCATAGTCAGCATATTTGGTGGTATAGAATGGCTCTTGCTTCTAATCTCTTTCGTAATAATAGCCTGGATAGCTACAAAATTCGAGTACGAATACAAAAAACATAAACAAATCCATGAAGGTGAAAACGGTGAAAGGAAAGTAAAGAACGTTATAGCCAACGGAATGGTCCCCGTAGCTATAGTAATATTAACTTGGATATACACAACCTACATCCAAAACCCAACACAAATACAGACACTGGCAGTTGAAACGATGTACTCTCCATACACAGGGTATGAATTAGTCTTTATAGGGGCTTACATAGGGGCTATAGCAACAGCAACATCAGACACAATAGCAAGCGAAATAGGTGCACTTGACAACGAAACAAGACTAATAACCAACCTCAAAAAGAAAGTTAAAACTGGATCGAATGGAGGAATCTCAATAGCAGGTGAACTTGCTAGCATCATAGGTGGCCTAATAATAGGAATAATAGCCTACCTAGCCTTTGGAATAGAATTCGCTTTAATAGTCGGTCCCATAGCAGGATTCATCGGATGCAACATAGATAGTTTACTAGGTGCAACACTAGAAAAAAAAGGAATACTAAACAACGAACATGTAAACCTAACAGCAACACTATCAGGAGCAATAATCGGCGCCCTATTAATGCTAATCTAAAAACCAAAAAATAAAATGAATTAATTATACATTTTTTATCGGGTTTATCTAAAAAAATGTAGGTTTTTCTTTATACAATCTTTTTTTATTAACTTAGTTCAATAGTTTATTTGGTTATATCAATATTTTTATTTAATAGATTTGTTTAGGGGTTAAAATGAATATCTTGTTAGTAGTTATGGATGGTATTAGTGGTAGGCCTACTCCAAGCCTAAATGGCCTTACTTCTCTTCAAGTTGCAGAGACTCCAAACCTTGATGAAGCAGCTAAATTAGGTGTTTCTGGAATTATGGATCCGATATCTCCGGGTGTAAGGCCTGGGTCGGATACATCTCACCTATCTTTGGTTGGTTATGATCCCTATAATACATATACTGGTCGTGGTCCATTTGAGGCTGCTGGAGTAGGGATTGATGTAGAAGAAGGGGATATAGCGTTTAGATGTAATTTTGCTACCGAAAAGGATGGCTTGATTGTTGATAGAAGGGCTGGAAGAATTAATAAAACAAGTGAGTTGGCTAAGGCCGTTCAAGAAAACATAAAGAGGTTAAATGGGGTTGAAGTTATTTTTCGTGAATCTACAGGGCATCGTGGTGCTTTAGTGCTTCGTGGAGACGGTTTATCAAGTAAAGTAACAGGTTCAGACCCTAAGAAACCTGGTTATGCTCCTAAAGAAGTAAAGGCATTGGATCCAAGTGGTGAAAAAACGGCTAAAATCCTTAATATGTTTATTGAGAAAGCCGGTGAAGTTTTAGAGAAACATCCAGTTAATCAAGAGAGAGTTGATAAGGGTCTTTATCCTGCCAACACTGTTCTGTTAAGAGGGGTTGGTGAGGTACCATCTGTGGAACCTATAGACGAAAAACTTGGTTTGGATTCAGCTATTATTTCAGGAACAGGGTTAATGAGAGGTATTGGTAAGGTTGTTGGAATGGATGTTATCGATGTTGATGGTGCGACCGGTAGTACCGACTCTAACGTGATGAATAAGGCTATTGAAACTGTCAGACAACTAGAAACTAAGGATTTCGTTTTACTTCATTTAAAGGGTGGAGATGAAGCCGGTCATGATGGAGATGGAGAGGGAAAAATTCGGTATATAGAAGAGAAAATAGATCCAGCAGTTGGTTATTTACTACAAGAACTTGATGATACATTGATGGTTTTAACTGCAGACCACTCCACACCATTAACAATTAAAGATCATTCTGGTGATCCTGTCCCCATTACAATGGTAGGTGATGGAGTTAGAGTTGATGATGTAGATAGGTTCGATGAAAATACATACAAAGGTGGTTTACTGAGAATTAAAGGAAAGGACCTAATGCCAATCTGCCTTGATATAACAAACAAATCAAGTAAATATGGAGCATGAGATGAGAAATATGGAAGACGATGAATTATTCATAATACCTGATAAAACCCGGATTGAAGAACGTTTAATCGTCACCGACAGCGATGTTGTTATTGGAAGCAACAGTAATCTACAGTATGGAATAAAGACACCGAAGTCGATTCAAACCGGAGAGCGAGTAGACATCGAAGACGATGTATATGCAGATGGTGACGTTGAGTTAGGTCTGTGGTCATTAATAGATGGAGACCTCATAGTCGGCCAAGATGCATATATAGGTGAGCGATGTAAAATAAATGGTAAACTCCTTGTAGAAAAAAACCTCGACATAGGTAACGATGTTGATATCGATGAAGGGTTTGAAGCTAACGGATGGATAACCATAAGAAACCCAATACCACTTTTCATGTACTTCCTGCTTCTTTTTTCAAACCTTTTGAGGAGAAGCGAAACAGAAGAGATAGAAGAAATACTTGAAGAAATGTTTGAAGAACAGATTCCAGAAAACGCATTAATAATACCAAAAGGAGTAGAGTTCGGATCCGAGATAGATGCACCAGGAAAAGCTATAATCGGAAAAGAATGTAGGTTCATAGGAAACCTTAGAGCAAGAGACGTAAAAATTGATAAATACACCACTTTTTTTGGAAGCATCAAATCAAAAGGCAATGTAAAACTTAAAAAAGGAACAGTAGTCCATGGAAACATAACAAGCAAACGAAAAGTAGAGATAGAGAAAAACGCAAGCATATTAGGAGACATAACAGCCGATATAGTACGAATACACGATGAAGCACATACAGAAGGAACCATACACGCAAAAAAAGGCGTACAGATAATACCAAAAAAACAAAAAAACAAGAAACCACAACCAACCCCAGATGATATAGGAATCAAAACCAAAGAACTCCCAACCCTATCACTACTAACCCCTGAGAAGATTGATTCAATTGTAGAAGAAAAAAACAAAATAAAACGTGATAAAGATGAAAATTGAAAACCTAAAAGAAAAATTCCCAAAAATATATGAAGACCTCAAGACCTCTCCCACAATAGGAATAGATGAAATAAAAAACCCAAACGAAACTAGTTGTCCAGCAAACAAAAACACAGAAAAACAGCACTCACCAATAAAAGAAGAAACAAAAATACCCTCAATAAAAGACCACTTAAAAGGCTGTGAAACACCACAACAAGCAAAAGAAATAATCGAGTACTTCAAAAAACAAAAAGAAATCACAAAAACACAAGCAAAAAAACTAAAAAAACAACTAAAGACAGAGGGATTAAGATCCTTCGGAGAAAAAAGAGAAAAAGGCGAAATAGAAAAAAAAGGGTTGTAAACCCAAAAACATAAACAATAGATCCCAAAAAACCCCTAGATAAACAAAAAAATAAATTTTAACCAATTTAATTCCAAAAAAACCAATAACTTGAGATTAAACTAAGCCTAAAAAAACAAAATTAATTCAATCAACCCAAAATTTTTCCAAAATTTCCCCCTTGAAAACGTTTAGTCATGAAAGCAAATTTGGAGGTAATAAAATTCTAGGAATTGTAGGAAAACCCAACGCAGGCAAATCAACTTTTTTTATGGCATCAACCGGTATAGACGTTGAAACAGCTAACTATCCATTTACAACAATCGATTCAAACAGAGGATACGCATACATAAGAGAACCATGTCCATGTCAAGAACTAGATATAACCTGTAACCCCCAGAACTCAAGATGCATAGATGGAACAAGACACGTACCAATAGAACTCTTAGATGTAGCAGGCCTAGTTCCAGATGCATATAAAGGAAAAGGATTAGGAAATGAGTTTCTTGACCAATTACGGCAAGCAGATGCATTAATCCACGTAATAGATAGCAGTGGATCTACAGACCAAAAAGGCAATCCAGTCGAGATATCCCAACACGATCCCACAGAAGATATCGATTTCCTTACCAACGAAATAAAAATGTGGATGTTAAGTATAATAGAAGATAAATGGAGCTCACTCATCAGAAGAGTTGAAGTACAAAAAAAAGACTTGTCACACGAAATCCACGACGTATATACAGGCCTTGGCCTAACACTAAACGACATAAAAATGTCGATATCGAAACTGGATCTAAATCAGAATAAACCCAGTAACTGGAGTGAAAAAGATCGAGAAAACCTCATAGAAAACATGCGAAGAGAAAGCAAACCCATCTTAATAGCAGCAAACAAAGCAGATATCGCTCCAAAAGAAAATATAGAAAAAATAAAAGAAACAAAACAAAAGGTCGTTCCAACAAGTGCTAGCGCCGAACTTGCATTGAAAAAAGCAAGCCAAAACAAAATAATCGACTACCGTCCCGGAGACACCGACTACAAAATACTCGAACCCGAAAAACTCTCAGAAAAACAGAAAAAAGGACTTGAGTTCATAAAAAAAGAAGTACTACATAAATACGGAGGAACAGGAGTTCAAGAAACCATTGAAAAATCAGTTCGCGACCTACTAAACCAAATAGTAGTCTACCCTGTTGAAGATGAAAATAACTATACCGATAAAAACGACAACGTACTACCCGACGCAATACTCCTCGAAAAAGGCTCCACCCCAAAAGACCTAGCCTACAAAATCCACAGCGATATAGGAAACAACTACCTATATGCCGTAAACGCTAAAACAGATATGAGAATATCTGAAGAAGAAAAACTCCAAAATGGAGATATAATAAAAATAGTTTCATCAACTTAACATCCCTACCCTAAACCAACAAATATAGAAACAGAGAAACCTAAAAAAAATAAAAAAATAAAAAAGGGGAAAAATGCAGAAACTATTCAAGGCATTAAGTTCGGAACATAGAATAACACTGTTAGAAGCCTTACTTCAAGAAAACGATTATGTATGTATATGTGAGCTTGAAGACCTTATAGAACGAGATAGATCGGTAGTGTATAGGCACTTCAAAAAACTTGAAGAAGCAAACTTACTAAAGACTCGTAGAAGTGGAAAAAAAGTTGAGTGTAAACTAAAATATCCAAAACAAACCAAAAAAATACTAGAAACAGCAAAACAGATACAGAAAAACAAGTAAGTATAGACCATAAATAATTTTATAAAGGTACAATATCTTTTTTTAATCTAAAATAAGTCTTTAAATCATTATATACCTTCTATATTTCCTTAATTTTAGTTAAAACCCAAATTATTTAAATTCTAAACCTACATACATTTGTATAGTGAAATTTATGGAAGAAAAAAAACCAATGCCATTAATTGGAGACAAATTTCCAGAAATGGAAGTACAAACAACACATGGTGATATAGAGTTACCAAAAGACTATAAAGGAAAATGGTTCATCCTGTTTTCACATCCTGGCGACTTCACACCTGTATGCACCACAGAGTTTGTAGCATTCCAAAAAAAATATGACGAGTTCCAAGAACTTAATACCGAATTAATAGGTCTAAGCATAGACCAGGTGCACAGCCACCTTAAATGGACTGAATGGATAAAAGACAACATGGATACTGAGATAGAGTTCCCAATAATAGCCGACCCTGTCGGTAGTGTTGCCAAAAAACTTGGACTAATACATTCAAAAGCAACAATGACGGTTAGAGCAGTATTCATAGTAGACCCCCAATCAACAATAAGAGCAATACTCTACTACCCTGCAGAACTAGGTCGAAACATAAGTGAAATAATAAGAATGATAAAAGGATTCCAAAAAAACAGCGAAGAAGGAGTAGCAATACCAGCAAACTGGCCAGAAAACGAAATAGAAGGAGATCGAGTAATAATACCACCAGCAGGAGATGTTCAAACAATCAAGAAAAGAAAACAACAAGAAGCAGATGGTGAAATCGATTGCTACGACTGGTGGCTTTGCTTCAAAAAATAACAAAAATAAAGCAATTGGGCCTACTTTAGGCCCAACCATACAGTTTTTTAAAGAAATCCATTATTAATAAAAAAATGAAAAAAAGGATTCTAGAAAAATTAGATTATTAATATATCGGCCTACCTAAATTATTTTTAATGGTAACAGTAGTTGGGTGACATCCTCCTCTCCCTAAAGGAAGAGGACTTATTGCTCTCTCAAACTCTCACAAATTTTAAATATTAAATTTTAAATATTGTTATTGTGTTTTTGGTTTGTTTTTTCTTGGATTATTTTTTCTGTGTTTGGTGTTGTGTTTTTTGGTTTTTTCCGTAGGATGAATAACTATTTAGGTATATAATGATTATTGATTAAGGATGTGGTGTTGGCTTTTGATATCTAAAGATATTTAGATTTCTAGAGTTAATACTCGTTTATTAGGTGTTTAATATGAGGGATCGTTTTATTGGTTAAATTGTTGGACACTACCCTGAGAGATGGTGAACAGACACCTGGAGTCTCATTAACCCCAGATGAAAAACTATGGATAGCTAAGAAGCTTGATGAGTTAGGGGTTGACATAATAGAGGCTGGAAGCGCTGTAACATCTGAAGGGGAAAAAGAGGGCATACGTAAGGTAGCGAATGAAGGGCTTGACGCTGAGATATGTAGTTATACACGAATAGTCAAAAAAGACATCGATGAAGCGTTAAATTGCGGTGTAGATTCAGTACACTTAGTTGTACCGGTTTCTGACCTACATATTGAGAAAAAACTAGAGAAAAACCGGTCTGAAATAATCGAGATGACTACCGATGTTGTTCAATACGCTAAGGACCATGGCTTGATAGTTGAGTTAAGTGGAGAAGATGCAAGCCGGGCAGACATAAGTTATATCGAAAAAGTATTCAAAAATGGAATAGATGTTGGAGCCGACAGGTTATGTTATTGTGACACAGTTGGTGTTTTGACACCTGAACAAGTAAGAAACGACCTATCACAACTTGTAGAAACTTTCGACGTAACGGTCGGCCTACATTGCCATGATGACCTTGGTTTCGCAGTTGCAAACACAATTGAGGGCATTAAATCTGGATGTGATGAGGTCCACGTAACTATGAACGGTTTAGGTGAGAGAGCAGGTAACGCAGCTTTAGAAGAAGTAGTTATGGCAGGCAGGAAACTATATGATATGGAGTTCAATGTCGAGCCAGAACTACTTTATGAAACATCTAGACTTGTTTCAAGGCTATCTGGAGTTGTATTATCCGACAATAAATCAATCGTTGGAGACAATGCATTTACACATGAATCTGGAATACACGCCCACGGTGTTTTAAGCGACTCATCAACATACGAACCAATCTCCCCAAGCGAAGTAGGTCGACAGAGAAGATTCATTCTTGGAAAACACACCGGAAAAGCATCTGTGAAAGCAATGCTTGAAGAAATGGGTGTAGAAGCAAACCAAGAACAACTAGCCGACATCGTCAAAAGAATAAAAGACATAGGGGATAGAGGTAAAAAAGTAACCACTGCAGACCTAAAAACAATAATCGAAACAGTTCTCAACATATATGAAGAGCCAAGGGTTAAACTAGAAGAACTAACTGTAGTCTCAGGGAATAAAGTAACCCCAACCGCTTCAATCGAGTTATTAATAGATGGTAAAGAAGTAATTCAATCCGGAACTGGAACAGGCCCTGTCGACGCTTCAATAGAGGCAGTAGGGAAAGCATTCTCAGAACTAGGAGATATAGACCTCGAAGATTACAGAGTTGAGTCAATAACAGGTGGGACAGACGCCCTCGTAGAAGTTATCGTAAAGTTGAAGAAAGATGGAAAAATCGTGTCAGCTAGAGGCGCGAGAACAGACATCATAATGGCTTCCGTTGAGGCCATGCTAGAAGGTGTGAATAGATTGATCACGGAGGAATAAGATGAAAGGTTGTGAGGCGATTATCGAGAGCTTGAAGAAAGAAGGAGTAGACAAAGTATTCGGATATCCTGGTGGAGCTGTAATCGACTTATATGACACAATACATCAGGAAGACGAGATACAACACATATTAACAAGACATGAACAAGCCGCTGCACATGCGGCAGATGGATACGCTAGGGTTACTGGAGAACCCGGAGTGTGTATAGCTACAAGCGGTCCAGGCGCAACAAACCTTGTGACCGGTATAGCAACAGCAAACATGGACTCCGTACCCCTAATCGCCCTAACCGGCCAAGTACCCACACACATGATCGGTAACGATGCATTCCAAGAAGCCGACATAACCGGGATAACAATCCCAATCACAAAATACAACTGTTTAGTCAAAGATCCAGAAGAACTCCCAAAAACAATGAAAAAAGCATTCTATATAGCTGGGACAGGTAGAAACGGTCCAGTCTTACTCGACCTACCTAAAGACGTTCAACAAGGAGAAACCGAATTCGATTATCCTGAAAAAATCGAGTTAAGAGGATACAAACCAACATACAAAGGCCATCCACTACAAATCAAAAAGGCGACCAAAGCAATACTTGAAGCAGAACGTCCAGTCCTATACGTAGGTGGGGGAGTCATAGCAAGTGAAGCTTCAGGAGAACTAAAACAACTGGCAGAAAAATGCACGATACCTGTAGTGACAACACTAACAGGAAAAGGAGCCTTCAACGAATCACATCCATTATCACTTGGAATGGTCGGAATGCACGGAACAAAACCATCAAACTACGCAGTAACAGAATCCGACCTAATAATAGCAGTTGGAGCACGATTCGATGACAGAGTAACAGGAAAACTAGAAGGATTCGCACCAAACGCATCCGTCATACACATCGATATAGATGCAGCCGAAATAAGTAAAAACATAAAAACACAGATACCGATCGTCGGAGACGCAAAAAACATACTAAAAGAAATAAACAAAAAAATCGACAAACTGAAACAAGAAAAAAAAGAAACCGAGTGGCACAAAAAAACAAAAAAATGGAAAAAAGAATTCCCACTCGAATACGACGAAACAACCGACACAATAAAACCACAATACATAGTTAAAGAGATAGATAAACAAACACCAGACAACACAATAATCGCTACCGAGGTCGGTCAATGCCAGATGTGGGCCGCTCAATACTACCAATACAAACACCCAAGAACATTCATAACAAGCGGAGGACTCGGAACAATGGGATACGGCCTCCCAGCAGCAATAGGTGCCCAAGTAGCCTACCCCGACAGAAAAGTATGGAACATCGCTGGAGACGGAAGCATCCAAATGAATATACAGGAACTTGCCACAGCAGTCAAATACCAACTCCCAGTCAACATAGCAATACTCAACAACAAATATCTCGGCATGGTTCGACAATGGCAAGAACTATTCTACGATGAAAGATACTCCCAAACAGACCTAGGAGACAACCCAGATTTCCAGAAAATAGCTGAAGGATTTGGCGCAGTAGGAATAACAGTAAACAAAAAAACAGAAGTGCCAGACGCAGTTAAACGAGCAAACCAAACAGAACGACCAGTAATGATAGATTTCAGAGTAGATCGAGAAGAAAACGTCTACCCAATGGTGCCAGCAGGCGCAACACTAAGCGAAATAATAGACCGAAAAGACGTAGAGGGGGAATAAATAATGGATGTACACGTAATCGGATTACTAGTAGAAAACAAACCCGGAGTACTAAACCGGGTAGCAAACCTATTCAGCCGAAGAGGATACAACATAGAAACCATATCAGTAGGCGTAACAGAAAACCCAGAAATCTCCCGAATGACAATAACCCTCAAAGGAGACGAAGACGTCCTAGAACAAGTAATAAAACAACTAAACAAACAAATGGACATAATTAAAGTAACCGAACTAAAAGAAAACTACGTCGAAAGAGGCCTAGCATTAATAAAAGTCAACGCAGACAACCCCAACACTAGATCCGAAATAATACAGATAGCAGACATATTCAGAGCAAACGTAGTAGACGTAGGTAAAAAAGCCCTCACATTAGAAGTAACAGGCGACCGAAAAAAAATCGACGCAATAATCAACATGCTCAAAGAACATGGAATAAAAGAAATCGCACAAACAGGAACAGTCGCCATGAACAGAGGCAGAAAATCAATAGGAGGATAAAAAAGATGACAGAAATGTATTACGGAGAAAATATAGAACTCTCACAACTAGAAAAAGTAGCAATAATCGGATACGGAAGCCAAGGACACGCCCACGCACTAAACCTACATGAAAGCGGAGTAGACGTAGTAGTAGGAGTAAGAAAAAACGGAAAATCTTGGGAAAAAGCAAAAAACGATGGATTAGAAGTAAAAACAATACCAAAAGCAGTAAAAAACGCAACACTAACAGCAATCCTAATACCAGACGAAGTACAACCCCAAGTATATAAAGAACAAATAGAACCAAACCTAAACCCCCAAGACACATTACTATTCGCACACGGATTCAACATACACTACAACCAAATCAGACCACCAAACAACGTCAACATAGTAATGGTAGCTCCAAAAGGCCCAGGCCACCTCGTAAGAAGAGTCTACGAAGAAGGCAATGGAACACCAGGCCTATTCGCAATAAACCAAGACGTAACAGGTCAAGCCCAAGAAAAAGCACTCGCCTACGCAAAAGGAATAGGCTGCACAAGAGCAGGCCTACTAAAAACAACATTCAAAGAAGAAACCGAAACAGACCTATTCGGAGAACAAGTCGACCTATGTGGAGGAGTAACAAAACTAATCAAAGACACATTCGAAACACTCGTCGAAGCCGGATACCAACCAGAAGTAGCCTACTTCGAATCACTCCACGAAATGAAACTAATAGTCGACCTAATACACGAACAAGGCCTAAAAGGCATGTGGCACTCAGTAAGCAACACAGCAGAATACGGCGGACTAACCAGAGGAAAACAAGTAATAGACAACCAAACCAAACAAAACATGAAAGAAGTGCTCAAAGAAATACAAAACGGCGAATTCGCAAGAGAATGGATACTAGAAAACAAATCCGGACAACCAGTACTAAAAAGAGCAAGAGAACAAGAAAGAAACCACCAAATCGAAGAAGTCGGAGAAGAACTAAGAGAAATGATGCCCTGGCTCAACAACCAAGAATAAAAAATCATTAGGGCGTGTGGCCTAGCAGGACAAAGGCGGCAGCCTCCTAAACACATGGAGACAGCTGCAAACCGCGGGTTCAAATCCCGCCACGTCCGCCTTAAAACCCCAAAACCCCCTCCCTCTCTTTTCCATTATTTCTACCTACCGAGATAACCGCACGACATAACAACCAACTACATAGTGAAGACTAATCAAGAAATAGAGGTTAGAAGAAGAAACCCTAAAACACCGTGAAGTCAACTAGAATTTAATTACATTCATAGCCACGGTTGGGGTTGGATGTTTGCGTAACATCTTTAGGTGAGTAGTCTCTATATACTGACTATGCCTCGTGGGTTCGACAGGGAACGTACCAATGTCCACAAACTCCAGTACCACTTCATCTGGTGTCCGAAGTACCGTAAATCGGTGCTTGAGGGCGAGGTATGCGACCGTCTCGAAGAGCTCATCGGGGAGAAAGCCGACGAACTCGACTTAGAGATACTGGAGTTGGTGATTCGCCCCGACCACGTACACCTGTTCATCACGGGCGACCCAACGCTCGCCCCGAACAAAATCATGCAACAGGTCAAGGGCTACTCTTCGCGCCACCTCCGCGACGAGTTTGACTTCGGCTTGCCGTCGCTGTGGACGCGCTCGTACTTCGTCTCAAGTGCGGGCGACGTATCCAGCGAAGTCATCGAGGAGTACATCGATGACCAAGCAGGTGAGTAGTCATGCAACGGAACGTCTCAACCACGGTGCGGGTCAAACTCCACTCGCTGACCAACAGGAAGGCTGACCTGCTCGCCCGTGAGTACGAGGCGTTCCAGACAGAGGTTCGCGGTGGAGACGCCGACCTCTATTCCGCGACCAAACAGCAGGCATCGAAAGTCCAGCGACAGAAAGACCCGAACCCCGACACCGAACAGCCTGTCGTTCTCCGCAACGACGTGTTCGACGTGTCCTACGACGAGGACACCGTTCTCTCGTCATGGTGGGTCAAACTCCCCGTCTACGACCCTGAGCGTGGACGGGGCAACTCCATCTGGTGTCCCGCCCACGTTCCGAACAAGGACGAACAACTCGTCCGTGAGGGCGATATTCGGGACAGCGAGTTGGTGCGCCGTAACGGTGACTGGTACGTCCATCTCGTCGTGAAGCGGTCTGTGACCGTCCAAGACGAGTACGACGACGTGCTGGCTATCGACATGGGCGCACGATGGGTCGCCACCTCTGCGTTCCTCTCTGACCGCAAGACCACGTTCTACGGCGAGGAAGTGCGTCGTATCCGCGAACACTACAAACAACTGCGGAAGTCCATCGGGAAAGCGAAACCCCGACAGGGACAGCAGGTGGTTGAGCGTATCGGGGACGCGGAAGCGCGGAAGGTGGACGACCGCCTCCACAAGATTGCCTGCCAAATCGTGGAGGACGCCGAACAACGGAACGCAATCATCGTCGTGGGCGACCTCGGCGGTATCCGCAAGGACAATGACAAAGGGCGGTACGTCAACGACAAGACCCACAAGATGCCGTTCGCCCGCCTGCTCAACTACATCGAGTACAAGACCCACGACGCGGGCATCGACGTGCAGTTGGTCGAAGAATACGACACGTCGAAAACGTGCAACCGCTGTGCCTGCGAGGGCGTCCGAGAGACGCAGGGACGCTTTAAGTGTCCCGAGTGTGGGCTGGACGACAACGCCGACAAGAACGGTGCGCTGAATATTGGCAAACGAGCCTTGGGCAAGTTCTCGAAACCGCTGTCCATGGCGGGGGCTGTACTGGCACAGCCCAAAACGCAGGTCATCGTCCAACGTGACGACGAACCTGCGAACCTCTCCGTATCCGTGGGTTCAACCCCCAGTGGGGGAACCCCACAGCTTTAGCCGTAGGAGGATGTCAGATCGAGAACCATTGTATTTTTGTCATCAATTTTTTCAATGCTACGGATATTGATGTTGTGTTTATCTTGAAAACTTTTTTTGGATTCACGTAATAACTTCAAGCTATCTACCTGTATCACTAAGACATCTTGTATACCATGCCGGATTTTATTTAAATTCCTTTCAGTTTTTTTGATTAATTTAGATAACTCTTCTATTGACTCGATTTCGACACATCCAACTAAATCCCTGAATTCTTTGTGGTTAAGGAGTTCTATAATGTATTTTTGGTGTTTTTCCTCTGATTCAATTAACTCATCTATTGTTTCGAAAAAACTTTGAGGCTCCTTATCAAGCCAGATAACCTCAATGTCTTTAGGTTTTAATCGGTCTTGTATTTCGGTGTATAGATCTATCATCATGTCTTCATTTTTTATTAGGTTGATAAATATATACTCGTGATACTGCTCCATGTTTTTGAAATAAAGCTTGAAAAGCTCTTCTTTTTGTTTACCTATGTTTTGGATTAACGGTAAATCGATTTTGGTAAATATTTCCTCAAGCATCTCTTTATGGTGTTTAGAGTCTTCAGCAAGTTCAATCACCTGATCTGAGAAATCATAGAAATCCAATGTATCTTTGCCCCTACTCGACATATCAAGAACTCCCCGGTTATAATAGAGATATTCCCCTACAGCCTCCGTCTTATAAGCTCTCAAAAGAAAGTCCTCAAAATACGAATGCCACATACCATCTTTAGTCATCACAACTAGTATTTCTACAAAATAACAGATAAAACCTACTATCAAAAACCAATTATCACTCTTCCCAGAAAAAAATGAGAACTAAAATAAAAAATATAAAGATAGGGGGATGGATGTATTTTTGTTTAGTTTGGTTTGGTTTGGTTTACATGTCGTTGTCTTTGATTAAGTTGTAAGTGTTTTTTTTGGATTTTTTTTCATCTTGGTTGAATGCTTTTCCAGCTTCTTCAAATGTCTTTGAGGTGATGGCTTTACCTTCAGGGTCTAGGCCTGCATGGCCTTTACCGTGATCTTCGTCAGGCATTTTACAACCACAGTTATAACACATAATATATCACTAAAACAACTTATCTAACCAAACCTGATAACATTTACCCAGAAACAAACCAAAAAACCTATAAATCCAAAATATGAAACATAATTTAAGATGAATCTTTATACCGACCTACCGCTGATTTTTGAACACCACCCAATGGAGGGATGGGGTTTCTGGGGTTTTGGATGGCTACCTCTATTGTTATGGCTTGCATTCTTCTTAATTATCGGTGTTTTAGTTTACCAGGATGCTGAAAAAAGAGGGATGAACGGCCTTTTATGGCTAGTATTAATATTGATTCCGATGGTTGGTTTACTCTTCTTATTGATATACATAGTGGTTCGTGAAGAAAAACCAGTGATTGGAAACACAGACGAAATACTTGATGAACGGCTTGCCAAGGGAGAGATTACATTGGAAGAATACGAAGAACTCAAGGATAAACTCAAATAAAATATCTATTTTAAACTTACTCAATACACATACTTAGTAGGGGGATTTTATCTTAACTCAGGGCTAAGACCTCTCCTCTTTAGGGAGAGGAGAATGTCACTTGTCATCTCTCTTCTGACATCCTCCTACGGCTAAAGCTGTGGGGTTCCCCCACTGGGGGTTGAACCCACGGATACGGAGAGGTTCGCAGGTTCGTCGTAAAAAACCCGGTTCTATAACAAAAACATAAAAAATATCTCTAGGCGGAAGAGGTAGAGTGCCTCGGGGCTTGACCTCTCCTTAAAGAGAAAGTAGGTCTTGAGGCCTGAAGCGAGATAAATCGATTAGTTAATTAGGATGTTTAAACAAAGTTAGTGTGTATTGTTTATGGAAAAACATGGTTAATTGGTTTTTCAGGTTGTTTGGTGGTTTATATGAAGTTTGGAGTTGGAATGGCTATTTTTTGGCATGAGGATTATGACCTTATACGTGAGATTGAGCGGTTGAGTGAAATGGGGTTTGAGTCAATTGAAGTTTATTGTGAATATCCTTTTTTGGAGAAATGGAATGAAAATGGTTTTAGAGACGAATTAAGGGTGATTCGAGATAAAATCGAGGAGTGTGGGATGGATGTTGTTACCCATGCTACCCACTATGATGTAAATATTTCAACCTGGAATGATGAAGTTAGAAATGTCGCGATTAACCAGGTTATGAAGTCGATTGATGCTGCTTCGATTCTTAATTCAGATATCGTTGTTGTACATCCTGGTTACTTACCTTCAGGAAAGTTTTCTAGAGAAAAGACTTTAGATAAAATGGTTGGTAGTTTAAAGGAAGTTGGTCGTTATGCCCAGGAAAAAGATGTTAGGCTTGGTCTGGAGAACTTGAGGCATTCACCTAAGGCTTTGTGTGTGGAGCCTGAAGAGTTGTCTAGAGCTATCGATTTAGTAGATATGGATAATGTTGGTATAACCTTTGATATTGCTCATGCTAACAGCATACCTCATATGAAGCCTGAAGAATACTTAATGGCTATTAAAGATGATGTTTATCACGTACATATTAGTGATAACCGTGGAGATGGTATGCATTATCCTATAGGGGTTGGTAACATAGATTTTAAACCTATACTTCGTGTTTTATCCGATATTGAGTATGATGGCCAAATTACTTTAGAGGGTTGGCTTCCGAAGTGGGAGCGTAAAGAAACCTTAGTTAAATTAAGTATCGGTTTCTTGAAGGATTATCTTATGGAGATAAGGCCTTCAGAGATTGAATCTAGTTAGTAAGAGTGTTTTTATGTCTAGGCCATATGTTGTTATTAATAGCGCAATGAGTTGTGACGGTAAGATATCTACTAGGGAGAGGCGTCAGATTTCTATTTCTTCTGAAGAAGATTTTAGTAGGGTTGATCAGTTAAGGAAGGATGTTGATGGAATATTGGTTGGTATAGGTACTGTTCTCGCTGATGACCCTAAGTTGTTAGAGGAAGATACTTATAGGGTTGTTGTGGATAGTAGGGCTCGGACACCAGTTGATAGTGAGGTTTTTATTGGGGATAGTCCTACATTAATTGCGGTTTCTAGTGTTGCTCCAAAAAACCGTGTTGAGCGATTAAAAGAGGTTTGTGAGGTTGTTGAGGTTGGGAGTGATCGTGTGGATCTAAGTGAGTTGATGAGTTTGTTGGGAGATCGTGGTTTGGATAAATTATTGGTTGAAGGTGGAGGAACTATAAATTGGTCTTTGTTGTCCAACGGCTTGGTCGATGAGCTATATACTTATGTTGGTAATATGGTTTTTGGTGGTAAACGTGCTCCAACTTTGGCTGATGGTAAGGGTGCAGGTGGTTTGTCAGATGCAGTGAAACTGGAGTTAAAGGATTGTTATAGGTTGGGTAGTGGTGTGGTTTTGGAGTGGCGTGTTCTAAATCAACCTTAAGATTTTTTTGGGTTTTTAGTAGAGTAGGTGTAGTACGTTTTCTCCTTCTGCTACCACTCTTTCTCTTCTTATGTATATTACTCGGCCAGATATGGGGGATTTTATTGTTTTTTCTTCACCCATCATTTTTTCGATCTTTCCTATTGTCTGTCCTTTTTCTATAAACTCTCCCAGTTTTGTTTTTGATTTGAAGAACCCTGATTGGGGGGATGGTATTTTTTGTTTGTTTAGGAAGGTCTCGGTTTTTTGTTTTTCTACTTGGCCTTTTATTATGTTTGTTCCTTTGAGGAAGTTTTTGATTCCTTTAATGACCTGTTTTACGAATCTGTAGTTTATGTTTCTGCCACGACCTACTTCAATTAGGTATGATTTTATTCCTTCTCTTTCTGCGGAGCTTACTAGGCTGCCGCCAGTGGCTTTTGCTATATAGAGGTGTGGTAGTATTAGTGATGCTTCTTTCACTCTTTCTCTATCCACTATGACGGTGTGTGGTAGGTATTCTCCTGGCCCTCCTGTGTGTATGTCTATTATGTAATCCATTTCGGAGAATATGTTTTCAAACAATAGTTTCCCTATTCTCTCTGTAGGTTTCCGGTCGCTTCCAAGGTAGGTTCTGTTGAGGTCGATGTTGTCGATTGATGAAACACGGTTTTTTTGGTTGAAGGCTGGTGGGTTTAGTACTGGTAATATAACTATTGTTCCATTTGTTTTTTGGTTTGGGATTTCTTTGTAGAGTCTTTGAGCTATGTATGTTCCGTTCCATTCGTTTCCATGTTGTCCTCCTGTAATCGCTATTTTAGGTCCTTTGCCATTGGATATTACTCCACATGGTAGTGATATAACTGAGTCGTCTGCTAGTTTGAATGTATCTATTTTCAGCTTTTTTTTGCCTTTAAGTTTGATTTTATTAAAGTTCTGTATTTTTGTTCTATCCATCTTGATATTCCCTATTTTTTAGGCGTATTTTTTGTATATAAAGTTATTTAGGTTGGGTTATAGCGTATTTTATTAGTTTATTTTGGTTTTTGAGTATTACTGAGAACATGATTACTGCGGATTTGTATATATCTTTGAATTCATTTGGTGTGGTGTCAAGTTTGTTAAGTGTTTTTTGGTTTATTGCTAGCCCTCTATGCATGTCGATTCCTTCGTATCCAGATAGGTTTACAACTATACTTGGTTTTTTGTATTCTTGTGATCGTGGTTCTAAAGCGACTCTTACAAGCCCTCCAACTGGCTTTAGTTTATTCCCTGCTCTGGCAACGTAAACCCGCATATCGAAGTTTCTATATGTATCTTGGTATTTTATTGGTTTAGAGTCAATTAATTCACTAACAGTGTAGGGGTAGGGGTTTTCATGGAACTTGAAGTTTTCACCAAACTCACTTAAGCTTTGTTCAACTTTTTCTCGAACTTTATTCTTTTTTTGTATAATCTCTATTCCACGGCCACCACTACCTCTTGATGGTTTTATAATTGCAGAGCCGTGTTTTTTGATTCTTTCGTTAACTTCGGTTATTATCTCTTCTTTGTTATATGCTCTTGTAAAATCTATTGGCTTGACATTTGCTTTCCTGAGTTCTTCTTCAGCAATTATTTGAGCTTTGTATGTGGCTGATTTATCGTCTGTAACTGGAAAGACCTTGTTTACAACAACTGCATCAAGTTCATTTTCAATCGTTTTCTCTGTTAGCACTGGATGTCTTCGAACAACGCCATCTCCAATTATCACGTCAACTGGATGTCCATCCAACATGGGTTTTTTATTTTCAACACTTAACCTAGGGATTATCTCATCATAGGAATCTAAAACAACACCTGGATTGCTTGTTAACTCCTTAGATCTATAGTAATCCAATCCATGGGACATAAACTCTTCAGTTAAAAACGCTTTTTCATAAAGCATTTTGTCTTTAGGAGGATGGCCTATCAAAACTATACCATCATCCCAAGCGCTTAAAGTTTCGAGATAAGCTTTATTACAGAAATTCCATTGGTCTTTTGGTAGTGAAGATATTCCTCTACTGCTCCCACCGTTTGTTTCGATTATTCGATATGTTTTTTCACCATCAACCTCCTCCATCATAAAATCAACGCAACCGAGATAAAAATCAGTTCCAGAAACTTTATTCAAACCTTCATCGGTAAGTTCTTCAGATGCTTCTTCAATCAACATATTGTTTAGTTCAGGGTCTTGGTTACTGTATATCTCTTTAGTCGATATCTGTTGGTCACCAAAAAACTTCGAGTACTTAACAAAATTTTCAAGTTCTTCATGGTTTGGAGGCAACTATACACCTCTATTTGGTGAAAAAGGTTTATTACTAATTTTTCTATAAATGGGTTTTAATTATTTGTTGGGTTTGGAGGTGGTTTTTACTTTAGATTTTAACGGTGTATTTCTGTTCCATCTTTACTATTGGATCTCCAAGGTCCCATTCTTTTATTTTATTTAAAACTTTTTCCCCTCGATAGTCGTATGGTATTTGAGAGGGGTTTGTGAATAGGTATTCTCTACCGTTTACAGAGGTTTTAAACAACCTTAAATCGTTTTTCTGTGTCATCTTAATTTGGTTTGTGTTTATTTTAAGTTCGTATCCACCGCCGTGTGGCATTACGTTTATACCTTCCAACAACTCCTTTTTCCATTGTGGAATGTCGTTTGGCAGTAGTTCAGGCTTTATATTTTCCTTTCCCTGAACTAAATATACCGGTAGGTCTGGTCTCAAAGATAATGGATAAACTCCATCCGTCGATTCATATAGCCCTAACCTGATTTCATTTTCTTTAAACAATCCCTGGTGCGTAGGATTGCATATAATTTCGTGTTCATCAAATAGATGATCAAAAATTATCTCTCTCTTCTTTTTAGAAAACTCTTCAAGTTTCTTAAATTCGCTGTAATACCTCGATGCAAGACTATCTATCAAAACAAGCATTTCTCCAAAAGGAGTATCGATCCATTTACCACCTTCTTCACTCCATCTATCAAAATCATACATCAGGTTCTTTAATTCAGATGCAGAGGTATGAAGTAGAGCACAATAATCCCCCTCATTTAAATCACCATGTTTTGAACTTTCAACTCTTAAAACCTCAACGAAATGATTACTATCTCCAGCATCCCACTCTATCTCTCTACCCATCAAACTAGGTGGGTTTTCACTTAAACGAAGTATACGACTGGATAATTCATCTATTGTTGGAGCCTCATCGATACGGCTGACAATCATACCGCAACCATTAGGCTTCATCTGTGGAAAAGCCAATCCTTCATCCGGCCATGAAATCACACATCCATATCCAAAACCATTTGCCCAACGCTCATAGTTTCTTGTAATCCCGGCATCTGGGCCAAAAAAAGAAAAAGGCCGGCCTTCAACACCCAACGCCTTAAGTACATGTGAAATTTTTGATAACCCACACTTAGTGTTCAAAATACTCACTCTAGAACTACTGTCATCGACAGCAATTGAATAGGTGTTATCCTTAACAACCTCTAAATCTTCCATCAAATATACCACTCTCAATACAGGTTTAAAAAACCAATATATTGATATATCAGTTGTAAACCTACAACAGTAATTGAACTTAAAATCTCATAAAATTAGTCTTAGTGGACTATTCATATTTCCCCTATGTCCACCAGATATTGGTTGGTTCTTAATTAATGGGTTTTATCATTGTTTTTTGGATAAAACTTTATTTTTTCGTTTTAATATCTTGAATTAAGTTCGAGTGGTATTTTTTTGTTGTTTTTGGTTGTTTAATTGGTTCTGTGGTTTGTGCCAAAGATTTATTTAAGTATTGGGCTAATGAATTGATTGGAAACATAGTTAATTGAGTTTTTCAGTTCGTGTAGGTTTTTGTTGGAAAGTTTTTTTGTATATTGGGTTGTAACTTACTTGGATCAGTAGATTCAGAGAGTTATAATAATTTTAATGTAGGTGTGATTTTTTGGTTGATGCAGAACACAAGAAAGCTCTAAAGAAAACGGCTTTACCGGGTATTATGGGTATACTTGCAGGTTTCATTGCTTATGTTATTTCAGCTGGTCCAGCTGGACCCCTGCAGAGAGAGGTTTTTGGATTAATAGTTATATTGTTTTTTATGTGGATACAGCAGAGTATTTTCCCATTTATTGATGTTGATACCGATGATTTTGGAGGTAAGGATTGGGCTTTTGTTGGGTTTATGACGATTACTTTTGCTTATATCACTTGGGCTTTGATTCTAAACCTCTGAGGAGTTGGTGGTTGATTTGAGAATAGCTGTATTAGATAGGGAGCGGTGTCAGCCTAAGAAATGTTCTGATGAATGTATAAATTTCTGTCCAAAGGTTCGTAGTGGTGAGGAAGCTATCGTAGTTAATTCTGAGGATGGTAAGCCTGAGATTAATGAATCTATTTGCATAGGCTGTAATATATGTATCAGGAAATGTCCTTTTGATGCTATTACAATTGTTAATTTGCCTGAAGAGCTGGAGGAACAGGCGGTTCATAGGTATGGTGAGAACGGTTTTGTTTTATATCGACTTCCGCTTGTTTCAGAGGGAGATGTAACAGGTATCTTAGGTCCAAATGGTATTGGTAAGACAACCGCGCTCAATATTCTTTCAGGGGATTTATTCCCGAACCTTGGTAGTGGTGCTGAAGATTGGGGTGACGTGATTGAACATTTCAATGGCTCTGTTCTTCAAACTCATTTTGAAAAGGTAAGTAATCAGGATATTAAGATATCTATCAAACCACAGCACATTAGGTCGATACCAGAAGCATATACTGGTTTAGTTGGTGAGTTGTTACAGGGTGTTGATGAAAGAGGTGTGTTGGATGAAGTGGCTGAACGTCTTCATTTGAAACAGATTTGGGAGCGGGAACTGGATGTTTTAAGTGGTGGAGAGCTTCAGAGGGTTGCAATAGCCGCGTGTCTATCCAGAAAAGCAGATCTATATTTTATGGATGAAGTAACACCATATCTAGATATTTATCAACGGAAGAGGGTTGCAAGTTTTATTCGTGAAATGCCTGAAGAGAGTACTGTTTTAATTGTTGAACACGATATAGCTATTCTTGACTTACTTACAGATCGATTACATCTCGGTTATGGTGATCCCGGCGCTTATGGTATCATAACTAAGCCAAAGGGTGTTAGAAAAGGAATAAACCAATACTTAGATGGATATTTGCCCGATGAAAACATACGGATTCGGGATGAATCTATAGATTTCAAGGAAGCAAGTGCCACTGGTCGAACAGGTGGTAAAAAATTAATTTCATTACCACACCTTGTTAAAGAATACAGTGATTTCCGCGTTGAAATTGATGGTGGTCAGTTATATCAAGGTGAAACAGTAGGTATTGTCGGGCCTAATGCGATAGGGAAAACAACTGTTGTTAGTATGTTGGCAGGGAAGACAGAGCCAACCAACACAGATATTGACTTAGATTTAAGTATTTCTTACAAACCTCAGTATATCAAGGCCGATGTCGATATGGATGTTGGTAGTTTCCTGGCAACAATCTCTAGTGATTATGGTTCTTCTTACTACAAAACCCGGTTGATGAATCCTTTATCGATAGATGAATTGGTTGAATCAGATCTAGGGGATTTAAGTGGTGGAGAGCTTCAGAGGGTTGCAATAGCCGCGTGTCTATCCAGAAAAGCAGATCTTTATATACTTGATGAACCTTCAGCACATCTAGATGTTGAACAGAGGACTATGGCGATTAAAACGATTAAAAGAATTGTTCAAAGTAGAGATAGCTCTGCATTGGTTGTGGACCATGATATATACATGATTGATTTATTGAGCGATCGTTTAATGGTTTTCGATGGGGAGCCTGGAGTGGAAGGACATGCTCATGGGCCATATGATATGCGTGAAGGAATGAATAACTTTCTAAAAACTCTTGGAATAACATTCCGGAGGGATGAAGACACAAGACGACCGAGAATTAACAAAGAAAACAGCCATCTAGATAGAAAACAAAAAAGAGAAGGTGAATATTACTACTCTTAATGACCTTCTAATTCACTAAACCTGATGTTTTGGAGGATGGTTCTCGGCAGAAAAGATTTTAACCAGTTTTATATCAATAGTAATTGTTGTATTGGTGTTTATAGGTTTTTTATCTTTTTCTTTGTTTTTTGTTTTTATTTAGTTTTTTTGTTTTTTTTGTTGGTTTTGTATTGTTAGTTTAAATATGCTTTGGGATTAATTGTTGTATTGGTGTTTTTGATGGATTCTAAGGATGTTGAAATTCTTGATGTTTTGGAGGGTGATGCCCGTACTTCGTGTGAGGATCTTGCTAATATGGTTGATCTTGATTTGGATGAGGTTGAGTCTCGTATTGAGAGGCTTGAGGAGGAGGGTGTTATTAAGAAGTATATGGCTTTGATTGATTGGGATTTGGCTGGTGAGGAGTATGTTTATGCTTCGATAGAGCTTAATGTCGAGCTTAGTAGGGAGAGTGGTTATGATGATATTGCTGAGCGGATTGCTAGGTTTCCTGAGGTTGAGACTATTAGGCTTATTTCGGGGGAGAATGATCTGCAGATTTTGGTGAAGGAGAGGTCTATGAAGAAGGTTAGTTCTTTTGTTTCTGAGAAGATTAGTACTCTTGAGAGTGTCAGGGATACTGTGACGCATTTTGTTCTTAAGACTTATAAGGAGGATGGGGAGGTTTTCTTTGTCAAAGAGGATAATAAAAGGTTATCTATATCTCCTTGATAGTTTTGTGGAGTTGTTTGTTATGGAGGATTTGTATTATGAAGGTTTCTAGTAGATTGAAGGATGTTCCGCCATCGGGGATTAGGGAGTTTTTCGAGCTTGTTTTGAATATGGATGATGTGATTTCGCTTGGGGTTGGTGAACCGGATTTTGTAACTCCTTGGCGGATTAGAGAAGCTGGAATTTATTCTCTTGAAACTGGTTATACGTCTTATACTTCGAATAAGGGTTTATTAGAGCTTCGTAAGCTTATCGCTGAGGAATTAAGGGAGCGGTATTCCATAGATTATGACCCTAAGGAAGAGATATTGATTACTACTGGAGTGAGTGAGGCTTTTGATTTGGCAATGAGGTCAGTTGTTGATCCTGGTGATGAGGTTATCGTTTTTGAACCATCTTATGTGTCATATGACCCTTGTGTCAAGTTTAGTGGAGGTAAGACTAAGAGAATTAAGTTGGATATGGAGTCTGGGTTTGTTCCATCTCCAGATGTTATTCGAGAAAATATCTCTAGTGATACTGCTTTAATGGTTATAAACAATCCTAATAACCCTACTGGTAGTTGTTTAGATCTTGATACTGCTAGAGAAATATCGCGGATTTCAAAGGAGTTTGATGTACCGTTGTTGTGTGATGAGATATATAGTAAACTTGTATATAATGATGAGTTGCATAGTCCACTGGATTTTGAGGGAATGAAAGAGCAATGTATTTTACTTGATGGTTTTTCCAAATCACATGCTATGACCGGTTGGAGAATTGGTTATGCTGCTGGGCCTAAAAAAGTTATTTCTGCGATGAATAAGATTCATCAATATACGATGTTATGCGCTCCAATAGTTTCTCAAAAAGCTGCTGTTGAGGCTATTGAAAGCTGTGATGGTGAGGTTCAGGAGATGGTGAGTGAGTATAACCGGCGTCGTAGGTTGGTTTATGGAAGGTTTAATAAGATGGGTCTGAAGTGTGTGGAGCCGAAGGGAGCTTTCTATGTATTCCCATCAATCAAGAAGACGGGGCTTAGTTCTGAAGAGTTTTCTCGTCAATTACTTGAAGAAGAAAAGGTAGCTGTTGTTCCAGGAACAGCTTTTGGCGAGGCCGGTGAAGGATATATACGGTGTTCTTACGCTAACTCAAAGGATGTTTTAAAGGAAGCTCTTGATAAGATAAGTAGGTTTATCGAAGACAAGGTTTAGTTTAATCAACCTAGGTTTTTTGTATGAACATAGGGATAAGACCACCTCCTTTGGGTTGGAGGTGATGTTAAGTATGAAGTCTAAGGATGAGTTGATTGGGTTACAGCATTCTATTGCTGATAAAGCAGAGATTTTTGATGATTTTGGTGACATTAAGTTGGTTGGTGGTGTAGATCAGGGTTTTATCGAGCGAGATTATGTGGTTTCTGTTGCTGTAACAATAGGTGTTGGTGGAGATTTAGTTGAAAAGAGTGTATCTGTTAGAGAGTTGGATTTTCCTTATATACCTGGTTTACTGGCATTTAGAGAGGCTCCATCTGCTATTGATGCATTAAGTTCTCTTGATAGGGCTCCAGATATTGTTTTGGTTGATGGTTCTGGCATCATACATCCTAGGCGGGCAGGGATGGCAACTCATATTGGTGTAGAGCTTGATTTGCCAACGATTGGGGTTACTAAGAATCTTTTGTGTGGGGAGTTGGTTAGTGAGCCCAACAAAGTTGGTGATTGTACGGAGATTAGGTTGGATGGCGATTTGGTTGGCTATTGTTTCTTAACTAAAAAGGCCTGTAATCCAATTTATGTAAGCCCAGGACATAGGGTTTCACCCAAAACTGCTGTTGAGGTTGTTGATAACTGTCTTGATGGATATAAACTTCCTGAACCTATTAGGTTGGCTGATCAACTGGTTGGTGAAGAGAAAAATAATTATAAATAAATCTATTTAGGTAGTTTTGAGAATTTTTTGGTTTGTGGTTTGCATTGGGGTGGTTAGGGCTCTAAGTAAAAGGATTAATACACTATAGATTGAGGGAAACACATGGCTTTAGGTATGAGTTCATTGATGGGTATGTTATACTGAGTATGTATGTTTTTGTTGTATCTGTTTCTTTATTTGTGTTGTGTGTATTTTTTTTTGGTTTCAATGATTAGTTAGGGAGGTTTCTAAGTTTTTTGTTTATTTTTGTTTGGTGTTCTGGTTTTTATTGCTTTTTTTTGGTTTTTGTTTGGTTTTGTTTGGTGTTTTTGTGTTCTATCTCCAATAAAAACGTTTTTAGTCTAATTTTAGTCTATTAATCGGTTGTTTTATTTACCAACCCTAACCACCTATAACAAAGGCCTAAAAAGCCCTAAAAAGGAGTTGATCAATATAGGAATAAAAGATTTTAGAAAAAACCCCACAGCACCACTACTACTCCTAGTATTCACAGCTACAAGCATGATAACATTTGGACTTGGAACTCTAGAGTTCATGAACATTAATATTGATGACCAGGCCAACTACATCGCGTTAATGGCATTAATGATAGGCTACATGGAGAGTGGTGGACAAGAACTCATGAAACTACAGGGATATCAATTAGGAACAATCGCAGCAACAATATTCCTGCTTATTGGTATCGAACATTTCGAACCGCTATCAAACATGGTTTACAGCGATCCTCTCTTCACAATGGCCGCCTTCCTTACAACAGTACTAGGATATGCCTTCCTAACAATGGGGGAGTGAAAATAGACCAAAAAACATCGAGCCATAAAAACCCCCAGGTAACAGTTGTATGGAGGCAACACTTATAGTTGTCTATCGACCTAAGCAATTGTTGACGACAACAATCCTATTAATACTATTTTTAAACCTAATAACTGGAGTTGCCTCAGCAAGCCATACAGAAGAAACAATAGAATCTTCATTAAACGATAAAATCCAGGAAATTGGTAAAGAAATTATTTATGACTGCATCAGAGTCATGACAAACCCAATCGACATACCAGGTACAGACCTACAGATAGGGATGGGTTGGGACTGGATAAGGACATTTTTATCGATAGGAGACCTTAATGAAACAGCGGAATACAACTCAGCAATTATCTATGATTATGCCCTGCACATGAATCGAGATGAATCCACCTTCCTAACAATAACCGAAAACCACCTTAAAGACACGGAGAACATTGTTTGGTCAAAAATTAAAATCCAGGTGGCTCAAGACCTATCAAACGATGTATCATTGTCAGCTGCTAAAGCAAACACGACAAAGATAGTTTCAGACCATTACTCAGGTATACAACAAAACCTTGACATGCAGTTAAACAGTCAGATCAAAACATTACTACATCTCAAAAACCTGAACAATCAAAGCAATACAGCGATTGAAAAACCATTCCACGCTGAATTTAAATATAAATATAGTAGTTGGCAAGACGGCAGCACTCAGACCGACACTCGAACCCATGACCAAATTAAAACATATAACAACACAGTAACACTTCTAAATGGAACAAACATAACGGTAACAGACCTAGAACCAAAAGAAGTTTCCAGTGTACCAAACAACCATGGAACCAAATTATTCGAATTGATAACATACAGCGACCAACCTGTAATGGATGGTGCTGCAGAATGCATTGAATCCAGTATAAAAGCTAGCTCTCCTCATGGAACTCAATCGATAGTGATAGACAACTGCAAATGGAACAACCTACAACAAAAACTAATTGACCGCCACGACATGATGGTTGACAACGCAGACAAATATATAACTGAAGTATATGACCTATATACAAAAGGAGAAATAAACCAAACCGAATTAATAGATCCCTACATACTAGCAGGACAACTTAACACACAATATAACCAGACCGGTTATTATGGATATGCAGCAGCCGAACTCACATTACTAGGAATAAACACAACACTACATGAAAGGTTCGAAATCCAAATAAAACAATCACCACACCTACAAACAAACAAATCGATTACAGGAATGTTGTTCACAAACTATGACTTCAATGGTACAAAAACAATCAATAATGGATCAACCTACAACACAACAAACTGGACAGACGACTCATTACTCTACATACTGAACAACGATGGAATCCAACTACTACAAGACACAACGTTTAAAGTAACAAAAATAATTGACATCGATGGAAACCATATAAACGAAGTTACTTTCCAGTGTTACAACCATCAAAACATTGAGCCAAACAAACTAAATGAAGACCTCAAAGAAATCCAAGAAATGTACAACGAAATATTAGACATAAACCAATCCAGTATATATCCTCCACCAACCCAAACAAACTACTGGATAATCATAACAACAATCCTAATAGCCATACTCATCTTACGGAGGTAAACAAGTGAAACAAAAACTCAAGCCAAAACAAAACAAAAACAACTATATAAACTGGATACGGATATCCAGTTTACTAATACTTCTAATAGTAATATCAGTATCCATAACCACTCAACAAATATACTGCACACCAATACAGATAGATCGAAACGCCTACATAATAGATTACAGTTATGATGCTACAGACAATAAATTCAATCTAGAAATAGAAACAGAGACACACCTAAAAATAACCCTAAGTGATGCAACCGGAATAAGAACAACTGGAACTGATTTAATCATAATAAACGAAGAAACATTCTTAATAGAGCCAGGCACCCAAAAAATCAGTTATAAAGTAACCGAAAATCGAGGAGAAGCTGCTCTCGGAATAACAACTCCAACAAAATCCCTGATACTAATAGAAAAAACAGGTATGTTAGAAGAAGACCCCGGCTGGATGGAGGTTAGAGCTGCAGCCATTGGAGGGATAATAACCGGGATCGGAGTCATCACATTAATTGCAACCAAAAAACGTCAACAAGAATCAATCAAACCAGATAGAATACTATAAACAAGTTATAGAGGTAAAAACATGTCTAAAAACAAAAAGAAATCCAGATACCAACTAATAATACAGATAATATTCCTACTAGCGATACTTTTCCTAGGAATACCCCTAATAATGGGTGGAGTAGACTCAATAACAGAGATATTCAACCAATCCGTTGAATGGTGGGTTAACCTAATAAACAGATATCTATAAAAAAGGGAGGTAGTTCAATAGATAAATGGATAGATAAAATAAAAAAACAGCCAGCCACAACAACACTAATTCTAATAACAACAATAGGCCTAACAATACCCTTCTTAGATCCGCCTCAATACATCACAGTATTCTACCTAACACTAGTTTTAGGTAGCTTAATCGCTTTCATACCAGCAACCAAACTAATCGATTGGTTAGTTCAACCCAAACAAAGATACATACTTCAAATCGGAGTTAACGAGGGAGAAATCGGGTTATGGAGGTTAACTGAAAAACAATATCAAAAACTAGAGGTAGTTGAAGGAAAACTGCATAAAGAAAAAACTAAAAAAGGAGACCTACTTATATGCAAATCATTCAACCCTGAAACAATGGAGGCAAAGGGCACATGGCGAGGATCGGTAAGCGATATCGAGTTATTGAGAAATAAAGAACAAATTCAAGAAATCCATGATAAACTAACAAAAATGGCTCAAAAAGGATTAAAAACAAGAATACGAATGCCCTCAATGGTTAGGGACGCAGTAAATCAAATAACAATGGAGATGGCTAGCCATATAGAAAAACAATCAATATACAACGGAGAAATAGTCAACCAAGTTGTAGAGAAAACGATAAAAGAATTCGGAGAGAATGAAAAAGATGTCGAATAAAACAAAAAAACAAAATAAAAACGGGAGTTCTGGTTTTTTTGGTTAAGCCATCAGCCCTATCCATATCCACTTCAGAACTCAAAGAAAAAGTCGACAACGACGACATACAATACCTACATAGACATATGGGGCTAGTTCAAAACAAAAAAACACTCGACCTCCTTAGCTATCTATCACACAACTGGCAAAAAATCCATAGAGAATCAGAAAAAGTAGAAAAAGAACTCCCACTTGAATTCATGGACAGTGAACTAGCAATCTCAATAATCAGAAAAGAAGCAACATCACTATTAAACAAAGCAGTTATAGATGGCAACATATCAGTTATGAAAAGAGTTAGTGGCCGGAAAACCCGTGGAAGAGACATCTCAGGAATTAAAACACTCAGAAAAATAGAAAGAAAGATGGATCAACCGGTCTGGATCTGCTATGTATATGGAAAAATGGGTACCGGTAAAACCGACCTAGCGTTACTTCTAGCCGAACTCTGGAAATCAAATGGACATGGAAGAGAAATCGGCAGCAACATCAAAAGCTTTAAAGAGAAAGAAAGATACATCGATAACTTCCAAGCCCTAAAAACATGGCTTTCAAGCAATAAAAAAGAAAAAATCTTCGTTTTCGACGAAGCATCAAGCCACGTATCCGGATATGGTTCCGACAGCTATGACACAACAAAATACTTCTCAAAACTACTAAAAAAATTCAGAAAACACAAAGGACACCTAATAATAATAGGACACACAGGAAAAGACGTACACCCAGAAATAAGAAGACTATCCAGCGATAAAATAAAAAAACTAACAAAAAAAGACGCCGTTTTCTGTAAAGATATAGGTCCAGATGGCGAACCAATGGAAATAGAACTAAAAATCAAAGGAATTCCAAAAACCAACTACACATTCGATACATACGAATCAACAGGATGGAGATGGAAAGAAAAACAAGACAGCATAACAGAAAAAGTCAAAAAAATCGGAGACAAAATCACAGAAACACAAAACAAAAAATACATAAAAAACTACAAAACCAAAGAAGGAAGATATATAGACAAAGACGTACTCAGATTAGAATACAACCTATCAGAAAACGAATCCAGATTACTCGCAAAATACATCGAAACAGAGACAAACCTACTAAAAAAACAGATAGAAAAACCCGATAAAAAACCTAAAACCTAAGATAACCACTAAATTGGAGGCCCAATAACTTGAAGATAACTGTAGAAAGCCCAACAAATGATGAAGGAGCAGGATACAAAGACATCGCTAGAGATATCATAAGAAACTCACGTATATCAAGTTTAGTAGAACACATACACATGGTTATAGAAGTAAAAGAACCAATATTCATAATCTCCATCAAAGTAAAAGGAATTCGAGAACCAATCAAAATCAAAAACATAGCAAAACTACGAGACACAGAAGAAGGATGTACACTTGAAATACGTGACGAAGGCTACGCATCAAACCTCCTATCAAAACTATGGAAAGAATTTGGTAAATCAAACGTCGAACAACCAACAAGACTTGAAATCATCTGTAAAGACATAAAAAAAAGCGAAATAGAAGACATGGTTTTAACCCCAAGCGAAGAAATAACAGACACACTACTAAACCTTAGTTGGCAGATAATACCAGAAGGATTTAGAGTCCGAAGAAGCCTTAAATCCAAGAAAGTCTTCACAATACTAGCAACCGAAGAACCAATGGAAGAAAAATGGATAGAACGTCTCCAAAAAACCCACAACAAAATAACGGAGGCCTAAAAGATGTACGAATTCCTCACATACCAAGGAGGAGTCTATAAATCAAACCTAATGATCGAGAAAATCGAAGACCTCGGAGGCTACATAATACAAAAAAACAAAGAATCAAGAGAAATCACAATGCTAACCGCAATCCCCCAAGAAGACGTACCAACAATCGAAGAACTAGCAAGCCAACTAAAAGGAAAAATCTTTAAAGAAAAACTAATAGGAACAGAAATAGCAGTAGTATCTCCAAGCATATCCCGACACCACCTACCACACCCAGTCTGCGACATAGCAGAAAGACTACGTAGAGCAGGAGCCCTAACAAACATAGTCAGCATAGCAAGAGGAGTCGGCAGAAGAATCTCACAGATAACCAAAGAAGAAGAAACCATGATCGAAGAATACGATGCAGCAGTATTCATTCTAGGAAACTTCGGAAACTGCCTCGTCAACCATAAACACAAACTACTTAAAAACATAAAAAAACCAGTTATAGCAGTCGGCGCTCCAGAAATAGAAGAACTAGAAAACGCAGACAAATACATACCAGGAGTCGGCCGCAAAGTAGATAGAATGAGAAAAACCGAAGACCAAGAAAAACTAGATGAAATCGCAGACGCATTAGGCCAATTAATCGAAAAAGAAAGACAAAAAATCAACGAAGACCCATTAACAATTCATCCACTAGAAATAAAAGAAATACTACAGAAAGAACTTCCACTAGAAAAACATGAAGCCCGACACAGCCCCATAGTACTACACCTAGATGGATTAAGAATAAAACTCCCATACGACGAACACATAGACCTCGTAAAAGAAACCAAGGTCGGGGAAAAAAAATTAAGCGAAATAGCAAAATTCAATAAATCCAAAAACGAAGCCGAAGACATATTACTCCAAGTATTACCAAAATCAATCATAGAAAACCAAAAACAACAAAAAAACAAAATCAAAGCCTAAAAAAAGAAAAACGGAGGGAATGAACCCCCCCAACACCCCTTTTTTTATTTAAACTATTTTAGAACCGGCTTCAGGTCCTGGAGTAGTGGAATACACCTCTTCTACGTCAATCATGCATAGAGCCTTTAAATCAAGATCCATTTTCTCCGCAAGCATCTCTTTTTTCTCTTCAAACAAAGGACCAGAGGATTTAATTGCTTCACAACTACCTTTAACTTGATATCCCTCAGTACCTTTCCAGAGACT
This sequence comes from Methanonatronarchaeum sp. AMET-Sl, assembly GCF_029854155.1. Classification (NCBI taxonomy): domain Archaea; kingdom Methanobacteriati; phylum Methanobacteriota; class Methanonatronarchaeia; order Methanonatronarchaeales; family Methanonatronarchaeaceae; genus Methanonatronarchaeum; species Methanonatronarchaeum sp. AMET-Sl. The sequence goes on along the minus strand of NZ_CP122958.1, from coordinate 1,079,559 downwards.
CAAACTAATCCTTCCATTAGCCTCAATGTTTTCTCTTGTTTTATCGAAAAAAACATCACCTAAAGCCATTTTATCATCATCAACTATCCACACATTCCTCATAGGCACTGCATTCGGAACAGAATCATCATCCGCAGTCGCCAAAACAATCTGAGTATCAGGGTCGCCAATCAAATCCAAAACCTCATCAGGTATTCTAACCATATAAATTACCTCCAGAGACAGCTTTAAACACCATCCCTATATAAAAATTCTCTCAATTATATTACTTATCACTTTCCCCAAAAACAGAAAAAAAATAGAATAAATAAGGTTTTTTGGAGGGAAACCTAAAAACCCATTAGGCTATATTAATTTGGTTTTTAGTTTATAGTCCGGATGTTCCGCCTACTACTTGTCGGAAAGCAATTCCGAATATTCGTATTATCACTAGATGGAAATAGAATGCAACGAATGGAACTAAAATAAGCCCTATTATTGTAAATCCTAGTATCGTAATCACTATGTACTGTATGATCATCAAGAAGATTGGTAATAAAGCTGCTGTGAAGTATTCTCTTGTCATCCAGATTTCTTTAAGTTGGGATAATCGGAAAGCCGCTTTAAATGAACTTTCACGACCATAGTTTATCAATGCAGCAGGAACTGTGTAATAAATCAATATTCCAATCAACAATCCGAGCAGCCATAGTACTATGAAACCTAAAACACCAATTCCAGCTACAAACGCTGAATCACCACCAAGACCTAATACACCAATTAAAACAAATGCTATTAAACCCCAAATCAAAAAAGGTATTATTGAGTAGATAATAGTGATTATCCAGCCAACAAAACCAGTTACCAATAAATTAATCCATTCACCAAACTCTATTAATTTATCAGACCCCTTAGAGGTTTCAGCACCAACCTTAATTAAATAACCAATCACTATAAACGCAGGTATCAACAAAAACGACAATATGAGTAATAAACCACCAATTAATATATTAATTAACCCTTTATCTTCCTTAATAGGATACTTAAGTGCTTCCATTAACATAACAAACTATTTTATCAAATATAAACATAAAAAGATTTCTAACAAAAACAAAAAAAAGTAAAGGAGTTCCCGAAATTATCGTTAAACGGGCCATCAGACTCCTTTTTTTATTTAAGTAGGGAATGATGTTCCCTTCTTCATCAAAAATTACCGTTTTAAAATAAAAATAGATCACTTAACAGTCCTAACAAAAAAACCGTGGTTATCACCGATACTCCGTTTCTTTCCATATACTATTTATTATTTTTTTGTTATTCGAAACTGTTATTGTTTTTAAGGGCTAAGGATTTTTGATTTAGATCTTGGAGTGTTTTCTAATGAGAAGTGTTTTGAAGTCTAAGATTCATCGGGCTAGGGTTACTGAAGCAGATGTCGATTATATGGGTAGTATCACTATCGATAGTGAGTTGTTAAAGTATGTTGGTTTATGGCCTAATGAACGTGTTTTGGTTGTTAGTAATACATCTGGAGCTAGGCTTGAAACATACGTCATTCCTGGTGAACCAGGTTCTGGAGAAATTTGCATTAATGGCGCTGCGGCCAACAAAATCAGTGTTGGTGAGAATGTTACTATAATGAGTTTTGTTTTATCTGATTCTCAGGTTGACCCTAAAGTTGTTAGTGTGGATGATGAGAATAGATTTAAGGCCTATCTCTAAAAACCACTAAGAACCAAAAATAAAAATGTATTGGTTGAGCGGGCTAGAGGGGTAAACCCCTTAATTAGAGGGGTTTAGATATTTTTATTTTTTGTTTTTGTCTTTGTCTTTGTCTTTGTCTTTGTCTTTGTCTTTGTTTTTTTGCCATTCGTCGTAGTTGCATTTTGGGCATCCGAGTGTCCATGGTTTTTTGTTTTTGTTGTATGTTACTTTGAGTTTGTTTAGGTTGTGGTCTGGGCAGGTTTTTTTGGTTCGGATTAGGTTTCCTCTTTTTGGTAGTGGTAGTGAGTGGTTGCAGTCTGGGTATCCGCTGCAGCCTACGAATCTGCTTCCTCTTTTGGATCTCATTATTCTGAGGTTTTCTCCGCATTTGGGGCATGGGCCGATGATTTTGTCTTTTTGGAGTCCTGTTCTTAGTGAGTCTGCTATTTTTTCTTTGTTTTTGTTTAGGTCTTGGAATATTTTTTCTAGCATTTGTCTTGATTCTTCGATTACGTCTTGTTTTTCTAGTTCTCCGTCTATTATTTGGTTCATTTCTTTTTCTAGTGTTGAGGTCATGTCTGGTTGTGTTATTCTTTCTGCGTATTTTTCGAGTGTTTCTATTACTGCTTCGGCTGTTTTGGTGGGTTTTGGTGGGTCTCCGTAGATGTAGTTTCTGTTGTATAGTTTTGATATTATGTTGTGTCGTGTTGCTTTTGTTCCGAGTCCTTTTTTGTCCATTTTGGTTATTAGTCTGTTTGAGCTGTATCGGTTTGGTGGGTTTGTTTGTTTTGATTCTTTGTGTTTTTCTTTGATTTTTAGTTCTTGTTTTTCTTTGAGTTCTGGTAGGATTGTTTCTTTTGTTTTGTAGTATGGGTAGTGTTCTCTCCATCCGAGGTTGGTGTATTTGGTTCCTTTTGTTTGGAATGGTTCGCCGCCTGTTTTTAGTTTTATTGTTATTCGTTTTTTGGTTGCTGGTGGTGAGAGTGTTGCTAGGAATCTTCTTACTACTAGTTCGTATACTTTCCATTCTGTTTTGTTTAGTTTGTCTTTGTCTGCGAGTTGTGTTGGGTGTATTGGTGGGTGGTCTTTGCTTGTTTTGTCTCCTTGTGTTGGTGTGATTGTTTTTTGTTGTTGTATTTTTTTTACGTTTTTTTGGAATTCTGGATGGCTTTGTAGCATGTTTAGTTTTTGTTTGATGTCTAGGCTTTCGCTGTATACTGTGTTGTCTGTTCTTGGGTAGCTGATGTATCCTGCTGTGTAGAGTGTTTCTGCGGTGTTCATTGCTCGTGATGGGTTTAGGCCTATTGCTCCGGCGGCTCTCATGAAGGCGGTGGTGTTGAATGGTGTTGGTGGTTTGTCTTTTTTGGTTTTGGTTTTTATTGATGTGACTGTTGCTGTTTTTTGGATGTTTTTGTGGATTTGGTTTGCTTTTTCTTTTTTCCAGATTCTGCCTTCTGTGTGTTGTGCTTGGAATTTTTGGTTTTGGGTTTTTAGTGTTAGGTTTATTTCCCAGTATGGTGTGGGTTCAAATGCTTCGATTTCTTTTTCTTTGTCGACTATTATTGCGAGTGTTGGTGTTTGTACTCTTCCTACTGATAGGAAGTTGTTTCCGTATCTATGTGCTGTGAGTGAGATATATCTGGTTAGTGATGCTCCCCATACGAGGTCGAGTATTTGTCTTGCTTCTCCGCTGCTTGATAGTCTGTAGTCCATTTCTCCTGTGTTTTGGAATGCTTGGTTTACGTCGTTGGGTGTTAGTGCGCTGAATCTTGCTCTTTTGTTTTTTATGTTTTGGTTTTGGTTTTCTATGACTTCGAGGGCGTCTTTTCCTATTAGTTCTCCTTCTCTGTCGTAGTCGGTTGCTATTATTGTTGTGTCTGCTTGTTTGGCGAGTTTTTTGAGTGATTTTACTATGCCTGAGTGTAGGGGTTTTTTTTCTATGTCTGCTCTTATGAGTTCTTTTGGTTCTTGGGCTTGCCAGTCTTTGTATTGTTTTGGGAAATCGATTTTCATTATGTGTCCGCGTAGTCCTATTACTTGGTTTTTGTTTCCGTTTTGGTTGTATTCGTAGACGTTTGTTTTGCCTATTTTTTTGGTTTTGTAGTTGTTTTTTGAGAGTATTTCAGCTATTCTTTTGGCTGCTTTGTCTTTTTCAGCTACTATTAGTTTGTTCAAGCGTTTTCCTCCAGTTTTTTGGTTATTAATTTGTTTGTTTCATCTGGTTTTGCTTTGCCTTTTGTTATTTTCATTACTTGTCCTACTAGGTAGTTTATTGCTTCTGGTTTGCCGTTGTAGTAGTCTTGTACGGCTTCTGGGTTTTCTTGTATTGCTTGTTCGATTGCTTTTAGGGTTTGGTCTTTTTGTATGGCTTTGAGGTTTTTTTGTTTGATTATCTCTTTGGGTGTTCCGCCTTTGTCTAGTATTGTTCTTATTATGGTTGTTGCTCCTTTTTCTGTGATTTTGTCTTGGTTTAGTTTGTTGGTGATTGTGGCCATTTCTTTGGGTTTTATTGGGTTTTGTTGTAGTGTCATGTCTCGGTAGTTTAGTTCGCCTTTTAGTACATCGGCTATCCAGGTTGCTGCTGTTTTGGGGTCTGTTTGTTTTGCGGTTTCTTCGTAGTATTTGGCCCAGCTTATTGTTTGTGTTAGTGATTTTGCTAGGTCTGATGTGATTTTGTATTGTTTGATGAATCTTTTTCTTTTTTCTTCTGGTAGTTCGGGGAGGTCTTTTTTTGCTTTTTCTTTGATTTTTTGGGTTATTTGGATTGTTGGTATGTCTGGTTCGGGGAAGTATCGGTAGTTGTGTTCTTCTTCTTTTGTTCTCATTGATCGTGTTATTTCTTGTTCTTCATCGAAGTGTCTGGTTTCTCTTTTGACTTCTTTGTTTCTTCTGCGGAGGTTTTTTTGTCTTGTTATTTCGTATTGGAGGGCTTTTTCTGCTCCTTTGTATGATGATATGTTTTTGACTTCTGCTCTTCCTCCTCCTTCAATTGATATGTTTGCGTCGCATCTTAGTGAGCCTTCTAGGGCTCCGTTGAATATTCCTAGGTATTCTAGTATTTCTCGTATTTTGTTTAGGAGTTCTCTTGCTTCTTGTGGTGTTGATAGGTCGGGTTCTGTGACGATTTCAAGTAATGGCATTCCGGATCGGTTGTAGTCTGTGTATGTGTATCTTGAGGATATTGGGTGTATGAGTCTGCCGGGGTCTTCTTCTATCTGTATTCTACGTATTCTGATGGGTGTTTCGTCTTTTAGTTTTATTTCTCCGTTTTGGGCGATTGGTTTGTCGTATTGTGTGATTTGGAATCCTTTTGCGAGGTCTGGATAGAAATAGTTTTTTCTATGAAAATTCATTTTATCTGCTATTTCGCAGTTTAATGCGTATGCTGCCATAACGCCGTATCTAATTACTTTTTTGTTTAGTTTGGGTAGGGTTCCTGGTAGTCCAAGGCATGTTGGGCAGGTATGGGTGTTTGGGGGTGATTCTCGGTAGTCTGTGCTGCAGCTGCAGAATAACTTGCTTTCGGTGTCTAGCTGTATATGTACTTCTAATCCAATTGTTGTGTCGACCTCTGTCATTTTGTTTCCTCCATTGCGTAAGCGATGTTCAGTATTTTTTGTTCTTGGTGGTGGTTGCCTATTATCTGTATTCCAACTGGCTCGTTATGGCTTGTTGGTATTGTTATTGATGGACTGCCTATCATGTTTACGGGTACGTTTAATGCGTCTCCCATGTATAGTGATAATGGGTCATCTATTTTTTCTCCGATTTTGAATGGTTTGTATGGCATTGTTGGAGCTATTAATGCGTCTACTTTGTTAAAGGCTTTTTCAAATTCTTTTTTAAGTAGTTGACGTATTTTTAGTGCTTTGTTGTAGTAACGGTCGTAATATCCAGCGCTTAATGCATATGACCCTAGTATTATCCGTCTTTTTACTTCATCTCCAAATCCTTGGGCTCGTGTCTTTTTGTAAACGGTGTTCCAGTCGTCATTTTTTCCTGTAGTATATCCATATCTTACTCCGTCGTATCGGGCTAGGTTGCTGCTGGCTTCACTCATGCTTATTATGCAGTAGGCTGGTAATGCATACTCCAGGCTTGGTATACTCACCGTTTTTATATTTGCGCCTTGGTCTTCTAGATCACTTATTTTGTTTTTTACTTTGTTTTTGACATCGGGATTGATGCCTTCCTCCATCAATTCTTTTGGTATTCCGAGTGTGACTTCTGTCTCGGGTTTTAGGTTTTGATAGTGGTTTTGTTTAGATTTTGTTGAAGTTGGGTCGTTTGGGTCTTTTCCAGATATCACGTCGTATGTTAGGGCTGCGTCTTTAACGTTTGTGGTTATTGGGCCTATTTGGTCTAGTGAGCTTGCGTATGCTACCAATCCATGTCTGGAGATATGTCCATATGTTGGTTTAAGGCCTACTAGGCTGCAGAAGGCTGCTGGACATCTTACTGACCCGCCTGTATCGGATCCTAGGGCTATTGATGCTCCTCCATATTTTACTGCGGCTGCACTTCCTCCGGATGATCCTCCTGGAACCAGTTCGGGGTTTATGGGGTTTTTGGTTGCTCCAAAATAGCTTGTTTCGGTTGTGCTTCCCATGCAGAATTCGTCACAATTGGTTTTTCCAATTATTATGCCGCCTGCGTTTTTTATTTGTTCTACTACGTATGCGTCGTATGGTGGTTTGTAGTTTTTAAGTGTTTTAGAGCCGCAGGTTGTTTTTGTTTTAGCTGTTGATATTGCGTCTTTCATTCCGACAGGTATTCCGGCTAACATCCCTGGGTCTTCATTTTTTTCGATTAATCGATCGATTTCTCTGGCTTTTTCTAGGGCTTTTTCTTTTTCAACGGTTATGTATGCGTTGATTTGGGGTTCTTTGTCTTCTATTTTTTTTATTGTTTTTTCTACAACTTCTGTTGAGGTGGTTTCGCCGTTTTTTATTTTTTGGGTTGTTTTCCATGCTTCTATCAATCTCTCACCCTCGGTGACTTGAAGTATCCGTCTTCAATATCTTTTGCATTGCTTAAAGCGGTATTTTGTGTTAGACTCTCTCCAACTTCGTCTTCTCGCAGTTTGTTTGTTTGGCTGTGGATTCCAAACAATGGCTCCAATCCCTCTGTATCGGCTTCATCTATCTTATCGAAGTAATCAAGTATCTCGTTTAGTTGTGGTACTAGATTACTTATTTCCTCTTCATCTAGGTGGATTCTAGCGAAATCCGAGATATTTTTAACCTCTTTTTCTGTAATTTTTTTACCTGACATAGAAACACATCCAGCTAAATTATTAACTCTCAAAACCCATGGTGTTTACAAAAACTTTCAAGTTAACTAGTAAATATTATTGGGTTATCGAGAACTATTGTAACCAAAAAGACCTATCTATTTATGGATTCTTTGGTGGTTCTGGAGAAGTTATATCTTCATAAAAGAATAAGTGTTTTGGGAAAACGGTAGGGTTAAGCGTTACATTATATAGGGCTCATTGTTTTAGCTAGGGTTTTTTTCTTAATGACTCGATGGGTCTTAATAATTTAGTAGGCGGTTAAAATGATCACATCATATGAAGATCTTCCAAATATTGAGTTACCAGTTGATCAAGAGATTAAGATAAGTGACGGTACTTTAAGAGAGGGTGCTCAAATGCCCGGTGTCGTCATAAAAAGCGAGGATAAACTTCAGATATATAAATACTTACATCAAATCGGGGTTGAGAAGGTTGAGAACTTTTTGTATAGTGATAGGGACCGGAAGGTTACTCGTGAGATGATTGATTTAGGTTATGATAAACCGGAGGTAACGGGGTGGATCCGGGCTTCTAAAAAAGATATCGAGCTTGTAACAAGTATGGATGGGATTGAAGAAACGGGTATATTAACTTCTGTTTCTGATTGCCATCTATTTGATAAAATAGGTTTTGAAAGTCGAGAGGAAGCTAAAGAGAGTTATCTAGAGGTTGTGCAAGGGGTTGTTGATCACGGAATAACGCCTAGATGTCACGTTGAAGACGTAACGAGAGCTGAAGTTGAAGATTTCGTACTTCCATTTATAGAAGAGATTATTGAGATAGATTCTGATGCAGTAATCAGAATTTGTGATACCCTTAACTACGGAATTCCTTTTGAAGGAAAACTACCTTACTCTATTCCCCAGTTAGTCAGAGAGATAAAAGACCTTGGAGTAAAGGACATTGAACTGCATATACACGATGATTATGGATTAGGGGTTGCAAATGTGTTATCAGGGTTTTGGAATGGAGCAAACTGGGGCAACATGACCGTTATGGGGCTTGGTGAAAGGGCAGGAGTTGCCGAGCTAGAGAAAGTATTGTTATTCCTGACCGACCGACTTGGAATAGATAAATATGACCTAACGGTCCTCAAAGACCTAGCCAACTATCTCGAAGAAAACGCAAACTACCACGTTCCATACAACAAAGCAGTTGTTGGAGAAAACGTTTTTGCACACGAAAGCGGTATACACACAGATGGAGTTATCAAAAACCCATTCACATATGAACCATACCCACCGGAGATGGTTGGAGCTAAACGAAAATTCATGATCGGTGACTCATCCGGGCGTGAAGTGATAGCTAAAAAAACCAACGACATATTAAAAGAACAAAACATCGAGTTAAAAGTCGATAAAAACGATAAACGGATTAAAGAGATTTATAACGATATACAGCAGTTATATGAAGAAAACAAAAGAAGCTCCTGCATACTTGACAAAGAATTCAAAGAAATAATGAATAGACATTTCGATAAGGAGGTTTAAATTTTGGGAACAATAGTAGAAAATATATTTTCAGAAAAATTTGGAGAAGAAGCCAAAGCTGGAGACGTAGTACTTGTAGACGTTGACCTAGCAATGGCTCAAGACGGCACAGCACCACTGGCAATAAACGCATTTAAACAGATGGACATGGATATTGCCTATCCAGAAAGACTGGCATTGGTTATAGATCATATCTCACCAAGCAAAAGTGAAGGAGCATCAGAACTCCACATAATGATGCGAGAGTTCGCTAAAGAAAACAACATAAAACTCTATGATGTTGGTGAGGGTGTTTGTCATCAGTTGATGTTGGAGAACCATGTTAAGCCAGGGCAGTTGGTGATTGGTGCGGACAGCCATACATGTACATATGGAGCTGTAGGCGCCTTTGCAACAGGAGTCGGCAGCACAGACATGGCAGCAGCATTCGCAACAGGAAAACTATGGTTCAAAGTACCAGAAACAATCAAAGTAAACCTAACCGGAAAACTACCAAAAAACACAAGCGCCAAAGACATAATACTCAAACTATGCGGAAAAATAGGAGCCGACGGAGCACTATACAAAGCAATAGAATTCACAGGCCCAACAACAAAACAACTAACAATACCAAGCAGAGCAACAATAACCAACATGGCAATAGAAATGGGCGGAAAAACAGCAATAATAGAACCAGACAAAAAAACAAAACAATACACCGGTGCTGAGGCACCAGAATGGCTAAAATCCGACCCCGACGCGGATTACATACAGGAGATTGAGATCGATGTATCCAAACTAGAACCACAGATAGCAGCACCACACCAAGTAGACAACGTACACAACATAACCAAACTAGAAGGCACCAAAATCGATCAGGTTGTTTTGGGTTCTTGTACTAATGGTCGTTTTGAAGATTTAGAGGCTGCAGCCAACATAATCAAGGGTCGTGAGGTTGCTGATGGTGTGAGGTTCCTTGTTTTCCCTGCTTCTAAGTCTGTTTATCGGGAAGCTATTGATAGGGGTGTTGTTCAGACTCTTGTTGATGCTGGTGCTACTGTTTGTAATCCTGGTTGTGGTCCTTGTCCGGGTACGCATATGGGTATTCTTGCGCCGGGTGAGAAGGCTCTTGCTACTACTAACAGGAATTTTAAGGGACGTATGGGTAGTACGGATGCTGAGGTTTATTTAGGTTCGCCTGAAACTGCTGCGTTTACTGCGATTCATGGTGAGATAGCTACGGAGGATGTTTAAACATGAATTTTGAAGGAACTGCACGTGCTTATGGAGATGATGTTGATACTGATGCGATTATTCCGGGTAAGTATAAGTTTGATACGTTGGATATGAATAAGCTGGCTAGACATGCGATGGAGGGGATTGATCCTGATTTTTATGAACGTATTGATGAAGGGGATATAATTGTTGCTGGTGAGAATTTTGGTTGTGGTAGTAGTCGGGAGCAAGCGCCTCTTGTTATAAAGCATGCTGGTATTTCTTGTGTTGTGGCTGAATCTTTTGCCAGAATATTTTTCAGGAATGCTATTAATGTTGGTTTACCGATAGTTCAGGTTCCAGGGATTTCAAGTAATGTTGATGAAGGGGATGAACTATTGGTTGATGCTGAAGAGGGTGTTGTTAAAAATTTGACTACTGGTGAAGAGTATAGTGGTGAGAAATTATCTGGCTTCATGTTGACTGTTCTTGGTGAGGGTGGTCTTCCAAACTACATTAAAAACCGAGGTGATTTTGTATGGCCCACAGAGTAACTTTGATTCCTGGTGATGGTATAGGTCCTGAGGTTATTGAGGCAACGAAGACGGTTATTGATGCTGCAGGTGTTGACATAAAGTATGATGTGGTTGAAGCTGGAGCAGGTGTAATGGAGGAAAAAGGAACGCCGTTGCCTGATGAGGTTATTGAGTCTGTTGAGAAGAATAAGGTTGCTTTGAAGGGTCCAATAACCACTCCAGTTGGCTCTGGGTTCCGCAGTGTTAACGTTGCAATTAGACAGAAATTGAAGTTGTTTGCTAATGTAAGGCCGACTAAAAACCTACCTGGTATTGGAGTGAAAGACGCTGACTTAGTAACGGTTAGAGAGAACACTGAAGGTCTTTATAGTGGTGTGGAGCATTATTGTGACGAAGATCATTCAGTGGCTGAATCTCATTGTATAATTTCTCGAAAAGCTAGTGAACGAGTTGTAAGATTTGCATTTGAATATGCATTGCAGGAAGGTCGTGAAAAAGTAACAGCCGTTCATAAAGCGAATATACTTAAAGCTACAAACGGCCTTTTCTTGGAAACCGCAAAAGAAGTTGCTAGTGACTACCCAGAAATCGAGTTTGAGGATAGAATTGTTGATAACATGGCTATGCAATTGGTTCAGAAACCAGAGCTATACGATGTTATTGTGACAACAAACCTGTTTGGAGATATATTATCCGACCTATGCGCTGGATTGGTTGGTGGGCTTGGTGTTGCGCCAGGCGGTAATTATGGCCATGATAAAGCAGTTTTCGAGCCAATACACGGTAGCGCACCAAAATATGCTGGCCAAAATAAAGTTAATCCAACCGCACAGATACTTACAGGCACAATGATGCTAAAACACATTGGAGAAAAAGAAGCAGCTAACAATATATATCAGGCTGTTGAAGAAGCAATTCAAGAGGGAGAGAAACTCACATACGATTTAGGTGGGGATGCTGGAACACAGGAATACGCTGAATACGTAGCATCTAAACTCTAAAGAAAAGGTTTGTCGATTAGAACCCGACAGCCAACTACCTATCTTTATTTTTTATTTTTTTCAGGTTTTTATAGGTTTTTATAGGTTTCTATAAACTAGATATTAAAGGATTTTTAGTCTAAGTTTTTTATAAACTAGGTATAAAAGGGTTTTTAGTCTAAGTTTTGTGGTAAAAATAATAAATAGAGGAAGGGGGTTTAGATTGCTTTTTCAACGGTCATGTCTATCATTTTTTCGACTTTTTTGGTTAATTCGGGTGGTAGGCCTTTGATGTCTATTGTCATGAATCCTTTTATGATTAGTGATATGGCTTCTTCTTCTGTTAGCCCTCGTGACATTAGGTAGTTTAGTTGTTCTTCTTTGATTTTTCCGACTGCGGCTTCGTGGGATAGGTCTAGGTTTGATTTTTTTGCTTCTAGTTCGGGGATTGTGAGTAGGTTTGATTGGTCTGATAGTATTATTCCTTTGCATTCTAGGTGGCCTTGTATGTTTTCTTCTTCGCCTACGAGTCTGCCTCTGATTGTTACGTTTGATTTGTCTCTTGATATGCTTCTGGAGATCATGTCGCTTTTGCTGCCTTTGCCTCGTAATACTGTTTGTGAGCCGAGATCCATATTTGAATTTTCTTTTGCATATACTACTGTCTGGAATGATGCTTTGGAGTTTTCTCCGTTACAGTATGCTGTTGGGTAGCTTTGTATTGATTTTACTGGGCTTGCAAGTACGTAGTTGTTGATGAATGTGGCGTTGTCTTTTAGTTTGACGGCTGTTCGGGGTCTTACGTGATGGTTTTTTCCCCAGTTATGTATCATTGTGAATGTTAGTTTTGCGTTTTCTTCTAGGTAGAACTCTGATACTCCGAGGTGTAGTCCTTCTTTTGTTGTTCGTGTTTTTGTGCAGCCTGTTATGACGTGGAGTTCTGCTCCTTCTTCTACTATTATGATGTTGTGGACGTTTTGTGTTGCTTTCTCATCTTCTTGAAGGAGGCATGTCTGTGTTGGGATTTCTTTTTTAACTCCTTGGGGTACTCTTATGAAGTATCCTTCAGTCATCTCGTTTTCGACTCGGGCTGTATATTTATCGTTGATTTCTACGGCGTTCCAATAGTAATCTGATAGGTCATGTTTCTGTAGAGCTTCAGTTATTGATAATACTTCAATGTCGTCGTACATTTTTTTGTATACGACGTCTCCGTCTACTTGGATGTATGAGCCTGAGGATTTATCTAAATCGATTCCTACTTCACTTAAATCATTACCGAATTCTTTTTTTACTTTATCTGGGTTTGTTTCTGTCTGACGTTTTTTGGCTGGAATTTTATATTTGCTTAGGTCTATGTCGACTCCGTATTTAGCTGGAACGTCTCTGTATTTTTCAGCTCTATCTTTAATCCTTAATTCTGTTCTATTCGATAACATTTTGCACAGTTCTCGTATCCATTTTCTATTATCTCTTCAAGTATCTCTCTAGGTTTTCCTGAGCACATAATCGATCCGTTGTACAATACATGAGCTCTATCGACATCTACTAGGTCTAGTATACTTCCGTGATGTGTTATTATCAATCCTGAACGTTTACGGTCACTTGGTTTTTTTTCTTTATCCAGCATTTGGTTAATTATTTTCCCTAACAACTCAACGTTCTCTACGTCCACACCGCTGTCCGGTTCGTCGAAAAGTACCATGTCGGGGTTTTGTGAGAATACCTGTAAAATCTCCGACCTCTTTACCTCACCGCCAGAAAAACCAACGTTGACCTCACGATCCATGTGGTCGGTTAGATTAAGTTGGTCAACCATTCTGTTAACTTCATCAATGGATTCTTTTCCAATTAAATCGACTAGATCTCTGAGTTTTAAACCATCTATAGCTGGTGGATGTTGATATTCAAGGGCTAAACCAAGTTCTACCCTCTCATTCACAGGTAAATCTGTTATATCCTTTCCTTTAAAAGATATTTTCCCAGACAACACATTATATCCAGGTAGCCCCATAATGGTTTTAAGCAAGGTAGATTTCCCCGAGCCATTAGGGCCAAACAAAACATGAACCTCTCCCTTATCAATACGGAGATCAAGGTTATCTAAAATAACCTCATCCTCAACAGAAACCGTTAAATTTTCAATCTCAAGCATATATATTCACCAAAAAATCCAATCACACCAAAAAACATACAGTTACTCTAAGAAATCAGGGGTGTGCTAGATTAATAAACACTTGTTTTCAATTGCTTAAACTAAATTAAATACTTATCGGTTAACAAAAAAACTTTAATAATCTATTTGTGATGTATTCGGTTTGGATGTATTGTTTTTTCGAAAGTTATTTGTAGTTTTACAGATAGATTTGAGTTCGGTATGAAAGGTTTTATCGACAACATCATTGAAGAAAATTTTGGTAACATTGAGTTTGACCGGTCTTTTAGTTTTGAGTTAGCAGAGAAGGATACGGTTTGTTTTAATATTAGGATACCGTTCTGCAGCAATCAATGTGATTATTGTTTGTATGGGGATAGTAGGGTTAATCCAGATACACTTGATGAGTTTATAGAATCGGTTATCCAAGAAATTGATTTATATATGAAGGGGATGAGTTATCCTGAAATAGAGACTGTTTATTTCATTGCTGGAACCCCTACTCAAATTCCGGAACGCCTAGCAGAAATAATAACCCACTTAATAGATGAATATGGTTTCGATGGTGAGGTTTTGACTGAGGCCCATCCAAATGACCTAACACCTGAATCTCTTAACTATCTAGATGAGATTGGTGTTGACAAACTTAAGATTGGGATTCAATCTTTTGAAAACCATGTATTAAACGATATTGGTAGAGACCATGATCGGGAAACAGCTATCGATGCAGTGAAGAGAACACTGGAACACGGTTTTAAACATGTAAACATCGATTTGATGTATGGTCTACCGAATCAAACGGTTGAGGACGTAGTTAACACTATAGATAAAGCAATTGAACTTGATGTACCAAGCATTACAACATTCCCCCTAATGTTGTTACCACGATCCCAACTATACGCAAGAGTCGATAAAGGTGAAACAGAAATACCAGATAACGAAGAAGAGATGTACAATGCAATACGAAACAAATTAACGAACAATGGCTATGAAATGATAACAATATGGAGTTACTCAAAACAACCGGATGAGTATAGAGGAGAATATATGCATTCAAGTGACTTCATCGGAATTGGACCTGGAAACTGGAGTTATCTCGAAAAATCATTCTACCTGAACACAGCCAACCTAAAAGACTACAACGAAGCAACCAACCAAGGCCTACCCATATCTGTTGGAACCAAATTCCTTGGAGAAGACAACAAAAAACTCTGGTTCATAAGAAACCTCTACTTCACAGAGATAAATAAAACCGATTACAAAAAATGTTTTGGTAAACCGATGGAAGAAGATATAGGTGAATTAATAGAACTATTAACCACATTAGACCTGATACTGCCTACAGATAACGGATATAAACTAACAAACCAAGGATTAGAAATAGCTAGCATGGGAACTAAAAAGATAGTTATGACTTTATTGAATAAATTCCAAGAAAACCATTTAGTAGGCGCAACCCCAAGACAGATCTAAAGTTTTTAGGAAATTTTAAATGTTGAGAAACATTATGGTATAACTGTATGAGAAAGTTCGTATTTAATGACGATCTCCAGAGAAAAGGGATTTCCCGGAGTATGATGGAGTCAAAACACGACAACCTCAAATGTCCAGAATGCGCAAACGTATTCAACCTATTCTATTCAAGAGCCTTCGCATGTAAAGGCTGTCCACACGCCATCGATGGATGTGAGTTCGTACGCTGTCCAAAATGCGATACAGAATTCCTACTAGAAAAACATAGAAACAAAATGGAATCAAAAGCACTAGACAACTACATGAGTTCAATAATAAACCAATACCTCAAAGACTTTGGAGACAGCCCCAAAAGATAAAAAAACTAATTAAAGTTGAAAAATAGGGTCTCTATAGTTTTAGACCTGTTTACAAAACTATAGGATCCAATCAACCCTGCCTTATATTTCAAGATTGAATTAATTCTTTATCTCTCTTTGTTTCTGTTTCTGTTTTTGTTTTGTTTGATGTATTTTTTGAGGTTGTTTTTGGTGTTTATTTTGTAGTTGTTTTGTTTTAGGTATTTTATTACGTTTTTTGGTGATCTTTCTCCGGTGTTTATTCCGTATTCGTGTTGGGCGACTCCTTTTAGGCCTGAATCGGATATTACGAGTGATGTTACTACGTTGGCTCCTGCTTTTAGGGGTTTTTGGATTCCTTTTAATCCATTTATGTCTAGTGAGGCGGGTATGAGTTTGTTTGGGTTTGTTAGTCTTAGTACTGCGGTTACTGTGCTGTATTTTGTTGGTGGTTTTTGTGGGGGTATTGGGATTCCTTTTTGTTTTACGTATTTCATGCATCTTACTTGGCTTGTTTGTTGTTTTGACATCTCTTTGATTGTTTTAGCTATGTTTTTTAGGTTTTCTCCTATTCCTAGTAGCATTCCGTCTTCTGTTAATAATCCATGTTTTTGAGCGTTTTTTCTGGCGTTATATCTCTGTTTATATGGTTGGTTTGGTCTTAATTTTTGGTATAGTTCTTTACTGTGTGTTTCTTGGTATAGGGCGTACCAATCTGCTCCGGCTTCTCTGGCTTTTTTTATTTGTTTTGGTGTTAGTACGCCGGGGCTTATCATTGTTGGTGTGTTTAGTTTTTTGATTTCGTTTATTATGTCTGTGAATCTATTGAATTCGTTGTGGTAGTATGGGTCTTCTCCTGAGGTTAGGTCTAGTAGGTGTACGCCTTCTTCTATGAATTTTTTTGATATTTTGGTTATTTCTTTTTTTGTTTTTCTGTATCTTTCGGAGTGTTTGTTGTTTTTTCGGTAGTAACAGAATCTACAGTTGTTTCGGCAGTTTGTGGAGAAATAGACGAATCCATATAGATATATGCCGTTGGGGAAGTTTTTTTGACGTAGTTTCCGTGCTTCCCTATAGAGTTTTTTTTCTTCTTTTTTATCTTGAGGTTTTAATAACCTCATTAGGTCTTCTACAGTATATTCGTTGTTTAATGTGTTTGTGAGGGCTGTTTCAAAGTTTTCAGTTGTTTGTGTTTTTAGTTCACTTGATGTCAAGTCTAACCCCATCCTGATATATATAGCTGTTTCCATATGCTTTGGCTGTGGAGCCTTCGTCTAATATCATGGCGAGACGTTCGACACCTAAACCGATTCCGACCCAGGGTTTATCTATTGACCAATTGCTGTCTAATGGATGTGGTCCTGCGATACATGAAGCGACCTCGATTCCATCTATTAATACGTCTACGGTTTTACCGTAAAGTGTTGATTCTTCTTCAACCAATTCGTATGTGGTTAGGTTTCCAAAGATTTCTTCAATCAATATATCTAGTCTTTCTTCAGTATCTCTGATATCTCCCATCTCAACAGCATTCAACATAGTGAATTCATTTAGGTGTTCTGTACTGCTTTTCTCACGCCTAAAACATGTTCCAATCTCGAACAACCGTACTTTATCTTCATTAGAGATCCTTTTGAAATGCCTTAACTCATTATATAGGTTTGGCGCAAGCATTGGACGTAGACAACGGTTTTCCTCTTCAAGCCAATAGACCTGTTCCCTAAGGTCATCACTTATATTCATCTTCTCTAACATCGAATAAGATATTATCTCAGGAGTCCTTACCTCAACAAAACCAAGTTCATAAAGACCCTTCCTTAGGTCACTGGATACTTGACGCCAAAAAGGAACCTTATCATTATTTAAACGCTTAAAACGCTGTCTATTCTCCTCCCTAACATCATCAACAAGTTTTTCAAAAAAACGGTTCCGTTCATCCACATCACTAAAACCGGAGGGAAAATCGCCTTCATACCCAAGTTCCTGCAGTCTTTGCTTCTGAGATACGGTGAACTCCATAAACGAGGGACCCGGGAGTTGAACCCGGCTAAGGGAGGTAACCCCATAAATCTAGGGCCTCCGTGGTCACCCCGACCAGTCCCCCACAACACATTGAGTTAAACCCAAAAACATTTAGTTTTTTCTAACAACCAAAAAAATAAAAGAAAAATACAAATCGATTAGTTAGTTAGCAAAGTATAATTAGAAGTTGACTGAGTGGTTTAATAAGTTGTAATACTATGTTTTTAATAGAATGATAGAGATGAATTCTATGGTTGGTTTATCTCGAGGAGAGGGTATATCTGTTTTGTTGGTTGATGACGAGCCTGGTTTCCTTGACCTTGCTAAGGAGTTTATAGAAACTGGGGAGAAGGATTTTATTGTTTACACTGCTTCTTCAGCTGAAGAGGGTATTGAACTTCTTAGGGAACATGAATTTGATTGTATTGTATCTGATTATCAGATGCCTGGGATGGATGGCCTTGATTTCTTAGATTTTGTGCGTAATGAGTTGAATCTGGATATTCCTTTTATTATGTTTACTGGTAAGGGTCGTGAGGAGGTTGCTATGAATGCTCTCAATTTGGGGGCAGATCGATATCTACAGAAGGGAGGGGCTCCTAAATCTCAGTATGAAGTTTTGGCTGAGGCTATTAAACAGGAATACGAATCATATAAGACCGAAATTGAGTTAGAGAGGTCTGAAAGGGAGAAAAAATTAATTTTGGACAGCACTTCAGATTTAATAGCTTACTTAGATACTGAGATGAATATTTTATGGGCTAACAAGGCTGCAGCGAGGTCCGTAGATAGAAAACCTGGTGAGATAGAGGGATGTAAGTGTTATGAAGTTTGGCATGGCCGTGAGGATCCATGTCAAAGGTGTCCAGTACTTAAGGCATTAGATACCGGTAAGAAACATCAGGGAGAGGTTGAATCTCCTGATGGTAGGTATTGGTTGATTTCTGCAAATCCTGTTAAAAATAGTGATGGAGAGGTTATTGGTGTTGTTGAGGCGACTCAAGATATAACTGATTTGAAAGTTGTTATAAAAAAACTTGAGGAATCTAAAAAGGAATATAAATCCGTTTTAGATTCAATGAACGAATCAATCTGGTTAATTGACTTAAAAGGTAATATCATTGAGGTTAACGAGACAGCTGTTGAAAAATTGGGTTATTCGCGTGATGAATTACTCAGTATGGGAACAAGTCAAATCGATGGTTCATTAAGTAAAATCGAGGTTAAAGATAAATTAAATAAGGTTATTGAAGAGGGTGCCGATGTCTTTGAAACCACACATAAGAATAGTGATGGTGAGATAATACCTGTTGAAGTTAGTCTTAGTTTAATCAATTATCGGGGGGATAAGGCGGTTTTAAGTGTAGTTAGAGATATCAGTGATAGGATAAAAACTCAAAAACAATTGAAAGAAAGAGTTAAAGAACTAAACCTTCTCTATAGATTATCTAAGCTTGAAGAAGACGTAGAATCACTTGATGAGTTTTTAGGTAATGCTGTTGAACTACTGCCTCCATCATTTAGGTATCCAGGGAACGCTGAGGCTAAAATAGTCTATAATGATAATGAATTTTTATCTAGTGATTATAGAGATGGTGATTATTATCTAAGGAACGATATTTTTGTTTCAGGTGAAAAAAAGGGTTTTGTAGAAATCTGCTATCCTAGTGAACAGGCCTGGATGAAGGGAGATGTTTTTTTAGATGAAGAGAAGCAGTTGTTCAATGAGTTCACGAACCGTATTGGCTCGATTTTAGAGAAGAAAAAAACTAAAAAACAGTTAGAAAGAAGTGAAGAGAGATATAGAAGGCTTTTTGAGACCGCTCAAGATGGAATGTTGATTATAGATGCTGAAACTGGGGAGATAAAAGATGCAAACCCCTATATCCAAGAACTATTGAACTACAATAAATCTGATTTGGTTGGAAAGAAACTATGGGAACTAGGTCGGGAAAAAGACATTGAAGAAAACAAAAAAAGATACCAAAAACTGGTCGATGAAAGATATATTCGTTATGAAGACCTACCTCTTGAATCTAAATATGGAGATGAAGTTTACGTCGAGTTTGTTAGCAATACATACTCTGTTGGAGAAAAAAAAGTTATTCAATGTAATATCAGAGATATAACTGAACGTAAACAAGTTGAAAAACAATTTAAGAGTTTTGTTGAAAACGCTCCCGATGGAATATTGGTCCATAACCTGGAGGGAGATATAATTCTTGCAAACGAAAAAGCATCCAACCTACTTGGTTACACAAAAAAAGAGCTACAAGAAATGAAGACTCGTGACATAGATCCAGTATTCCATGATAAATATCCCTTTAAAGAGTTTTGGAATCAAGTTACTACCGGTAAATCTAGAACTATCGAAACTGAACACCGATGTAAAGACGGATCCACCTATCCTGTCAGAGTTTCACTGCGTAAAATAAAAATCGATAACGAGGACGCTGTCCTTGCTTTCTTTAGAGATATTACTGAGATGAAAAAAGCTAGAGAATCACTTAAAAAAAGCAGGAAACGGTTGAAGAGGTCTCAAGAGATTGCTAAAGTCGGTAGTTGGGAGTTAGACCTAACAAACAACAAAATAGAACTATCTGAACAGGCATCCAAAATCTTTGAAATAAACTCTAATGTTGATTTAAAATACCAAGATTTCTTAAATTATGTGCATCCAGAAGACAGGGAGTATGTTGAAAGCAGGGGACAGGAAGCGCTTGAAACCGGTTATTATGACATCGAACATCGATTACTAATCAATGGCGAAGTTAAATGGGTACATGAAAAAGCATTTATAGAATATAATGATCTTGAACCCAATTCTGTTTTTGGAACCATCCAAGACATAACCGATAGCAAAAAACTTGAAGAGAGACTAAAGGAATACAAAAGAGCAGTACAGGGGTCAACCGACCTTATGGCTGCAGTAAACCTTGATAAAGAGTATATATTCGCAAATAAAAAATACCTTAAATTCCTTGACATAGATAAACAAGAAAACCTGGTTGGAAAGAAACTGAATCAAGTCTATAGTGGGAAAGAACTCCAGAAAATAACTAAAAACATAAATAAAGCCCTGAATGGAGAAACAATTCAATATGAAATGAAACGAGGGAAAAAAGATGAAAAATACTTCGATATCAGATATTATCCATTGAGAAGAAAAAATAGCGTTAAAGGAGTTGTTGCAGTTTTAAGAGACATAACAAAAAGAAAAGAAATAGAAAAAGACCTGAAAACTAAGGAAAAAGCGATAAACTCTTCAACCAACGCAATCTCTATCATAGGGCCTGAAGGCAGATATACATATGTTAACCCTGCTTGGACGGAGTTATTCGGTTATGAAAAAAAGGAAGCAATCGATAAAAACCAAACTGAGTTAATAGATAACCAAGATATAAAACAAAAGATCAATGAGATACATCAAAAGGTTATTGAAAAAGGTGATTGGCGTGAAGAAACCAAGATTGAGGCCAAAAACCGGGAATTATGGGTTGAAATAGCTTCTAGCACGATTGAAACAAAAAAAGGAAGCGTTATAGGCTATATAAATAGTTATAAAGATATAACAACTCGAAAAAAAGCTGAAGAAAGACGTGAATTCTTACATACCTTATTACGCCACGATGTGCGTAACAAACTTCAGTTGATACGTGGATACCACGACCTCATTAGAGAACAAAAACTACCCAAAACAACTAAAAAATATCTAGATAAATCCGAACAAGCAATAGAAGACAGTATAGATATAACAAAGAAAATAAAGATATTAAATAAACTTGAAGAGAAAACAAGAATCCAGGAAATCGAGTTAAACAAAGTTCTAGAAAAGGTAGTTAGACAACAAAAACCCCATGCAAAACAAAAAAACATAGAAATCAAATACACCCCCAACCGCCAGAAAGTATATGGCGGGCCTTTACTAAATGAACTGTTTTCCAACCTCTTGGAAAACTCAATTCGACATTCAAGTTGTAACCTAATTCAAATAAAAACAACCACTCAAAAAAATAAATATATAATAACAATTGAAGACGATGGAGTCGGCCTACCAACAACAGATAAAGAGTTATTTGAAAAGGGATTTAAAAAAGGAGGTGAAGCCGGATCGGGGTTAGGTCTATACTTCGCCAAAAAAATCACAAATCGATATAATGGATCTATAGAACCAGGTGAGTCCAAGATGGGTGGCGCCAAAATAGAAGTACATTTGGAGAAACCCACATAACCCCCCCCATTGAAGAAGTGAGGTCTTACCCCAATTAAGATAAGAATAAAGAGGCCAAGTTTGCTTACACAAAAAATTTTAGGTTGGTTTTATGTTCTTGTTAGATAGATTTTTAGATTGAGTTTTTGGAGTGATGATGTTTTGTCTTTTGATAAACACCCTACACATGATATTCAGGCTGTTAAATCTGATAGTTTGATGGGTAAAAAGATTGTTTTAGGTGTGACGGGTAGTATAGCAGCTATTATGTCTGTAAAACTATCTCGTGAATTGATTCGGCATGGAGCCAGTGTTCAAGCTGTTATGACTGGTTATGCTGAAAACATTGTTCATGAGAACACGCTTGAATATGCAACTGGGAAGCCTGTGGTTACTGAACTCACCGGTAAGGTTGAGCATGTTAGAGATCTCAGTGGAGATAACACTGCGGACCTGTTTTTGATTGCTCCTGCCACAGCAAACACCATAGGGAAGATCGCTTCAGGTATAGACGACACAACAGTTACAACATACGCTACAACAGCCTTATCCAGAGACATACCGATAGTGGTTGTACCAGCTATGGATCTATCTATGTATAAACAGCCTTTTGTTGAAAAAAACATCGATAAATTAATGGATATTGATGTATGTTTTATTGGGCCTGAGATAGAGGAAAATAAAGCTAAAATGGCTTCTATAAACGAGATTGTTGTTGAAACAAGACGTATGTTGGGTGAAAACGACTTAAGAGGTAAGAAAGTTTTGGTTACAGGCGGTGCTACTGCTGAGTCAATCGATGATGTACGTATATTGACCAATAGGAGTTCAGGACGTATGGGTGTTGAGATAGCTAGATCGGCCTATTTAAGAGGTGCAGACACCAAATTGGTTTTGGGTAGATCTGTTGTAGATGCACCGGTTGGAGTAGAAACAAAGAAGGTTGAAAGCGCTTTAGAGATGGAAGAAGAAGTGATGAAAGAATTTGAAGAAGGCGTTGATGTATTTATTTCTGCTGCTGCAATATCTGATTTCATTCCCGAAAAAGTTGATGGAAAAATAAGGTCTGGAGAGCCACGTAAAATCAATCTAAAGCCTTCTGAAAAAATAATTAAAAAAGCAATTAAACAATATCCAGATACAAAGGTCGTTGGCTTCAAACTTGAACCAACATTAAAAGAAAGTTTAGAGTCAGCTGAAAAAAAACTAAATGAAATCGGATTAGACCTAATAGTCGCAAACCCCGTTTCAACGATGGGTAGTGAAGAAACAAACGCCTACCTAGTATCAAAAAACGGCTCCAACCACATAAAAGGAGATAAAAAAAAGGTAGCCAACGAGATACTAAACAAAATCCAGAAAAACAATTGAATTTTTAGTTAATTATTGGGTTAATTATTGTTTTATTTTGTTTTTAAAGCATTATCACCCTTTTTTTGGGGGGTTGGGTTGTTTCTGAGTTTTTTAGGTTTTGTGTGTGTTGGGTGTTTGTTGTTTATTTTTTGTTTAGGGTTATTTCGAACTTAGCTCCTTTGTTGTTTTTTAGTTCGATTTCTCCGTCATATCTGTTTATGATTTTTTTACATAGGTATAGGCCGAGTCCTGATCCGCCTTGACTGCTTACGCCTTTTTCGAAAACTTTTTCTTTTAATTGGTTTGGGATTCCTTTTCCATTGTCTTGGTAGGTTATTTTGCATTTATTTTTTTGGGTGGTTGTTTTTATTTTTATTTCGTTACATTCTGCGTGTTTTATTGAGTTGGTTATTAGGTTTTTGAAAACTTCTTTAAGTAATGGACCTGCTTTTACCGTGCAGTCGGAGATGTTTTTATTGAGTGTTATGTTGTTTTCTTCGAGGTTGTTTTCGTATTGTTTGATTGATTCCCAGATTACTGGCTGTATTTTTGTTGGCCCTACTTCTTCTTTTTTTACTCCTTCGATGTCCTGTATTTTTTTTATTAGTTTTTTGGTGTCTTCTATTGAGGTTTTTACTTTATTTAGGTAGTTTTGTTCTGTTTTTCCTGGGTTTTTTAGTTTTTCTTGGAGTAAATCGATGTATCCTTCCATTAGTTGTATTTTGTTTTTGAGGTCGTGGTTCATGGTTGAGCGCATGAACTCTGCCCATTCTTCAGCTTTTTTTCTCTTTGTTATGTTTATGTGTTTTATTACGGCGTATTTTTCGTCTAGCTCGATAGGTGTTATTTCACAAATGAACCAACGTTTGGTTTTAGGGCTGTGGCATGGATATTCGATTTGGCTGGATTGTTTTTTTCCCTTTAAAACTTTTTGTATTTCATCTGCGACATGTTTTCCAGCACTGTTTTCTTCGTCTACGTCTCTGGATATCTCTATGTAGTTTTCACCAAGACAATACTCATTGTGTTGAAGGTCGTTTTGGTCTCCGAAATTCTTCCAGGCTTCGTTGACCAATATAATTTCTCCATCACTGTCTATTATTGCTATATGGTCGTTTACGCTGTCCATAACCATGCTGGAAAGTTTAATTAAGTCATTTTGTTTGGACATAGGTACACCAAAAACCTCTGTAAGTTATATCATATTATGTTTATTATTCTTTGTTTATTTTGTTGCTGGGTTTTTTGAGGGGTAAAAGTGATATCGATTTAGGGTTTTTGTTTGTTTGGGTTTTTGTTTTGAGGTTGGTGGTTTATGCCTTTTGATGTTCTTGGTGAGGATGTTCTTGAAGTTGTTAGGGAGCGTGGTTTTGAGGTAGCTACTGAGCCTCAGCGTCGTGCTATTCCTAAGGTTGTTGAGGGGGGTAATTTGCTTTTAATTAGTCCTACTGGTTCTGGTAAGACTGAGGCTATTTCATTACCTGTTTTAAGTTCTATTGATGGTGGTGATGGGATTCAGGCTTTGTATATAACTCCTTTGCGTGCTTTGAATCGGGATATTGTTGGTAGGCTTAAGTGGTGGGGGGATAAGTTGGGGTTGGATGTTGAGGTCCGTCATGGTGATACCTCTAGTTATAGGCGTCGTCAACAAGCTTTGGATCCACCGGATTTGTTGGTTACTACTCCAGAGACTCTGCAGGCTATTTTACCTGGTTCGAGGATGCGTGAGCATCTCGGGTATGTACGTCATGTTATTGTTGATGAAATTCATGATTTAGCGGATTCTAAACGTGGTATTCAGTTGTCTCTTGCTCTTGAACGTCTTGAAGCCATTGCTGGTGGTTTTCAACGTCTTGGTTTATCTGCTACCGTTGGTAATCCACGTGACATCATGAACCTGCTTGTTGGTGTTGAGAGGGATTGTGAGTTGGTTTGGATAGAGTCTTCTGAGCCATTTGGTTTCGAGATTGAATCTCCTGTTCCTGGTGAAGAGGCGGAGCGGGTGAAGCGGAAAACTATGTTGTCGCTGGAGATGTCTGGTCATTTACATCGTATAATTGAGTTGATTGATAGTCATGTTTCTACATTGATTTTTGTTAATACCCGTGAGATGGCTGAAACCCTTTCTAGCAGGATGAACCTAATGGGTCGTGAGGTTGGTGTTCATCATGGTTCTTTATCTAAAGAACGTCGTATAGAGGTTGAGGATCGTTTTAAAAGTGGTGAACTGGATGGTTTGATATGCACAAGCTCTATGGAGTTAGGTATAGATGTTGGTCATGTAGACCTGGTTATACAATATAACTCTCCCAGACAGGTTTTTAGGTTGTTGCAGAGAGTAGGTAGATCCGGCCACTCCATAGAAAAAGATTCTAAGGGCGTTGTTTTATCGGGAAACCCTGACGACATAATGGAGTCCGGTGTGATAGTACGGAAAGCACTTGGAACTGACCTTGAAGACATAGTTCCAAGGGAAGAGTGTTACGACGTTTTAGCCAATCAGTTATGTGGTTTAAGCCTTGAAATCGATGACTTAACCATAGATAGAGCACTTAAAATCTTTAAAAAAGCATATCCATACCGAAACCTAACCAAAAATTGTTTAAAGGAAGTTTTAAACCAATTAAGCCAAGCCCGAATTCTCTCACACAAAGAAGATCAAGTTAGGAGGCGGGGTTCAACATGGAAATATTATTACACCAACCTCAGTATGATTCCAGATGAAAGGACATACGAAGTGAAGGACGTTGCAAGCGGCCGTCCACTTGCAAGGCTTGACGAAAGTTTCGTAGCCAGTTTTGCCAAACCCGGTGAGGTTTTTATAACAGAAGGTAAGATGTGGCGTATCTTAAGTATGGAAGATGACTCGATTACGGTTGAGGAAATCAATGACCCGCAAGGAACAGTTCCAAACTGGGTTGGTGAAGAAATTCCTGTTCCATACATGGTTGCACAATCTGTCGGTAGAACTAGGAAAGAAGTAATGGATGATGTTTTAGATAAAGCTAAAGTAGATTATAGTGGGTTATGTCTCAATGATGATGCAATCGATAAACTAAGAGATATCATTGAGAAACAAACTGATCTTGGATATCCAGTTCCAACTGACAAAAAAATTGTTGTTGAGTTGGGTAGACAAGAGATAATAATGAACTGTTGTTTTGGCCATCGAGTTAATAAAACATTGGGACAGGCTATCACCTCATTACTGGCTTCAAGGATTGGAAGTAGCGTTGGACTTGATGTAGATCCATATCGAATCAAACTTAAGATGCCGGGTAAAAAACGTACATCGATAATCAAGGATATATTTCCAATTGATCCGGAGCACTTAAAACCGATTTTATCGATGTCATTAAAGAATACATCCCAGTTTAAGTGGGAGTTGATGAAGGTTGCTAAAAAATTTGGTGTAGTCCGTAAAGACGCTGACTACACATCTTATGACACCGAGAAGTTGATGGAGATATATAGAGACAGCCCTATGTATCGTGAGGCCATGAAGGAGATATTGAATTATAAACTTGATATAAATCAGACAACCAAAGTCTTAGAGTCGGTTGGAACTGGAATAACTGTTGAATGGGTAGAGGGGTTCAGTCCAATCGGTCGTTTAGGCAAGGAATCAGGTATCGATTTAATTTCACCTGAAGAAACAGATGAATCGATAATAAGAACTATAGAAGAACGTATAAAAAACGACCGAACACTTCTTTTCTGCATACACTGTGAAGATTGGCAGACAACAAAGAAGGTGCGGCATGTTAGGGGTGACCCCCAATGTCCATTATGTAACTCCAAATATATCGCTGCGTTAAAACCATGGGAAGAAGAAAAAATCAAGAAATACAAAGAAGGTGTTGATGACAAAGATGTGAAAAACCTTATAAAAAGCGCCAACATCGTATTATCACATGGAAAAGATGGAGTAACAGTTTTAGCTGGCCGTGGGATCGGGCCAACAACCGCGTCACGGATATTAAGAGACTTACCTGACGGCGACGACCTATATCGAAAAATATACAATGAAGAAAGAAAATACGCCCGCACACATATGTTTTGGGACTAAAACGAAACAAAAAACAAACCAAATCCTTATTAACTCTGTTAAAAACAAAATAAATGTATCTTAAACCCTATACATCATTTTAGTTATAATGAGAGCTGTATATTCATGAAGTTACCAGACGTAGGTAAGATAAATAGAGAGTTTTTTGAAAAAACAATCTACCAAAAACTCGGTGCAAAAAATAAAGACGTATTAATCGGGCCGCAACATGGTGTCGATGCTGCAGCAATTAAAATTAATCAAGATCAGGTGATGGTGGTTTCTGAAGACCCTACATTCTCTATGCCATCGATGCTAGATGACTTCGGTTGGTCAATCGTCCATATATGTGCTAGCGACGTCGCCGTCTTAGGAGTGGATCCTGAATACATAACCTTATGTCTACTACTACCCCCCGAAACAACACAAGAACAATTCGAAACAATCTGGAGCCAAATCCACAGTGAATGTGAAAAACTGGGTATAACAGTGGTTGGGGGTCATACAGGCGTCTATCCCGGAATTCCCGCACCCCTAAACGGTGGTGGAACAGTAATAGGTTATGGAGAAAAACAGGACCTAACTCCACCGACAAACGCAGAGGTCGGTGATAAAATAATGATGACAAAAGGCCCAGCAATCGAAGCAACAGGCATACTGGCACATAAATCAGAGAAAGAATTGAAGGAAAAATATGGAGAAAAATTAATTGAGAAGGCTAAAAACCGTTTTTATCAGATGACCGTTATAAAAGACGCAGCTATTGCACGAGAACATTCAAACGCAATGCATGACGCAACAGAGGGTGGTGTACTCAACGGTGTTCACGAAATAGCTATAGCCAGTGACAATGGATGTATAATACACGAAAACAAAATCCCTCTCCCACCAGAAATAGAAGCAGTCTGCAGCCACCATAAAATCAATCCACTCACAAGCATAAGCGAAGGAACACTACTACTCACATGCCCACCACAAAACACCGAAGTAATAAAAAAACAACTAGAAAAAAAAGACATCCCCTCTTGGGTAATAGGAGAAATCACAGAAAACAAAAAAACCATAATCGATAAAGAAGGTAACAAACAAAAACTACAGCCAATAAAAACCGATCCTTTCTGGAAAACCTTCTTCCAAACCCCAAAAAACTAAACAAAGTGATATAAATGGATATAGAGAGCGAGAGAGAGTTATACGGCGGCTTACTACAAGCAATACACAAAATAGAGAACACACCCAGATTCACTCGACTGATACCTGAAGTAAGAACAAACATCGTTTACTGCAGACCAAACGAAACAGATCCAAATAAAGTCGCAGCAATAGATGGAAGAATCACAGTCATAAACGATAAGCCAAAAGCCACAGGAAAACCAAAAATAGGTTGTTCAGACCATATGGCCAGAGCATTAATAGAGATAAAAAAACACCGCCCAGAAATAACTAGTGGAATCAACCTTAGATACAACAAAAAAACAACCAAGGCAATAAAAAAAACACTCCAAACAGAGATCGGTGAAATCGATAGAACCAGAGAACCAGAACCACAAAAAACAGGACAAAAAAAATCAATGCCCTGGAAAATACAGTACCTAAAAAATAAATATGGAGAAATCCCCAACATATTCTACGAAACACCCGGATATGGAAAAGAACCACTATACGTCCTCATCGGAACCGACCCACTAAAAATAACAGAAACAGCCATAGAGATAACAAAAAACCATCCCTAAAAATAAATAAAACCAAAATCAGTTTCCCTAAAGAATAAGATTGAGGTAAAATGCCTGAAAACAAAACCCAAACAAACAAAATAAAAAAATTAATCAATAACTTGCAAAACGATCCAAACGAAGAAGATTCCTACCAAATACTAGAGATAAGTAGGGAAAATCCAAAACAACTGATTAATCACATACCCATTTTAATCGAGATAATAGATTCAGCACCATGGATAGTTAAAAACGATATCTCAATCGCAGTAACCAATCTAACAATAAAATATCCAAACCAAATAACCCCCAACCTCCCTGAACTAATAGAGACAATGGAAAAAGGAAAAACGGTTCGAACAAACACACTAAAAATATTAAGCAATATCTCAGAAACAAACCCCAACACATTGGAAAAATACCTACCAGAGATAAAGAAAAACCTAAACCAAAACGACCTTGAAACCCAAATCCATACAACAAAAATAATCGCAGAAATATCCAAAGAAAAACCAGAAAAAACCAAAAACCTAATCAAAAAACTACCCTCACTCCAAACAGATACAGATCAACTAAAGAAAAACACCACAAAAATAATCAAAAACACATCAAACCAAAACCCAGAAAAAATAATTCAACACACAGACAACTTAATAAACCAAATAAACCACAAAGACGATGAAATACGAATAGACACAATGCACACAATATCAAACATCGCAAAACACAACCCAAAACACCTAACCCACTACACAAAACAGATAATAGAAAAACTAAACGACGAAAGATGGAGAGTAAGAGCAAACACAGCCTCAACAATAAACAACATATCCAAAGAAAACCCAGAAAAACTAATTCAACACACCAACAAAATCATAGATATATTAAATGAAGAATCCTGGGTAATACAAGCCGAAGCAGCCCAAACCCTCAAAAACATCGCAAAACACAAACCACAAAAACTCACAAACCAAATAGACAAACTAATACCAGAACTCACAAACCAATCAATCAGCGTACGAAAAGAAATAATAAAAACCATAAAACACATCACAAACGAATCACCCCAAACAACAAAACCACACACCAAAAAAATCACAAAACTAATAGACGACGAATACAACGAAATCCAGCTAGACGCAGCAAGAACACTCAAAAAACTCGGACACACAAAACCCCTAAAAAAACTAGACAAAATCGACCAACAAAGACTATAAAACAACCCCACACCCTAAAGAGAAAAAAAGGGTCTTAATACCTGATTATAAATAAAAAACCACCTAAAAACAAACACACCAAAAAAAGACATCTATAAAACAAATGCAAAAAATATGGGGTAGATAAGAAAGATTTTATATTATTTTTTCAACAACAATTGTTAGGAAACTAAATGTTTAATTTTCTAAAAGGTTTTAAGGACAAGTTAAAAAACCTTGACAAACTTACTGTTCTAAACTCCCTGGATGAATATAACAACCTTACTTACTACCGCGTCATCGTGTTCGTTGCAGGTATCTCATACCTCTTATTTGGAGCCATTTACCATACATATGGTATGGAAGATCCAATGCCATTGTTGCATCGAGTAATTGGCTCATCTGGTTTATTAGGTTTTTTTGTCTTAAGTTATATCTCTAGTTTTGTTAAAGATAATATAACGGATTTAATGTATCTAATTGTCGTCTTAGGTTTCACACAACTCACCTACATGGCCTATATCTATGATTATACTCTAAATTATGCCTTAAGCATATTACTGGTTGCTTTAATAATTAACTTGATTTTCGATGCAAACTGGAAACTAAGGCTATTGAATCTATATCTCTTTTTAGCTATATTGACAACCCTATTTATTTCAAGCCCTCAAGTCAACATACCTGTATACCTCACCGCAGTATTAATCTTAATAGGTGCAAGCTATCTAATCAGCCACTCCAAATACCTAATCAAACTAAGACTAAACGAGTTATTTAAAAACTCACCAATCGGCTTGATAGAGTTAAACAACCAAGGAAAAATCCTTAAAGTTAACAAAAAAACAACAGAGATATTAGGAATACCAGAAAAAGAGTTACTAGGCCCTAAATTATTGAAAAAACTTGATATAGAGTTAGATAGCTCTGGAGAAGGTGTCCAGAAAATAAAAATAAAAGATAATGAGTTATGGATAGAATACAAACTAAACAAAACTCCAAACAAGATTGAACGATATATTTTAAGTTTAAACGACGTAACAGATAGAAAAAAAGCTATAGAACGAAGAAACCTAATCGAGGATTTAATCGAACATGATATCCAAAACAAAATAATGGTTATAAACGGCTACCTCGACTTATTCCAACAAAAAAACCTCTCAAAAAAACAACAAAAATATCTAAACAAAATCAAAACAAGCCAAAAAGAACTTGAATACCTCATCAACAACATAAAAATATTAAAAAAAGCAGATAAAGCAGACAAAAAAACAATCAACATCCAAACAATGGTGAACAACATCACCAAAAAAATAGAGAAAAAACTAGAAAACCAAGAAATCGAAATAACCAACAAAATACCCAAAAACACCAAAACAATCGGCGGAGAAGTAATCAGAGATGTAATCAAAAACATAATAGAAAACGCAATACAACACTCAGATTGCGACAAAATCAAAATAACAACCCAAACCACACCAAACAACATCAAGATAAACATCGAAGACAACGGAACCGGAGTCCCACCAGAAACAAGAGAAAAAATATTCGAACCAGGATACACAACCGACCGAGAACAAGGACTAGGACACGGCCTCTACCTATCACAAAAAATAATAGAAAACTACGAAGGCTCCATCACATACAGTGATTCAGATTTAGGAGGCTCAAAATTCCAGATAACACTACCCAAACCAAAAAACAAATAAAAAACCTATTTATTTTCTATCTCCTTCTATGGAAATCACGATCTCGTTTGTTTCTATCTCTCTATCTGTTTTTTTAATTGCTTTCTCTATTATTTGGTTAACTCCATGGCAACATGGGACTTCCATATGGAGTGAGGTTATTTTTTGTATCGGGTTGTTTTCCAATATCTGTGTTAGTTTATTGATGTATTTTTGTTGGTCATCCAGTTTTGGACAACCTAAAACGATTGGCTGGCCCTTAATTATCTCTTTATGTAGGTTTGGATAGGTTGGTGGAACACAGTCCGCAACAAAAACTAAATGATCTGTATCTAGGTATGGTGCTTTAACGGGAACCAGTGATAACTGCAGTGGCCATTGGCCTGATCCAACTTCCTTCCTGGATATTTTTTGTTTATTTGTTTGTATTTTGGTTCCGGGACACCCTATCTCTGGCTTTAGGTCTTCATTTATCTTGATTTTAGGTGGTTGGACTCCTAAGGTCTTTAGGTGGTCTATCGCTGTTTCAAGTAATTTGGTTTGACCGTGGTTTGATAGGTGTTGTAGGTGGGCTTTTAGAACTTCAGGGCCTTGTTCAACCATTTTTTCAATCACTTTTTCTTCGTTGTATGGCTCTACTTCTTTTTTTTGTATTTTGATTGCGTTTTTGGGGCATTCTTGGAGACAGGCGCCTAATCCATCGCAAAAAGATTCGTTGATAAGCCTGGCTTTACCGTCTATTATTTGTATTGCGCCTTCTGGACATGCAGGTATGCAGTCTCCACAGCCATCACATAAATCATGGTCTATGTCAATTATCTCTCTTTCTACCAATTTTGGTCAACTCATTAAAAGGTTTATTTTTCTTTTTGTGGTGGTTTTAGGTTTGTGAATGGTTTTTGGTTTATTTCGGGTAGTGCTGGATGTATATGCATTGGTGCGAATACGTTTTGTATTGTTCCATTTGCATCCATTATCGTTATTATTTCTTGTATTAGTATTGGTGCGTAGGGACCTATTATGTGGTGCCCAAGTATTTCTTCTGTTTCTTGTTTTACGATTGTTTTTACGTAACCGGTTTTTTCTTTCATTGCCTCCCCCTTAGCTACTTCGTTGTATCTGGCTTCTCCAACCAATATATCGTGTTTTTGTTGTGCTTGTTTTTCTGTAAGACCTACTGAAGCGATTTGTGGGTTTGAGAATATTGCTTGTGGAGCGGCTTTATAATCCATCTCTAAATCGGCTTGATGGAAGGCGTTTTCTGCTGCGATCCTTGCTTCTCGATTTGCTGTATGTTTAAACATATGTTGGCCTGTTGCATCGCCTAACGCCCAAACATTTGGTTGTGTTGTCTCCATTTTTTTATTCACTTTGATGTATCCTTTTTCATCTGTCTCTATCGATGTGTTATGTAGGTCTAGGAGGTCGGCGTTTGATTTACGGCCGGTTGCAACCAATATCTCGTTTGCCGTGAACTCTTTTTGTTCTCCGTTTTTGGTTGCATAAACAGTTTTTTTATCACCTTTATTTTCTATCTCTATTGCCTCTGTGTTTGTATGGATGTTCATTTTTGTTTCATATTCTTTTTCCAAAATATCTTTAATTTCATTTTCCATATCGGGTATTAGGTCTTTGTTTCTTTGAATTATCGTTACATCTGTTCCCATTGAGTTGAAGAAATGTGCAAACTCAATTGAGATATAGCCACCACCTATCATTATTATTGATTCCGGTTTTTCAGTGATTTGAAGTAATGTCTCGTTCGTATGAACCTCTACTTCATCTATTCCTTTAATCGGTGGTTTTAATGGTCTAGCACCAGTTGCTAAAAAGATCTTTTCACCAGTTATCTCATCACCATCTACCATTAATGTTCTTTGATCAATGAATTTAGCAATCGAATTATAGAAATCAACGCCCTCTATATTTCTAGCGTTTTCCATATCTCTTTTAACGCTCTCGTTTACTTTTTTCCTCATCCGATTCATTATATAATTGAAGTCGATTGAGTTTACTTCCATATCTATTCCGAGAGAAATAGCTTTATTTTTTATCGAGACTAGGTCAGCGGGGTATGTTAACATCTTGGTTGGTATACAACCATAGTTTAGACATGTCCCGCCCAACTGATCCATCTCCACTAAACAGACAGATAAATCATGATGCAACGCTACATCAACGATATGGCTACCTGAACCCCCACCTATAACCACAACATCATACTCCTTCATCTAAAACTACCTTAACCCAAATCTATATAAACAATCCTTAATATCAATTTGGCAAACTTAACCATAATCAATTTTAGGTTAATAATGTAGTTTTGTTTGGTTTGGTTTGGTTTGGTGTGGGAAGGTTCTAGATTTGGGGGTTTTTTGGTTTGGGTTTAGTTATTTTTTGTCTGTTTATTGCTGTAAAGTGTGATTGGGTTTTGGTTTTTTTAGGTAAGATAGATAGTGTATTGGTGTTATATGTTTTTTTGTATGTTTGAGCAGTTTATTGAGGCGGTGCCTCCTACGATTGTTAAGTTGGTTTCTGCTACGTTGTTGGGGTTGTTTCTTGGGTTGGAGCGTGAGTGGTCGGAGAAGCCTGCTGGTATTCGTACGTTTGCTTTGATTGCTTTGGTTGGTAGTATTTTTGGGATTTTGGATTCTGAGTTAGTTATTGCTATGGGTGTGTTGTTGATTATTGCTATGGCTGTTTTGGTTGGGTATAGGGGTGTTAGTGGTGAAGAGTTCACTGGCTTGTTTTTAACGACGAGTGTTTCTATGGTTGTTGCTTATGGTGTTGGTGTTTTGGTTGGTTTGGGTTTTTATCTTGAGGGTGTTACTATTGCGTTTTTAGCGGCGTTGTTGTTGGTTTTGAAGCGTGAGTTGCATATGTTTGCTTTGAATTTGAGTAAGAGGGAGTTGCAGAGTGCTGCGGAGTTTGCTGTAATTGCTTTTGTGATCTATCCATTGCTTCCTAGTGAACCGTTTGGTCCTTGGAATGCTATTGATGCTAGGTTGGTTTAGTTGTTGGTTATTGCGATTAGTGGTATTGGTTTTTTGAATTATATTTTGGTTCGTGAGTATGAGGAAAGGGGTTTTTGGGCTACTGGTTTTTTCGGAGGTTTGGTTAACTCTACGGCTGTTGTTGTATCGATCACGAATAGGGTTGGTGATTTTAAGGGAAGTGATAGGACTGCAGTTAGTACTATTTTGTTGGCTAACAGCGCTATGGCTTTCCGGAACTTGGTTTTGGCTGTATTATTTGTACCAGTGATTTTTGTTGATGTGTTTGTGCCTTTGGGTTTAATTGGTTTGGTTGGTGTTTTGATTGCTTACTTTATGAATCCATTTGGAGGTGTTGAGGCTCCAACTGAGTTGAAGTCTCCATTTAGTATTAAG
Source organism: Methanonatronarchaeum sp. AMET-Sl (assembly GCF_029854155.1). NCBI lineage: Archaea > Methanobacteriati > Methanobacteriota > Methanonatronarchaeia > Methanonatronarchaeales > Methanonatronarchaeaceae > Methanonatronarchaeum > Methanonatronarchaeum sp. AMET-Sl. The sequence continues at coordinate 1,044,799 of NZ_CP122958.1, read as the reverse complement.
AACGCTTTGTTGTTTGGTGGATTTTTCTTGTTGGTCTTGTTGTTGTCGGCTTGGGCTAATGTGGCGTTGGGTGAAGCTGGTTTTATTGCGACAATGTTCATTGCTGGTCTTGTTAGCAGTGGTTCTGCAACTACGACAGCTGTTGCTTTGTTTGGAACCGGCCAGATCGGTGGTGAGATAGCTGCGTTAGGAGTTATTGTGGGAACGATCGCAAGTATCTTGGTTAAGACGTTGTTTGCTGTTGTTAATGCACGTGAAATAACAGTTTCTGTTTTCCTATGGAACTTATTGTTGATTATGATAGGTCTGGGTGGTCTAGGACTAATAATTATATTTTAAACCTGTGTTACGATTGATTTACGTATTCTCTTTTATAAGTGGTTGTGTGCAGTATGTTTGTTTGGTGAATACCAAATGAGTTATATGAGATATAGATGCAGGTCTGAGAACGGTGGTTTAACACACTTTGTTACGAAGGGGGAAGACGCCCCCTTCTAAACCCTTTTTTTTATGGAGGAGTTTTTTGTGTGGACTGAGGAAGATACTTTTTATGACCCAGAAACGGGTTTTTATTGGTTTAGAGAGACACCTGATTACAGCGATATAGAGGGTGAGTTAAAACAAGAGATAGAGAACTATAGGTTTGAAAAAAACATTGAGTTTGTTTATTTTAATGTAACAGAGGCTTGTAACGCCGACTGTCCATATTGTTATGTTCCTAAAGAAAAACGAGAGTCTGGTAAAACAATGACTCGAGAAGAGGTCAACAATATAATGGATAGGCTACTTGATACAGACGTTAAGAGGGTTTTGTTCCACGGCGTTGAACCCTTGATTAAAAAAGACTTAATATTCAGTGTTATGGAAGACTATCCTGAATTCAATTATGGTTTACAGACAAACGGCCTGTTGCTGGAGAAACAGGATATCGATTTCCTGAAGGATGTTGGCTCTAATATAGGACTTTCTTTAGACGCTCCAGACCCAAGAGTTAACGATTTCTTGAGAAGCGAGGGACATTACGATAACACAATGAAGTTGCTTGAAGAGTTAAAGGGATATCCAGGCCTTAGCGTTATAACAACCATCAACAAACATAACGAACATCTATTAACCGATATGGTTGACCACCTCTCAAGTTATGTTGAAACTTTATTGATGAATCCAGTTAGAGGAACAAGTCCTGGTGGACGGGACCTACGTCCCACCAACCTGACCGAGAACTTTCTGAATGCAGTTGAAAGAGCTATGGAGCATACGAAAAATGGAAACAGGACGGTTATAGGTGATTATGCAAACATAGTTTTAGGTATACTGGCTCCTGCCAGCCGTGTACTACAATGCGATGTCTCTCCTTGTGGTGGAGGCCGTAGATTTATCTCCATAACTCCAAGCGGTGTATATCCCTGCACTGAGTTCATAGGTCTAGAAGAATTTAATAAAAATCTAGAGGACGCATTGAACCACGAAGCATTCAACAAAGTCACAAACCGTAAGGTAGAGGACATCGATGAATGTGATGAATGTGAATATAGACATCTATGTGGAGCGCCATGTCCAGCCGAAGTCTACGCTTCCGAAGGAAAACTAAATCTAAAAAGCCCCTACTGTGAGTTCTACAAATCAATCATCGAGCACGCATTCCAAACAATCAAAACAGGTAACGAAAAACACGTAATAAAACTAGAAAACCTAAAAAAGACCCATGAAGTGACAACAAAACCACATGCATAACAAAAACCACCTCTCCACTCCTTTCCTCCCTACCTTTATTTTTAATATTCGATTTCCAGGATTATCCTAGAAAAAAATGAGGTATCTTAGTTACATATGTCATGGCCAGAAAAAACGATAGTTTATGTTTTTGGTGGTTTAACAAAGCCTATTTACATATGTAACTACATATGGATTATTATGTTAAAGATTATTGCTTATGCCTTGGTTTTACCGGTTCTAGCTTTAGCGGGAGCAATTGCAGGTGGTTTCTTTGGATTAAACCCGTTATATGGTGGTGTAGCCGGAATAATAATAGGTTTAGTTGGCATGGCTATTCTAATCAGCATACTATCAACCTTGTTTTTCTTAATTAGGGTATTGGTGTTCGGTGGGTTCCTGTTGATAGTTGTAGCCTTAGGCGCCTACTTCGCTACATTACTAACATTTAACCCAATAATTGGTGGAGTAGTTGGTTTAGTAATCGGTTTAATAGCAATGAGCCAAATCATAGGTTGAAAATACTCCCTCTCATTGAATGAAGGGAAATATTCTCCATAATTTAATGTACCAGTGAAATCCTGATATCTCTACAGAGAAAAGGGGGTTTAAATATCTGAGTTTAGATAACCCTATATCCCTTTTTCTATATCTTGGTTTGGTTTTTTGTTGTGTTTGGTTGGCTAGATTTCCTGGCCATACTTGTTTTTGTGTACGATTTCGCTTAGTGGTTTTCTATCTGATTTTCTTTCTTTTTCGATTGGTTTGCCGATGCATATGACAGCCATTAATTCAAGGTTATCAGGAGTGTTTAGGACTTTTTCTGCTTCTTGTTTTTGATTTAGTATTTCGCCATTCCATACTGCGCCTAAATCAAGTGAGTGGATGGCTAATAGCATGTTTTGGCATGCTGCTCCGATTGCTTGTATGTCTTTTGTTCTGTTGTACGATTCATTTTTATCTAAGAAGATTGCTATTAATGCTTTTGACATCTCCATTGTTTCTCTGTATTTTGTGAGTTTGGAAAGTCTTGATATCTGGTTTTGGTCATCGATCAATATGAAATGCCATGGCTGGTTGTTTAATCCGCTTGGGGCCCAACGACCTGCCTCAAGGATACTGTAAAGACGGTTGTTGTCAATTTCGTCATCTTTGTATTCTCTGATACTTCGCCGGTCAACTATACAGTCCAATACATTGCTCATAACAAATAATTAAGTTTGTAACACTTAATCAATTTTTAGGAGAAAAAATAGATAAAGGGGGGAGTTAAATGGTTTTTCTTTGTTGGTTTTGTTACCATGGTTCGTTTTTATACCCTAGTTTATAGGCGATTAGGTTGACCGATATATGTATTACGGGAGTTAATACAAAAACTACCAATAATACTTGAGGTGTGAAGTTTGTGGTGAACCATGATGGATATAATAACCATGTCACTAATAAAGCTCCAATTAAGAAATCGAGTTGATCGACTCCAGGGAATGGTGATCCACGTTTTTTATTTAAACGTCTTTTTAGGAAACTGAAAAACATATCTCCTAACAACGCTCCGAAAGCTAGGGAGGCAACTAAGAAGATGTTTGTGTTAAAGTCTGGAAGGCCTAGTGTTGGGGCTAAATATATCTGGATACCTCCTGTTATAGTTCCGCATAATCCGCCTCCAATAAAACCACGAATTGTTTTACCGTCTCCGAGTAATCGGTTTCCATCTATGAAGTCCTTGTTGAAGTCGATTGGTGTTTTCCCTTGGAATAAAACGGCTGTAGAGTTAGGGACATAAGCAGGTATGACAAGCCATAAAGCGGTGATTATCAATTCAATCATCATAAAAACCTTAGATATACATTTAACAACGTTTTTTAAAGAACTAAAACAATCTAATTACTTGAAAACACAAAAAACTTACTATAGAAAAATTCTAGAACTAATCATTTGGTTGTTTTGGGTAGTTTTATGTAGTTTTGTTTCTTATTTAGTTCTAGTTATGTCTGTTATATCTACTGAAGGGCTTTCTAAGTGTTATGGTGATGTTGTTGCGCTTGATGATTTAAATATCGATGTTGGGGAGGGTGAGATTTTTGGTTTTTTAGGGCCTAATGGCTCTGGTAAGAGTACGGCCATTAATATTTTGTTTGATTTAGTCCGTCCCTCCAAAGGGAAGGCAGAGATTCTTGGTTATGACTGTCAGTTGGATAGTGTTGAGGTTAAAAAAAGGACAGGTTTTTTGCCTGAGCGTTGTGGTGTTTATAGTCGGTTGTCTGGCCGGAAGCATATAGAGTTTGCTATTAACTCTAAGGATGTGGATGATGACCCTGAACGTGTTATGAAGCGTGTTGGGATTTTAGATGCCGCTGAACGTAAAGCTGGTGGGTACTCGAAAGGTATGAAGAAACGTTTATGTCTTGGTATGGCTTTGACAGGTAGTCCTGAACTAATTATTCTTGATGAACCTACAAGTGGTTTAGATCCAAATGGTGCTCTTGAGGTCAGAAACATTGTTTTTGAAGAAAGGGATAGAGGTGCCACAGTTTTTTTCTCAAGCCACATACTCGATCAAGTTCAACGTGTCTGTGATAGAGTAGCAATACTAAAGTCTGGTAGTTTAATCGCTATCGACACCATAGAGGGGTTGCGTCGTGAAGTCGGTAGTAAATCAGGACTTAAATTAATGTTAAAGGAAATTCCACCTAACCTAGAGAAAGCTTTATCTAGAGTGGATGGTGTGGAGAACATTGGTGTTGAAGGAAAGAATGTCCATCTAACCTTGAGGTATGAGGTATCGAAAAATAAGGTGCTTGAAGCCGTTAAGGAGGCTGGAGCCGACGTAATCGATTTCGAGACCAAGGAAGTTACTTTGGAAGACCTGTTCGCAAGCTATATCTCTGGTGGGGATTGAAATGAAATGGCCTTTAATAGCTCAAAAAGATTTTATAGACGCTATTCGCTCTAAAGTATTCTTAGTTTTAGTTGCTGCCTTCATAGTTATTGTTGCCGGCGGTGTCTACACTGTTACATTAATACCTGAGGGTTTTTTCGGAGAACAGATACCTCTCACATCTGACTTTGCTTTAATTGCCCTACAATCCATATTCATTGTTTTTGTACCTTTGATTGCGTTGGTTGCGGTTTTCGATTCAATCGCTGGTGAAAGAGATTCAAACAGCCTACGTGTCTTACTTAGCTTTCCATACACACGACTCGATGTTGTATTAGGTAAATTTATTGGAAGAGCCTTAGTCGTAACAATACCAATATTAATCGGTTTCGCCGTAGCAACCCTCGTAATAATCGGTTTCTATGAAGAACTATTTATAACCAACTACCTAATCTTCATAGCACTAACAATCCTGCTTGCCTGGTCATTTATCGGAATCGGAATCGGTTTTTCAGCAGCCGCAAAAACCCGAACCATGGCGATTGGGTTAGCAGCAGGTGTATACCTACTCTTCCTAATCTTCTGGGACATCATCTACCTACTAATACACTACATCCTTAAAGGTGGAGTGCCCGGATTCGGACAATGGCCCGAATGGTTGGTCTGGCTTGACAGCATAAACCCAATCTCAGCATATGGATACCTATCCCAACACTACATCGGCCTCGAACAATTCCACGAATTCATGAACCCATTAATGTTAACAGGAAAAGATACATTACCCTTCTACCTACAAGAACCAGCCCTAATACTATACCTACTAACCTGGATGATAATACCAGTAATACTTGGATACATATACTTCAAAAAATCAGACATAACCTAAAAAAACCAGGGAAAACCAATAAAACTGTTTAAAAATCAATAACTGCTCAGATAATGAATCTGTATTGTTTATAGAGATTTTTAGAAACAGTTGTTTTGTAGGGGTATGGGGTTTTTCCTCTCCCCCACTACCTATTTTTAGTTGAAATGTTCTATATGGTTTATCTTGCTTTGACGTGTTTTGGATTGCTGCCACGTTTTTTCATTAATATTCTGTATCCACAGAATGGACATCTTACTCCGGTTCTTTCTTGGTCAAGTTCCACGTCTTCGTTACATCTTGCACATCTATATCCCATTATATTTCCTCCATTCAATCTAATTTAATTTAATTTTATATTTTTTTGTTTTTTTGTTTGTGGTTATTTTGGTTTGGTGGTTTTTGTTATTTGGTTTGTTTCTTGGGTTATCATTATCCATCGTAGCCATGAGTTTGTTGCTGCTCTTAGTGATGTTGTGTCTTGTGATTGTATGTGTAGTTGTATTTTGTTTTTTTGTTTTTTTAGTTGTATTTTTGATTTGTTTGAGGGTGAGTCTTTTATTTCTGGTTTGATTGCTTTGTATGTTGTTTCTGGGTTGTTGGTTTTTATTGTGAGTGTTAGTGTGTGCATTGTTTTTGGGGATGGGGGTTTTTTGTTCCATCCCTTTTTATTCTTCTTTTTCTTCTGTTACTTCTTTGAGTGTTCTTTTTACTTTGGCGCCGATTGGTGTTTTTGGTTTGTATGCTCCGCCTGCTGTTTTTTTGCCGCATTTTCTGCATTTCCATATTCCTGTTCCGTTTCTTTTGAGTGATTGGGTTTTGCATTTTGGGCATTGGTGTGTTGCTTTTGATTCTCTTTCTATTTCGGCTATTTTTTTTCTTATTTTGCTTCCGTATCTTGTTTTGTATCTTTTTGATGGGTCTGATTTTGTTTTTTTGGGCATTTTTGGTCACCTTTATTTTTGTATGTTGTTTTTTATTATTTGTCTTGTTTTTTCTGCTTTTTTTATGCTTGTGTCTACGACTTCGTATACTTCTTGTTCGCTCCAGGTTCCTGGGAGGCCTTTTTGCATTCCTACTATTTCGTTTTCGCTGTTTGTTATTGTTGTTAGTCTTGTTGTTCCTATCATTTCTTCGTTGTGTGTGGGGTCGAGTAGGAGTTCTCCTCCGCATTTCATGAATGTTGTGCTGACTGGTATTGTTTTTACGTCTATTGTGTTTGTTCCGGGTTCTACTTCGTATTTTTCGAATGGTATTTCTGCTGTGAGTAGTGCTGATATTGCTGCTATGTTTGATACGTCGAATAGGTTTCCGTCGTGGTCTAGTACGTGTATGTCGACGAATATCATCCAGACTTCTTCGCCTTCTGTTATGCATAGTTTTGTGAAGTCTACTGCTTCTGATTCTCGTATTCCTCGGTCTACGACTCTTGCGATTTCTGTTGCGTATTCTCCGGGTGGTCCTGGTTCGAATGTTGGGGATGCTAGGGCGTTTAGTTCTGCGTTTGTTATTAGTACGCCTTTGTCTGGTGTGTCTGGGAATGGGTCGCCGGTTTCCATTTTTATTCCGACTACGACTTCTGTTTCTCCGAGTTTGACTCTTGCTGAGCCTTCTGCTTTTTTGATTATGTCGGTTTCTATTTCTATGTTTCTTGCTTCTTTTAGGTCTCGGCCGTCTTGTCGCTGGCCTCTGCGGATCATTTCTGTTATGTGTTCTCTCTCTATTTCGGCGATTAGTTCTTCTTCCATTTTAGTTGCCTCCGTATCTTGTTTTTAGGGCTTTTTTCTGTTCTTCGTATAGTTGGTGGCATCCTTTTTTGGCGAGTTTTATTGCTTTTTCGAATTCGTTTCGTGTTAGGTTTCCATCCATTTGTAGTAGTGTTATTTCTTCGTTTTTTGGCATTATTGCTATTGGGAGGTCTGCTTGTCCGTAGTTGTCTTCTACTTCGTTTACGTCTAGTACTATTGTGTCGTCTACTTTTCCGGATGCGCAGCTTGCTATTAGGTCTTTCATTGGTATTCCTGCGTCTGCACAGGCTACTGATGCTGCTGTGAGTGATGTTGCTCTTGTTCCGGCTGCTGACTCTATTATTTCGACGAAGACGTCGATGACTGAGTTTGGGTATTTTTCGAGGAATATTGCTGATTCTAGTGCTTCTGCGCTTACTTTTGAGATTTCTTTGTCTCTTCGTCCGGGTCCGGGTCTTTTCCGTTCTGATACGGAGAAGGAGGCCATGTTGTATTTGTATCGTACTATTGCTCGGTCGGGTTCTGCTAGATGTCTTGGGTGTACTTCTCTTGGACCGTATACTGCGGCCATTATTTTGTTGTCTCCTAACTCTATGTAGCATGAACCGTCGGCGCGGTTTAATACACCGCTCTCTATGTGAACTGGTCTTAATTCGTCTGGATTTCTACCATCAACTCGCTTACCTTCATCATCTATAAAACGTTCTGGTTTTTGTTTAGTTTTCATAAAATCACGCTCTTTAATATTAAACTTTGGTTTAAGGGGGTTGGTTATTTTTCTTGTTGTTGGTTGTTTTTTAGGTATGTTTTGATTTTGTTTGTTAGGCCTGATTTGTGTGCTTCTTTTTCTATCATCTGGATTGCTTTGGTGACTTTATCGATGTTTTGTTTTTCTCCGTTGATCCAGATTCTGCCGTTTTGTCCTACGTATATTTCGCAGTCTGTTTCTCTTTTGAGCATTGATATCATGGATGCGTTTTTGCCTATTACTCTTGGTACTTTTGTTGGTGTTATCTGTGTGATTGTTCCTTGGGTTATTTTTTTGAGTTCTTTGCCGTCCATGTTTGCGTCTGCTTGCAGTTCTTTGTCGACTTCTACTATCTCGATTATTGCTGCGTCTCCGATCTCTATGTGTTGGTTTAGGTCTCCTGATTCGATGTATTCTGGGTGTAGTGATACGGGTAGTCTTGCGTCGTATGGTGAGTTTATGTCTAGGAACCAGTTGTTGAAGCTTATGTCTGTTACGATTCCTATGACTTTGTCTCCTTTTTTTGGTATGTATTTGGATTTTATTGGTAGTACTTCTATTGTGTCGTTTCTTTTGTTTTTGAATCCATATATGGTTGAGTATATGTTGTTTCCTTCTTTGTAGGTGTTTTTCCCTGGCTTTAGTTTTGTTGATATTTTTTCGCCGGGTATTACGGTTTCTCGGTGTACCATGTTTTATCAATCTCCATATGCCTTTACTTCTCCTTTTCCTTCAGTTATTTCTGCTACCAAGTTTTCTAGCTCTTTTTTGATTCCGCCTGGACATTTTATTACGCCTATCCAGGAACCGTCTTCTTGCCATTCTTCGTCTACGATTTTACCGAAGCTCTGCATCTGTCCGTAGGCTGGTCCGGAGTATTCGCCTGGTATTAGGACTGCGAATTTCTTTTGTTTGAATTTTATTGGTATGATTGGGCGGATTGCGTCTAGGGCTTCTTCTACTTGCTCGCTTACTGAGACGAATGGGTCTATGCGGACACCTGCTTCTTCCATTGATTTCTCGATTCTGTTGGGTGGGTGTGGAGCGTCGTTTTGTTGTGGGTTGACTGCGTTCCTCGCTATCCTGTTTATCACTTTCTTCTTTTTTTGTTCTTGGATTCTTTTTCTCTGTTCGCTTGTTAGTTGGATGTCTCCTTCCTTTATTATTGTATCTGTGATTTCCTGGGGATTGGTTGTATCGAAAACCTCCTTCATCATTTCATCGGAGGCTTCATCTCCTCTCGATGCGTCTTTGAAGATTTTGTCTATAGCAAGTAGTTCGTCATAATCTACTTCATCACCGTTTTTAAGTGCTAGAGCTAGGTCCGGGTCTACCAAGACCTCGAACCTCGTACCATGGCTTTCCATTCTAGCAGTTACGGCTTCATCGAGGGAGACCATAAAAAAACCCCATTACTCTTCTGTTTCTTTTTCTGTTTCTTCATCTTCTGTTTCTTCAAGCTCTTCTAAATGGCTTATGTGTTCTTTGAGTTCTTCTTCGGATAGTTTTTCAAACTTACCTGTATCTACTTTTGCTATACCGATTTCGAGTGATTCAACGGTTGGATCTTCATCCAGTTCTTTAACCAATGCTTGTAAACCAAGTGTTATTGCTTCATCTATATCTAAGTCTTCTTTATATTCTTTTTCGAAGTACTTCATGATTTCTTGTCGGTTTTCACCAATGCTGGTTGCTTTATACTCCATCATTGCGCCGCTTGGGTCTGTTTCAAACAATTTAGGAGCGTCATTGTCAACTCCAGCTATAAGTAAGGCGGTACCGAAAGGACGTACTCCTCCATACTGGGTGTAGGTCTGTAAGTGTTCACAAACCTTGGTTGTCAAGGTGTCAACACTAATTTGTTCGTTATAGGTCATCTGGTTAACCTGTGACTCAACCCTTGCCTTCTCTATCAAGACACGGGCATCAGCCACTAAACCACTTGTAGCCGACCCAATATGGTCATCAAGACTAAATATCTTTTCAATACTCCGTGGCTCAAGAAGCTCGGTGGAAATTCTTTTATCAACTATCAGTACCACGCCATCCTCTGCCTTAATACCCATGGCAGTTGTACCTCTCTTAACCGCTTCTCTCGCATATTCCACCTGGAACAATCTACCGTCCGGGCTAAAAACAGTGATAGCCCTATCATATCCCATCTTTGGACTTTGCTGCATAATTTCACCAATTAATTAAAAATAAAAACATATAAACCTAAATCTACCAAATCATTCATCTTGTTTTTGTATAAATCTTTTCTTCAGCTTCTTCATAGTCCCAGAAACACCCAAAACATCAAGACGAACCCTAACACCATCAACACGCCGCACACAAGCCAAAACACCACTCACCCTATCAACATACCCATCATAACAACCAACAACAAGAAAACGGCCATCAAAACCATAAATCCACAACCCCGACTCACCAGCCTCAACATCACCCAACAAAGAAACAGCAGTACCCCAAACCCCATGAACAAGATCACCCCTACCTACATCACCATCACAAACAACACGAACAGCCAAATACCTCCTACTCTCCCTTAAACAAACCGGCAACACCAAAAAACACCCCCAACACTAATCCTCATCATCAACAACCTCAATCCCCGGCTCAACAAAACCCGAACTACCCCCCCTCCTATTATACGAAACCCTATCCAATATAAACTCCCTAGAATCACCAAACAAACCAACATCAAAACCAAAAACACCCAACAAAGACCTAAAATCCCTAGGCGCCTTCACATCAAACCTATCCCTACACAACAACGACGGAACAACACTACACCCATACTTACCCAAAACCTCAACATCCTTCCTAAACCTACGCACCAACAAACTACGACGATAACCCCTAGAATCCAACAACTCCTTCAAATCAAAACCAACACCAACACCCCTCTCACCACACTCCCTAGCCAAAACATAATCAACAACATCCCCACCACCCAACAACAACAAATCAACCCGACCATCCAAAACAACAGCCCGATCAACATCAACATCCCCAACAGACCTCACAACAACAAAATCAACATCACCACACCCACCAACCAAACCCTTAAACTCACCAACAGAACCAGGCTCCAACAAAACACCCCAAACAACATCAACCCCAACATCCAAATCAGGCAAATCACCCAACCTATCCGGCGAAACCAAAAACACCAAACAACCATACCCCAACCTACCTGCCTCACCACCCAAAACACCAAACCCAGATCCAGAATTACACAACAACACACTCATAAAAAACAACACAAAAACAATAATACATCAAACAAATTGAAGTTTACCCAAAAAAACACCAAAAAACAACAAAAAACAAAAAAAAACCAAAAAACAACAAAAAACAAACAAAAAACCCAAAAACACCATACCCCTCTAAAAATCCCACTAATACCGAACTAACACATAACTAATTACTATTTATAATTATTACTTATAACTTATAACTACTATTTATAACTACTAAGTTATTGAGTTTTAGGTTATGGTTTGTCTTTTTTGGGTTGTGGTGTTAGTTGGCCTATGTATGTTCCGTCTAGTAGATGTGCTTTCATTTTTTTTGGGTTTATTAGTTTTTGGTTGAATAGTGGGCCTAGGAATTTGTTTTGTTTGTTGAATACTGCGCTTCCGACTAGGTTGCTGTATGCGGGTTGGATGATTATTTCTTGGTTTTTCCAGTCTATTTCTGGGTATCGGTTTAGGGTGGTTTTTTTGTTTAGTGGGGCTCGTATCCAGGCTTTTTTTCTTTGTTCTCTGCCTAAGTTATCGTTAAATTGGATTACTGGGTGGTTATGGCCGGTTAATATTTTTGGGGAGTTTATTATTTCTGGTTTTGGCCATGTATGTCCATGGACTAGGCCTATATCTTCTATTACAGTTCCTCTGTTACTATGTAGTTTGATGTCTTTATCTCTTGGTAATAGTGATTTTAGGTTTCCGTCGTGGTTTCCAGGAACTATTGAGATGGGTAGTAGATCGCTTAGTTTGTCTAGGAGTGGGGGGATTTCATCTTTTTCTTGCCATGAACTTCCTTTGACGTTGTGTTTAAAGTCGCCGAGAATTAACAACCTGTTTGGTTCTAGTTTTTTGATGAGTTTTGTGATTCTTTTTAGGTTTTTATTTGTTTGGCTTGGTATCATCACTCCTCGTTCTCTATAGGAGGTTTCAACACCGAGATGTAGGTCTGCAATTACCAGTATATCGTTGATTAATGCAGCGGGTTCTCCTGGAACTGGATTGATTGAAGCCAAAAAAACCACCTTTCTTTTAGATCAGTTTTATCTGGCCTGGCTCAGGTTCATAACAACGACCTTTCTTCAATAAATCATTTAAGGCACGTTCAACCGTTTCCTCATCATAATTACTGTTTTCAATTGCATGTTCAATAATCTCTGAATAAAGGGCTCCATCTCCATTATCCAACTCATTGATTGAGTTTTTAACAGCGATTTTAGGAGTTAATTCACTTTCATCAAACTCAACATCACTAAAAGAACTTAACCCTTCCTTAACAATCGACTGCAACTCATCCAAACCTGGTTCATAATGTCCAACGGCAATAGAGATACCGCGAGCTAGATCCTCTCGAACCCCACCTGACTCCAGATACTTAACCAACTTCTCCTGCTCCTCAATCCCAGAATCCAAAGCCATTCTAAAAGCCTTCATTCTCTCAACAGTTCGCCAAGCAGTATTTATCGCCCAATTAACCCTCGCCCGCTCATCAGTACTAGAAATCTCCTCCAACCGAATAGAACACAACAAACCACCATCATCGGTCCTATATCCATTCGCCTTACCAGTAACAGCAACATAAACAGGAGGCTCCAAACCCTCCAAAACATCACGAGCCTCAGGCTGATACCTACCAGCATAAACCTGGAACAAACCGGTCGGATCACTAACCAACCCCTTCAACATACCACTACCAGCCTCCTCAACACCAACCAAAACACCAACAACAAAAACCCTATTACAAAGCGCACCAGAAGGAGTAACCAAATAATTAGGAGCCATCTCCTCCTCAGACTCCAACCAACAACTACTTAAATTAAACTCCCTACCAAAAACACGCCAAGCTGTCTCCCTATTCATCAACAAATAATAACCACAAAAAAAGAAATAACTTTCCACCCAAAACCAAAAAAACACACTAACCAAAAAAAACTTTAAAATAAAACAGAAGCCACCATCCAACCAATACTACCTAACCCCCTTTAATAAAAAAAGTAAGTTTTTTAGAGGCAGATATAGGGGTCAGGGACGGGATGTTACATTTTTTGGTTATTAACCTGACATAAAACACTAAATCTGTTATAAAATGTATAAAACAAAAGCTGGAAAACTATATTTGTTATAGAATAATTTAAGCGAAAGTGATTTTGGTGTGGGGTTTATGTGGGTTTGTTTTTTGTAGTTTTGGGTTTGTTTTTTGTTGGTGGTTTTGTTTGGTTCGTGTTGTTTTGGTTAATCCGAAGTTTGAGGGGAATGTTGGTTTTGTGGCTAGGTTGATGGCTAATTTTGGTTATGATGATCTTGTTTTGGTTGACCCTGTTGAGTTGGGGGATGAGGCCTGGATATATGCTTCGAATGCTGGTTATATTCTTGATGATGCGTTGGTTGTTGATTCTTTTTGGGATGCTGTTGAGGGAGTTGATGTTAAGGTTGCTACGACTGGTGTTCCTGGGGTTACTGATAGTTGTCATGTACGGATGCCTTATTACAGTCCTAAGGAGTTAGGGGATCGGTTGGATGGTTTTGGTGGGGATGTGGCTTTGGTTTTTGGTCGTGAGGACCATGGGTTGCCGAACAAGGTTGTTAGGGAATGTGAGTTTGTTGTTTCAATACCGACCTCCAGTGACTATCCAGTGATGAATTTAAGTCACGCGGTAGGTATCTTGCTTTATGAACTAAGCGATTTTGAGAAGGCTGAGATACCGGTGCCTGGTCAGGAAGAAATGGATGTATTACATAAAAAAATCAACCAGGTTTTAGAGTTAATAGATTATCCAAGCCATAAGAAAGGCAAAACAAAGTTAATGATGAAGAGAATAATAGGGAGAGCAGGCCTAACTAAACGTGAAACATATACATTGCTTGGAATACTTAGAGACACAATCCGTAAATTAAAGGAAAAATAGTTAAATGGATTGGGTTTTTGGGATAAAAGTTAATAACGTTTAGGGTCTAAACTGAATACTCAGATATACAGTTTTTTATTGAGGTGTTTATTTTGGGAGAAAAATTCGGAAAAATGTATCGACAAGTTAAAGGTCAAGCTTACACTCGAAAAGAATATATGTCAGGTGTACCTGGCAACAAAATAGTTTCATTTGACATGGGGAACAGAGATGAAAAAGACAATTTCCCCGTTGAGATGTCGTTGTTATCTGAAGAAGAGGTTCAGATTTCACATAACTCACTTGAATCAGCACGTATCGCAGCGAACAGCTATCTAAACAAACAACTCGGACCAAAAAACTATTTCCTAAAACTACGTACCTACCCACACCACGTCTTGAGAGAAAACAAAATGGCAACCGGAGCAGGAGCAGACCGAGTTCAAGACGGAATGAGACTAGCGTTTGGAAGTCCAGTAGGAACAGCCGCACGAATAGACAGCGGCCAGAAAATATTCAGCGCAAGAGTAAACACAAACGACTACAAACACGCAAGAAAAGCACTAAAAAGAGCAGTAATGAAACTACCAACACCAGGCAAAGTCGTATTCGACAAAGGACAAGAACTAATCGGGTGATCCAATGTCCGAATACGAATACGAAGAACTACTAGACAAAGCACACAACGAAATCGGAGACCTAGAAAAACTACAACAATCACGATTCGAAATACCAGAAGCAGACGTATACAAAGAAGGAAACATAACAATCATAAACAACCTACTAACAATCGCAAAAAAATTCAACAGAGACCCCGACCACCTAATAAAATTCCTCGCAGACAAACTAGGAACATCAGGAAAAAAGAAAGACGAAAAAGCATCATTCAAAGGCAGTTTCTCACAAAACTACATAAACAACAGAATAAAAGAATACACACAAACATACCTATTCTGCTACGAATGCGGAAGCCCAGACACACGATTCCAAAAAGTCGACGAAGTAAAAATGCTAAAATGCGACGCATGCGGAGCAAGAAAATCACTCCAAAGCGTAACAAAGTGAAGTGACCCCTCCCCTATGAAGAGCCCTCTAAGCCTGAAGCGAGGGCCTGAAGCGAGATAACAACCAAAACCAAAAAAAAGAAATTTATTAAGTCTAGTTTAAAAATAAAACAAAAAAAAGGAAGGAGTGGCCCCAACAAACCACTCCCAAAACCAAAACCAACCAGAACAAAAACGATCTAAACCTAAAAGACTGTTGTTTATATAGAACTTATTTTTTGGTTTTCTATTCTATTTTTTTGTATTTGGTTTATGTTCTATTGTTTGGTGGTTGTTTTATTTAGTTGGTTTGGGTGGTGTATTTTTGGGGGTTTTTTGGTTTCCTGACCCCCCCATATTTTTTTGTTTTTGGGTGTTTGTGTTTAGATGTTTGTGATTTGTTTTGTTTGGTTGATTTCTGGTATGTTTTGTAGTTTTTGCATTGTTTTTTGTGGGATTTTTTCGTCTATGCTCATTATCATGATTGCTTCTCCGCCTTCTGCTATTCTGCCGACTTGCATTGAGCCGACGTTTACTCCGTGTTCTCCTAGTAGGGTTCCTACTCTGCCTATGACTCCGGGTTGGTCTGTGTGTTTTGTGTATAGCATGTTTTTGGTTAGTTTTGTTTCTATTCTGTAGTCTCCGATTTGTACTACTCGTTCGTCTTCTTTTCCGAATACTGTTCCTGATATTTTGATGTCGGTGTTGTGGTTTGTTATTTTTATGGTTAGTAGTGAGTTGTAGTCTCCGGATTCTTCTGTTTTGCTTTCTATTACTTTTATTCCTCTGTTTCGGGCGATTACTGGTGCGTTTACGAAGTTTACTGGGTCTTGTAGTATTGTGTCGAGGTATCCTTTGAGTGCTGATATTTTGACTGGTTCTGTGTTTTCGTTTGATAGGTTTCCGGCGAAGGTGATTTCGATTTGTTCTACTGATCCTTCTATGAAGTGTGCTGCGAATGCTCCCATTCTTTCGCTTAGTGTTAGGTATGGTTTTATTCGGTCGATTTCTACTGAGGAGGCTGCTGGTACGTTTAGTGCGTTTCTTACTGGTTTGCCTTCTAGGGCTTCTAGTACGTGGCTTGCGATTGATATGGCTACGTTTTCTTGTGCTTCTTCTGTTGATGCTCCGAGGTGTGGTGTTGTGATTACGTTCTCTAGTTCTAGTAGGGGTGATTTTGTTGCTGGTTCTGCTTCAAATACGTCTAATGCGGCTCCTCTGATTTCATTGTTTTTTAGGGCTTTTTCTAGTGCTTTTTCGTCTATTATTCCGCCTCTAGCTACGTTTAGGATTACTGAGTTCTTTTTCATTAACTTGAACTCTTCATCGCTAATCATGTGTTTTGTTTCGCTTGTTAGTGGTACGTGGAATGTTACGAAGTCTGCACGTTTTAATAAATCGTTTTTATCGGTTATTTCGACTCCTATTTCTCTTGCTTTTTCTTGTGATAT
Organism: Methanonatronarchaeum sp. AMET-Sl; assembly: GCF_029854155.1. Lineage (NCBI taxonomy): Archaea > Methanobacteriati > Methanobacteriota > Methanonatronarchaeia > Methanonatronarchaeales > Methanonatronarchaeaceae > Methanonatronarchaeum > Methanonatronarchaeum sp. AMET-Sl. Next base: position 1,028,217 of record NZ_CP122958.1, on the reverse strand, counting down.
GTAGGGGTCGAAGGCGATTACGTTCATTCCGAAAGCTTGAGCTCTTTTAGCAACCTCTGCACCGATCCGGCCTAAACCGAATGTGCCGAGTGTTTTACCATAGACCTCTTCTCCTAAAAACCTGCTTTTCTCCCACCTACCTTCCTTTAAAGACATATTGGCTTGTGGGATATTTCTCGCAGCCGATAACAATAGACCCATCGTGTGTTCAGATACGGAGACGGTGCTGGCTTCAGGTGCATTAATCACAATAATCCCTAACTCGGTTGCTTTATCAACATCTATGTTGTCAACTCCAACTCCTGCACGACCCACAACCTTAAGTCGGTCACCAGCCTCTAAAACCTCCTTGTCAACCGTTGTCCCACTCCGAACAATAATAGCATCATAACCACCGATTACATCAACCAACTCACTATGCGACAACGAAGTCTCTATATCGATATCAGCGTTCTCCCTAAGTACCTCAACACCCTCATCATCAATCTCATCACTAATAAGTATCTTCATCTATAAACCCCTTAAAATAAAACACTCGACAAAAAATAGTCCTAACCTAATTTAACTTTTAGGGAAAAAAATGGAAACCCAACCAACCCAACCAACCCAGCCATTTAAACCCCCAGTCACCAACCCTACAAAAACAACAAAACCAACAACGACAAACAATATAGTAAAATATTTTTCTTGGGGTTTTATCTTAACTCAGGTCTAAGAGACTTGTTTCTCTCTTAGGGTGAGGTCTGTTTAGGGTTTTATTTGGATGTTGTAGATTTTTTCTGGTGTGTGTTTGTGTATTTGGAGTAGTTTTTGTTTTGTTGTGTGGTTTTGTAGCCATCTGGTTCTTTTTGGTATTGTTTTTGGTCCGAGTACTGCTCCGGGTCTTTCGGGGTCGTCTATGTAGTCGGTTTCCATCATGAAGTTTTGTTTGTTTTTTAGTGCTTTTTTGAGGTTGTCTTTGAATGCTACTATTGATGGTGTTATTTGGTTATCTGGTTTTTGGTGTTGGTTGGGGTTTGCGAAATGTTGTATTACTTTGTTTTCTGGTAGTTTGGTTTGTTTTATGGTTTTTTGGAGTTGTTTGGTTTTTTGTTGGTTCATGGATTCGGTGTGTAGTTGTACTGGACAGTCTATGTCTGCTGCTTGGTTAAATGCATGTTTCATTATTTTGTTTGATTCCTCCATGATCTGGGGTTTTACGTCGTAGTGCGGTCTTCCGACCTCGCCTATGGCTATTGCTTTGTTTTCTTCCACGTACTTTCTAGCCGTTGTGATTCCTTGTTTCATCATCTCACTCGCTTCCTCAAGGGTCATTCCCATTCCAATCCATTTGGTTAGTTCTGCTGGATGTACGCCAAGAACATTATATACTTGGATGTCTGTTTCTTGCATAGCTTTATTTGTTAATTGGATTGCTTTTTCGTATGCCGGTTCATACCCAGTTTGACGGGGGTCGATGTTGTAGTTCCATGATGGAAGTGATACATGCATTATGTGCGTTCCACCTGCTCGTTCAAACTCCTTTACAGCTTCAACTCCCTTTCCATCAGGCCTTAAATGCATATGGTTATCAAGAATTGGTAATTCAGTCATCATAATCACTTAGGTTTTTTTGTTTGTATTTCTTGAGCAAGCGGGTAGCTGTTTTCCATGACCTCCTAGTGTTAGGTGGTAGATCTCCTGTCTTTTTTAGGTGGTTTTCGATATACCTGATTGTGCGTTTGTCATGTGGATATCCAGTACCAATCACCCGACCCGTCTTTTTTTCTAGTTTTTTTATTTCCCGGTCTCTCTGAACCTTAGCTAGAATTGAGGCTGCAGAGACAACCGGATATATATCATCTGCTCCATGTTTCGATATAAACTCCTTATCGCTATCCAACTCTCTCTGGATTTTATCTGCAAACCTATCCTCATTTACATCCGCAGCATCCAACAACGCAACATCAAAATCTATTGGTTTAAGGGCTTTTGTAAAAGCCTTAACCATAATGTCGTTCATAGTCATCACACGCCGCAACTCATCGATCTGTTCAGCAGTTACAGAAACAACATTATAATCAATGGATTTTTCTTTAATTTTCCGTTCCATCGAATCTCGAACCCTTTTATCGATTTTCTTAGAATCCCTAAGACCCAAACCACTAAAGTCATTAGGTGTTTCCCGATAGTTCCCACTACTTTCCACTATAACTGCGGCCACAACCAACGGCCCTATTACTGGGCCCTTACCAGCTTCATCAACTCCAACAACCAACATAAAAACCCTCCTCTCCCAAAAAAAGAGAGGCTCAAATCACAAAAAAACTCCCTACAGAAAATAAAACCAATAACAATGAAAAACAAAAAAAATAAGAAGTGAGTGAGGGGTGGTTAGGGTGTTTTTAGTATTTGTTGTATTTTGTCTTTTACCCAGGGGTTTTTGACTGCTATTTTTGTGACGAGACCTGCTACTGAGAGTTCGTCTATGTTGACGTTTTCTAGTGATTTTATTAGGCTATTGAATTTTTGGTTTTCGAGTTCTTGGAAGATTTCTTTGAATTTATAGTATTTTTGGTTTTCTTTGGCTATTTTTTGTCTTTTTTGTTCGTATTGTTTTAGGCCTTGTTTTGTTGTGTTTTCGTTGTTTATTGCTTTTTCTGCGGTTTCTGCTGCCATTTTACCGGCTTCCATTCCATTGATGATTCCTCCACCGGTTATTGGGTTTACTTGGCGTGCTGCATCTCCAACCAACATTACGTTGTCACTGGTAAGTTCTTTGAGTGGTGCGGATACGGGTACTCCACCATATACCTCTTCTATTATACTGCCCTGGCTTAACTCAGGATTGTTTTGAATAAATTCATCTAGGTGTTGGCTGGCCCGTTTATCTGTTATTGCCGGGGATACTCCTAATCCTACGTTTGCTTTGTTGTTGCCTTTTGGGAATATCCATGCATAACCACCTGGCGCTACATCTGTACCTACATAGAAATGTGTGTAATCCAGGTCAACATCTATATCGGTAATCAAGTATTGTGCACAGCTCTGTATATCCTCGAGCTTTAGGTTGGTTGGAATACCTGCAAACCGGCCGATACGGGATTCAACACCATCTGCACCAACTACGATTTTAGAGCGAACTGTCTCTAAATCACCATTTCGCTGTAAATCTACTTCAACAACACCATTCTCTCTAGTTAGGTTGGTTGCCCTGGTCCTTAACCTAGTTTCCGCTCCAGCCATTCCAGCTAACTTAAACAACTCTCGATCGAAAATCTTTCTCTCAAGAATATACCCAACCTCATCACCAGCATCCTCATCACTCATCTCAAGATAACGACCTTCTGGTGAATGTATCCGGGCTCCAACAACCTCTTTAGAAAGAAACTTCTCATCAACATCAATAAAATCTTCAACCCTCTTACCAACACCCTCAGCACAACGAACCGGAGTCCCAACTTCCTGACGCTTCTCAACCAAAAGAGTATCCAAACCAAGTTCAGAAGAATAACGCGCAGCAGAAGCCCCAGCAGGACCACCACCAACAACAACTACATCATACAAACTCACACACCCCCCACAATAGCACCAAGGGGACAAGTATCCTCACAATTACCACAATCGATACACTCACCAACAACCTCGACCTTATACCCCACTAAGTCGAGAGCGTTCTCCGGACAAACACCGACACAAGCACTACAATGTCCACAGAGCTCATTGTCAACTTCAATCATCAACAATACCATTGATAGAATACAACTATAAAATTTTAGGAAAAAACAACCCCAAAACCACCAAAACCCAAAAAAACTAAAAATTAAATTTAATAGAAAAAAGTTATTCAAGTATGGTTTTTAGTTTGGAGAGATCCTTATTGATGACCTCTGGATTCATTACCTCTATCTCATCTTTATAGGGTAGGTTTGGTATTGAGTTCCATAGGTAGATAGGTTTGTTTAAGGCGTGGGCATAACCCATCTCTATTAACACATTCCCACCAATATAACCTTCCACACCATCTTTAGTTAAGTTCAAAACCAATATAGCGTCCGACTCTTTAATTTCATTAAAATAATAAGTTAAAGGATCAAGTTTACGAGCCCTATCAACGATTTCACCACTCTCTTTTTCATGCAAAATACGTTCAAGCGATACATCCCCATCTAAAATCATCTCAGAAGTCTTAGGAACAACAACCTCCAAACCCAACCTCTCAAGACTACGCCTAACCTTCCCAATCTCCCTAGTAAAATCCAGCGAACCACACAATACAATCCTATCCAAAAATACCAAAACCACTAAACTATATACACAAAACAAAATCAACCTTCACCAAGAAATTACTTTTCCCGCCCCACTCTCCCTACCTAACTATTGTTGTTTATTCTTGTTTTAATTGATAGTCTTCAGAATATTAGTTAAAAAACCATTTTTTTGGGAATCGGGATATTTCTATTTTCTTGCTTTCTAGATTTTTTTGGGTTTTCTAGATAGTAGGGGTTTTTGGTTTTTTGTGTTTAGAGTTCTATGTCTTTGTCGTGTCCGTATTTTTCTTTTAGTGATTCTAGTTGTTTTTTCTTTTGTTGTTGTATTTGTTTTTTGGCTTTCTGGATTTTTTGGTTTATGTGTTTTTTTGGTGCTGTTACGTAGTTTCCGTGGTCTTTGATTTGGTTGGTTTTTATTATTGGTGTTTCTTTTTCTTGGAATTTTTGTTTGGCTGGGTGTGATAGTTTTCCTTTGTGTGCGATTGCTTTTACTTTGGATAGGCGTTCTGCGTTTGTGCTTCCTCCGCCGCTTGGGTCTTTGATGTAGATTATGTCTCCTTTGTTTATTCCGATTCCTTGTTCGAGTTCTTTGATTTTTTTCATTGTGAATGAGGGGAGTTTTTTCATTACGGTTATGTTTTCTTTGTTTCTGACTTCATCGATTTCTTCTGCGTCTTGTAGTTTGTTTTTTAGCCATTGGACTCTTTGTTTTTCTTCTTTTAGTTCTCGTTCTAAACTGTTTATTTTTTCTTTTTTGTCTTCTACTTCTCTGGAGGTTATTGCGTGTAGAAATCGTTTGCTTTTGATGCGGGCTAACTCGCTTTTTAGTTCGGTGATTTCTTTTTCTTTATTTTCTTTTTCTCTACGTAGTTTTCTACAGGTTTCCTGCAATTCCCGGACCTTTTTCTCCAAACCCCGGATACGTTGATTGACCTCAGGGTCAAACTCCTGTTCCTTTTCCCTTTTATCCTCTTGTTTTGGTTCTCTTAGTTCATCTATTGCTTCACGTAAACTATTTCCCTTTAATACTAGTCGTTTTGCTTTTCGCTCGTTAATGTCACTGGGGATATTACTTTCAACTCGCTGCAATTTAGATTTCATAGTTTTATAAGCTTTGATAGCTGCAGCAAGAGCGTCAACCTGATGTTTATCACTACAACTATACTCTCTAACCAAATCCCTTTTAACTTCTTGTTTTAAACTGGAGTCAGGGACCCATAAAACAGCATCTAAAACAGTACTTAATTGTTCAACAAAATCAGGAGCTGGAGAAACATCAGTAGCAACAACAACGACATTACCTAAATCAACAACAAACTCAACAACATCATTAAAACTCAAATCACGAGCAGAACAAACCTCAACCAACTCTCCATCCAAATCCAACACACCAATACCAGTCGTAGTACCAGGATCCACACCAACAAACAAATACTTACGCCTAACCACAACAACCCAACCCAAAACCAAACAAACTAATCAACCACAAACCCAAACCACCAAAATCATAATTCACTATATATGATAATTCACCAAAATAACTATTCAGATTAATAATCAATCGACCCTAACATACCTTTATTTTTATTTTTGGTTTGTAATTGATTTATAGATTTCTTCTGGATCTTTTTTTATTTGGTATTTTTTTTCAAAATATTTTGTTATGTTCTTTATATCTCTTTTTAGGTAGTTATCTGCTTCAGGGTGGGTGGTTTGAACGGCTTGAGGCCAGTCGATGATTCTTAAATCATCTTCAGCAATATGGATGTTGAATTCACTTAAATCTCCATGAACAACCCCAAGGTCATATGCTTTCTCAATCTCTTCATAAATTATCTCTAAAATAAACTGGGGGTCGTTATCCAATTTAACACGACTTAGTTCCCGGCCCTCCAACTTCTCCATTGCAATTAAATGACGGTTCCAACTAATTGGCTCCGGAACCCTCACCTCACCAAACAACCGATCTAGATATTTATACTCTCTTTGAGCAGCTAACTTCGCGATATAAAGTTTACTATAATGCTCTCTATCTCCTAAATAATCTCTAGAACGCCTTATATCTCTAAAACTAACCTTGCCCTCACGATGGAACTTTAAAACAACCTCCTCACCATCAATCAAAGCACTATAGACCTCAGCCTCCTTACCAACCCCCAACTCACCACCCAACGAATCAACAACACCACGACTAACAAAAACATTCAAAGCCAAAACATCATAACCATTATAACTCAAACGAAAACGAACCCGATCCATACCTCTACGCTCAACCAAACCCAAACCACCAACCCTACCCAAACGAAACTCAACCTCATCCACAGGCAAACCACTAAAAACAGAAACATCCCTAACAGGAACCCAATCCCTAGTCTTCATCCCCTCCTCAACACCACGCAACACCCTAAAATCATCCTTCTCCAAAGAACCAAACTCACGAATAAACCTATCAACCATCAACCAAACAAATAACCCCAAAAACACAAAAAACCCACACCCCAACAAAAAAACAAATAAAACCACCAAAAACCCATTACCTAAAGCTTTATATTTAAAGCCCTGTTACGAACGGACCTTGTTATTTATGTGGTTTTTCTGGGGTTTTTTATTTTTTGAGTTTGTTTTCGGCTTCTTCCGGAGGTACAAAGCCACCTGAAATTATTAACCGAATCGCCTCATCAACCTCCATATCAAGAAACATCAACTCACTTTTAGGAATGAACAACATATAGCCCGAAGTAGGGTTAGGTGAGGTTGGGACATAAACACTAATCACATCTTCATTAGTCATCTCCTGTATCTCATCCAACTCAGTCCCAGTTATCAAACCAATCGTATACAAACCTCTACGAGGATACTCCAACAAAACAACACTTTCAAAATCATCTCTCGCAAACATTGCCAAGGTAATCTGCTTCAACCCACCATACAACTCCCGAACAAACGGAACCCTCTCAACAACCCTATCAAAATAATACAACACCTGATATCCAACCAACTCACGAATCAACAAACCAACAAAAACAATAATAAAAAAAGTAAACAACAAACTCATACCAACAACAACATACTCACCAAAAAACACCTCAAAAGTCGGCCGCAAAATCCTATCCAAAGTAATAAAAATCCACCAAAAAACAAAAACAGTCACAGCTAAAGGAACAACAGCCAAAACACCCGTAACAAAATACCCCTTAAAACGCTCCCACAAACCCAACAAAAACACCAACCAAAAAATAACCCCACACACACAAAACAATTACCACCCAACAAAACAAAAAACCCAAACAAACAAAATTAATCCATAAAAAAAGACTCCAAAAATATAAACCTAAATATTTCCCTAGTAATAACTATAATTAACCAATCTATGGTTGAATAAAGTATCATAACGCTGTTTAATGGTGTTTAGTCGGTTGTGGATAAGATTTTTAGTGTCTAGAATCATAGTATAGAGGAGAGAGGATTTTCTCTCTAAAAGTTATAATGTTTGTGTTTTGTTATGGATCTTTGATTTGATTTATTGATAATGGAGGGGTGTTTTGCTCCCTAAGAAAACTAAGTCTATCTGTCCGGAATGTAAAGAAGTTGTTGACGCTGAAGTTAGGTCAGTTGATGGTGAAGTATATATATTTAAGGAGTGTAGTGATCACGGAGAGTTTAGTGATGTTTATTGGTCGGATCGTGAGATGTACTTGCGTTTTCAAGAATATTGGTATGATGGTCGGGGAATAGATAACCCACAGACTGAGGTTGAGGATGGATGTCCAAGTGACTGTGGCATATGTCCATCACATAAGAGTCATACCGCGCTTGCAAATATAGACTTGACCAATCGATGTAACTTGAGTTGTAGTTTTTGTTTCGCCCACGCGGAAGCTAGAGGTTATGTATACGAACCAAGCTATGAAACAATAGTTGATATGCTAGAGACGCTTCGAGAGGAAAAGCCGGTTCCAACGCCAGCAGTACAGTTTTCAGGTGGAGAACCAACACTAAGAGAAGACCTCCCCAAAATAATTAAAAAAGCCGATGAATTAGGTTTTGTCCAAAAACAGATCGCAACAAACGGAATTAAACTCGGAACAGAGCCAGAGCTCGCTAAAAAACTCAAAAAAGTTGAATTAAGCACCGCATACCTACATTTCGATGGCCTAACAGAAGACGTGGAGCCCTACATAGATATCAAGAAAAAAGCAATCGAAAACTGTCGGGAAGCCGGGTTAGGAGTAGTCTTAGTACCAACCATAATAAAGGGGAAGAACGATGACCAACTCTACGACATCATCAAATACGCATCAAAAAACGTAGATATAATACGGGGCGTGAATTTCCAGCCAATAGCTTTCACCGGAGCAGCCTCAAACAAAGAAAGAAAAAACAAACGAATCACAATACCAGACCTCGCCCAAACACTCGAAAAACAATCCAACGGAGAAATACTTAAAAAAGATTTCTATCCAGTACCAAGCATCATAGCAATCTCAAAAGTCGTAGAAGCCTTCACCAATAAACCACAAGTCGAGTTCTCAAGCCACCCCAACTGCGGAGCCGCAACCTACCTATTCATCACCGAAAACGGCATACAACCAATCAACAGATTCGTAGACGTAAAACAATTCTTCCAAACACTAAACAACCTAGCAAAAGAAATAAACAACGGCCTAATATTCCAACTATCAGACAAACTAGGAAAAGGAAGAGCATCAAAAACAACAGAAAAAATCGGCCAAACAAAAGCAATAACAAAAGCACTACACAAAATAAACAAAACAATCGACAAAGAAAAACAACCAAAAAACCTAAACTTCTACAAAAAAATCAAACGAATATTCCGAGAACAAAACTACGACGCAGTCGGAGACTTCCACTGGAACACACTATTCATCGGAACAATGCACTTCCAAGACAACTACAACTACGACATAGAAAGAGTAAAACGATGCGTCATACACTACGCAACCCCAGACAAAAAAATAATACCATTCTGCGCCTACAACAGCGGCCCCACATACCGACAACAAATAGAACAAAAACATAGCATACCAATAAAAGAATGGAAAAAACAAAAAGGAAAAATAAAAAAATACAAGGAGGAAAAACCAAAATGTTCCCAAACGAAAAACTAAAAGAACTAATAAACAACAAAATCCGAGTCGAAATGAAAGAACAAAACTTGTTATTAGAAGGCAGGTTAAAAGCAGCAGACGACTACATGAACATACACCTAGAAGACACAAAAGAAATCAAAAACGGAAAAGAAAAACGAGCACTCGGATCAGTAATACTCAGAGGAAACAACATAATATACCTAGAAAAAACCCAGTAACAACCTCCCCTAAGGAGAGGTCTTAGCCCTGAGTCGAAATAAACAACAAAACAAACAACAAAATAAAAAAGGAAGAGGAGGATAAACCAACCTCTCCAAACAACCCTTTTTTACTAAAACTAATTCTCTACCAAACCTATTTTCCCTAAAACCAAATTTAAATAATAAGATACTTCTTCAATAGTTAATTGAATCTCGGTTTTATCTTTTTATGGAATCTAAATTATTTCTTTATTTAAGGTATTTTGGGGGTTTTTTCTTTTTGGTTTTTGGTGTTATTTTGGTTTTAGTTACCATAAATAATATATCACATTAGAAAGTCATAAGTAGATGGGCTAAAAGTCAACCATAATGCCCTTGATAATGGAGGGGATGGAAAGGGAAACCGATGAATAACGGTCTACCCAACCAAAACGATTTCTAGTTTCATAAAAAACTTAATAGACCAGATATTGGTTTCTAAAGAACTAATCCCATTATCTTTAAGTTGGTTGAATAGAGAAATATATGAATAGAGAATTAAAGGAGGTAAAAATTAAAATGGATATTACAAGTAAACGAATACTAACAATCGCAGTAACCGCCCTACTCATACTAGCGGCATTCGGAGCAATCGGAGCAACAGCGGTAGCTGAAGAAACCAATAGCTTTGAAATAGTAATAACAGATACAAATGCGCCAATCGACGAAAATGAAGACCTTATTGTATATTATACAGTCGAAAATACAGGTGATAATACTGAAGAACAAACAATAGAGCTATTGAACTTCGCGGGTGATGTTGTTGACAGCGAAAATGTAGAACTCGATTCTGGTGACTCGGAGTACTTAACTTTAACTTGGGCAACTGAATATGGCGATGCAGGTACTGGCGACATAACTGTCCAGTCAGAAGATGACAGTGATACAGAAGAAGTAACAATCGAAGCAATAGCAAGTTACTATGTAGAAATAACAGATACAAACGAACCAATATATGAAACCCAAAACCTTGATGTAACAGCTACAATAGAAAACCCAGGTAGTGCCGATGGTGCCGAACAAACAATAGAGCTATTGAACTTCGCGGGTGATGTTGTTGACAGCGAAAATGTAGAACTCGATTCTGGTGACTCGGAGTACTTAACTTTAACTTGGGCAACTGAATATGGCGATGCAGGTACTGGCGACATAACTGTCCAGTCAGAAGATGACAGTGATACAGAAGAAGTAACAATCAGCGCAATAACAAATGTCGTGGCTGACGATGTTAAAGTGGCTACTGCTTACGAGGATGCAACTTGGTATTCTGAAGATGAAGTCAGTGAAATCAATGCAGGAATAGACAAAATTGAGGATGTTGATGAGATAGAGGTTACAGTTGAACATACTGATAGTGAAGAAAATTGGACTGTAACCCTAGAATGGAATGAAGAAGATGATTATGTTGGTGATTTCCATCCTGAAAAAGCCGGTGACCACGAGATAACACATGTAGATGGAGTCGAGGTTAGTAACGGAGAAACTTTTGAAGTTGCTCCTTATACAGCGCTTTCAGAGCATGAGGTGATGTGGAACGATGATGTAACTCTCGACTTAGAGTTCTATAAAAACGCTGATGGAGATAAATTAACACAATCTGTTGATTGGGAAGTTCTAGACATTTCAAGTGAACAGATTGACTATGGTGACACGGCCACTGGTAATGATATAACCAGCTTTACTGCCGACTCTACTTATGGTGACTACCTAGCTGGACACTACCTAATTAAAACACAGGATTTAGAAGCGAATGTGTTCGCTGACGGGTATACGGTTCTACCAGTAATAGTAGACATCGAATCTGATGCAGAGCAAGAATACGCTTATAATCCAGCAGAAAATAAACCTTGGTCTGGAACTCTATTAGATGCCGAAGGTGAACCAATAACAGATTACGGTGTTACTTTAAACCATGAATTAGAGGGATTAGTTGAAAGTGATTTAACTAATAAAGACGGTGAATGGACAGATCAATTCACTCCATTTGATGCAGCAACCTACAATATAACAATATTAATGCAAGTATTCGATTATACTACCAACGAAATTGACGATACAAGCGGCTATGAAAACATTAGTGATAACATTGAACAGTTATCGTTTAATGTGATAACTAATGAGGATGCTCTTGAGGTTGATGTAACGCCTACAAGTGCTTTGTCTCTTATTGAAGAGAAAGAGTTAACACTTAATATCTCTAACTTCGATGATTTTGTTGGCGACTTCGGTATTCAAGATGAAGCTAAAGTGTTCTATGTGCTTGAAGGAGTAGCCATGGATGTCGAGGAAAATAATGATTATACAATAATCACAAATAAGACAACTGATGTTGATGAGTTGGGTATCTATTCAGAGAAAGATGACGATGGATATTACACAACGCTCGTACTAGCAGTCGATGACTTCGATGCAGACTTCAATGGAGATGTGATTGATCCAGAACTAGAGTTTGATGTTACTTTCGTTGATGAAGGTACACTTGATGTAACCGCTTACGTTGAAACCCAATATTTAGACTTCGATGCGACAATGAATGTCACTGAAAATAAAATAGACTTGCATGGTGTAACGTCAATTGATGTCTTTGAAGCCGATGATGTAAATGCAATTGATGAAAAAATGGAGATAAACGGTATTGACATTTTAGATAAAGAGATACCAATAACAGTACTACCAACAAACACTATAATTGAAGATGATGACAGAGTAGTATCACAAAATGGCGAGTATAATCAAGCTGAGAAATACGAGTATAAGTTTACTCTAGTTAACAAAACTGGAGGAGACATCGAATTTGAAGGTACATCTGCAACCCTAGAAGAAGTAGTTGTTGAAGGAGCAGGAATATCTGCTACTTACGATGGATACGATGATGAACTCTGGACAGAGAATGGTAATGAGTTTGTATTGGAGTTAGCACCTCTAATAGAAGATGACCTTACGATTACAATGAAGGTTAATGTTTCCGGTGATATCGTAGAGCTTGAAAGACAATTTGAAGTTAAAGGGATGTCTGGTGACATAACACTTGACGGAGACGAACTTGACTCAGTTAACTGGGGTGACGCAGAAGAACTCATACTCCATCTAACCAGAGAAGATAGCAACATTAACAACGCATTAGTCACGGTTTCACAAGAATGGGGAGACGATGAATTCCTACTTGAATTCGATGGAACAGTTGACACTACTGACGCTGGACTCTATGAATTCGAACTTAACGAAACAATATGGAACAACATAACAACAGGTGAGCTCAACATATCAGCATACCTCTACGATAAAGACGATAACGTTAGACTAGCCTACTACGATTCAGTTGAAGTTGAAGCACAAGATGCCTTTGACATAGATGTCGAACCAAGCGTAATTACAACGGGAATGGAGATTGACTATTTCAATATAACCATCACTGAAGACGGCGAACCTATAACCGACTTAGTTGAAAACGCAGATGACTATGACGTCGAGCTTGAACTTGCCTGGGAAGAAGATCTATGGGTACCTATAGATGAAGATAACATCGAAGAAATTAATGCAACAGCAGGCGAATACCAGATCCAACTTGAAGAATATGAGTGGAATATATACAATAAAACAGGTACCTATGGAATAGCAGTTGAATACGCTGAACAGAAAGGTGGAACAGGAACATTCGACGCTGAACTACCAACAGTTGGATACACAATAGAAGCCTTTGACAAAGATGGCGAGCTCTACGCAACATTCGAATGCATGGATGAATTCATTGCAACGGCAGAATTTGATAAACAATACAATGTAACAGTATGGGCTGAAGACGTACATGGCGAAGCAATTGAAGGAAGTATAATTTTAGTTAACTCAACAGGAGACCTACTAAACCACACATTCATTGATGACTGGGAGGACAGTACAGATATTCAATCACTAAGCTTAAATGAGTCTGGTATGGCTGAATTTACATTCACACCAGAAGAACCCGTAGAAGTCATGTGGCAAGTTCTCGGTTTGGACCTTGAAGACGATGAAGAAGTCTTAAAAGAAATTGCTGACATTTTCGAAGCAGTCGAGGAACCAAAACTTGTTGCAGACATACCAAGCGTTGAGATGACTGAACTCTATACTGGTGTAACTTCAGAGATTGTGGATGATAAACCAGAACTCGATGTACTTTATGAAGAGCGGAATGAAATCAGGTTCTTGATAGGTCCAGCAGATGACAGAGACGCACCACTAGACCAGAAAAAGATAGTAATTGACACAGGAATCGAAGCCGGAACAGTATCCGGAACATCATCATTCAGCGATGAACACGATGGACAGACACTAACACTATCCGTAACACCTAACGTACTCGGAGACCACAGCTCAAATGTTTACATTGGAGACAAAGACGACACAGCAACAAAAATAATCGATCATAATGAGATAGCTGGATATCTCAACAGCTATGAAATCACTGACGTAACCAAGGAACTTGAACTCGAGATAGTAACTGATGAAGACGATTGGGTTGAAGGAGAAGACATAGAGTTCAGAGTTACCGCTGACGGTGAAGCTGTTGAAGATGCAACTGTCTGGTTCAACGATGAAGAAGCTACAACCGATGAAGACGGATACGCAACACTAACATTCGAAGAAGCAGGAACATTCACAGTAACAGCAGAAAAAGACGAAGTAACTGACTACGACGCACAAGAACACATCAACTACGAAGACGACACCGTTGAAATAACAATCGAAGAAGTACCAGGCTTCACAGTACTACTCGCACTAATAGCATTACTCGGAGCAGTAGCAGCCCTCTTCCTAAGGAAGAGAACACAACAAAGCTAAAACAAAATGGGTCCTAACCGACCCAACCCAACTCTTTTTTTTATTTCAATTAATAACAAACAAAAACAGATATATCTAGATTTTATATCAAAATTTCTACTGTAGAGAAACTTACCATCCAGTTTAATTTTGGATTACTGGAGTTAACTTACTGATTTCCCTTCTTAGAGTTATTTATTTCTGTTTTTTTGGTTATTAAAAGGGATTTTTGGTTTATCTGAGTGAAAAACTTTTATTTGGTTTCTTGGAGTTCTTTTTTTGTGGTTTGGTTTTGTGTTTTATTTGGGTGTTGGTGGGGTAAGTGTTATCTTTGTGTGTGTTTTATTTGTGTTTTGGTGGTGTTTTTTTATGAGTGGTGAGTTTGGTGTTAGTATTGATGTTGGGACTAGTGGTATTCGTGCGCAGGCTGTTGATTTAGGTAGTGGTCGGGTTTTGTCTACGGCTATTACTATGAAGCATCCGATTCCTGGTGCTAATGTTATGGATCATTTGAGTTTTAGTATTGAGAGGGGTGGTGATTGTGCCCATAATCTAATTATAGGAACTATTAATCAATTGTTAGATTTGTTGGAGGTTGATTTGGGTAGGGTTGTGAGGGTTGCTGTTTGTGGTAATCCGATTCAGCTTAGTATTTTTGAGGATATTGAGATTCGGGATTTGGCGTATGCTGGTGAGGAGGCGATTCGGCGTTTGGATGTTGATGAGCCGGATCGTTCTGGTAAGGTTGTTTCGAGTGTTGATGTTGGTTTGGAGTTGGGTGTTGATGCTGATGTTTATATTCCTCCTGCGATTAAGCATGAGGTTGGTGCTGATGCTTTGGCGATGATGGTTAAGACTGATTTTTTGGAGCGTGATGAGCCGACGATGGTTACGGATTATGGTACGAATGCTGAGATGGCGATTAAGACGGGGGATGATGAGATTTATAGTGGTAGTGCTGCGGCTGGTCCGGCGATTGAGGGCCAGCATATTTCTAGGGGTATGTTAGCGTCTCCTGGTAGTATTTGTGATGTTGATGGTAGGTCTTGGCGCTCCATAATACTGGATAGTGATTTGAATCCACGGCCCGGAGACATCGTAAACCCAAAGACAGGTGAGGTTGAGGATGAAGGGGAAATGCACCTACAGGCTGAGGGTATTACGGGTACTGGTGTGATTGCTGCAATTGCAGGTGGTTTGGATAGTGGTTTAATTGACCGACCTAAATTTAAAACCCCAGATGGCTCAATCTACCTACAAGACATGATTTCAGTTTCCGAGGAGGATTATTTGGAGGCTAGTAAGGCGTTTGGCGCTATCCGGGCGGGCCATATGACCTTGTTGAAGGCTACTGAGACGGAGCAGGAGGATTTACATAATATGTATATGAGTGGTGCAAGCGGTACCTACGTAGATGCCAGAAAGGCACAGGAGGTTGGTTTGGTGCCTCCTAGTGTTAATGAGATTCATCAGGTTGGTAATACCTCATTAAGTTTAGCAACCGATTTGGTTCGTGACCCCGGGGAGATTGATCGGTTACAGGAGATTGCTGACTCAATACGCGCTCGCCACATAATGTTCGCTGAAAGCGAGGTTTTCGAGAAAATCTATATACAAGAACTAGCTTTTTGGCAAGAAGGCATGCCATTCAAAATGTACAATGACTTTCTAGAAAGAAGCAACATCTCAAGACTACCCACAAAAGTATCTGATGCCGAAATATATGAAAAAGTAGAGCGAGACATAATCGAAATCGGAGACAAAGGCCTAAAAATCCTAAAAGAAATCGGAGGCATCGTACAAAAAGAATTTGAAGGCTGCAACGGATGCCAAAAATGCCTAAAATCCTGTCCAGAAAAAGCAATCAAAGTAAAAGACACACCAACCGGCCACCAAATCCAAATGGAAACCGCTCCCTGCCTAGGCCATGGCTGTCTACGATGTGAACAGGCCTGTCCAGAAAACGTACTAAAAATCACAAAAATGGACCTAAAACCATTTAATGACAAAAAAACCCATAAATAACCCCCCACAAAAGGGGTTTTTTCATTTCTTTTTAGGGTTTGTTTTCTTTGTCTATTTGGTTTTTTGTGGTTTTGGGTTTATTTTTTAGTTGGTTTTTTGTGGTTTTGGGTTTATTTGTTTGGTTGGTTTTTTTATGTCTTTGGATGTTGGTTTTTTGGATGAGGTTCATGGTGATTATTGTGTTTTTGATGCTGGTTTGATTGTGGTTGAGGATTGGGTGCGTTTGCGTTGTCGGTATGGCTGTAGTTCTTATGGTAAGTTTTATAGTTGTCCTCCTTATACGCCGAGTGTTGATGAGACTAGGGAGTTGGTTGGTGAGTTTGATTGGGCTGTTATGTTTTTTTTCCGAGACTTAGATCCGGGGGAGGAAACTTCATCTATGGGTCATTATTTTCAGAAACAGATTCGGGGTGTGCATGAGGTGATGTTGGAGGCTGAACGACAGTCATTTCTAAATGGTTATTATAAAGCCTTTTCATTCTGGGGATTACCATGTAGCTACTGCAAAGAATGCACCATCCAAACCAATAGCCCTGAAACAAGCTGTAAAGAGGGTTGTAGACATCCAACCAAAATACGACCCACCATAGAGGGCAGTGGAATAAACGCCTTCAAAACCGCAGAAAACATCGGCATAGACTTAAAAATACTACAAGACCCAGAAGACCAAACAACAATCTACACAATAATGCTCCTAGACTAACCCCCATAGAGTGTGAGTTAATACCTATACTATATCTAACCCTCTCAAACAACACACCACCAAAAAATATCCAAAACCTTTTTCTAAAAAAAGGGGTTTATCTGTAGATCAGTGTTTTCGATAGTTTATTTTAGAGCTATAGTCGGCTTAGAACTATTGTCTCTGTTTCTTGGTGATTGTTTCTGGTTGTTTTTTACTGTTTTAATTAAAATGGTTCGGTTTTTTGGGTGTTGGGGTTGGGTTTATTTTGTTGTTATTTTTTGTAGTATTTGTGTTCTGTGTTTGTTGAATTGTGGGCTTGTTCTGTCTCTTGTTCTTGGTAGGTTTATTTTGGTTTGGTGTTTTATTTGGCCTGGTCTTGGGGTCATTATTGTTATTTTGTCTGCTAGGTAGACTGCTTCGTCTACGTTGTGTGTTATGAATAGTATGGTTTTTTTGGTTTTTTGCCATATTTGTAGTAGTTCTTTTTGCATTTGGTTTCTGGTTTGTGCGTCTAGTGCTCCGAATGGTTCGTCCATTAGTAGTACTTGTGGGTTGTTTGCGAGTGTTCGTGCGATTGATACTCTTTGTTTCATTCCGCCGCTTAGTTGGTGTGGGTAGGTGTTTTCGAATCCTTTGAGGCCTACTAGTTTGATGTATTGTTGTGCTTTTTTTTGTCTTTGTTTTTTGGGTGTTTTTTGTATTTCTGGGCCGAACATGATGTTTTGTTTTACTGTTCTCCATGGGAATAGTGTGTATTCTTGGAATACTAGTCCTGTTTTGGGTGTTGGTTTTTTTATTGGTTGTCCTTGTATTTTTGCTGTTCCGGTGGTGGGTTTTTCTAGTCCTGCTATTATTCTTAGTAGTGTGGTTTTTCCGCAGCCGCTTGGTCCTACTATGCAGTGGAATTCTTGTTCTGGTATCTCTAGGTTTATTTTTTTTAGTGCTGTTAGCCCTGGTTTCTGGCCGTAGGTTTTGGTTAGGTTTGTTATTTCGATGGCTGTTCCCATTTTATCACTTTGTTTTTGGTTATTTCTATTGCTTTTGTTATTGTTAGGCCTACTATTCCGGTCATTATCATTCCTGCCACCATCTGTGGGTATTGGCCTATTCGACCTCTCTCCCATATGAAATAGCCGATTCCGATTCTTGATTCGATTAGCATTTCGGCTGCTACTATTGTCATCCATCCGATCCCTATGCCTATTTTTATTCCTGTTACTATTGATGGTAGTGCACCGGGTATGATTACTTTCTGCAGGACCTGTAGTTTGTTCGCCCCTAGGGTTTTTGCAATCTCTATTAACCTTTTGTCAACGGATTGCACGCCGTATACTGTGTTTAGTATTAATGGGAAGATTATTCCAATGAAAACTATGAATACGGGGCGGAGCCAGCCAACACCGATCAAGAAGATGGCTATAGGTATCCAAGCAATTGGAGGTATATTACGGATTAAATGGACGCTTGGATTGAATAGGTTTTTCGCAGTCGGACTATATCCAATAGCTAGGCCAAGTGGTATTCCAATAGTTAATGCCACCATAAAAGCAATCAACACTCGACCTAAGCTATAACTGATGTGTAAAAGGGTTCCATATCGAGTTATCGGTCCAACCTGCCTCGTGAATAAAGAATCTACAAAACCCTGCCACGTCTCTAGTGGTGTTGGAAGACTTGCAACACCAAACCCAGGAATATCAAAAACACCAGCCCGAGCAAGAGTCACCAACAAATGCCAAACCAAAACCAACAGCAAAATCGACAGAGTTTTCAACAATGGTGATTGATATTTCCGTACCGTTCTAGTGAAATCTTTTTTAATTCGTAGATCCATCAATACTTACTCCTTACCAAGCCATAACCCAAACTCACTTAAACAAACGACCTATAGTAGATGTGTTTCCAATAATGCTTTAGTTTATTTCTTTATCTCGCCAATAATATGTATTTCTAGACTGAAACCCCCCCCAATAAACCAAATAACTCAGTACAAAAACACTGATAAAAAAACCCAGTTAACTAAATTAATATTTAATCGACGCCTAATAATTTGTCTATAGTCATTGATAACCAACCTTAGAAATGTATGTATATCATTTTCAACATTTATGTCGGTTAGATAGAGCAATAACTCCTTTTTCCATATGGAAGTGGATGTTAGTGAGTTTTCTTTATTTCATTGTTATCTTGAGGTAGTTCCATAGGTATACCTATTTGTAGTGTAGGGAAGGTGTTAGCTCTAAATCTATATTATTCTTAATATACCCTCCCCTCATCCTTCTTTTTTCTCGGAAGAGGGGTTGAGGGGGTGGGGATGTTGTGGGTTGTTGGTGTTTTTAGAGTGTTAGTCCGGCTTGTTCTGTTGCTATTATTAGTAGGAATTCTTGTACTGTTCCTGAGCCTGGTACTGCGACTTTTTTGTTGATTAGGTCTTCCATTGTGTTTATGTTTTCTTTGACGATTAGTGCGCTGCCTTCTGTGTTTACTGCGGCTATTATTGTTATTTTTGCGTCTGTGTTGATTGTGTGGGTTGCGGCGGGTGCGATTCCGAGGTATGCTATGTCGACTTTGTTGTCGTATATTCCTTGTCTCATGAGTTCGGCGCCGTTTGCGTATGGACTGCCTGGGGCTGGTTTGACGTTTAGGTTTACTTGTTCGTATAGGTTTAGTTCTTGTGCTGTTATGTGTGTGATTTGGTGTAGGTCTTGTAGTAGTATGCCTACATTAATTGTGTGTTGTTGGCCGCCGGTTTTTTCGGTTATTTGGGTTGGTGTGTGGTTTTGGTGTTGGATTGCCCAGTCAGTGTATTTGTTTGTTGTTAGGTTTGTTGTGTAGTTGCTGGCGTTTTCGTAGCCTGTTGCTTGCCATTTGTTTTTGTCGTATATTTCGTATTCTAGTTGTTTTTGTATGAAGGTTGTGATTTCTTGTTGGTTGAGTTGGTATGTGTATTGGATGTTGGGTAGTGCTAACTCGATTATTGGGGTTGTTCTCTCGGTGAAGTTTTCTGCTTGAGTTAGTAGTTTTGTGTGGTTTTGGTGATTTGGGTTTTTGGCTTCGTTTACCCAGTTTGTGGCGTGTATATGTGTCCATGCTATTCTTTTTAGTATGTTGTCTGCTGTTTCTTGTCCTGTTTTTTCGTACCAATCGTTGTTGTATGCGAGTATGCAGCATGGGTGGTCTGGCCAGATTTCACCGCTCTGCATCAATACTTTCCCATGGCCTTCATGTATTGCCTGTGAGTTATAGGGTTCCCAACCTATGAATCCTGCAATGCTGCTTGCTTTGAGTTCATCGTTCATTGCTTGTCCATCTCGATCTACGACTGTTATGTCTGTGGTTACACAACCGAGTGTTAAGGAAACAACAAATATAGATAATACAAGCAATAATATTTTAGATGTATACTTCATATAATAATTATATGTCCTTTAAAAGATATAATATAATCTAAAAACCAAACAAAACCGATAAACCAACCCATAAACACCAAAAAACCACCAATCAAACTATAAAAACCCTAAAAAGGTTTTATTAGCCTCCATATGTGGTTTAGTTGTTTTTATTTTGGTTATTTGGGTCTGACTTAAGGATAACATCGATAATTTTATATAATTATTTACGATATATTTTAGTTGATTTTTTGGATAACAGATCCAATGAGGAATTGATATAATGAATATAAAAGAAAATTTGATGGATGCTTTAACTGGGGGGGATGTAGAGATTACACCCGTTGCCTCAGTAACACAAACAGGTACAGAAGACTTAATGGAAAGATCCGGAGCTGCATGGCCAGAAGCCCATAGTGACCCACAAAAAATGTTCGATCTCGCAATGGCAGCACACGAAATAGGTGGACTTGAAGCTGTCAGGCTTCAATACTGTCTTACAGTACAAGCCGAAGCATTAGGAGCAGAAGTAGATATGGGTAGCCATGGACAACAACCAAGCATAGAAGGACATCCCTACGAAGAAAACCCAGAAACATTCGAACTACCAGATGACTACCTAGAGAAAGGCCGAATCCCAAAAATAATTGAAGCAGTTGAAATAGCAAACGAAGAAGTAGGAGACGACGTAGCAATAATAGTAGGATTCGCAGGCCCAACAACACTCGCAGCACACCTAACCAGCACAGAAACATTCATGAAATGGTTCCTAACAAACCCAGAAAAAGTAGACCACGTACTAGATCCAGCAACACAAGCAACAATAGAATACGCAAATGCATTAATCGACGCTGGAGCCGACATACTAAGCGTCTGCGACCCAGTCGCATCACCAGAACTACTCAGCCCCAACATGTTCAAAGACAAACTAGGAGCAACACTAGAAGAATTCGCAAACCAAACAAGCAGCGTAAACGTACTACACATATGCGGAGACTCAACCGCAATAATCGACCAAATGGCCGCAACAGGATTCGACGCAATAAGCATAGAAGAAAAAGTCAACGTACAAGAAGCAAAAGACATGGCCAACGGAACAGCAATCGTCGGAACCGTCTCAACAGCAAACACAATGCTAAGAGGCAAACCAGACGAAGTCAAAGCAGAAGCAAAAGAAAACCTCGACGCAGGAATCGACGTACTCGCACCAAGCTGCGGAATAGCACCAGGAACCCCACTAGAAGCAATACAAGCACTCGTCGAAGCACGAGACGAATACTACGAATAAACACACAAGAGGACCAATCCAACGGTCCTCTACCACAAACCCAAAACCAAGCCAAATAATAAAGAACCGATTGAGTCATATCGACTTCAATCAAACTAAAATCCAAAATCAAAGAATCTAGTTTTTTTTTGGAATCGTTATTCTGGTAGTTAGGTTTATTAATAGATGTTTAGTGTTTTTTTTGTATTTGGGTTTGTAATAGGTTTTTTTGGGTGTTTGTTTTCAAATTATGTTATTTTGGGTCCATAGGCTTTTTTTAGTGTTTGTATGGCTTCTTTGTTGTTTATTTGGTCGTTTACTCTGAGTTTATATTTTTTTCCTGGGGTTTTTATTAATATTCTTATTTCTGTTTCTGGAAATCCTTTGTGGTCTACTGTTCTTTTTCTTACTTTGATTTTTTTGATTGATTGGTTGTCTATCATGAAGTTCTTTTGGTCTTCGTTTAGTATTTCTTGGATCGTCATGTTCTGGTATTTTTGGTGGTGTGATAGGTGTGCACCTAATTGGTTTTTTATTTTGTCTAATCTGCCTCCACCAGTTTTCTCAGTGTTTTCCCTGGTTTTTTTAGCGTGTTCTTTTATTATTTTTGATGTCATTCTAGCAAAAATAGTTTTATCTCGAGTGAAAACCAACGTATATGGCTTGTTTAAAATAAAACCTCGCATATCAACTGGTAATGACCCTAAAACCTCTCCAACCCCTTCCTCATCAATATATTCTGACATCTAGATCAATATTCCTGGATAACAGGTAGAAAAACAAGTAATTCCAACAAATATTAGGTTAAATCCACCTGAAACCCTATGTAATGATATGTTAGGAGTTATTTAAATACATTATGTTATTCTAAACAAACTAAAAATATGTAATATACAAATAAAAACAATTAAACCAATAAATTAGCTTTAAAAACATTTTTCTTAAGGATAATAGGATAGAAATACCAAAAAAAACCAGTTAATAAACCCATATAGCTTATCTTTTTTTAAAGAAAACTTTGAATCTTTATTTAAATTTTTTTATTTTATTTTTGGGCAGTAGGGTTATTTGCCAAAAATGATGTTTGGAGTTTTTTATTGATACACGAGGTATAGTCATTGTCTGTTTCTGCATTCCAGACAGTTGGTTAGGTCTATGAGAATAGATGTTTGGTGTTTTTTATATTTCGATGGTTATAAGTAGGGTTGATATCTATTTTGTTTTGAGGTTTTTTTATGAGTATTGTTTTGGTTGTTTCTACACCGTTTTGTGATCATAGGCATGAGGTTCGGGCTGAAGAAACCGATGATGGTGTTAGGGTCTTGGTTGATAGTGATTGTGGTCATCTTGGTAGTGAAGTTGTTTTTACTAAGATGGAGTTGATGCAGCCTGAAGTGTTTTATAAAAAAATTAATGATTTTATGAAGCCTAATTGTGTTCCACAATGTTTTATTCCAATTTTAATCTCGAATATAAGTAGGGCTGAACTTGGGTTATCTAGTGAAAGAAAATTAATGGAAAACGATGAACTACTTGAAACAGAATTCAAATAATACACTCTCCGCTCTACCTCCCTTGCTTATCGCCATTAAAAAAAAGGTTTTTCTTTAATTGTTCTGGATAAATAGAGAGATTTAGGTTGGTTTATTTAGAAGATGTTTATTAGATTGGAGAGAATAGATTTTTATTAAATTATTTTTTTTTTTGATCGGTATGGTTATGAACTAGCCTTATCCTACAGCGCTGCTCTCTTTTTGGGTTTGTTGTTTTGTTTTTAGATGGTTGGGAGTTGGTCTTCAATTTGAAGCCTTTTTTTGTTTTTTGTTGGTGTTTAGTGTTTGTTTTTGTGTTTTTTGCATTTTTTGAGGAAGTTTTTTGCTATTTCTGGGTATGGTGTTAGGTGTATGTGTTGGTATGTTCCTATTGTGTTGTTTTTTGTTAGGCCGTCTTTTTGGTTTTGGATTCCGGTTCCTCTGTGGAGTTTGTAGCTGTATTTTGGGTTTTTTAGTTGTTTTATTTCGGAGTGGTGGAATTCGTGGGCTTTTATTGTTTTTTGGTTTTGGTGTAGTGGGTTGTTTTTTGTTGTTTTTATTTTTGTGTATCCTACTACTCTGTTTTCTCCTACTATGCCTTTTCCTTTGAGTGCTCCGGTCATTTTGTATTCTTGGTTTTGGTATTCTATTTTGTTTAGGAGGTATAGTAGGCCGCCGCATTCTCCGTATATTGGCATTCCTTGTTGGGATTTGGTTTTTATTTGTTGTCTTATTTTTTGGTTTTGTTCGAGTTGTTCGGCGTATATTTCGGGGTATCCTCCACCTATATATAGGCCGTCTACGTTGGGTAGTTCGTCTTTTATTGGGCTGAAGTATTTGATTTCTGCTCCATATTGTTTTAGTATTTCTAGGTTTTCGTGGTAGTAGAATGTGAATGCTTTATCTAGGGCTACGCCAACCTTGATTCCGGTTTTTGGTATGGTTGGTTTTGTGGGTTCTGTTATTGTGGTTGGTTTTGTGGTTTTTGTTGTTGGTGGTTTGGCTATTTTTTGTATTTTTTGTAGGTTGATTGTTTGTTGTATTGTTTGTTGGAGTTGTTTGTTGTGTTTTTTTATTGTTTTGTTTTGCATTTCGGTTGCTGGTATTAGGCCTAGGTGGCGGTATGGTATTTCCATTTTTTTGTTTCGTGGTATTATTCCTACTATTTGGATGTCTGTGTGTTTGTTGATTGCTTTTTTTAGTTTTTTTCTGTGTTTTTGGCTTCCGACTTTGTTTAGGATTACTCCTTGTATGTTGGCGTTTTTGAATGTTTTTATTCCGTTGAGTATTGCTGCGGCGCTTTTGGTGATTGATGTGACGTCCATTATTAGGATGATTGGTGTGTTGAGGGTTTTTGATATTTGGTAGGTGCTGCCTGTGTCTGTTTCGATGTCGATGCCTTCGTATAGGCCTCTTACTCCTTCGATTACTGCGATGTCTGCGTCTTGGGTGGCGTTTTGGTAGATGTTTTGTATGTTTTTTTTGGTCATTACGTAGCCGTCTAGGTTTCTTGATGGCCGGCCTGTTGCGTATTCGTGGTAGGTTGTGTCTATGTAGTCTAGGCCTGCTTTGAATCCCTGCACTTTTAGTCCTTTTTGGGTTAATGCTGCCATTATGCCGGTTGCTATTGTTGTTTTTCCGGCGCTGCTTCGGTCGGCGGATAGTAGGATGCAGGGTGTTTGCATTTAAATTGTCCTCGTTAGTTCTCTTAGTTTGTTTTCTTGTAGGGGGTTTGGTTTTGTTGTTTGTTTTAGGTTCATTATTTGGTTGGATATTTGTTTATAGACCTTTGTGACTTCGTGTTTTGGGTTGGCTTCTACGATTGTTTTTCCTTGTCTTTCGTATTCTTGGACTTTGTTTCGTCGGGGTACGTAGGCGATGAATTTTGTGTCCAGTTGGTTTGCGAACTCTTTAACTATTTTTTCTTCTTGTTTTTCGTTGTTTAGTCGGGAGTTGCATATTACTCCTCCGAGTTCTCCATCTAATACTGTTAGGCCTCTGCATATGTTGTTTGCTGCGTACATCGGTAGGTATTCGCCGGAGGTAACGATGTATGCCATGTCTACATAATTTTTTCTGACCGGCATTGCGAGGCCTCCGCAGACGATGTCTCCGGGCACGTCATATATAACTAGGTCTGAGTTATCGACTACGTCTGATTCTTCTTTTAGTTGGTCTAGGGCTACTATTATTCCCCGGCCTGCGCACCCGATACCTGGTTCTGGTCCTCCGACCTCTACACAGTTTACGTCGTTGTATCCTTTGTGAACTACGTCTTCTTCTTTTATTTCGTTGCCTTCTTTTAGGTAGCTTAATATCGATGGTATTCTCTCTCCACCCATCAAGCTTGTTGTTGAATCGCCTTTTGGGTCACAACCTATTATTGTAACTCTATAGCCTTCTTCTGCTGTTGCTGCTGCAACATTTGAAGCTATTGTTGATTTGCCTATACCGCCTTTTCCATACAAAGCTATTTTAGTTGTCAGTTAGATCAACTCCCTTAATGTCTCACCGGTTATAGATTTCTTGATATCTCTAACCCCCATACATCTAGTATGCAGGTCTTTCTCAACTACTACCCAATCGTGGTTTAGCTCTTTTTTCATCGGGACAACCCCTCTAGGTCCATTTGTGACACTTATTATCTTGCCCTCAGTGATCTCGATGGCGTGTGGGACACCTAACAAAACAAGAAAATCATAGTCCGGGTGGTTTTCCATTATCCATTCACGAGCACGGTCACCAGCAACTGGATATTCATCAAGACTGCCAGAATAAAAATCAATATCCACACCCCGCTCCTTTAATTGACGGTCAACCGTTTCAGCATTCTCACGCACCCTAGGCAGACCTCTCTCACTAACCAAGTTAGCAACATTAACCAACTCAAACTCCTGATTAAGTTCACTTGCTTGGTTTATAGCATGCATTATGTCACTAAAAATATAAGAGGTTTCTTTCTTCGCATTCAAGACAACAACACCCTTACCACCACTCTCAATCAACGACTTAATCTCCTTAGCCACACGCACCTTAAGATCACCCTCCATAGGAGGAATATACTCATCATTAGCCGACCCCAACCGTTTCTCAACCAAAGAAGCCTTCTCCAACATCTCCTTCTGACGACTAACCTCCTCCTCACTAACCAAACCAACCTCACAAGCCCTATCCAAAGTCATCGTAACACCAACCGTATTATCCCTATACCCACTATGCACATCAACCGAAACAATAGGCACATCAGAATCAACACGACCAACAGCAGAACCCAACTCCTCACCAATAATCATCGACGCACAAGTACCAACAACACCAACCAACTCAGGACTAAACCTCTCAATACCACGCTCCAAAGCCCTAACCAACACTTCCTCACCACCAAAAACAAAATTATCCTCACCCATAGCCGAAGTCAAAACAACAACACCATCCTCCTCCAACAACCTACCATGCTTAAAACTACAGCCCGGAGGCCCATGCATAACAATCAAATCAACACCCAAATCACGCATCGTATACATCGCCGCAACAATACTACTAGGACGCGGATGCAAAATCTCCTTACTTTCAAAAACACTAGATTTCATAAAAATACCACCACAAACAGAAGATAAACCTACAAAACAATTAAACAATACCCCCAAAACCCAAACCAACAAAACACCACAAAAACAAACAAAACAACAGAAACACCACCCAAAAAAACCAACGATAACTACCCCTAAAAACCCATGAAAAACCATAAAAAACCTATAAATTAAATTTGGTTTGGGGTTATGGTGTTGGGTTGTTAGGTTGGTTTTTATTCCTATTCAGGCCTTAAGACCCCTTTCTTTTTAGTAAGGGGGGGTATTATCGCCAGGTTTTTACGAAGTTTAGTATTTTGTCTCCGGGTTTTGATAGTTGGATTGCTAGTTCGATTGCTTCTTCAACGTCGTTGACGTTGTGGCCTAATTCACTGTATTTTTGTCCTACTGTTATCAGTTCTTTGAACCGGTGTTTTTTAACGGTTTTTTGAACTTCTTCTAGATCCATTTCTTCGCAGATGTTTTGTTCGTCTTCACCCACCAAGACAACTACATCCATTAGGTCATTCATTTGGTTTTGTAGTTCTTGGAGGTATTGGTTGAGGCTTGAGACCCTGGTTCCTGCACAAGAGTTATCGATAAACTTACGGCCTTGAACTTTCTTTTTTTTCATGCGGCCTGGAACGCCCTTAAACCTATTTAATATTTGGTTGATTGTTTGGGGGCTGCAGTTTAGTGATGCAGCGGTTATAATTGCCATGCGTACGCTGTCTTTGAAATAGGGATATAACTGGAGTTCGCAATCAACCGTTCCTTTGTTTGTTTCTCCGGTTAACTTGTTGACTTCATAGTTTATTTTAAGGTTGTTGTTGTTTTTGTATTCAACCTCGAGGTCGGTTGCCTTGTTGTCTGATTCATCGAGGTTTGGTGTGTTTAATAGGGTCGTGGGTTGTAGGTTTTTGATGCTCTCTATTTTTGTATCGCTTGCTTTTTTTGTCTTGTTTGCGATTAAGTAGTCTTGGTCTTGACTGGTTAATGTGGCTATGTCTCCTATTCCTGTGAAACCGATTGAAAACTCAGATATCCAGGTATCTGGAGTTAAATCTAGTTCGATTGCTTTTTCTAAAGCGAGTATGGTTCCATATGGAGCTACTGAATACTGAGCAACCCGGTTATCAAGTTGGTTGTGGTAAAGGCCGTTAGATGAATGTACAACTGTCTCTATGCCCTCTTTATTCAACATCTTCAATAAAAGTAATGAACAACTGGTTTTACCCACGGTACCAGTGACTTCAACACACCTACCTACATCACCTAAATAACCTAATTCAGTGATGATGTCTCGAGTTGCAGCATGATGGCTATAAACCGGTATATCATTTTCTATAGCATCCACTAACATACTACAGCTAGGATACATATGTACAGGGGAGATAAGGGCGTCATAACTAGTGACATCCCTCTTTTCACCCCTATATGGATTTATAGCCTCCGAATTACAACCCAACCTCCCTAAACGATCCGCCAATACATCAGCACCATGAACCGTGTCCAAAACCAAATAATCCCGATGACCCAAAATAGACATTATTTATCCAATGCTTCACTTATCCTCTTAACACCGATCTCAACAATCTCATCAGACATACCTAAAGGACTGGAATAAATAATCTCAGTCTCCTGACCATCACGCTCAACAACCTTACGCCCACCATCCTCAACACCCAACACCTCAGGAATATCCTCAGTGGTATGCACACCATGAGCCAAAAACATAGGGAAAGCAACAATCTTATCAAGACCCCTATCCAACAACTCATCAAGCGCATCAGGCACCTTAGGCTCATTCATACCCAAAAAAGAATACCCAACCACATCAAAATGTTCCTCAAGCCTTTCAGCAAAATCCATAATCAACTGTTTATTATGCTCAAGCCGACTTCCATGTCCAATAACCAAAACTCCAATATTACTATCCATAAATATCAAATCTCCAAAATACAGCCCAAAAAAAAGGCCACAAAAAAAATCAACTTCAAATAATATAACTCTAACCACCCAAAAAACCACCAAACACCAAAAAACAAACCAAAAAACAAACCAAAAAACAAACCAAAAAATAATAAAAAACCCCAATCACTACAGAGGGCATCAGGGGGTTAAGCGGTTTGGTTTAAAGAGTTAATAGTTTTTTAGCGTTTTTTTGTAGCAATTTCTTTTTTTGTTGGCTTGTTAGGTCTGCTACTTTCACTTTCTCCAACTCAACAGATGGGTGATGGAACGGTATGTCGGTTCCGAAAAGAATTTTATGAGAATCAACTCTTTCAAATGCTTCTTTAATTTTTGTATGCATCGGCATTCCAGAGGTCTCTAAAAAAAGATTTGGATGTTCACTAGCCGCTTGAATAGCGTTTTCAATATACACACCATGACCATGTCCCATATGAACCAAAACAACATTAGTATCTCTATGTTTCTTAGCCAACCCAGCAATCTGGTTAGGTAAAGAAAACGGCGGATGTCCAGAATGAACAAACAAAGGCACATCAAGTTGACAAGCCACCCTTGCCACCGGATCCACTAAATCAGAGTTAGCAGGAAACGAATGCAACAATGGATGAATCTTGATAGCTCTAAAACCAAACTCATCAACATACCTCCATGCCTTATCCACAACACCTTGTTCTTTAGGATCAAGCCATACCTTACCAACCAAACGACTTGGATAACGCCTAACAGCCTTCAAAACCTCTTCATTATCAAGCGAACAAACAACAGACCTATCAAAACCAAACTCATCCATCAAACCAACCAACTCACCCACACCAATCTCTACATCAAAAAACCCACCATAATAACCGAGGTGCGAATGTGCATCAATCTTACCAAAACCATCTATCAAACCAAAAAACCCCTCAAAAAACCTTTTTAAACAAATAAAAAACCAGATAAACCACTGTTTATCGGTTTAATGGCCGTGTTCAACCGTCCAGCTTTCCACCATACCTCTATATTCACAGTGAACACACCTAGCCTCTATCCCATTCTCCACACGATACTCACAATCCACTTCACGCATATACTTCTTTTCACCACAATCCGGACAAATCAACTTCAACATACCATTCTCATCATATAAACCAGAATCAAATACAGAATCCATAACTAAATCACCCACCTAACCAAAATAATACCCAAAACAATAAAGAACTAACTACCACCAAGAAATGACTGCCAAACTAAAAAAAGGACCCCGAATCTTGGGGTCGGAACAACCAAAACCAATTAAAAAGCCCCGGGAAAAAAACAAAATTACAACTAAACCAAACAAATAACCTAAAAACCCAAACAACAAAAAAAAAGAAATACAAAATACTGAAGGAAACAGGTCTTTATAATACATTATCTCTTGGGCTATTGGTCTATGACCTCTTCCCCTAAATAGGAGAGGGGTTTTAGGTTTTAGAGACAGGGGTTAAGGTATTTTCAGAACCTTATGTAGGTGGGTTTTTACGTCGTGTAGGTGGTTTGGCTATTTTTTGTTTGGTTTATTTTTTTTGTGTCGTTTTTGGTTGTGGTGTGGTTTGTTTTTGGTGTGGTTTTTTAGGAATTATTTTGTATTAACAGGATTAATATTGGTTGGTTTAGGTGGTATTTAATGATTGGTAATTCTAGTGATGGTTTGGATGTTTGTGTTTATTTTCATATGCCTGATGTTTTTGATGTTGGTTTGGGTGAGGAGATTGTTGGTCAGTTGGAGGAGTATGGTGATGTTGATGTTGTTGTGTCGGGGACGCTTACTAGGACAGCTGTGATTGATTGTGGTATTGATGCGTTGTGTGTTGATGGTAAGTGGAGTGGTTGGGCTGTTGAGAACCGTGATAGGTATGATGTTTTGTTTAGTGTGACCCATGCCTGTAGTCCGGATAAGTCTCTGGCTGAGTGTTGGTATATCAGGAAGAAGGCTGGTGATATTCCTTTGATAAGTATTGAGACGAATAGTGGTGTGATGGCTTGTTGGAGTGATAAGGTTCGTAAGTTTGGTTTAACTTTGGCCGATGACCTTGGTTTTGATTTGGTTGACACACCGGATTATGGCCGTGTTTTATGGCAAGAGGATGGAAAAACTTTTAAGCGTGTCTTGGCTGTTGAAGAAGGGGAGTTTGTGTTGATCAATGGGATTATCGTTGGTAAAGCTGTCTCCAGTGATGTAGTTGCTGTTGAAGAAGATGGTGAAATCATTGAGTTAAGAAATGTCCGAGTTAAGGAGCATGGTTTAGAAAAACTTGGATCTATCTCCATTAGTGATGCCAAAATAGTCTCCACAGACACATTTAAAAGAAACATTGAGCGCCGAGGCTCTATAGATATCGATAAGAAAAATTTAATCGGTTTTTTGGATCATTCTGCCCATAAAGTACATGAAATAGCATCAAAAGGAGTATGTGGCTGTATAACAGTTGGAGATGACACTACAGCCATCGCTGGCGACATATTAACTAGATACGACATACCCATAATCGGATTAACAGATGGAGACATAGATAAAATATTAAATGAACCAAGACACCACCCAGAATCACAGATCCTAGAAGTAAAAAAAGACGACAAACTCGGAAAAACAATAAAACAAGAACTCTTCAAAAACCAAAACACCACCCAAATGACCTGGAAACAAGCCAAACAAAAAACAACCAAACTAGCAAAAAAACATGGAATGCTAAAACAAACACAACCAAAACAAAAAACAACCTAAACAAACCACCAACCAAAACCTAAATCCACTCCAACCATACACAACAACCCCCTACAAAAAAAATTTAAGCAGGCCTTATCAGTTCTCATCCACCTCATCCGCCACAAAATACATATCAATGACGATCACGTCAATATAGAACTCTCTAAATCTCATTCTCTAGATCCTATAGGATAAAAAGGGCTCTATATCTTGGTTTCTTTATTTTGTGAAGTGGTCTTATTTACTTAGGTATGGTTATTTAGCGGTTTTTTGAACCATTAACATAAAAAGGTTTGGAACTATAGATTTATTTGATATAATGAAATTAAGTGATGAGGAGTTAAAAGATTTTCATTTAGATCTGTATAAGATGGTTAGGGACGAGGGTCGTTCAACTACAAATACCGGTGAGATCGTTAGGGAACTTAAAAAGGAATATGGCATTGAGGACCAAGAAGAATTGATTGAAATTATTAAAGAGATGAACGAGCGGGACTATATACAGTCTTATGGAATGACCGATTGGTTAGTGAAAGAACCAAAGTGAAGTGGCCTCTTACTAAAGAAAAGAGTTCCTAGCCCTAAATTAAGATAAAAACCCTCTTTTCCCTTGCCTATAAAGAAAAAATTAAGTTTGTCTTGATTTAGGATAGCATTATTGTTGGTTTGTTTTGTTTATTTGTTGGTTGTTTTTTTGTGTGCGTTTGCTCTGAATTGGTTTATTTTTTGGTAGTCTTTTTTTTGCATGTATTTTTTTATTCCTTGGTTGATTTCTTTGAATATGTTTATGTTGTTTGTTACTGCGCTTCCTATTTGTATGGCTTGTGCTCCTGATAGGATCATTTCTATTGCTGTTTTTGGGTTGTTTATTCCTCCGACTCCGATGACTGGTATATCGATTTTTTTGGTTATTTCGTAGACCATTCTTACGGCGATTGGGTGGATTGCGTTTCCTGATACACCGCCAACACGGTTGCCTAATACGGGTATTTGGGTATCTATATCGATAACCATGCCTTTTAAGGTGTTGATTGCTACGACTGCGTCGGCACCACCTTCTTCAGCCTCCAGAGCTATTTCACCGATATTGCTTACGTTTGGTGATAGTTTGACCCAGACTGGGGTGTCAACACTGGAAACAACCTCATTTGTATATCTATATACTTGTTCTGGGTTGTTGCTTATTATGCCGCCCTCAACATTAGGGCAACTAAGGTTCATCTCGATGACATCAACATAATCGGTTATCTCTTTAGATATCTCTTTAAAATCACTTGGAGTTTCTCCGAAAACACTGCAGACCAAGGGGACATCGCCCTCGAACTGGGTTAGTTCATCTTTAAAGTCATCTACACCGGGGTTGGGTAATCCCATTGAGTTTATCCATCCACAGCTTGTTTTGGAGATAACTGGGCCCTTGTTTCCAGACCTGCTTTCAAGACTAATTGATTTAGTTACAACTCCTCCGGCACCAGACCTAACAACCCGGTTCAATGAACTTGCAGTTGTGCCTAAAACACCTGCAGCCAATAAACATGGGTTATTGAAACCTACCTCACCAACTTTAACTGACAACGACATCCCCAAATACTACCACCTCAAGATATTTAACTTTTATACCAACCCCCACTTTTTCCCTCTACCCCTAAATCCTTGGTTAGGGGGGTTGGTATTTTTTGTTGTCTGGAACAATTGGTTTGTGAGATGTATTTTATTGAAACTTGGTTCGGAGTCTTCATTATAGATGATGAATTGAATGTGGTTGACAGTCGGTTATATCCAAAAAACCCGGAAGCTATCGTTGAGTCAATTAAAAAAAATAAAAATGGTTATATAGAGAGTTATGAAGCTAAACCCGCTCCACCTGAACTTGAAAAAGAATTTAGGTTAGAGTTATGGCCTCAATATGAAGAAGGCTACAGTGATCTATTACATGAAGTAAGTCATCGATTAAGTGAGGAACAGGTTGATCAATCGCTATTAGAGCGGGGGGAAGACGTTATCAGGGCCGTTGAAACAATGGATAAACTTGATAAATCGATAAACCTACTGGCCGAATCTATAAAAGAATGGACACATGCCCAAAAACAAACTAACTACGATTCAGGAGAAAAAATTGCAGAAAAAATAGTTGAACAACAACTCACCCCCAATGATTTCACCAACAAAGATAGTTACCAACAGATAGATAACGTCTCCAAACAATTGATAGAGCTTCAGAAAACACGGGACAAAACCAAAAACTATCTAGAAAACGAGATGCAGAATTTCGCCCCCAACATAACAGAAGTCTGTGGCCCCATAATCGGTGCAAGACTCATCTCACTAGCAGGTGGACTAAAAAAACTTGCATTAATGCCCAGCGGAACAATACAAGTCCTTGGAGCAGAAAAAGCATTATTCAGACACCTAAAAAACGGTTCAGAACCACCCAAACACGGAGTAATCTTCCAACACGACCTAATAAAAAACACACACTGGAGCAAAAGAGGCCCGTTAGCCAGAACACTTGCATCAAAAACAGCGTTAGCAAGCAGAATAGATTACTTCAGTGGAGAAAACAAATCCGAAAAACTACTAAAAGACCTAGAAAAAAGACGAAAAGAGGTTTTAAACAAATGAACCAAAATTACCGAGAAATAAACAACACACCAACCACCAAAAACCAATACCCAGGCCAAAAAATATACGGAGAAGAACTCATCCAAGACAACGGCGAATGGAGAGTCTGGAAACCAGAAAGAAGCAAACTAGCAGCAATGACCAAAAAAAATAAAAAAATAAAAATAAAGCCCACAGACAAAACACTCTACCTCGGAGCAGCCAGCGGAACAACAGCCAGCCACCTATCAGACCTACAACCAAAAGGAACAATATACTGCGTAGAATACTCACCAAGAACACTACAAGACCTAATCAAACGATGCCAACACAGAAAAAACATGATACCAATACACGGCGACGCAAACCAACCACAAAACTACCAAAAAACAATAGGCCCAGTCGACAACCTATACCAAGACATAACACAAAAAAACCAAGCAGAAATCGCAAACAAAAACATAAAAAAATTCCTAAAACCCGATGGAAACATAATACTCATAATAAAAGCAAGAAGCATCAACGTAACAGGAAACGCACAACAAATAATAAAAAACGAAATAAAAAAACTCAAAAACATAAAAATCAAACAAAAAACCAACTTAGAACCAATACACACCGACCACATGGCAATACACGCCAAACACAAACCAAAATAAACAGAAACCAAAAACAGAATTAAAAAGGAGTCAAGTCAAAAATCCCTGAATACAAGAGGTATATAGGCCTGAAACGAGATGATTAAATCATTTCTTTAAGCTTCAACCGTATATCTCTAACAACCGGACAGACAGTTTGAGATAAATCAACAAACTCATCGGTAAACGGAAACTCCCTACATCCCCTTGGCCTATCACTATAAATCAAACAATTACAATGGACATCATCAACATCAACCCTTAAATCCAGGTCTCTAGATTCCTCATTACATTCTAAGAATGGACAGATATCAAGGTGCTCACCGGTTTCAGGATGGAAAAAAAGACCATCCACCCCCTGGATAGTATAGTCCATCGAAACAAACTTAATCGCCGGATACTCCCCAAAACAAGAATCAAAAACCTTATTCCGCCACTCCAAAACCTGCTCTCTAGGTAGAGAAAAAGTCCCCGAAAACTTCCTACAACAACTACCACAACAAATACATTCAAAATTCTCCCTAAACAAAAACTCCATACAAAAAAATATAAAACAACAATCTAAAAACCTTACCTAAAAAAAAGATTAAAAATCTTACCTAAAAAATTTTTTATGTTCTTTGTTTAGGTTCAAGAGCTATATAACGCTCCAACCTATCCAACCTCTCTATTCTGTCTCTAGATCTCTTTTTTTCCCTATCTATAACCGTTTTTAAATAGTTATAGACAACCTCTTGGTCAACCATTAGTTTAACAGGGTCTTTAAATCCCTTTTCACCAAAAACCTTTTCATCAAACATTGATTTAGCAATAGATCCAGTCTCATCAATCATTTTTTGGTTTTCTACATGCAGCAACTGCCACTCACTATCCAACCACTCACCAACCAAAGCCATAAACAAAACACCAGATGGATAACATACCTCTAAAAAAGGATTTCCCATCGCACTACCAAGCTCGATATAATCAAGCAAACCTTCTTCAAAACCAACTCTATTCAAATATAGATTATTCATCGAGGTATCTGGACCTACACGTTTCTCCAACAAATCGTAATCCCTATAACTATCAATCTTCATCTCAACCCATCGATCCAACCCAGGCCGGTCATCATATTTCTCCTCAAAATTACTAGGCCAGTCATCAGTGGAGGCAGAAAAACTATGCACAACAGAACCACCAGGCGTAAACTGAAGAACATACATCACAGAATCACAATATTCAAACACCTTAACCCTGCAAAAAGGCTTATCCCACCAAACCTTATTCGGAACCTCACCAGGCACATACTCCCAACCCTCAAACTCATACCAACTCTCCGAAGGCCTTTCATCCTTATACCAATCCGTCTTACGATATATATCACTGGCCTCCAAACCCAAAAAACCCGCTAAAACCTCCTTAGTCCTCTCAACCTCATCAATTGGCACAATCGACATAACAAACTCTCCATACAAACTCAACACAACAATAAACACAAAACAAAAACAACAAACCCTAATACCAAATCAAATCTAAGACAATAAAAAAGTTATCGATAACGAAAAATCATTAAAAACACCAAAAAACACTAAAAACAAAAAGAGATATCCCAATACAAAACAAACAAAAAAACAACGCTCCGATGGTGTAGCCAGGCCAATCATTTCGGCTTCTCGAGCCGAGTACCGGGGTTCAAATCCCCGTCGGAGCATTCAAAATAGATTTCAGTTCTATTCTCTTAACAACCTAAGAATATCAATATATATAATAGGATTATTTCAGGAAAAATAACTAAAAAAAAAATAATAGAAAAAATAAAAACATTGATAGAGGGCTGTTTAAAACTATTGATAGATATTGATTTGCAACGTAATCCCCGATTCTAGAGATTGAGAGAATTTCTTTTTTTAGAGCGTTAGTCCTCGGTCATTGTTTTTTTGTTTTTTTTCTTTTCTGTGTCCTTTTACTATTTTGCATGCGTCTTCTTCTTTTAGCCCTTCTTTTTTACTTTTTTCTTGGATTAGTTTGAGTATTTCATCTATGGATTTTTCGAGTACTTCTTTATCTATTTTTTTTAGGATGAGTGTGTCGTCTTTTGTGGCTAAAAAGAGTTTGTCTCCTTTTTCTATTTCGTATTTTTTTCTTATTTTTGATGGTATGGATATCTGTCCTTTTGAGGTTACGGTTATCATATCTATTTCAGACATATATATCGTAATATATATCTTACATTTAAGATATGTAACTTTTTTTCTATTATAGACTCTACTTTGATTGAGTAGAGAGTGTACAGTCATTGCTGAGGTATTTGATTAAAGATATATTATTCTTTTATTTTCTCAATGAAGGGGGTTGGTTTGATTATCTTTATGCCTTTGTACTTTTCTTGGTCTAAAAGATCGGTGTCTCCTGTTATTATATAATTGGCGTAATTGGATATGGATTGCCAGAAATCTACAGATGAGAAAGGAGAGCGCCCCATGCTTAAGGATTCTCGGTGCTGCTGAATGTATAGTTGTTTAATAAAAGGATTTAGATAAAATTAAGCGTGGGTGTTGTAAGTTTGAAACTTATGGAAAGAGGTAGTTTTAGGCGGCCAATGAGGCATAAACCCCTATTTAACTTTTTAAGGTAGAGAGGTTCGGGGTTTATGCAGAGCATATTTTAGTTTTTAAGTTTTTGTCCAAAAACCTAAATAATATCCGTCCTGAGAGGCCGCCGAGGATGTGTGCACCTGTTTCTTTAAAAAACTTTTTTATCCATTAAATATATTTTGTTTACCTTTTTTCTTCCAATGTTTTTTGATGTTTCTTTCTTTAATGTGTTTTTTGGTTTGTTTTAAAAAATTATATGAGTGATGTTTGTCTTATATTTTGTTTGTGAAAGGTTATGGGTAAAAAACATAAACATGGGTTGGGAGAGCCCAACGAGGATGAGGATAGGGAGACGCTTACTACTAATTCTGGTGAGCCTGTTCCTGATAATCAGAATTCTAAGACTGCTGGGCCTGAAGGTCCGATGTTAATGGAGGATTATCATTATTTGGAGAAGATGGCTCAGTTTAATCGTGAAGAGATTCCTGAAAGGATTGTTCATGCTAAGGGTGGTGGGGCCTTCGGTACGTTTACAGTAACTAATGATGAGATCTCTGAATATACTATGGCAGATCTTTTTTCAGAGGTTGGTAAGGAAACGGATGTGTTTGTTCGGTTTTCTACAGTTGCAGGTTCCCGTGGGTCGGCGGATACGGTTAGAGATCCTCGTGGTTTTGCAGTAAAGTTCTATACAGAAGAGGGGAATTGGGATCTTGTTGGAAACAACACTCCAGTATTCTTTGTACGTGATCCATCTAAGTTTTCAGACTTCATTCATACGCAGAAAGAGGTTCCTGGCAGTGGATTGAAAGATCCAACACCTCAATGGGATTTCTGGTCACTATCTCCAGAATCACTACATCAAATCACCATATTATTCAGCGATAGAGGTATACCGGCGTCATGGAGACATATGAATGGGTATTCAAGCCATACACTTTCACTATACAATGAAGATGAAGAACGTTATTGGGTTAAGTTCCATTTTAAAACAGACCAAGGGATTAAAAACCTTGATCCTGAGGAGGCAAAGCGGTTGGCCGGTGAAAACCCTCATTACCACAGAGAAGATTTATGGACCGCTATAGAAGAAGGAAATTATCCAACATGGACATTAAAAGCACAGATAATGCCTGAAAAAGAAGCTGAAGAATACCACATAAATCCATTTGACCTTACTAGGGTATGGCCCCACGGTGACTACCCCCCAATAGAGGTTGGAACCCTAGAGCTAAACAAAAACCCCAATAACTTCTTCCAGGACGTAGAACAATCCGCATTCAGTCCAGCCCACGTAGTACCAGGAATAGGACATAGCCCAGATAAAATGCTTCAAGGAAGAATACCATCCTATGACGACGCCCATCGCTACAGATTAAGCACAAACTTTGAGAACATACCTGTAAACAAACCAAAAAACACAGACAAAAACAACTACCACCAAAACGGATATATGCGGACCGATGGAAACCTAGGGTCCGGACCAAACTATGAGCCAAACAGTTTCGGCGGCCCAACAGAAAAACCCTCAGTAAAACAACCACCACTAAAAATCTCAGGAAACGCAGATAGATATAAAGCACAAGAAAGAATCGACAACTACAAACAACCAGGCGACCTTTTCCACAAAGTAATGACCGAAGAACAACGACAACACTTAATGGATAACTATGCAGAAAACATGAAACCCGTTGACAAAAAAATACAGAAACGACAGCTTGTCCATTTCTACAAAGCCGACCCAGACCTAGGACGAGGAGTCGCTAAAAGACTAAACATAGACATAAAAGAAGCAATCGACCAAGAACTACTAGAACTAGACGACAATGAAATAAGAAACGCCAAACGCGTAAACGACCTACTATAACACAAAACAAATAGAGAGGGGTTTTACCGACCCCCCCCCAACTTTTTTTCAATTCCTCACACCAATCAATACCCCTCTACATTAAGTTTTTAGGCCTCAATTACCTATCTTAGATTTACTATAATGGCCATAATTTTATTTTATTAATTTAAATTAGCTAAGAAGTAAAGAAATGGAGTCCAAATAATCATTGAAGTTGTTATAAACATTTTGTAATAAAAATAAGAGATTATCTATCTTTTTTTGTTATCTAGTATGAAAATATGTCGTAAAAAATGAAATAAAAAGATTAAGGGGAGGGGGGGTGGATTGGGTTATTGTTCGAGTGTTGGAGTTGTTATTGTTATGATTATTGTTTTATCGATATCGTATTGTGCTTCAGCTACATCTGGCTCTATTATTTGTATTGCAATTCCTTGATCGTTTGCAGTCCAGAAGGTTGCTCCATAGTCTTCATATTGTTTTTCCCAACCTAGTTCATCCATCTCGTCATTGTACCATGTTTGTACTTCTTCTGGTGTGTCTTCAGTTGTGTAGGTGTTTATGTTGGTGTCTTCCCATGGAACTATAGCTTGTACTTCTTCTTCAACTCCTTCTATATCTATTTCCTCTGCTCCTGGATATATCGGTGCTTCTATGTCACCTATATCGATGCAGCCTGGAACGATTAATACCGCCAGTATTAGCGTGGATATTGCTATTAATTTAACTTTATTCATAATACACCACCAACTGTTGGTTTTTCATCTATGTTTTGGGTGCTAGGGTTTTGTTGAGCATTTTCGTTGACTATGTCTCTTATATTATCTTTAATGCCTGGATGGTTTTCCTCTATGTAGTTTCTAATTTCTTGTTGTTTTTGTTCTGGTAGGTTGTCTAATGCGGTTTCATGTCCGGTTATTGAGGCGTTCATGGCTCTCTCTATTGCTTCTTGAGCTTCTGCAGGTACTTTCTCAGATATGTTCTCTAAAACATCCATGTGTTTTAGGGTTGCGTAGGCTACTTTTTCTTCAAGTTCTTCTGTATCAAACTCTTGGTCAGCAGATTTATCGATTAGATCCATCACTTTGTCCATTTCGTCTGAGTATGCGTTAGCTCGATCTTGAACATGCCTATCATGGCCTTGCTCTTGTAGTTCATTTGTATTGTCGATTCTTGTTTCTGCAAATGCTAATCGGTTTTCAGCAGCTTTTAATGGGTTTACTTCCTCTAGGTGTGAGAGTGCTTCTTCTCTTGTTTCATCTGATTTTTCATGTGCATCTTGTATGCTTTGTGTTGCGTTCTCTAGTCCAGGGATTGCTTCTTCAGGCACTTGATCCATTAATCCAGTTATGGTTAGGTTTGCTTTTTCAAGGCCAGTGTAATGTTTGTTCATTGCGTTTGAAACCTTGTCCTCTACATCCTCTCTTTCTTCATCAGCTAACTCAGCTTTAATATCATTAAGTTCATCCAGTTCATCTTGGTAGTCTTGTGCCAAGGTCTGGACAATATCTGCTCTATCTGGATCTGGGTTCATATCTTCTATCATTGCATTGATCTCGCCTAATCTCTTTTCAGCGATTTCTAGACCTATCAATGCTTCTTCAGGTCCGTCAGCAGCAAATTTATCTGAGATCTCACCAACTCGCTCTAATCCATATAAATGGTGGTCAGGCAATACCTCTCCTACTTGGAAATCATCATCAACAGCTTCATTGTCTATTGTTTCAGCTGATACCGGGGCAACTAACAATAGCGATAATAATAGTGATACGGCAACGACTGTTATTGCCATAAATAAATTTTTCTTCATATTCATAATTCATTACTAGATATGTTCTTTATACTCTTAATTCTTGTTATTTTTTTATTACAAAAATACTTGATTTATTGGGGTTTTTGGGGTGGTAGGGTGTGACATCGTTTTCTCCCTGAAGAGGAGGGGACTTACTGCTTTCTCAAACTCTCATAAAAGTTAACTGGGTTTAGAAATAATTTTGCTTGTCGGTTTGTTTATGGATGGTGTTTGATGCCTGTTGAGATAGCTTATTTAACGGATTTCGCAATTGTTGTGGTTGGAGCCACTCTTATTGGTGTTATAGCGCAGAAGTTGAAGCAACCGACAATTGTAGCTTATATCTTGACGGGTGTGATTTTAGGTCCAGTTTTGTTTGATATAGTTACGGAAGAGGGTTTGGTTGAGGTTATGGCAGAGCTGGGTCTTGGTTTTCTTTTGTTTCTATTGGGTTTGAAGTTTCGTTTTAAAGATATTAAAGAGATATTAAGACCTATTATTAATATATCGGTTGGGCAGACTGTTTTGCAGACTGCTCTTGCTTTTGCTATTGCTTGGGTTCTTGGTTTTACTCTTATTGAGGTTGTTATAATTGCGTTGGCAACTGTTTTCGGTGCCACACCTATTATTGTTAAAATATTAACAGATAAAGAAGAGATTACAACCTTGCCTGGTAAAATCGATGTGGGTGTTTTGATTGTTCAAGATATATATCTGGTTATTGTTCTGGCTTTATTAGGTGCTGAAAACCTCGCTAACCCTAATGAGATTGCTTTAAGTCTTGGCCAGATATTTTTGTTGATTTCAGCGGTTGGTTTAGCTTCTATTGCTTC
Organism: Methanonatronarchaeum sp. AMET-Sl; assembly: GCF_029854155.1. Taxonomy (NCBI): domain Archaea; kingdom Methanobacteriati; phylum Methanobacteriota; class Methanonatronarchaeia; order Methanonatronarchaeales; family Methanonatronarchaeaceae; genus Methanonatronarchaeum; species Methanonatronarchaeum sp. AMET-Sl. Next base: position 986,365 of record NZ_CP122958.1, on the reverse strand, counting down.
TTCGAGATATCTATTGCCAAAGTTGTTTAAGAGAATTGCCGACCAAAAAGATATTTTCTTTATAATAGCATTGTCTTGGGCATTTCTCTTCATTTATATTTCAGAGTTTTTCGATCTATCTATTGAGGTTGGAGCTTTCTTAGCCGGTTTAAGCCTAGCGCAACTTCCTTACAGCGATGAACTTCAAGACAGAATGAAACCTTTAACAGATTTCTTCATTCTTGTGTTTTTCAGCAGTATTGGGCTTCAAATAGCTGCAGATGAACTGTTCTACTATTGGTTTGAAGCGGTAGTTGCCTCTATCGTTTTGGTTGTTGGTAATTTCTGGATCATGTTTTATCTAATATGGAGGGAGAACTTCTCTATTGAAACCTCTTTCTTAGGCAGTGTAAACATGATTCAGGTAAGTGAATTTTCTCTGGTGGTGGGTGCACTTGCATTGCAGCAAGGATTTATAGAAGCTGAAATTCTTGGTTACCTCAGTTTAATGGCGTTGATTACAATGAGTGCTTCAACCTATGTAATCAACTACAACCGAGAGATCTATAAAGAAGTTGAGCATTTATTCAGTGTTTTTGATTCTCCAGGCCGTAAAGATACTGAGATAAGGGAGTATAGAAACCATGCAGTTGTTGTTGGTTATGATGAACTTGCTGAAGCAGTTGTTCCCTTACTAAAGAAAGAGTATCCAGAAGTTGTTGTTGTTGACCGTCAAACCGATAACATCGATTTATTAAAAAAACAAGACCATGAATACATCTATGGTGATTTTAAACACACCGAGGTTAGAAAAGCAGTTAACCTTAAATATGCAGACTTCGTGTTCAGTTCATCAGAACAGATAGATGTAAACAAACAGATACTCGAAGAAGTGAAACCAGAAACAATATGTGTCTTCGAAGCATCGAACTCCAATGACGCCGAGAAACTTCGTGAGGTTGGAGCAGACCTGGTAGTAATTCCTAAAGAACTTTCTGGAGAAATGATGGGAGAATACCTAAAGATGTATATAAAGAATCGAAGCCATTTCAATGAGATAATCCAACGTGATTTAAATAGAATAAAGGGGGAGACAGATGGCTACTGAACTTGTTCTTGACCTATCAATCATCTTTATACTGGTTGGTTTCTTACTCATAATATCAAACTACTTTAAATTGCCAACCATACCATTCTACATATTTGCCGGTATTATAGCTGGATTCTATATCGATAGCCAGAACATACTAGATCTAGCATACTGGGGGATCGCGTTTCTAGTATTTGTTTTCGGTGTTTCAATCGATTTCAATAAGATTAAATCGGTTATATGGGAAAGCGAGATAGCTGTAGGACTTCAAATACTAATTCTCGGCCCAATCGCATTAGCTATAGGTATTTTATTAGGTTTAAACCTTGTTAACTCATTTTATTTCGCTGTAGCAGTTGTATTAAGTTCAACTATAATAGGTTTTGAATTAAAAGATTATGAAAAAAGAGAGAGCTTTGTACATGGAAGACTATCACAAACAATACATTTCTTCGATGACCTACTCGCAATCCTAATAGTCTTGATATTAAGTGCAGAAGCCTTCACACCAATCCAGATAACCCAGAACATAATAGCCGGAGGCTTATTAATACTAACCGGCTTCCTCATATACAAATACCTATTCAAATATATGGTTAACATCACCAATGGTTCAGGCGAACTCATGTTAATGGGAAGCATAACCATATTAATAATCTATTTAGGACTCAGCGAGTTCCTAGGAATCTCAATTGTCGTTGGAGCATTCGCAGCAGGTATCTCCATTAGAACCGATGTTACTAAATCCCTGGAGATGATTAACGGAATAGAATCAATAAAAGACTTTTTCATAGTACTCTTTTTCACAATGCTTGGTGCATTACTCTCAATGCCAACAACAGAGACATTAGTATTAACGGCAGGCCTAATCCTACTAACAGGTATATTAAAACCAATCGTAAACACGGCGTTTCTGGTTAACGAAGGATACGACACAAGAACCTCAACTTTAACAAGCATAAGTACAGACCAAATAAGCGAGTTCACACTCATAATAGCTATAGAAGGATTCTTAATAGGATTAATAGCTCCAGAACTCTTTGACGCAATAATACTATCCGCAGCAACCCTAATGATATATTCCACATACACCCATAAATACGATGAATACATCTACAACAATATTATGAAAAAAATATTCCGCAAACCCGAAACAACCAAAACAGATGAATTAAGCAATGTAAACCCAGATATAAAAGACCATATCATACTTGTTGGCCACGGACGACAAGGCAAAAAAATATTAAACAGCTGCAACGAAATCAGTTGCCAAACAATAGTCATAGAAAACGACCCTGCAGCCAAAAAAGAACTAAAAACAAAAACCGAAAACTACGTAATCAGCGACGCAGTTCAACAATACACATGGGAAAAATCCAGATACAAAAAAGCAAAACTAATCATCTCCACAGCCCCAGACATAGAAGTAACAAACAAAATACTATCACTCGACACAGATGCAGACAAAATAGTCAGATGTAGTGATATAGAAAACAGCCGTAAACTACTAAAAAAAGGCGCAACATACGTAATAATGCCAAACATACTATCACAAGACAAAGTAATATACGAAATACAAAAAATACTAAAAAACAAACAAAAAGAATCGAATCCCTCCTCACCCTAAAGAAAGGAATGTGGTCCTAGATCCATATTCAAGCTAATTTGTCGTTTATATTGGTTAGGTTTGTTGTTCGGGTTCTGTTTTAGGTTCTTCTTCTGTTTCGATTCCAACTATGTTTAATAGGCGGTTTTTAACGCTGTTTTTAACTAGGTCGTTTAATACTTCTTGGTTTTCTACTGCTCCATATATCTCTATAGGTATCTGGCCTCCAGCCATTCTTGTGTGGCCGCCGGCACTACCGATGTCTTGGAAGGCTCGTCTTAATATTTCTCCGATATCCACTCTCACGTCTTTATTTCTTGCTGAGATATGGATTGTGTTTTCAACTATTCCATATACTATTACGGTGGTTATTCCTTCTAGTTGTAGTAGGTAGTCTGCTGCTTGTATTAAGGCGTCTTTGTCTGTTGATTCTTTTATTCCTGACAGTAGGTATGAACCATATACTTCACGGTTTTTGATTGCATCTCCTAATATGTCTAGTGTTTCTGCGTCCATTGCCGGTGCTTCTAGTTCTTGTAGCCGGTCTCTATCTGCTAGGGTGTATAGGAAGTTTGCGGCGGTCATGTCGGATGGATTGACGTTTCTTTTGAATTCTAGTGTGTCTGTTCTTATTCCGAATAATAAGGCTGTTGCTAGTTCTTGATCTACGAATATATCGAGTTCTTGTAGGTATTTGGTCATTATTGTTGATGTTGATCCTACGTCTGTTCTTATGTCTATGAAATCTCCTTTGAGGTCAACATCGATGTCGTGGTGGTCTATAACTATGTTTACTTCTATGTCTTTTGGTAATGCGTTGTTTTGGCCTGGTATTGCGTTGTCAACTAAAGCTATTTTTTCGTATTTCTCGATTCCACCTACTTCTTCGAACCTGATTAAGTTTATGTCGAGTAGGTTTACGAACGCCCTGTTTTCTTGATGTCCAATCTCTCCACTATAAACGATGTCAGACTCTATATCTAGTTGTTGAGCGATTTTTTGCAATGCATAGCCAGCGGCTATCGAGTCGGGGTCTGGATTTGAATGTAAAAAAATGCCTAAACGGCCTTCCTGACCTATCTCTGTAATCACCTTCTTGAGTTTGCTTGTTTTTCTAACAACCTCCATTCTTTCAAGGTTTCTGATTGCGGCGTCACTTATAACCTTTGCAGGATGAAGAACTACATCAGCCCCAATCTCCTTCATTGTTTGTTTGTATACAGGGTCTACTGCTCTAACTATAATTAAGGAGTTTGGGTATCGGTTTTTAATCTGTTTCAATGCCTCTATGTTGGATTCGTGGTCTGAAGATAGGATGAGGAACTGTTGAACTTCACTTAAATCTAATTCTACTTCATCCATTTTTTTTATGTCTGCTTGAACTGCGTGATATCCCTTGTCACGTAGGTTTTCAACCTTATCTGAATCCAACTCCATAATCAAGAATTCTTCATTTTTTTTATAGAGATAGTCAGCGACAAAGGTCCCTGTGCTTCCACAACCTAGAACTGCGTACTTGACATCCTCCGGTTTCTCCGGACTTTCCTTTTCTTCAGACATAGAAACCAATCTCTTTAAACTGTTTTTTGCTTAATGCGACATAAACGATCTACAGGTTCTTGAGAACCTAACTCATCAATATCTAGGTGTTTTTTAGAGGCCTTGAACAACTCTTCTCCTTTTTCTGACCTAATTATAACGGTTGACCATCCCTTTGGTGAACCTACCGAACCAACGCTTATGTCGGCATATCTTGATTCAAAGTCGGTGCACTCCCTACATACGGGCCGTATACAATGGTCTATCTCTGACAACTTTAAAGCAGATTCTTGTTCACCAGCTTTATAATTGAATTTACCTTTATTTATACCGATTTTCTTGATATCACAGGCTTTACACTCTGCTTTATCTGTAATCAAATCAAAAAGCAATTCATGTTGAAAGTTCTTCATGCAGAAAACACCGATAAAATACTTGATGTTCCCTATACCTCTCTCGTCAAGTAGTCTCGCAGCCTCAATCTGACAGGGTGTTCCAACCACGGCTACATCCCCATGTTCCGAAGCCTCACTAACCTTAGATAATATTGGTGCAGAACCAAACTTCGTACCAGCAGAATCTAAAACCTCCCCTGGTTCAGTAACAACAAGTGGAATCGGTTTCCAATCACTTGTCTGGCCAACAACAACAGCAGAGTCAACCAACCCACTATTCAATAAAGAAATCAATATAGATGTAACCGCCCCACCATCCTGACTTCTCTCAATAACATCCATTTTCTGACTACGGACAACAAAACCCTTTTTTCTATCAAACTCATCGACTCCAAGGCTCTTCAAATTGTTTATCGCCGGACATACATCACTACATAAACCACATTCAATACATTCACCAACAAGCTCTGGACCCCGCTCAACCTCAATAACACCTGGTTTACATGCAGCAACACAAGCACCACATATACGGCATAAACCGCTTTCAACCACCTCCTTTCTAAGCCAACTAAAACTCACAGTTACCACTTCTCTTCATGAACAAACTTCTCCAACGGATATCTCTTCGGAGGATTTGGATCAACATCCGGATGGCCAATCGGCAACATTGAAACAGGCCTGACACCACTAGGTAACCCAAGAACCTCACTAACCCTCTCTTCATCAAACGCACCAATCCAACAACTCCCCAAACCTAATGCATGAACAGTTAACAACATATTCTGTACAGCTGCAGTAGCATCCTGTATCGAATATAGGTTATATCCACGGTCACCATACTTCTCACTAGCGCGCTCCATATTAGCACATACAACTATTACTACAGGTGCGTCAAAAATGAACTGTTGTTCAGCAGCCTTCACTAACTCACGCTTAACCTCACCGTCACGAACAACAACATAATCCCGCGACTGAAGGTTGCCTGCAGAAGGAGCCCAAACACCCGCCTTAAGAACCTTAACAACCTCCTCATCACCAACACTCTGGTCCTTAAACTTCCTAACACTCCTCCTAGACCGAATAACATCAAACAAATCTAATGAAACTTCCACGTCAGACAAATCCATAAATCAATCACCAATTAAATATTGAATACAAAAACATCAAAACATCACTAACTATTTAAGGTATTTGTCCTCCAGATAAATGTTTTTACCCTACCCCACACACAACCCAACCACCACACCACCCCAAACCACACCTTAAACCCAACTACAAAAAAACTCAACTACAAAAAAACCAAAAAAGCGAAGTCTATTTGTTTCAAGATTAAACATAATGTTCCCACAGTGATACCTACATCCCTTCTGAAGAGCGGGAAGTCTTAGACCTGAATTAAGAAAAAAATCTAAAACAAAGTAAGATAAAAAGTAAGATAGAGCCATAAACCAAGAAACATTGGAGATAAATCAAATAGCTCTATCTCTTTTTCTAACCATCACCATACATTAAACCTCTTATACCTCTTTATTAGATTTTATTCACGTATTAAGGTGTTTTGGTTTTTTAATGCCTTTAGATCTCTGTTTCAAGGTCTTTAACTTAAATTTATTTAGATTAAATTTGGTGGGTGGTTGGGGTTATTCGTTTTATGGTTTTATTCGGTTGAAGATTTTGGCGAAAAAACCGTTCGATTTTTCTTGTGGACCCATCACCATCAGGACGGTTCCATTGCTATGGCTACCTATTTTTTCTGGTAATGGCCCGAACAAAGTATTTAGATTGGTTTTAGAAGGTCTAATAGCTCCGACGCAAATAAAATCATATCCTTCAATCTCCTCTAAAAGCCGTTTAGTTCTGTCGGATCCAACAATAACGGATATTTCAAAGGATTCTTCTAGGCCTCCTTCTTCAGACATGCGTTTAATTAATTTTCGGCCGGTTCTCTTAACTCCATATACCTCATCACTTGACATTCCACCATCGATTTCTTGAAAATTAATTAAAGTCAAGTCACCATCCAATTGATCCCTAATTTGTTTTCCACGTTTAACGGTAAATGGAGTGTTGGTTCCCTCACCAACCAAACATGCAATAGAGCTATTGGGTGAATCACCATCCTTGACAACTGTAACTTCACAAAAAGCTCCACGTACAACAGGATCAATCTTCGAACCAAGAACATACTCTTTTTTAGAAACCTCTCCATCCCAACCAACAACCAAGTGATCAGCATCTTCTTCATCTAAAACACGTAAAATCGACCTACCTACATCACGCCCTACAATAGCTCTAGTTCTAATCGCAAGTTCACTTGAAACACCTAACTCCTTAATAAGTTTCTCAGCCTGATCTAAAATAGATTTCTGTATCTCAAGGCCTTTAGATCCAGCATCAATACTCTGCGATAAAGAGATTTGAGGCGGAACCTCAACAACATTAACAACAACCAACTCACCACGTCCCTCACTACAAGCTATAGCACTCGCTATCTTTAATAAACAGAACTCAGTTTCCGGATTCCTGACAGCTACAACAACTCTAAAAACATCATTATCTGAAATAATACACAACCCCCTACTAAACAAACCCTATAAATAGAGATATCTACTGCCACAACAAAACATTTACCTATAAAATCAAATCCTTTATTTAGAGATAAAATAGTTCTACAGTTCTAAAGAAGGTTTTTTTGGTTGTTTTTCTGGATTGATAGGTTTATAATTTTTTTTAGAATGTTTTATAGGTTTATAGGTTAATTTATTGGTATGCGATTAACTACAGTTGATAGTTTTCCAGATCAAGAGATTGTTGAGGATTTAGGGGTTGTTCGTGGTAATACGATTAGAGCTAGAAATATAGGCAGAGATATCACTCAGGGGTTAAGGAATTTGGTTGGTGGTGAGTTGAAGGCGTATACTGAGTTGTATACAGAGGCTCGTGAAGAAGCTGTTGACAGGATGGTCGAGGATGCTGAAAAACTGGATGCTGATGCAATTGTTAACATCCGGTTTATGACTTCTATGATAGCTAGCGCTGGAGCTGAAATACTCGCATACGGAACAGCCGTTAAATTAAAAAACAAAAAATAACCAAGTAAAACGAATACAAAATTTTATTCTGCTCAGGCCTTAACCCCTTTTTTGGGGGTTTGTTTTTCTGGTTTTTTTGTTTTTAGTTTTTTATTTGTAGAGTGGTGTGTCTTGTATGTAGTTTTTGTTTGTTTTTAATGCTATTTCGGCTTTGTAGAGTTCTTTGCTTAGGTATGCGGTGTGTTGTGGGGTTATTGTTTGTGTTTCTGTTATTTTGTTTATTATTGTTTCTGAGTTTTCTCCAGTTATAGTTGTTTGGGGTTTTTTGGTTTTGCAGTTGTAGTATGTTGCGTATAATTGGTTTGTTTCTCTGTCGATTCCGATTTGATAGCATCCTTCACAGTTTTCGGTTTGTTTGGTTTGTTTGGTTTGTTTGGTTTGTTTGGTTTTTATTATGTTTTTGGCTTTTGTTGGCGGGAATTCTTTACGTTTTTTTGTTTTGTGTTTTATTAGGGTGGGTCCGAGGTCTTTTGGGGTGGTTCCACGGATTTTTGCTAGTAAATTCATTTGGGTTGCTGTTTTGAGTTCTTTTGTGGAGCCATGTGTTTTTAGGCTTGCTTCTGTTGTTAGTAGTAGGTTTATATCTAGTTCTGTTGCGATTGATGCCATTAAGGCGTTTATTCCATGGCTGTCGGTGTCTATTAACTCGGTGACGTTTCCTACACCCATTAGGAGTGGTGTTGTTTTGTCTTTTTTTCGAAAATCTATGTATCTTTTTAGAGATTTTATGAGGCCTTGGTTTGGTGGGTCTAGTATTGGGTCGGCGATTGGTTTTGCTCCAAGTTTTTTTAGTTTATCTATGTTTTCATGTATTTCTCGTGGTTTTTCTGGGTTTCCTATCACTACGATGTTTTGGTTTTCTAGTTTTTTGCCTAACTGGTTTATTAATTTTTTATCAACACTTAAGATTAGGTCTACATTGGATTCTATCGCTGTTTCGATGTGTTCAGGGTTCATTGTGTCTATGCTTACTGGATATAGTTCTTTAATTGTGTTTATGGCTTTTTGGATTTCTTTGGTTGTAGCGTTGTGATGGACTCCAATATCGATTATGTCGGCTCCATCTTTGATATGTCTACTGGCTTGTTGTCTTAGTTCTGTTGAGTTTTTCTTTGTTGCGTCAACTATTTCGGTTATGATTTTAATAGTTGTGTCTCCACCGATTTCAATATCCCGTATATTCATTACTGGGTTTGTTTCGCCTAATATCTCTTTTAGAGATTCTGTTGAGATCTCATCGATATCGATTATTTCATCAGCAGGTTTTTCAGGATCAAGTTTACCGATATTTTGACTAGTTATCTCTGTTATATCGTATGCATTTCTAGGGCCCTTAACTACATTATTGAAAACTGAATAGTCATGTGGACTCATTCCAGAAACAACTACCCAATCATATAGAGAATTATCGATTTTTTGTTCAATCAATTTGGGTGTGGTAAAAGCAGCTATATCTATCGGTAATTTAACTATATCTACATCAAGTCCTTTATCTCTTAATTCATTGGCCTGTTCTTTCAAGACGTTGTAGGCTTTTTTTCCAGTAATAAACAAAATTGAGGCCATTTCAGATATAAGCTCCATACCCCATTGTTTAGATAAACATCATTAATATAAACATTATTAGAGTTAGTAATGCTATAATTAATAATAAAACAGCGATGATGATTGGTGCTAAAAATAGAGTTATTATCGCTATTATTAGTCCTTTAAGAACTGGATAATCTTTTTCTTTATTCTTGGCGTCACGATAGACTAAGTAACCCAGTAAAACTGATAGTAATATGATCGAGACTGTTAGTAATGTCACTATTATAGTGGGTATCGTGATTATCATCTTATTTATCTCCCTCTACCATTAAATTGGGGTTTTGTATTTATCTATATCTAAAAATGGTTTTTAAAGTGGTTTTTATTTCCATTTTTCTGGATTTGAGATTTCTTCTGTTGTTCTCTCGATTTCTAATTTCTTTATGGGTTTAGCACCCTCTTGTATCGCTTTTTCAACTGAAAAACTATCTTTCATCAAGAATATGTTGTAGTCTTGAATCATTCGTTGGGAAACCGAGTTTTTGAGTATAGTAGCGTGTTTCGTATACCTCTCTTTTCCAACGCAATATGGAGTTAAATCAAACACAACTTGAGGGCGATAGTAATGCTCATTCAATATATCGAGAACCTGTTTTTTATCGGGTTCTTTAAACTCGAAACGATATTTATTTCGGTTATAGAAATCACTAAGTTTGGAAAACAATTCACTTTGATCGAAATATTGTTTAAAAACGTATTTATTGGCTAACTTAAAAACAACCAGTTTTTTTGGGTCAACGTCAAAATCGGACATCAAGATAACTTTTTTTTATAAATGAATAATACTTACCACACCAAACCGACATAATTCTATTAAACTAAATGACAATCCCCTCTCTGCCTAGAGAGAAAATGAGCTCTAGGCCTGCTTTAAGATAGATGATTATCAAACTATAGTGGAAAAAGGTTTATGGTTTTGGTTTTGTGGAGGTTATTGGTTCATTAGTTTTTATTGAGTTGAGTTATAGGTAGGTTGTTGGGGAGGGAGAGGGGTTTTTGTTGGGTGTTTTTTTGGTTGGGTGGTTGAGGTTGTTTGTTTTGTTTGTTAGATTAGGTCTAGGTTTTTTAGTACTTTTTTCAGTTTTTCTCGGCTTCCGTTTTCCATATTGACCATTGGGCTTCTTAGTTCTCCGGAGGCTAGTCCCATTAGTTTTGCGCCTGTTTTGACTGGTATGGGGTTTGTTTCTATGAAGAGTGTTCTGAATAATGGTGAGAGTTCGTAATGGAGTTTCTGGGCTTTGGGTATGTTGTTGTTTTCCATTGCTTTAACCATCATTGAGACTCTTTTTGGAGTTAGGTTGGCTGCGACTGAGACTACTCCTTTTCCTCCTAATGACATTATTGGTAGTGTCATAGAGTCATCTCCTGATAGTACTTTGAAGTTTTTTGTTGTTTTTTCGATAACTTCACTGACTTGATTTATATCTCCACTTGCTTCTTTGATTCCAATTATGTTTTTTTCTTTAGATAGTGTTGCTACTGTTTCAGGTTTTATGTTTGTTCCTGTTCGGCTTGGAACGTTGTATATAACTATTGGTATGTTGACGGTGTTTGCTAGTTCACGGTAATGTTCTATAAGGCCTGCTTGTGTTGGTGTGTTGTAGTATGGAGTTATGACCATCGCTATATCTACTCCGATATCTTCTGCATATCCAGTTAATTCGATTGCTTCGCGAGTTGAGTTGGATCCGGTGCCGGCCATAACCGGTACACGACCTCCTGAAGCTTCTACGGCGAGTTCGATAACCCGTTTATGTTCGCTGTATGAAAGTGTAGCGGATTCACCTGTGGTTCCACAGGGAACAAGACCTGAAACACCGTTATCTATTACATAATCAATGTTGCTTTTAAAGCCTTTAACATCAATTTCATCATTTTCGTTAAAAGGAGTTATTAAAGCCGGATATACGCCTCTTAATTCCATATTAAATACAACCCATAGATTTTTTATTCTTAGTTATCTCTAACGACATTAATTAGAGGTTTTACCTTTTAACCATTTTCCCTCTTAAAAAAAATAATATCGATGTAAAGGTGGGGATGGTTTTTTAGTTAGGGTTTTTAGTTAGAAATAAGGTTGCTTTAAAACCGATATTTGTGTTACAACCAATTTCTTTGGTTTGGTTGTTTATGTTGTATCGGTTTTTTCTGGATAATAAAGTTATCCAGTTTTTATGTGTTTTCTTCGTCGACTTTGTTTTCTTCGTTGACTGTGTTTTGGCTGTTTTTCTTTGTTATTATTCCTGCTATTCTGTTTCTCAGTCTTTTGCTTTGGACGTTTGTTAGTTCGTCAACCATCTCTTTGTTTTTTTCAAAGTTGTCTGAAAATTTTTCGCCATGGTACTTAATCAGTTCTTCTCCAATACTTCGTATAAATTTTGGTCTACTTCTACCCAATATTTCACCGGCCTTTTGTTTTTTGTTGTATTTAGTCGCGCAGTCCATTAAGATTTACGTGTTTTGTTTGTTTTTTGGTTAGGAAAAGTTTATTGGTTGTTTTGTTTTTGTTTTTGTTTTTGTTTTTGGTTTGTTAGTTTTTGTGTTATTTTGTTTTTGTTGTTGGTTTGTATTGTTATTGTTTTTTTGTTTTGGTTGTGTCCTTTTTTTATTGATATTTTGTTTTGGTTTATTTTTAGTGTGTTTGAGAGGTATTTGATTAGTTCTTTGTTGGCTTTGGATTTTTTTGGTGGTTGGTTTATGTTTATTTTGATTCTTTGGCGCCATTTGTTGTATCCTGTTATCTTGGTTTGGTTGGCGTTTGGGTTGGCGTTTATTTTGATTTCTATGTGGTTTTTGTTTTTTTGTATGGCGTCTTCCATTTTTGATCAAAAAAATTGGTTGGTTGGGGATGTTTCTATCCCCCTTGGTTTTTTTATTTGTCTAGTTCGAATGTTTCGGCGTTTCGGTCTGCGATTGCTTGGATTTCTTTGATTCTTTTTTCGCCGTTGTCTTTTTTGAATAGGTGTTTGAATCGTTTTTGTTTTTCGAGGTATCTTTCTACGGGTTTGCGGTCTTTTATTTTTCTTATGTTGGTTATTTGGCCGTCTTCCATTTGGTATACTGGCCATAATGCGGTTTCTACTGCTAGTCGTGCTATTTCTATTGTGTCTCTTTCTTTGAAGCCCCAGCCAGTTGGGCATGGGACGTGGATTTGGACGTATGATGGACCGTCTAGTTCGCTTGCTTTTTTGACTTTTTCTACTACGTCTTTTGGGTATGCTATGCTTGCTGATGCTACGTATCCTACTCCGTGTGCTGCTGCGATTGCGAGTGCGTCTTTTTTTGTGTTTTCGTTTCCGTAGGATTGTTTTCCTGGTGGGCTGGTGGTTGTGCTTGCTGCTAGGGGTGTTGCTCCTGATCTCTGGATTCCTGTGTTCATGTATGCTTCGTTGTCGTAGCAGATGTAGGTTACGTCGTGGCCTCTTTCGAACATTCCGCTTAGGCCTCTCATTCCTATGTCGACGGTTGCTCCGTCTCCTCCTTGGGCGATTACTTTTGTTTTGTTGTCGCCTTTGGCTTTTAGTGCTGCTTCTATTCCTGCTGCTACTGAGGCTGAGTTTTCGAATAATGAGTGTATCCAGGGTATTTCCCATGAGCTTTCTGGGTAGGGGGTGCTTATGACTTCTAGACATCCTGTGGCGCAGGTTGCTATTGAGTCTTGTTCGACTCCTTTCATTGCTAGTCGGGCTCCTAATGCGAGTCCGCATCCTGCGCAGGCTCTATGGCCTGATACGAAGTCTTCTTGTTCTCTTAGTTTTGTCATTTTATTTTTCCTCCTTTAGGTCTACAAACCTGACTTCTCGTGTTTGTGGGGAGTTTAGGTTTTCTTTTGTTTGTTTTACTATGTTTTTGATTGATTGTCTTGGTATGTCTCTTCCTCCAAGGCCGATTATGTAGTTTGTCATTTGGGGTTGTGTTTCGGCTTGGTATAATGTGTCTTTCATTTCTGTGTATAGTGCTCCTTTTTTGCCGAGGGTTATGTTTTTGTCTAGTACTGCTACTGCTTTGGTGTTTTGTAGTGCGTCTCTTAGTTCTTGGTCTGGGAATGGTCTGAATGCTTTTATTTTGATTGCTCCGACTTGTTTTCCATCTTCTCTTAGTTCGTCGACTGCTTCTTTGATTGTTCCCATTATTGATCCAAGGCTGACTATGATTATTTCGGCGTCTTCGGTTTTGTATTCTTCTATTAGGCTGTGTTGTTTTCGTCCGAATTTTTCTTCGAATTCTTTGAATATGTCTGGCATTATGTCTCTGGCGTTTTCCATTGCTTGGTATTGTTCGTGTCGTATTTCCATGTAGTCTGATGGGAATCCGACTGTTCCTAGTGTTACTGGGTTTTGGGGGTCTAGTTTTACTTCTGGGTCGAATTCGGGTAGGAATTCCTGTACTTCTTCTTTTTTTGGTATGGAGACTGGTTCGTATGTGTGTGTTAGTATGAATCCGTCCATGCATACCATTGCTGGTAGCATTACGTCTTGGTTTTCGGCTATTTTGTATGCTTGTATTGTCATGTCTAGTGCTTCTTGGTTGTCTTCGGCGTATAGTTGTATCCAGCCTGCGTCTCTGACTCCCATGCTGTCGGAGTGGTCGTTCCATATGTTTATTGGTGCTCCCATTGCTCTGTTGGCTACGGACATGACTATTGGTAGTCTTAGTCCGGATGCGTTGTAGAGGACTTCGCTCATTAGCATGAGTCCTTGGCTTGCTGTTGCTGTGAATGTTCGGGCTCCTGCTGCGCTTGATCCTACGCTTGCGCTCATTGCGGAGAACTCGCTTTCAACACGCATGTACTCGCTTTTTAGGTCGCCGTCTGCGACGAACTGGCTTATTTTTTCCACTATGTGGGTTTGTGGTGTTATTGGGTATGCTGATACTACGTCTGGTGCGCACAATCTTACTGCGTGTGCAACAGCGTGTGAACCTTCCATAACTCTTCTTTCAACCATAAATGATTCCTCAATGTTTTTTGTTATTTTTCATCTAACTCCATTTCGATGGCTTCTACTGGGCATTCTTCTGCGCATATGCCACATCCTTTGCAGTAGTCAAGGTCTGTATCGAATATTATGTCGCCATCGTACTCGGTTTCTATTTTGCATGAGTCTGGACAGTATTCCCAGCATTTTTCACAGCCTATGCAGGCTTCTTTATCGAGAATTGGTTTGTATGTTCTCCAGGTACCGGTTTTGTATTTTTTTGTGGTTCCTGGTTCTGCTTTTCCAGCGAAATCTACCATTTTTTATTCCTCCATTTTCTCTTTGGCTTTATCCATAACTAAAGCGTTTTTCTCGCCTATTTCTCCTGGGAACCTTGCTTTAACTCGGTTTTTCATTGCTTCGATGCTTACTATGCCTGTTGCTCCTGAAAAGGCTCCTAGTAACGCTGTGTTCATGATGGGTTTCCCAAGTATGTCGAGAGCTAGTTTTGTTGCGTCTATAGTTACGACTTCGGCTTGTGTGTTGAGGTCAAGTTGGTCAGGGTTTCTGGATGTGTTTATTATTATCATTCCACCATCCAGTATTCCCTTAGTTACGTCTATTGTTCCGATGAGTGTTGGGTCTTGAACTATGACGTGTGAGGGCTCGTAGATCTGGCTTCGGATTCTGATTGGTTCATCATCTATTCTTGCAAATGCTTTCACGGGGGCTCCCCGTCTTTCCACACCGAAAGCTGGAAATGCCTGTGCCTCTAATCCGTCTTCAAACGCTGACTCCGAAAGCAGTTCGGCGGCAGTAACGGAGCCTTGTCCACCCCTTCCATGTATCCTAATCTCTTTCATCAACTCACTTCCTAATTATTTATTCAATTTTAACTCATTCCCAAAACTCGAAGTTTATGGGACACACAACATAATAATGTATACATTAATAATTATAAATCATGATAAATATATCGTACAAACCCCCAGAAACCCCAAAAACAATGGTACGTAAATAAACCAGAAACACAAAAATGTTAAATGCAACTCATTAATTTATAAGTAAACTGGATACATATAATCAAACTACATACACCCCATTTATTTTGGTTAATAGTTCTTGGATTTGTGGAATAAAAATGAATAGATTTAAGAGATGGTCAAATGGATTTGAATCACTTTTTTCAGAAAACGGTGAAGATAAAGATGACTACCCTAAACTGAATGAAGTGAACGATTTAGCAAAAGAGATAGGGCTTTTAAAGGGAAAAATTGATTTCGATCCATCTCTTCAAAATCTACATTACAACTCAATTCGTTGGTTTGAAGACATGGATATAGTTGACGGTTATTGGAACACAACCGATACATACTGGCTAGACCCAGGGTTTTCACGATGCATAATATACAAAGACGTAGAGGATATGCAAAGCCAATACGTAGTTGTAGAGCCAGAACTAACAGAAAGAGAAAAAGAACTGCTCCAAATTATATATAAAAGACTTAAAGACCGTATACTGAAAGATGAGATTATCGGAGACAAAAAAGAAATATTACATAACAACCTAATCGAAGTCTGCCGCCGCATAGACCAAGAAATCGATAACAAGAGTTTCTTAAAAATACATTATTACATCAAAAACCAAGTTTTCGGTTTTGACGTAATAGAGCCATTAATGAAAGATAGGTATCTAGAAGATATATCCTGTAACGGTGTAAACATACCGATCTACGTCTACCACCAACGACACGGAAACCTAAAAACCAACATAAAGATAGGTGAGGAAAAACTTGAAAAACTCGTTATGACAATCGCTCAAAGAAGCGATCGACAAATTAATTTCGCAAGCCCAACCGCAGAAGCAACACTCCCCGATGGAAGTCGAGCCCAACTAAGCCTTGGAAAAGAAGTCACATTACGAGGAAGTACATTTACAATAAGAAAATTCCCAGAAGAACCGATAACACCAACAGACCTGGTAGCATGGGAAACACTCTCACCAGAAATACTTGCATACCTATGGCTACTTTCAGAAAACGGTAAAAACATAATGGTAGTCGGTGGAACAGCTACAGGTAAAACAACCACACTAAACGCAATAACACTCTTCATACCAACAAACTCAAAAGTAGTCACAATAGAAGACACACACGAAATAAGACTACCATTCGAAAACTGGGTTCCATCTATAACAAAAACATCACAAAACAAAGACGTCAAAGAAATAGGTATGTACGACCTACTTAGAAGCTCGCTCCGACAACGACCCGAATACATAATCGTAGGAGAAGTAAGGGGAGAAGAAGCCGTATCACTATTCCAAGCAATGTCAACAGGACACACATCATTCTCAACACTACACGCCTCAAGCGTTCATAGAGCCATCAGAAGACTTGAAAACCCCCCAATAAGCGTACCAAAAAACATGATCCCCGCTCTCGACATAATAATGGTCCAATCACTAGTCAAACAAGAAGACAAAAAATATAGAAGAGTAATCGAGATACAAGAAATCGGAGAATACGACCCCGAAGCAGACGGAATCATGACAAACCTACTATACCGATGGGACACCTCAAGAAGAAAGTTCAAAAAAATGTCAAGACCAATAAACATAAAAAACATATCGGAAGAACAAGGAATCTCCTATGGAGAACTAGAAGAAGAACTAAAAATCCGAGAAAAAATAATCAAAAAAATGGTTGAAAAAGACATCCGCAGCTACAAACAAGTCGTCAAAACAATAAAAAAATACCAAAAAGACAAAGAAGGCCTACTAAAAGACCTAGAAATAAAAAAACCAACCAATTAGATAGAAAATGAAACTAAAGAAAGTATTAAAGATAGTATTAAATCGTTATAAACAGTTTCTCTCCAAACATATAGATCATGATGAGCTCTCTTTACAACTAAAATCTGCTCGACTATCCATAACTCCAGAAAAACTGGTTACAACCGCATTTCTATCAACAACAATAATCCTTCTAATTGGAATAATAGGTTCTCTATTTTTATTAACCGATATCTATATCGTAGTTGGAATCATAACAACAGCTTTATTAGGCCTGATAACTGGGTTATTTATTTTATATTATCCTAAATTATTGATAGACGGACGTAAACGCCGTATAAACATTAATATGGGTAGTGCGGTCACATTCATGTACGCATTATCCAAAGGCGGTATGGATATAGAAGACATATTCAGGCGTCTAGCTATGCATGAAGAGGCGTATGGTGAGATCAGTAAGGAAGCAAAGTTGATCACTACTGAAATGGATTTTTTCTCGAAAGACATACAAGAAGCAATAAAAGAATGCATTCAGGTAACACCGTCACAAAAATTTAAGGATTTTCTCACAGACATGCTTCCGGTTATTAGGGCTGGAGGCGACCTACCTAACTATCTAGAAAATAAATCAAAGGAATATTTAAAAGACTCTCTTGAAGAACAGAAAACATACATCACTTTCTTAGGATATATTTCAGAGGCATATGTAGCTGGTTTTGTAGCAGGTCCCTTAGTTATTATACTTGGAGTCGTGATATTAGGACTGAGTTTCGGTGCGTTCCCAGTTGAATTAACCTATTCGATATACCTATTACTGCCGTTGGGTGGTTTTTTCTTCATTATTTTATTAAAAACAGTTGCTCCTGAAAAAGAAAAATCGATTAGAGAAGAGGATTACGATAAATTTACACAGAAATTTGAGGGAATGAACCAAAACAATTTAAAAGGTGAAGTTGGATTTAAAACAAGTCTAAGAGATAAAATAGATAAAACCGGCTGGGCTTTACGGTCTGAACCAATTAAAACTCTATACTTCTCAATCCCTCTATCACTATTGTATCTAACATACGTTTTAGCTATAAACGGTTTTTACTATTTTGTTCAAACTATCGAGCTTCAAGCGGTATTAATCGCTTTGTTTTTATTCTTACCTATGTCTATTTTTTATGAATTAGAGGCAAGGCGGCGCCAAAAAATTGAATCTCAATTCCCGGATTTATTAAGAATGTTTAGTAGTCTTAATAGAACGGGTATGTCTCTTAAAGCAACAATTAAACAGATTTCTGAAGTCCCAGGTATTATCGGTCGAGAGGTCAGTCGGGTGCGCCGTGGTATTGAATGGAACCTTAGCGTTAGAGAGGCTTTAGCCAGGTTTGCATTCCGAATGAAAAACAAAGAGGTTTTAAGGTCAATAATCCTTATTTTAGAGGGTACAAGAGCCCACAGTCAAGTTAGTACTGTTTTAAATGTTGCTACTGAAGATATAAACAACCGAAGAATTCTCAATCAAAGGCTAAGGAGAGATATAGTTCCTTATATAGCCTTAGTATGGCTTTCATTTCTAATATTTTTGTTCACAGCCGCAATTTTATCAACCCAATTTCTAGCGGAAATGCCTTTAGCTGAAGAGATGGAGGATGTTGGTCAAATAGAGTTTGGTTTCGATAAAGAAGAACTTGAAATGATGGAGACTTTAATATTTCATTCAGCTTTATTGATGGGTTTTGTATCTGGATTGGTTGCGGGTCAACTGTCAAAAGGAACAATGTACAGTGGAATCAAACACGCATTATTAATGTTATTAATTGGTTACATTATGTTCACATTCATCTTTTAACACCTCCCTTTTTTTAACATCCTCCCCGGACCTAAAGAAAAAGAGAGGACTTATTTTTCAGTCAAACTCTAACAAAAGTGACATCCTCACTCACCTAACCTACCGATTAGGAAGGTGTCTTCTCGGCAAAAGTAAATAAAAAATAGCTTAAAAAATGTTTTTTTAGACCTAAATCTGGAGGTAATGTGAACTATAGTTTTATCAAAAAATAAAATGGGGGTTTATTCTTGTTTTGGTTTGGTCAGTTTTTTTAGTTGTTTTTGTTTGGGGTCGTAGAGGCATTCGGGGTCTTCTGAGAAGAAGCTTCCGTTTTTGTGCCATGCTTTTTGTCTGCATCCGCCGCATAACTGTTTGTAGTTGCATTCTCCACATTTGCCTTCTAGTTTTTCTTCTTTTTGTCTTAGGTTACAGAGTATTTGGTTGGGGTTTTCGTTCCATATCTCGCTGAGTTTTTTGTCTCGTATGTTTCCGATTTTTTTGTGTGGTGCAAAGTGGCATGGGTTTATGTTTCCTAGATGGTCGATGTTTGCTACTTTTGCTCCTATTGAACAGCCTCCGGATAGTTGGAGTAGTTCTTTTATTTCGTTTATGCGTTCTTGGTCTACTCCTTCTTGTTTCATTTTTTCTAGTATGTATACTCCGTCCATTGGTGAGTCGGTTGTCAATATCTCTATATCTCTGTCTCTCAATTCGATTGCTTTGTTGTATAGGAATTCTAGTACTTGTTTTCTTTGTTTTAGTGTGATGTCCATGTCAATTATTTTCTGGCCTCTTCCGGTTGGTACTAGGTGGTATATGCAGAAACGATCTATGTCGTGTTTTAAGGCTAGGTCCAGTAGTTCTGGTACTTCTCTCCAGTTTTTTTGGTGTAGTGTTAACCTAACTCCGGTTCTGATTCCTGTTTTTTTAGCGTTCTTTATTCCATTCAATGCTTTTTCGAAACTTCCTTCTATTCCTCGGAAGTTGTCGTGTGTTTCTTTTCTTGCTCCATCGAGACTTACTCCTACATACCGTATTCCTGCGTCCTTTAATTTACGGGCTTTCTCACTGGTTATTAATGTTCCGTTCGTGGATATAACGGTTCTAACGCCTTTCTCTTGTGCGTAGTAGGCTAGGTCGAAGAATTTATCACTTGCTAGTGGCTCTCCTCCTGTGAAGATTAACATCGGGACCTCCATCTTTGCTAGGTCATCGATGAGTTCTTTGCCTTCATTGAGAGAGAGTTCATCTGGATGTGGGTCTTTTGCATCGAGGTAGCAATGTCTGCAGTCTAGATTGCATTGCCGGGTTATGTTCCACATGACAACTGGCCTTAAATCACTTGAAAACCTAATTAGACTGTCATCTACGTCTTTAGATCTTTTGTATCGAGCTCTCATAGCTTCGTATACGGTTCCGTTGTCACTGAGTAGTTTTGAAAATACGATCATTCTTTTGCCTCGATGGTTTTATTTACTTCTTGAACCATTTCCTTGAATAAATAGTCCTTAGGAGATATTACGTCTCTAACCCCATATTCATTTAGTATGTTTTTTGTTGGCTCTCCGATCGCCGCTACATACATATTATTCATGTTTTCTACAGTTATTCTGTGTTTATCCATTTGTTTGGAAACCTGCATGTAGTTTTTAACCGTCATCTGGCTTGTGAAACCTATAATATCTATTTTATCTCTATTTATTTCTTTGATTAGTTGTTTTATTGGCTCTATATCCTGTGGCATTCCAACACTATATATTGATACGTCGTGGACGGTGGCGCCAGCATTCTCCAATCCCTGTGATAGTGCTGGACTACCTTTGTTGCTTCGAGCTATCTCGATATGCATGCCATCTACTTCTTCTTTAATCTGGTTTACGAGGCCTTCTGATGAATATTTACGTGGTATTTTCGATTCGACGCCTTGTTTTTTTAGGGCTTTCTGTGTTTTAGGGCCTATTGAGTAGACTATAACATTTTTTAGTTTTTGTTTGAATTTTTCTGGGTTTTTTAGGCCTTTGAAGAAATATTTAACGCCGTTCTGGCTTGTTAATATTAATATATCTGTTTTTCCGTTTTTTATGTTTTTTATGAGTTTTTGATATTCTTTGTTATGTTCGGGGTAAAGCTGGATTGTTGGGACTGCTTTAGGTTTGTATCCGTTTTGTTTTAATATTTTTTTAGATTTTTTTATTGATTGTTTTGGTCTTGTTATGGCGAATACCTTCATTTTTTCTCCTCATTATCAATTTGGAATAATTTAGATGCTTTTTCGATTAGTTCTTGGTCTCTTTCAACAGCGGCTTTTTTCAATGCTATTGTTGGGTCTGACAGGATTTTGTTTTTTATAGAACGTGTTAGGTCTTCTATTATCTCTTCATCACCGTTTTCTATAGACAGTTTATGTAGAGCTTTCTCCATCTCTTTCCTACGTATCTCATCAGCTCTTTCATGTAGTGTAGCTATCAAGTCATCTATACTTTTTTCCTCGTATTTACGTATTAGGAGGTCTAGTTCTCTCTTACATATTTGTTCGGCTTTTTCGGCCTCTCCTAACCGTTTTTCTCTGTTTTTTTCTGTAACAATTGTCAGGTCATCTATGTCGAATAGGTTGACGTTGGGTATTTCACCGACTTCTTTGTCTACGTCCCGTGGGTTTGATATGTCTATTATGATTAATTCGTTTCCATTAACGCCTTCTATGTCTTCTTGATTTATTATTGGGTGTGGGGCTCCGGTTGCGGTGATAATTATATCGACGTGGGGTAGGTGTTTTGTGTATTGGTTGTATTTTATTGGTCTACCGTCAATCTTTTTTGACAGCCTTTCAGCACGTTCATATGTCCTGTTAGCAACTGTAACTCCACCTAAGTTGTGTTCGTTTAGTGATTTAGCTACAAGGGTTGCCATCTCACCTGCACCGATGATTAAAACCTTTTTATCTGTGAGGTCGTTGAGTATTTCTTCCGCTAGGTCGACTGCGGCAGAACCAACGGATACGCAGCCTTCATTTATTTTGGTTTTGTTTCTAACAGCCTTACCAACGTTAATAGATTTTTCAAAAGCAATTGAGAGGTTTTCTTGAACTGCATCGCATTTCCTTGATTCTTCATAGGTTTCGCTTAATTGACCAAGTATCTGGTCTTCTCCGATAACCATTGATTCCAGTCCTGACGCTAGACGGAGCATGTGGTGTAATAGTTTTTTTCCTGCATAGAAACGGACATATTTATCAACATCTATCTCTGTCTGGTTTTCTATGTAATTCAGTAGTATTTGCCTGCCTTCTTGTAGTGAGTCAGGAACTATGTATATCTCTACTCGGTGGCAGGTTTGTAGGACGGCGCATTCATTGACGCCTTCATAGGAGAGTATTTGACGAACTACCTCCTCAGTTTCACCTATTCTAATACACTCAAGTTGATCTATATCTGCCCATTTATGGGTAACCAGGAGGCCTAGTACATTAACCATTTCTCTCTCCTATAATTTCTCTACTCTTCTTAACTGCTTTTTGGTAAAAATTCTTTCGTAATAAATCCCATATTTCTTCAGACTCAAGTATTTCCCATAATATTTCTCGTCTAAGGCCTTGGTTTTCAATTTCTTGTTTTAATATTTCACGCATCTCTTCTTGAAGCTTAACCATCAACCCATATTCAGGGCCTAACTCGTTTTCAAGTTTTTTACGTAGATATTTACAGAAGGCTGGACTACGGCCATAACTGGATATGGCTAATAGATATTCGTCTTGTATAGTGGATGGGATTATTACGTCTCCAAGTTCTCCGTCAACTTGGTTTACTAAAATATTTTTTCTTCTAGCCTTCTTCGTTATTATTTCATTGAGTTTTTCGTTATCTGTTGCTGGAATAACGAGAAAGGCGTTTTTTATGTATTTATCTATTTTTGGTTTCGTTATCTTTGTTTTTTCTGTGGTTATATCTAGTTCTCTGAATTCTGGATGGAATCTTTCACTAACTACTATTAAATCTGCTTCTTTGAAGTATTTGGATTTTCTGAGGCCTACCGAGCCTCCGCCGAAGATGACTATTTTTTTGTTTTTTAATGAGAGAATTATGGGTTTCATTTTTATTTTGGTATTTTTACGCCGGTTTTTTTGAATTCGCGTGTGCTGTATATTAATTCATATTTTTCTAGCCCTATTTCTCTGCTTATTTTTTTGGCTATCTTGGTTGTTTCTTTTTTTGTTTCTCCGTGTATCATTGTGAATAGGTTGTAGTTCCAGTCTTTTTTTCTTGGTCTTTCGTAGCAATGTGATACTTCTTCGTATTCTGTCATCTTTTTTCCTATTCTGTCTACATCGTAGTTTGGGACGTCCCAAACTATCATTGCGTTGTAGTTTTTTCCGGCTTTATAGTGGTTTATAGATGCTCCGAATCTCCTTATTTTTCCTTGGTCTATTAGGTTATTTGTTATTTTTAGTAGTTCGTCTGTGTCGATGTTTATTGAGTTGGCGATTTCTTTGTATGGTTGGTTTGTTATTGGTATTCCGTCTTGAAGTGCATATAGAACTTTTTTTTCTTTTGGGGTTAGGTCTAGTTTTTTCAATTATAATCCACCTTGGTTAGATTATGTTTTGGGTTTTTATTTATCTGTGAATGAGAATGATACGCCTATTTTGTACATTTTTATTGATGGTAGTTCGATGATCTCTTTTATTCCTGTTTTTTGTTTTATTTCTTTTATTATTTCGTCGATTTTTTGTCTTGATGTTGTTGAGAGTGTGAACCATAGGTTGTATTGATGGTTTCTTTGGTAGTTGTGTGAGACTTCTATGTATTGGTTTATTGTTTTGGCTGTTTCTTCTATTTGGTTTTCTGGGACTTTCATTGCGACTAATGTGCCTGTTAGGCCGATTTTGCGTGAATCTATTATTGGGGAGATTCGCCGTATATATCCTTTTTGTTTTAGTTTCTGGACTCTTTTTATGACTTCTTGGGGCTCTGTATTGAGGTCTTTAGCTATTTTGTGGAATGGTTTTTTTGTGACTGGGAAATTGTGTTGGAGTTTTTCAAGTAATTTTTTATCTAGTTTATCCATCGTAATATTGATTTTAATTGTCGCTGTAAAAAATTTCCTATCTAGCGGGAGTTTTTCCTATGTAGCGGGAGTTTTATTTCTAGGAGTTATTGATTTCTTTTTTTTTATAAAAAATAGTAGGGAGGTGGGGGAGAGAGGTTTTGTGTGGGGAAACTATGTTTCTCTCCCCTTAATGTAGTTTTAGGCTTTTATTATTCCATATAACATGGCTATTACGCCTATTATGGCGATTAGTATGGCTATGTTGACGCCTATTGTTACTAATATTCCTTCGTATATTCTTGTTCCTCCGAGTAGTAATGTGATTATTGATAGTAGTACTAGTATTACTCCTATTTTTCTGAGTAGGTCGTTGTTCATGTTATTGTCCTCCTTCTACCCATTTTGGGTGTTCTTTCTCTGCTTCTTGTTTGTCCATTTCTCCTGAGAATATTGACATCTCGATTGGGTATTTTTCCGGATGCATGTGGACGTTCATGAAGTGGAATAGGAATCCGGCTAGACTTAGTACGGCGAATGCTCCGTGTATGTATCTGAATGCGAGTACTGTTTGTAGTGACATGAATTCTAGGAATATTGTTGGGAACCAGAGTACTAATCCGGTTATTAGGAATATTACGGCTTCAACTCCTATTATCCATACTTCTGTTTTTTCTAGGTATCCGTATTTAGGTAGTTGTGGTTTTTTATTGGATAGTCCGAATGCGTATTTTACGTCTTGCATCATTTCTTTGATGTCGTTTGGTTTTGGGATTACTCTTTTTAGGATGCCTTTGTCGTAGATGACTGTTGCTATTGCGACGTATATCAGGAAGTATAGGACTGTGAATGCCATTACTACTGCCGCGACTCTGTGAACTACCATTGTTACTTCGAAGCCGCCCATTATTGTGGGTATCCAGCCAAGTTGGTCTGGGAAGAATAGTGGTAGTCCTGTTATGTAGAGTACGAGGACGGATATTGCGTATAGTAAGTGTACGTATACTTGTTTTGGTGAGAATCTAGTTAGGTAGTCTGTCATTTAGTGTTCCCTCCTCCATTTCATTACGCTTAGTAGTGCCAGAAATAATATACCGAGTATTCCAAGTGCGACTACTATGTACATGATGTCTTGTACTAGGTATACTAGGTTCATTGTTTCTCCGTAGTCGGGTGTTGGCATTCGATCGATTTCTGTTAGTGGGATTATTGAGTCGCTTGCGTACCATAGTGTTCCTACTGTTATTGCTATCGCTGCTATTGCTGAGGCGAGCGATAGTTTCTTTCTTTTCTTGATCTCGTTCATACTATTCACTGTTGGTCACCCAAATAAAGTGGTGAGTGGAGTGTGACCATTGTGGTCAGGGACTCACTATCGGTTTTCCGGTCTTCGCGACTCTTTCTTGGTATTCTTCGGTGATTTCAGTCATGTCTCCTGCTAGTATTGCGTTGGTTACGCAGTTTGCAGCGCATGCTGGTTCTTTTCCTTCTTCTATTCTGTCTACACAGAATGTGCATTTGTTCATTGTTCCTTTGCTGCCTGTTGCGCCGTCTCTTCCGAACTGTGGTGCTCCGAATGGACATGCGTATAGGCAGTATCCACAGCCGATGCATTCATCATCATCTACTGTGACTATTCCGTCATCTCTTTTTTCTATTGCGTTTACTGGGCAGATTGTTGCGCATGGTGCGTCTGAGCAATGTAGACATGACATTGGCCAGTGTTCTTCTTCACCTTCAACTCCTTCATCTACTGTAACTACTTTACGCCAGTTTACGCCTCTTTCTACTCCTTGTTCTCTTTTGCAGGCTACCTCGCATCCTCCGCACTCTATGCAGCGGGATGTGTCAACGAGGAATCCATATGTGTTTTCAACCATCTTTTTTTACCTCCTTTTTGTTTTTAGCTTCTCTTTTCGTAGATTTCATGGTATTTACTTGCTTCGTTGCTGCTTGCTTTCTCTATTTTACAGATACCTGCTTTTGTTTCCTGCATCTGGCTGGTCCATGCGTATCCGTAGTTGCATACTTTGTTTGCTGGCTCTCCGATTCCGTATGGAATCTTTCCTTCTGGGTAGTGGTCTGTACGGTCTTCTCCTCCGAACAATCCGAACCAGTGGTATGGTAGGAATACGTGGTCTTCCATGGGTCTTTCTGTGACTTTTGCTTTGACAAGTATCTTGCCTTCCCGTGTTTCTACCCATACTATGTCTTCATCTCTTATGTTGAGGTCGTTTGCGTTTCTTGGGTTGATTTCTACGTACATCTCGGGCTGTAGTTCTACGAGCCACCAACACTGTCTTGTTCCGGCTCCTCCACCCATGTGTTCTACTTGTCGACCGCTTGTTAGTACGAGTGGGTATTCTTCTGCGTCGTCTTTTCTTTCTTGTTGTTTGGTTTCGAACTCGGTTGTGAGTCGGTAGTGGTTTTCTCGGTCTGCGTATGTTGGGTATTCTTCTATTAGGTCTGGTCTTGGACTGTTTATTGGTTCTCGGTGTACGGGTAATCCATCTCCACCTTGGTTTGCCCATTCCCATAGCCAGATCCTTGCTTTACCACGACCGCTTGGCACCAAGTTGTTTTCTATCGCTTGTTTATAGTCTGTTTCTAGGTCTCTTGACCAACTTCCTTCTATTCCGTATTCATCTACTAGTTGGTCGTGTCCGTTTTCACCTGACAACATGCTTACGTTTGATATTTCGTCGACTACTGGCTCGAGTATTTCTTCCATCATGTCGTTTAGGCCTTCGAGTAGTTCTTCTCGGCTTGGTGATTCGGTTCCGAATCGGACTCGGAAGTCATGTCCTCCTTCAGATATCGGTATGTCGTTTCTGTATAGTATTGGTGTTCCTGGGTGGTCTTCGTTCCAGCATGGCCATGGTTTTCCGAAGTAGTCTCCGTCGTATTCTCCTCCTTCTGCTTGTAGTGTGTCTGGGTTGAAGTGGTGGCTGTATTCGGCATGTCCTTTGAGTGTTTCTGGTGTTCCTCCTGTGTATTGGATTGTTTTGCAGCCCATGTTGATTTCTCTTGTGACGTCTTCGGGCATTTCGTCCCATTCGCCATTTCTGTTTTTAGCGTATTCGTCTTTGAACCCGAATCTGTCGGCGAGTTCGAGCATTATTTCGTAGTCTGGCCTGCTGTCTTCTATTGGGTCTGTTACTTTGAATCTCCATTGTTGTTGTCTTGAGGTGCTGCTTACGCTTCCTTCTTCTTCTAGTTGTGTGCAGGCTGGTAGTAGGTATAGGTCGTCTTCTCGGTCTGTTAATGCGGATGCTGCTGATGGGTATGGGTTTACGATTACAACGAGGTCGGCTTCATCTAGGGCTTGTTTTTCTCTCTCCATCTCGGTTATGGAGTTTAGGCTGTGTCCCCAAACTACTACTGCCTTTACGTTGTTTGGTTGGTCTATTTCGTCTTCGTCTTTTATGACGCCTTCATACCATCTTGATACTGTGAATCCGTCTCTTTCCATTAATTCTTTGTTTTCGAACCTGTCGGCCATCCAGTCGTAGTCTACATCCCAGACATTGCACCAGTGTTCCCATCCGCCTTGGTCTAATCCATAGTAGGCTGGGAGTGAGTGTGATAGTATGCACATGTCTGTTGCGCCCTGTACGTTGTCGTGGCCTCTTAATGCGTTTACTCCTCCACCTGGTTTTCCAGCGTTTCCGAGTACGAGTTGTAGTATTGCGTATGACCTTACGTTTTGGGCTCCTTTGCTGTGTTGGGTTGTTCCCATTGAATAGAGTATGGTCATTGGGCCGTCTTCGCCACTGTTTTCAATTAGTAGTTCAGCAAATTCGTCTAGTTTTTCTTCTGGTGTGCCACATATGTTTGAAACTGTTTCTCGGTCATAGTTTTGTACGCTTTCTTCTAGTACTGGGAAGCCGTATGTTCGGTTTTCTATCATTTCTTCGTCGTATTCGCCTTCGTCTATGGCTTTTTTAACTGCGTACATTATTAGTGGTATGTCTGTTCCGGATCTGAATGGTACGTATAGGTCTGCTTGTGCTGCTGTTTTTGTGTATCTTGGGTCTGCTACTACTATTTTTGCGTCGTTTTGTTCTCTTGCTTGTATTACGTGTCGCATTGCTGCTGGATGTGCTTCTGCTGCGTTTGATCCTATGAAGAATGCGCATTTTGTGTTTGAGAGGTCGTTTACGTTGTTTGTTTGGGCTCCGTATCCCCATGTGTTTGCTAGTCCGAAGACTGTGGTTGAGTGGCAGATTCTGGCTTGGTGGTCTACGTTGTTTGTTCCCCAGAATGCTGCGAGTTTTCTGAACATATAGGCTTCTTCGTTGCTGATTTTTGCGGATCCCATCCACATTACTGAGTCTGGTCCGTATTCTTCTCTTATGTCGAGTAGTTTGTCTGCGATGTCGTCTAATGCGTTGTCCCAATCTAGTCTTTGCCAGTCTCCTCCTTCTTTAACCATTGGTGCTTCTACTCGGTTTGGTGTTTTGACGAGTTGGTGTTCTGCGTTTCCTTTGGAGCACATTCCTCCTTGGTTGACAGGATGTCCTTTCCATGCTTCCTGTCCTACGAATTCTCCATCTACGACTCTTGCTTTTAGGCCGCAGCCTAGTGAGCAGTTTGTGCATATTGTTTTAACGAGTTCTTCATCTCCTTCTGGAGCTGCGTCGACTGATCCTATCATGCCGTCGAAGTAGTCGCGGGATTGTGAGTAGCCCGCGAGTCCGGCGGCGGTTGTGAGGGCGGTTGCCTTTAGGAAGGTCCGCCTTTTAAGTTTTGCTTTGTTTAATAAACTTTCATCATTTGATTTATCCATTGTATGTATAACCCCCGTGTTCTTTATCCTTTGAAAAGTAAATCTATGAAACTTAAATAGTTTTTCATGATTATTGATTATAATTTTGGGGTGTTTAAAATAAGTAACAGTAATAACAGGGTTAACCAACCCATTTCAAACAAACCAAACTGGTCGTCGATAAAACAAAAAAAAGTTGGGGTTAATCCCCAGTTATGCCAACAAAATTCTCCCTCTCAAAATTGAGAAAGCCCTCTGTTATGAGTGCAACAGCCTCATAGAAACTTGACTCATCAGACTCCACCAAATCACTACACATCTCAGGAACCCAAACTAATATATGGTCCTCAAGAAACTCACGTTGATACATAACAGCGTCTTCATCACCATCAAGAACCCTATCACAAAGATGACGCATCACATCAAACTCAAAAGCTATATGGTCCTCAGTCTTACTGAAACCATCAGCCTTACCATACTGAATCTTTCGTAAAAACTTCTTAACCTCAAGCAAAGAATCATCTCTTAACTCACCATCAACATAAAAAGATTCATATGGAATAACCTCCTTTTTAACAGGCCCAAGGAAAAGACTGGTAAACTCACGATCCAACTCATCCTTAATCAAATCAGCGTCATCATGACTATCCATAAACTCCTTAATCAAATCAAACCCCTTAACCATCTTTTCATCAAGCCAAGGATTATCGCTCTCACTAGGTATCACGAAATCATTAGAAGCTAGATCCTCTGCCATAACACGTGGAGGTTCCTCTAAATACATTCTCTGAAGAAAACTATAATAATACTTCCTTAATTCAAAAAGTTCCTCAAGTTCCATAAATCAATCACCTAAATCATCTAAATCACGAAGAGCCATCAACGGCCTACAATCCTCACAATACTTAACTAAACCTACTCGATCACCAGATCTAGAGCTATCAACACTCTCCAGTGAATCCACAACCTTCCTGTATGCCTCCATACTTATAAATTCCCTGCCACATTTCTCACAACAAACCATCTCCGACTCAAAAACACCGACCTCATCACCAAGCTTACCAAAATCCAATAAATACTCAATATCCAAAGCATCCTCAGGACATACCTCCATACAAAGCCCACATCCAGTACACCTATCATGCCTGAAAACCAACATACCCTCCTTACGCTCTAAACCACCAGTCTGACAGGCATTAGCACAGGCATTACATAAAGTACATTCACTTGAAACATCGATAAATCCAAAAGAATACCGACCCTCAACAACACCCTCACCACCCAACTCCATCAACAATGAAACAAGACATTCCCTGTTCTCATAACTATCAGGATGCCTTAAATCTACTCTGTTTCCAGTATCAACCGAGCGATAAAAAGAGTTCAACCAAGAAACATCGATGCCCCCAGCCATTACACCAACATCACCAACACCAAGTTCATCAACTATAGTCTGAGCCATATCAACAGCCGGAGACACATCACCAACTACTACAACACCATCCGCCTTACAGGCAGCATAAACAACCATTGCAGTAGATAAAGCTCCAACCTCAACCTCAACCGGTATAAATGGAGACAGTTCCCAACCACTACGGACCTCACCACCTAACTCATCTAAAACACCTTCAGAACCAAACAATAAAACATGCTTTTCTAAAGGATCTTTCCTTAAAAAACCCCCTTCTTCGTATAAGACAGTATCTAAAACATTAAAGAATGATTCATTAGAACTTTTGTGCACCGGAACCGACAATGGACATATTGCCGAGCAAAGCCCACACCCACTACATTCAACCCTATCAAAATGGATACCATCACCATCAACCCAGACAGCGTCCATAGGACATAGTTCTACACAATAAGAACAACCCTCACTACCACCAGGCCCCCTACTGTTACACAACTCCTTTCTCACATCAAGCCAAACATCTTTACGGAAACCGCCAGCATTACCCAAAACACCTGAAACACTTTCAAAAACGTCTGAACCAATTAAATTAACTCCTGATGGAAGTTCGTTATAATCAAGACCTATTGAATCATCAAACAACAACACCTGATCCGTTTCAAACAACCTTTTTTCCTTACGACCAATCTCAATCGCATCAACTGGACATACATCAACACAATCCCCACACTCATCACAACTATCTAAAACCCTATATCCAGATGTAAACGCATCTGCATGACACTCAAGACGACACCTATCACAACCAATACATCGATCGATGTCAACCATTGTCTCTTTCAACACACCAACCTCTAAATCACCAACACGCCCCTCAACCTTATATACCTCACCTTGATAAACAGAGTCATCACCAACCAACCGATCCATTGAAACATCTATCCCTTCAGGAACTATCTGAACCACATCAACCATACCGGACATATAGCCAGCAACCTTATCGGCTATATCTCCACCACCAACAACTAAAACTCTATCACCAATATTAACAGCCATATCCCTGGGCTGTTCAGAAGAACAGATCTTCTCAACCTCACCGGCAACACATCTTTTACCCGCCTCAACACCCTGTCGCTCATTATTTGAAAAACAAACATCCCTCAAATCAATAAACCTAATATCACTGGGTGGAACACCCATCTCAGAAGCAGCTTCGATAAAAGAATCACGTGCATAACTACATCCAACAACAAGAGAGTCAAGCTCGTTCCGCTCAATATCCCGCTTCAATGCCTCCAAACCAGATTCACTACACGCATCGTCAAGTAACTCTACAACCTCAGCTCCCTCAATCTCCTTAACATCTTTATACCTAACATCGACCCTGCCACTACAGGTGCAGAGAAGAACACCAGTCTTCAAAAAAAACTCACCAGATAATTAGAACATCTACAACTCTTTAAGTCTTAGGTATGAAAAACCAAAAAAACAAAAACAAATAAACAACCATAAAAAAACAAATAACCACTTCAAAACAGGAATCTTTTAAGTTTTACGACATTAATGGTATTAGAGAGAATGTTTATAAAATATCTTGAGTTATCCCTACTATTGATAACAATAATAATAGTGTTGTTCTCAGTATACGGGGTTCAAGTCTCCGAAGTAAAATACTATAGAAGAGGCCTAACCCTGATAGGCCTTGGTTTTGCATTTGTATTAACAGCCATATTTATAGATATATTAGGGGTTAATGGAACGGAAATCACGTTATACCTAACCATCGCCGGATATCTGTTTGTATTACTGGGCCTAATCCTCCTAACGTGGTTTAGAAAAAAACTAGGTCTCTAAAGGTGATTTTAGTTGAACGTTGAACAAGCACTACAAAACCTACATAGACACGAACCTAAAATCTGGAGTGATAATGAAGTTAAAATAAGAGATGAACTCGGAGACCAAATAGACATATACACATTTAAACAACTACAATCAAGTATATTCCTATTCAACCCCACAATGCTAACCGAAACATACAGCCAAACAAGAAACTTACTCAAACAAGAAGTTAATGATTGGTGTGAAAAAACCGGTTTAAACGATTTCTACCAAAACGACTTCCAACAACTAAGTGAAGAACAAAAAACCAACCACATCAAATCAATCGTCAACGAACACGTAAATAAAATACTTAAAAAAATGGGTTACGGAGTGACAAAACTCAAAAACATCGACATAGAAAACAATGAAATACGAATCGAAGTAAAAGAAAGCCTTGAATCATTCAACTCATCCAACATCAGAAGACCATACTGCTTCATGCTATCCGGACTACTCTCCGGATTAATTGGAAGCAGATTCGGAAACTGGCTAGCATACGAAGACAAATGCACAGCAACAGGCCATAACTCATGTGAATTCATAGTCGGACCCGAAGAACAAACAATAGAAAAAATGCGGAAATACCTCGACCTATCCCCCAGATTCTCATTCGGATTCAAAGGCCGATTATCATCAATGATGGCAGATTCAGGCAAAAAAGAAGACTACTCACCACTACTAGAAGAAATCACAAACAAAACACTCAACATTGTAGGACGAGACCTAAAAAGCAAACCCAGACCCGAACTAGGATCAGAAATAACAGTTCGAGCACTCCAAAAATACTACCTAACATTCTACATACAAGACTTTAAATCAGGCTCTCAAAAACTCTATGACGCAGGATACCAACAAGGATATCGATTAGCCCGAATACTAACAGCAATAGGAATAAACAACGTATACCAACTTGAGAGAGTTCTACCCGAAATGTGGAGAAAACTAGGAATAGGACTACTAAACATATATCGAGAAGGATACAACACATTCAGAATAGAGATAGAGGAATGTGCCTACAGCACCGAACTAGACCTAGACAACGAAATATGCCACTACAACTCCGGAATGTTCGCAGGAATATTCTCCCATGCACGCAGCGGCGACTTCAAATCAAAAGAAATCGCATGCAACGCAGAATCAGGAGAAAAATGCATCCACATAGTCAAAGAAAACTAAAAAACATACTAACAAAAAATTGATGTAACACCTATTTATGTTTCATAAAACCCTCAACTTATTTGTTGGTTGAGGGGAAAAGAAAAGAGTTTTTTTGGGGTTTGTTTGCTGTAGATATCTCTGTGTTTCTAGGTTTTTTTAGATATATCTTGTTGTTTCTAGGTTTTGTGGGGCTAGTGTGTCCATGTGGAATTTTTTGTAGAGTGTTGATGCGAGGTCTATGCATTTTTCTTCGTCTCCGTGTACTGTTAATACTTTTTCTGGTTTGGATTTCATGCTGCGTATGAATTCTATTAGTTGTTGTCGGTCGCTGTGGCCTGAGAATCCTTCTATGCTGTCTACATCTAGTCTTACTTTTACGCTTTCGGTTCTTTCGTTTAGGCCTGATAATGGTATTTCGTCCCATCCTTTCTGGATTCTTCGTCCTAATGTTCCTTCGGCTTGGTATCCTACGAATGTTAGGTTGTTTTTGGGGTCTGGTGCTAGTTTTTTGAAGTATTGTATTATTGGTCCGCCGTTAAGCATTCCTGATGTTGATAGTATGACGCAGGGTTCTCCTTTGATTACTTCTTGCCGCATGTTGTTGCTGTCTACTCTGTGGAATATGTCTGATAGGAATGGGTTTTTTTCTTTGTGGAATATCCTGTTTTTGATTTTTTCGTTTAGGTATTCGGGGTATGTTGTGTGGATTGCTGTTGCTTCCCATATCATTCCGTCTAGGTAGACTGGGACTTTATCCATTCTGCCGTTTCTCATGTGTTCTTCGATCACTAACATTGTTTCTTGTGACCTACCGACGGCGAAAGCTGGTATTAGAACTTTTCCTCCACGTCTTGTGGTTTCATTTACTATATCTACTAGTTTGTCTTCGCCTTTTCTCCTTGATGGCTGGTTGTCTTGGGCTCCCCCGTAGGTGGACTCCATTATTAATGATTCGACTCTTGGGAAGTCGTTTGAGGCTGAGTCGAAAAGCCTGGATTTTCCTGAGTTGAAGTCACCTGTAACTGTTACGTTGTATAGGCCTTCACCTATGTGGAAGTGTGCCATGCTTGATCCTAATATGTGGCCTGCGTTGTGTAGTGTTAGTCTTATGTCTGGAGCTATATCTGTTACTTCTCCGTACTCTAGTAGTATGGCGTGTTTTGTTGCTTCTCGAACCATCTTTGAGTTGTATGGTATTCTTTCCGATTCTCGTGCGGCGATATCTATGTAATCTAGTTGTAGTAGAGCCATTAGGTCTCTTGTTGGGGCTGTACAGTATATCGGTCCTTCATATCCATATTTATATAGTAATGGTATTAGGCCGCTGTGGTCTAGGTGGGCGTGTGTGACGACAACTGCGTCTATATCGCTTATTGGGTATGCTTCTGGTATATGTAGGTATGGTGTTTGGTTTGAATCTGAACCCGGTTTTATTCCACAATCGATTAGTACACGGGATTCAGGTGTTGATAGTAGTATCGATGAACGGCCGACCTCTCGTGAACCTCCTAGATGGGTTGTTCGGACCCATTCTTCCTCGGATGTTGGTTCTCTATGTATCTTTTTACCCACTTTTTTCAGTATTTCTTTGCGTTCTTCGCTTTGAGCACGTATATACTGTCTAACACTCTGTACAATCGGTGTTTCGATTGGTGGTTTCCGGATTACTTTAAGTGTCCACCCGATGTTTTCTGTTATCTCTCTCAATGTTGAACCATATTTCCCGATTACGAGGCCTGGTTTCTCTGCTTCTACAGTTGCTTCTCCAAACTCGGAGTCAAAATAGATATTGGTGATTCCAGCGTCATCTGGAACTATATCTCGTATCTGTTTTTCTGCTTTCTCGGGGTCTGAAAGTACCTTTACGTTTGGCCTTACTGTAACTCTTTTACGGAGTTTTTTGGCTAACTCCCGCACGATATCTCCGTCTTTAGCGAACTTCCTGGGGTCCTCCGTATATATAACTACTTCAGGCCCTTCAAACTCGACATTCGATATTGTTATTCCGTTCGGGACCTCTTCTATTATGCGATCCCTAATCTCGTTCAAAGTCTGTTGGACTGACATTCTATTTCCGTTTCTAAAAAAAATTATAATTAGATCTAAGGTTTGTTTTATATCTCGTTCTCATCTATAATCTCAAAACTATCTCTTGTTATTTTGGCTATATCTATGCCGTTTCCAGAAGAGGAATCTCTCTCCATCGCGGATTTAAGAGATCTAACAGCGATATCCACTCCTTCATCAACAGTTATATCTTCGTTGTATCTGTCTTCTAGCACACCATATGCTATTGGTGAACCAGAGCCTGTTGACGAAAGTTTTTCCTCAAGACACCCTCCTCCAGGGTCAAGTACATAGATGCTTGGCCCATCTTTATCGACCCCACCAATAACCAACTGTACGTAATATGGGAGCACTCCCCCACCAAGTATGTTTGACATCAGGGTCGATGTGGCCTTAACACTAATGGGTTTCTCTCGCTTGAGTTTATATAACTTGGTTTCTGCCTTTATTGAACGAACCAGTTTCTGAGCGTCTCCGACAGAACCAGCCATCGTAAGGCCGATTGTGTCATCGATTTTAAAAACTTTCTCCGCCCTCTTGCTGGCAATCAAGTTACCCATACTGGCGCGTCTCTCTGATCCAAGCACTACTCCATCTCTGCACACTAAACCTACGGTAGTTGTACCTTTAAATTTGTCACCGCTTTCCATAATAAAGCACCTAGAATTTGCGTTAAAAAAATCAGTTCACAAATCGCTCTTAAGAAGAGATGACTTCAAAAATACTTAAAACTTGCTGAAAACCATCCACAACGAAGAGATAAATGAACCACCCCTATATTTAGAGTGGTTATATCTTTTTTATTTGATTTCTTTTCTCAATTCACCTAGTTCTGCTACTCTTTCAGCAAAAGCGTTATGGCTGTGGATGCTTTCCTCATTTACTTGCTTTGCTGTTACTAAGGCGTTGTCAGGTAGGTTATCGAATTCATCTACTATGTATGCAATCATGTTTCTAACCGCATCTTCTACAAACACAGGGTTTTTATGCGCTTTCTCAACTACTTCTGCTTCATCCTCTCTTTTCAACAACTCGTATATCCTTGAACTCATCGATCTCTCAATTATCTCTATTAATTTCTCGATAGGAACATCATATCCGACAGGAGCTTCAATAGAGATGGTTCCACGACCTCTCTGATTATGTGTAGCGATTGGTATTTCCTCTAGAATCAAATCGATTTTGTCTCTATCCACTTCTATATCTCCTAATATCTCACGGATTCTTTCAGCCATTATACCCTGTGCACATGGACAGGCTGTTGTTCCCTTAACCTCGGTTCCAACCCGATTTCTAACTCCTTCAGGTGTGGCAACAGCTCTAGCAAAAATCTTGATTATGTCTTGAGAACGTATCTCTGAAACAGGAGCTTTCTTCTTCATAGAGAACTCGCTTTCCATATTGACTTCAGCACGACTTGCATACTCATGTCTATCAAGAATCTCTTTAGCAACCTCGACACATAGACTCTCAATCTCACATACAGGTTTCTCAAGAGCACGCTCTAAAACTTCATCTATAGCTTCAAAGTTTCTTGAAAGATTAGCTCCCTTCCTATCTGAAGGTAGATCCACGGAGATATTGAATTCAGATAGAAGTATCATCGGCCTATCTGAATCTTCTTTCATTATCTCCACATGTTTACGGATATTGGATACTCCAACCCTTGTTAAGTCAACAGAAACACTTGGTTTATCAGCTTGGACATCTGGAAGCGTCATTTTAAATTACCTACATTAATTTTTATTTTTTGATTAGCAAACCCAAATACTGAATTTGAATGGTTTGGTTTAGGTATGCGTTATACAAAGAAAAGATTACTGGAACAACTAAAAAACAATTTAATTAGCCAACCTAACCCAACTTAAATGGTTGGGCGGTTGGTGCTTTATTTTTTTTATTTACCTGGTGTTTAGAACATTTTTCTTAATGCTGGGTACATCTCCATCAACTGTTCTTCGGCCATTTCTTCGTACAGTCTGTAGAGGATACCGACTGTCAATAATATTCCTGTACCTGTTGCCATTCCTATTGTTCCAAGGAGGTTGGCGAATGCAGCAATCAATCCAAGTATTAAGCCACCAAGTATTGTCACCTGTGGTATGTATTTCTTCAATATTTTTTCCATTACTGAGGCATTTCGTCTGAATCCAGGGATCTGCATTCCGGTTCTATTGATCTGTTGGGCTACGGATTCTGCACCCATACCCGTTGTCCTTACCCAGAATATGGCGAAAACTATGCTTCCAATAATGAAGAATGCTAGGAATGTTAATACGTGTAGCCCTATCTGCCATGTTGAAATTGCTACACCCATCTGTGCAAACTGTTCTTGAACCAAGGATGGCACCCAGTCATGTGGGCTGTGTATTGGCTGGAAGTAGTAGGCTAGTCCACTTACTGGTTGATCACCTATATACTGTCCTATGTAGGGGTTTCCTCCTAATATTGGTATGTCGGTGTTCCAGAGGAACCTTGTTGCCATCGTGATGTTTGCTTGAAGTACGTGTACAAATATGATTGGTAGAACGCTTGCGTATATAAGTTTTATTGGGTATCTTCCTCTTGCTCCTTTAACGCTGCCATGTGACAGTGGTATCTCAACTCTTGTGTTCTCAGCATAAACAACGACTACAAAGATGATTATTGTTGAGAATATTGCAAGAACTTCAGCGTGGTATAAAAGGAATTGTATTCCATCTAAAGTTAATAACTCAGCTAGGGACCAGGTTGTGAAGACCTCATATAGTTTTGGAATTATCCCGATAGGTAGTTGTATTCCCATTGCTGGAGTTTGCCAGTAGAATATTCCTTGAATTATTTGTCTGGAAACTTCTGCTACAATGAAAAGTCCAACACCACTACCTATACCCCATTTACTCACAACTTCATCGAGGTACATTATTATTAGTCCGCCGATCACTACTTGGAGAATTATGAGGATTTCAAGGGCGAACAATGATACTCCTAAAGTGGCAGCAAGTTCTTCGCTTGGAGTTAGGAATCCACCGAATACTTGGGGCGCCGCTAGAACAACACAGAAGAATACTACTAAGAACTTCTGTAATCCTTGGTAGAGTTGTTGGTCACGGGGCTGAGACATATCAAGACCGATAATTCCAGCTCCAACCAACAACTGCATAACGATGCCTGCGTCAACGATTGGAGCTATACCAAGCTGCATCAATGTACCTTGTTGTCCAGCCATTATGGCACGATAATATTCAAATAGGTCTGCGCTTTCACCGAGCCCGAAAAGTGGAACATTTGTCAATATAAAGTAAAGTACTAAAACCCCAATTGTCCACATGAGCTTACGTTTAAAGTGAACGTGCTTCGTTGGCCCCTTTACCGCGGGAATACGGTCAAATATCGGAGCTAGTTTTTCCAAGTATATACTGCTACTGCCCATCTTATCACTAAAAAATTGATACTCCTTCTATTTCAATTCTAAAACCAAATATAGTTTACGCAAAAAACCTACAGACCTGATAAAATTGTTTTGAGAAAAAAATAGTGATAAAGTATTAAAAAAACTATGGGTGTTGGTTTTTATTGGGTTTTTGGGGTTAGGGGGGTTTTTGATTTCCCCCTAACGATCATTACCCAGTTTTTAGATTATTTCGTCTACGGCTTTTACTGCTGCGGCTGCGTTTGGTGCGTATGCGTCTCCGCCTACGTCTTCGTCTACCCATTCTTGGGTGACGGGTGCTCCGCCGTATATTGTTTTGACTCCGTGTGGTTCTACTGCTTGTTGTATTCGTTTTTGTTCTGGCATTGTTGTTGACATTAGTGCGCTGGCTCCGACTACGTCTGCGTCGTTGTCTTTTACTGCTTGTACGAAGTCGTCTACTGGTATGTCTCTTCCTAGGTCGACTACTTCGTATCCGTTTCCTCGTAGCATGCTTGCTACGACTTTTTTACCTATTTCGTGTATGTCGCCTTCAACTGTTGCTATTACTACGGTTGCTTTCTGTCCACTTTCTTCTCCTGTTTCTTCTAGAACCGGCCGTAGTAACTGCATACATTCTTCCATAGCGTCTGCTGCCATCATAACTTCAGGCAGATAGATCTCTGCTTTCTCGAATTGATCTCCAACTTTCTCCATACCTTGAGCAAGCCCATTCTGAATAATATCTTTAACAGGCATGCCCTCATCAATACCTTTCTGCGTCCACTCCTTCGCCATCTCAATATCCTGAGTCTCAATCGCTTCCTTCAACTTCGCCAAAATCTCATCAGACATAAATAAACTACCTCTTAATACAATTACTTTATTTTTTTATTTTTGTTTTGCTTTGTTTATTCCGTTTTAGGGAATAGGATAGAGGGGGTTTTTAGGCCCCTTTATCTGCTTTCTTTACGACTTCTTCCATGTCTTTTAGTAGGTCTGCGTCTATTGGTGTTACTTCGTAGTCTGCTAGTTCGTCGTTGATGTGGTCGTGGGCTTGCATTGCTAGGTCTTTTGATCCACTGTTTTCCCAGTCTTCTCTCATCTGTCTGTTGATTAGTGTTGGTGAGGAGTAGCTGTGTATGTTGTCTCTTGTTGTTTGGTGGGTTATGAATTGGTCGAACTCTACTTCACGGATGCTTTCTAGGCCTAGTGTGTCGTCGTTTACTTCGATTCCGTCTTGTACTACTCTTTTTACCATTTCGATTATGTCGTTGTCGATTGCGAGTTGTTCGTTGCTGAAGGTCATTCCGAGTTCAAGCATACCGGCACCATATATTGTGTTTGCGCCTGCGAGTGCGGGTAGTAGTGATGTTATTGTTTTTTCGTGTCCTGCTTGTGCGTCCGGTATCTTGGCATCTGCCTATATGCCGGCTACGTAAGATGGTAGTTTGTAGTATTGTGCTAGTTTGGCTACGCCTGCGCTTATCATTCCAAGTTCTGGTGCTCCGACTGGAGCTGTTCCTTTTTTAACGTCGAATTGTGTGGTTGAGCTTCCGTAGAATACGGGTGCTCCTGGGTTTGCGAGTTGTGATAGGACGATTCCGGCTAGGACTTCTGCGTTATGTGTTACGAGTGTGCCGGCTAGGTTTATGTTGCTTGATGCGCCTGCCATCGCCATGCTTAGGACGTTTACGGGTATTCCGTATTTACCGCCTTTCATTATTACGTCTATTGCGTTTTCTCCTAGTTGTAGTGGGCTTGTTGGGCATAGTAGTATTGAGAATAGTGGTCTTTCTCTTGCCATTTCTTCGTCGCCGCCGTAATAGGCTTTGGCTATTTCGAAGTAGTGGTCTACGTTTTCTCCTACTGGGTCTACGTGGTGGAAGTGTTTTGATGTGTTTTTGAGGGCTGTGAATAGTTCGTGTACGTCTTGTTCTGCTTTTCCTGTTAGGTCTTGTGCTGATACTGTTAGGGAGTAGTAGTCTATGTTGTCTAGGTAGTCGGCTAGTTTTGCTTGGTCGGCTACATCTTGTTCTGTTGAGTTTCTTATGTTGTATTCTCCGTTGTCGGTCATATCTAGGGTTCTTACTCCTGCTCCGAATGTTGTGAAGTGTACGTTTCCGTCTGCTTCCATTTCGACGTCGTTTTCTTGGTCTCTTCCTGCTAGTAGGAATGAGCTTGGTGCAGTTGCGAGTGCTTCGTTTACGAGTCTTTCTGGTATTTTAACTCGATCGCCCTCTACTTTACAGCCTGCTTCTCTAAATATATCTGCTGCTTTTGGGCTTTCAAGTAGTATTCCTGGGTCTCTCAGGACTTTCATCGTTGTTCTATGGATCTTGTCCAACTCTTCTTCTGTGAAGAGCTCAACGGTAGATCCTATAAATTTGTTCATACTGGATTTAAATCCATTTCCTGTCATTTTTTACCTCTCTACCTTGTTTTTCTTTAATTTGGTCGCTCCAATTGGCTTATAAAAGCCTATAAAAGCTTTAAGGGGCGACCTATCTAAAAAATTGAGTTGCAATCTACTGCCCGTCTTGGGTTTTGATTGCTTCATCATATGTCAATTTGTAGAAAATGACTTATATATTATTCGTGGTTATCAATGAGGAGGGTGTTTTATTAACACTGTTTTCTAGTTGATTGCTGTTTTCTGGTTGATTTGATAGGTTTTTGGCAGTTGATTTTATATCAATTGAAGTGTTAGTTCGTTTTTCTGTGGTCTTTCTGTGGTTTTTCTGTAGTTTTTCGACTATTAACGTAGTTTGGGTTCGTTAAGTTTTTAAAGGTGTTAGATTATAATGAATGCAGGATGCGTGGGTCTATTGGTAATGGTGGTATAGTTAAGAAACGTGTTATTGACAGGCTTGCTGAAAAGATTGCAGGTGAAATCTGTCTTGCTGACCACCCATCTAAAACACTTAAGAAATGGAGAAAGAACTTTGGAATAACTCAAACCGAGTTGGCGGAAGAGTTGTCCATATCTCCTTCTGTTATAAGTGATTATGAAAGTGGGAGAAGGTCTTCTCCAGGTATAAACATTGTTAAAAGACTTATTAATGGAATGATATCTATCGACCTTGAGCATGGTGGTAAAAACGTCCGGAGTTATGGCCGGATATTAAGGTCTGGCCTTGATTTTGACGCCATACTGGATATGAATGACTATAAATCTCCAGTAGGCTTCAACTCGTTTTGTAGTCAACTTGGAGTTGAAGTTGTTCAGAAAGAAGAGGAAGATAGAGATATACATGGCCACACCGTTATAGATAGCGTTAAAGCGATTGTTGAATTGAATCACGGTGAGTTTCAACAGCTTTATGGTTGGAGTACGGAAAGGGCTTTGGTTTTTACAAGGGTTAGTTCGGGTAAGTCTCCTTTGGTTGCGATTAGGGTGACAAGCCTTAAACCCCAGATGGTTGTTTTACATGGAATAGAACCCAATGAAATTAGTCCAATTGCACTTCAGATCGCTAGAGCTGAGGGAATTCCCTTAGGAGTATCGAATATAGATATTGAGAGTGTTCTTGAAAGGTTATCAAGTATTGGAGGTTGAATTCTTTGGATGGAGGAATAGTTA
The DNA here is from genome assembly GCF_029854155.1 of Methanonatronarchaeum sp. AMET-Sl. NCBI lineage: Archaea > Methanobacteriati > Methanobacteriota > Methanonatronarchaeia > Methanonatronarchaeales > Methanonatronarchaeaceae > Methanonatronarchaeum > Methanonatronarchaeum sp. AMET-Sl. Next base: position 944,246 of record NZ_CP122958.1, on the reverse strand, counting down.
GTTACGGAGTTTATGTACCAAGATATAGAATAAAAATAGAAGAGATAGCGGGTGTCTGGAACGAAAACCCAGACTCTATTAAAGGAGGGTTGCGTGTTAAACAAAAATCGGTTCCAGACATAGATGAAGACACAGCAACCATATCTGTAGAAGCAGCAAGAAATGCTTTAAAACGTGTTGATGTAGATGGAGAACAGGTTGGTGCGATTTATGTTGGCTCTGAAAGCCATCCCTACGCAGTTAAACCAACTGCAACAATAGTTGCTGAAGCAATAGATGCCACACCTTACCTAACCGCTGCCGACTACGAGTTTGCATGTAAAGCCGGAACAGCCGGAATACAGACCTGTCTAGGGCTAGTAAGGTCTGGAATGGCTAGATATGGTTTATCTATCGGGTCAGACGTATCTCAGGGCGCACCCAGCGACCAACTAGAGTATACTGCCGGAGCCGGTGGAGGCGCCTACTTAATTGGAACCGAAAACATAATTGCTAAAATCAATAAAACTGTTTCATATACAACAGATACACCAGATTTCTGGAGAAGAGAAGGACAGAGATATCCTAGCCATGGAGGCAGGTTTACCGGTGAACCAGGATATTTCAAACACGTAACAGGAGCTACAGAAAAACTACTTGAAAAAACCGATAAAACTCCAAGCGATTACGATTACGCCGTTTTCCATCAACCAAACGGTAAATTCCCAGTAAGAGCTGCAGAAAGACTTGGTTTTGAAGAAAAACAATACTCTCCAGCACTGGTAGTTGAAGATATCGGCAATACATATTCAGGTTCAACATTAATCGGTCTAGCAAAAGTGTTAGACCAAGCAAAACCCGGTGACCGGATATTAACAACATCATATGGGTCTGGAGCCGGTGCAGACTCTTTCGACATCACAGTAACAGAAAACATCAAAGAGGTCCAAGATAGAGGGCCTAAAGTAAGTGAATTCCTAGATGAAGGAACATACCTATCATATGGAGAGTATGCAAAACACAAAGGAAAGGTGAAATAAATGAGAGACGTAGCGATAGTAGGAGTCGGATGCACAAAGTTCGGTGAGATGTGGGATACATCATTCAGGAGCCTATTTATAGAGGCTGGAGTTGAAGCGTTAACCGATGCGGATATAAAGGGAAAAAACATAGACGAAATATACATCGGTAACATGAGTGCAGGCCGTTTTATAGCGCAAGAACACGTGGCAGCACTAATATCTGATTACTCAGGTATGTCTGAACTACATGTACCTGCAACAAGGGTTGAAGCAGCCTGTGCCTCAGGCGGTCTAGCGCTAAGACAAGGATATATGGCAGTTGCCTCCGGAATAAGCGATACAGTAGTTGTCGGTGGAGTTGAGAAAATGACAGATGTAGTCAGCAACCAATCTATCGAGATATTAGCAGCCGCCTCAGATAGAGAATGGGAAGCATTTTATGGAGCAACATTCCCAGGGCTATACGCAATGATCGCAAACAGACATATGCATGAATACGATACAAAACGCGAACAAATCGCCCAAGTAGCAGTAAAAAACCATTACAACGCAACAATGAACCCAAAAGCCCAGTTCCAACGTGAAATCTCACTGGATAAAGTTATGAACGCAACAAAAGTAGCCGACCCCCTAACACTATTCGACAGCTCACCAATCACAGATGGAGCAGCCGCCCTCGTATTAGTGCCCGCAGAAAAAGCCCATAAATACACCGACACCCCAATATACATAAAAGGAAGCGGACAAGCCAGCGACACAATCTCATTACACGACAGAAGAGACATATGCACAATCGATGCAACCGTTGAAGCCGCTAAAACAGCCTACGAAATGTCTGGAACCCAGCCAAAAGACATCGATGTAGCTGAAGTACACGACTGCTTTACAATAGCCGAGATCCTTGCAACAGAAGACCTTGGATTCTGTGAAAAAGGAGAAGGTGGAAAACTAATTGAAGAAGGAGCCACCCAGCTAGACGGAGAGATACCAATAAACCCAAGCGGTGGATTAAAAGCATGTGGACATCCAGTCGGAGCAACCGGAATCAAACAAGCAGTAGAGATAACAACACAACTACTCGGAGAAGCAGGTGGCAGACAAGTCGACTGCGACATAGGGTTATGCCATAACGTAGGTGGTTCCGGAGGAACAGCAACAGTACACATACTTTCAAGGGAGGCCTGAAAATGACCGTACCAAGATTCTGGAGAAAAATAAGAAACCGATACAACCTTGAAGGAACAAAATGCCAGAGATGTGAAAACACCTATTTCCCACCAAGAAACCTATGCCCAACCTGTAGAAGAGAAAGCGACATAACCGACTATAAATTCGATGGAGATGGAAAACTAATCACATACACAGTAATCCGGACAGCCGGAGACTCACACCAAAAAGAAACACCATACATAATAGGGATCGTAGAACTCGAAGAAGGAACAAGCTTTACATCCCAAATAGTCAACTGTGAAATCGAAGACATCAAGATAGGAATGAACTTAGAGCCAGTGTTTCGAAAAATCAGTGAAGAAAGCGAAGAAGGACTCATATACTATGGAATAAAATACCAACCAAAAGAAGAAACCTAAAAACACATCGGTTTTAAAAAATAGATATAATTAAAGCTATATCAAAAAACAAAAAAGAGGGATTTATTTATGGATTCAAGACTACCCGGATTTTATAAACTACCATTAAATGAAAGACTCGAGAAAGTATCAGAACTATGCGACCTAGATGAAGAAAAGAAAAAAACACTCGGAAACACAGGCGCCCTTGAAGAAGAGATAGCAGACAGACTTGTAGAAAACGTAATAGGAACCCTAGAAACACCTTTAGGCATTGCAACAAACTTCAAAATCAACGATAAAGACTACTTAATTCCAATGGCAACCGAAGAAACATCAGTAATAGCAGCTGCAAGCAATGGAGCTAAGATAGCTAGAAAAGGAGGGGGAATCAAGACAGAAAGCACAGAACCCCTCATGATAGGTCAAATACAACTACTAGATATAAACGACCCATACAGCAAGAAAATCGATATACTTAGAAAAAAAGAAGAAATATTCAAACTCGCAAACAAACAAGACCGAACCCTAGTAAAGTTCGGAGGCGGCGCAAAAGACATAGAAATACGAGTAATAGACACCCCCAGAGGCCAAAACCTCATCGTACACCTCATAGTTGATTGTAGAGACGCAATGGGAGCAAACGCCGTCAACAGTATGGCAGAAGCAGTTGCAGAATACCTAGAAGAACTAACAGGTGGAGAAAGCTGCCTAAGAATAATCACAAACCTAGCTGACAAAAGATTAAGCCGAGCAAAAGCTGTTTTCCCAAAAGAAGAAATCGGAGAAGAAGCAGTAGAAGGCATAATCGATGCATACACACTAGCAGCAAACGACCCTTACCGAGCCTCTACACACAACAAAGGAATAATGAACGGCGTGACCGCAGTAACACTCGCAACAGGAAACGACACAAGAGCAATAGAAGCCGGAGCCCACACATACGCAGCAATCGGAGGATACTCTCCACTAACAACATACGAAAAAAACAAAAATGGAGACCTAGTCGGAACAATAGAACTACCAACAGCAGTAGGAACAGTAGGCGGATCAACATCAGTACACCCAACAGCCCGATTATGCACAAAAATAATAGGAGCAGAATCCGCAAACGAACTCGGAGAAATACTAGCAGCCGTAGGACTAATACAAAACTTCTCCGCACTAAAAGCACTATCAACAGAAGGAATACAAAGAGGCCACATGTCACTACACGCCAAAAACATCGCAATGATGGCTGGAGCAAGAGGAGAAGAAATAGACAAAGTAGGAGAAAAACTAGCCAAATCCGGAGAAATCACATCAGACAACGCAGAAAAAATCCTAAAAGAAACAAGAAACTAAAAAATATGCCCCACAACATGGGGCACAAAAACTATTTCTAAACCGAATAAAGTACAGGACAACTATACCTTAACGACAACCACATCTCGAAAGAAAGAGAAAACTTAATGCTCTCACAAACTCTCATTAACTCTCATTAAAAATTAAAAACTATCAAAAGTTGTCTGATGCCTCAATTCACTAACAGCTTTTTCAAGCCTATCTAAACCCTTAACTACTCTGTCACTAGAAAAATCTCTTTCCTCACAAAGAAACTCAACCACACCCTCCCTATCAATCTCACTTGGAGTCAAGTCATAATCATCGGTAACATCAGGATTAAGAAAAATCTCTCTAACCTCACTGTAACCATCAATCTCAAAACCTTCTTGCTTAAAAACCTCTTGACCAGAACCATGTTCTTTAATCAACTTTAAAGCCGTTTTAGGGCCAATACCCTTTATTCCCTCGTTAAAATCTGTTCCAACCAAGATAGCTATATCGACAAGCTGTTCCCTATTTAAACTAAGTTCATCGAATAGATTCTGTAAAACAATTTTCTCAGGCTCAACCTCCTTATACTCATCTTTACCAGGAAGCTTTCTACGGCCCGTAATAGTCAAATTCCTTATTAAAACAGGGGTTCCAAACAACAATGAATCATAGTCCTGAGACGAAGAAGCCCAACAACCCCCTTCCTGAACAATATATGCGGCTTGGGCCTCAGCCTCAGATGGCGCCTGAACCCAAGGGATCCCCATTAATCCAAGCAACTTCTTAGACTCATCAACCATCTCCCCACTTAATCTAGAAGACCTAATTGCCTTACTATACGCCTCTTCAGTCCTACCTTCCTTCTTAGCTTTTTTCCACTCCTCCCTAGATTTCTCCCTGACCTCACGACGTTCATCAAGAGTATCAGACTTCAATTCAGGGGGCTTACCATCAAAAACATAAACAGGATCAACCCCCTCCTCCAATAAATTAATCATCCTATAAAAAACACCGGAAACATGCGAGGTAACCCTACCACTACTGTCCTTCAACGGCGTTCCATCAGGCTGCCTAATTATACTAAGAAATTGATACAAAGTGTTGTTACCATCAATCGCAATACACCGATTCTGCATCTCACTAAAACTAACAACATCCCTACCAACAATATCTCCAATATCAGATCCCATAATCCCTATAAAATACGTTAGATAAAGAAAAAAACCTACCCCCAAAAACCCAAATTCAATTCCAAGACAATTTGTTTCAAGGCAAAAACCACTTTTTTACGTAAGAGGCCTTAGCCATGAAGTCAGATAATTCCACATACACCTAAATATTTAATATTTTAATGAGTTTCTTTGAATAATGGTCATTTCTCTATCCTTTGAACCTATTTTTTCAGACAAATAAGGAAAATATATGATTAATTTGAAATAGATTTTATAGGATTTATTTGTGTTTTATTTACTTTAAACGGTTTTGAAAGTTTGGTTAATCCTTCTTAATAAATTGTTTTTTTGGTTTTTATGTAGAAGGTAAAATACTTAATGTTTAAAATTTAATTGATTATTTACAACATGTTTTTAGTCAGGGTGTTTTTCAATGGTTAATAAAAAACATATAATCACAGTTTTAGCAGTATTATTGATTGCCGTGTCCGCAGCTGGATGTATGGACGTCATAGAGAGAGATGGCGAATATATAACATACACAGACCAAACAGATCGAGAAGTTGAAGTGGTAGAGAACGTTGAATCCATAATTTCGATATCTCCATCCAACACAGAGGTAATATATGAACTAGGCCTGGGTGATAAAGTAATTGGAGTAACCGATTGGTGTGACTATCCATCTGAGGCTGTTGAAACCGACTCAGTAGGAAGTTATGATAATCCTAGCATAGAAACAATAATTGATAAAAACCCAGATGTAGTATTCGCATCCTCAGAACAAGAAGATAGCATTGTTAATCAACTAGAGAAAAAAGGAATATCAGTAATTGTAATACATCCAGGAAGTTATGAGAACTTGCTTGAAGCCATAGAACTCATCGCCAATGTATCTGGTGTTGAAGAAAATGGAGAAGCTTTAATTAGTGAAATTGAAGAACAAATAAATGATGTAAAAGATAAAGTAGCTGAATACGATGAAAGAGATACACTATACATAACTTGGGCCGATGAACCAATGTGGGTTGCTGGACAGGGGACATATCAAAACGATTTACTTGAGTTGACAGGAGCTAACAACGTCATAGACCAAGAAGGCCATATTGCTATTAATTATGAAACATTAGTTGATATAAATCCAGAAGTAATGTTGTTAACTGAACACGCAGGAATGACTGTTACAGAGCTATTAGATGAAAGCAAGCTTGAGGGAATAGATGCCATTGATAATGACGAAGTTTATGTAATACTTGAAGATGAAACAACAAGAGCCAGTCCAAGAATTGTAGATGGTGTTAACTCAATTGTAGATGCATTATATGATATTGAACTCGAGTAAGTAAATTACCCCTCTTAAATTAAAAATCAGGAATGGTGAATCTGACACTCCAATAGAGATAGAACACACGGTAGGGCATACTCCACCTAAATCTCAAAAAGGACGAACTGCTCGCGTAACCAACATCACAATTTAAGTCTGGAATGAGACTCCTTAGGTAGAAAATGTTGTTAGATTCAGCTCCTGATTTGGGGGCAAAATATTTTTTATATTTTTAAGATTAAGTTGTACAATTGATTTATAGAAGAAGCGATTTTAGGGTTTCGATTCGACGTTCTGGTTTATATCTAAATTACGTGTTATTCAATTAGGTTAGTTACCGAGTTTAGTGAAGGTATTTCTGTTAGGAGTGTAATCTGAAGTATGTACAAGACAAAGTTGGTTAGTAAAAGAAGTGGTAAAATTGGTTTATTGTTATTACTAATCTTGACTATAGTTGTTATGGTAATTTCTTTTGGAATTGGCCCTGTTACTATTTCGGTTGATGTTATACTTAGCATTCTTTTTGAAGAAATCCCTTATTTAAATAGCTTGTTTGATGTTGAATATACTGCTGGGCAAGAAACAATTATCAAACAGATTAGGTTGCCTAGGGTTCTTTTGGGAGGGCTTGTTGGAGCGGCTCTTGGTACTGCTGGAGCTTTGATGCAAGGGCTTTTTAAAAACCCGCTTGCAGATCCTTATATAGTTGGTTTGTCTAGTGGTGCGGGCCTTGGTGCTGCTATAGCGATTATGTTTGGCATAACTATATTTGGTGAATTCTCGATACCTATACTCGCTTTTATCTCAGGAGTTATAACTATATTTGCTGTGTATTTCGTTGCAAAGCAAGGGCACAAGGTTCCTGTTGACACATTATTGTTGGCTGGTGTTGCGTTCGCGTTTTTCTTGTCTGCTTTAACTTCTTTTATAATGTACTTCAGTGATGACAAGGTTTTTAGAATAATGTATTTCACTCTTGGTGGATTGGCTGGAGCTGATTGGAGTTATGTATTTGTTACTTTACCTCTAGTTGGTTTGGGTATTTTTGCTTCACTTCCTTTGGCAAAGTATATTGATGCTATAATGCTTGGGGAAGAAGAGGCAATGTATATGGGTGTTCGTGTAGAATTTGTTAAGAAGATAATTCTTGTTTTAGCGTCCCTAGTCACTGCTGCTTCTGTTGCTTTTGCAGGTATAATCGGTTTTGTTGGCCTGATTCCACCTCACATAATCAGGATCTTACTTGGCCCTCGTCACGTGATTTTGATACCTGCATCAGCTTTATTGGGAGCTATCTTCCTTGTTGTTTCCGATTCATTGGCTAGAGTAATTTTAGCTCCAACCGAAATACCGGTTGGTATAATAACTGCTTTATTCGGAGCACCCTTCTTTATTTACTTACTTTGGAAACGTAAGGAGGGTTATTGATGATATCGGTTGAAAACTTGTTCTTCAGTTATGGTGAAGGGATAGATACTCTTAAAGAGATTGAGTTTAATGTAGATAGTAAGGAGTTTTTTGGTATCATCGGGCCGAATGGTTCTGGTAAAACCACTCTCCTTAAATGTATTTCTGGTGTTTTAGAGCCATATAAGGGTAGGGTTTTGATTAATGGGAATGATGTTTCCGATCTATCTAGAAGTGAGGTCGCTAGGGAAGTTGCGGTTGTTCCTCAACAGGTTCGGATAGGTTTTGATTTTTCTGTTAAAGAGGTTGTTCAGATGGGTAGGATTGCGCATCAATCATTCTTTAGCGCTGACTATAATGATGATTCAGATGTTGTTCAGGAATCTTTAGAGATGACTGGTGCTACTGACCTTAAAGATAGAAATGCTTCCAGTCTGAGTGGTGGTGAACTTCAGAGGGTTATTATTTCCAGAGCAATAGCTCAAAATACCGATACTATTTTACTTGACGAACCAACCTCCCATCTAGATATAAACCATCAAATAGAGATAGTTTCTTTAGCTAAAGAGCTTAGTAAAGAAAAATGTATTGTTGGGATTTTCCACGACCTTAATCTGGCTTCACAGTTTTGTGATAGGCTTCTATTATTAAATAAGGGCGAGGTAAAGTGTATTGGAGAGCCTCAAGAAGTTTTGACACCCCGTAACATAAAGGATACCTATGGAATCGATGTAGTTGTTAAAAAACATCCTTTAACCGGCTCTATCTATGTTACTCCTTTCTCAGAATCTAAAAATATCGAAGGGCTTGAAAACGGAGATACAAGGATACATGTTATCTGTGGTGGTGGAAGTGGAAACCAACTGCTTTACGAACTAAAGAAAGAAGGATACCTCCTTTCTACAGGTGTTTTAAACAACCTAGACTCTGATAAAGAGGTTGCAGAGTCGATAGATATACCTATAGTCAGTGAAGCACCTTTTTCCGAGATAACTAAAGAAGCATTTGATCAAAACATGGAGTTTATCGATAGGTCTGACATTGTTGTTATCTCCGAGATACCAATTGGCAATGGTAACCTCAAAAACCTGGTTGCCGCTGAAAAAGCTCTTAATAAAGGTAAAACTGTTATTGCAATCGAATCCATTCCCGTAGAAAAAAGAGATTACACCAATGGTAAAGGAACAGAAATATACAATAAGTTAAAAGAAAACGGATTAATAGTTGCTCAAGATATCAAAGAAGCTAGTGACATCCTTCTCTCCCTGAAGCAGAGGGGCTTCTGACCGTTTTAGCATAGGTTACCACCTACCTCATCGACTTGCGTTGCAGATATCGGGTTTACAGTAGTGGTTTCGGGCGTTTTCACGACGCCCCTGGCATCAAAAGAGGTCTGGTTATACCTTCCGATGCCCCGTCTGTTATCTACAATTAAGAAAAAATGCTAGGAATTTGTATAAGTTATAGTTATATTCAAACTACCATTGTTTTAAGGTTGGACACTTACTTATATGTTGAATCTATATTGGTATGTATGAGCGTTGATGAAGCTAAGGGTTATGTTATTGGTAATGCCAATGCAAGGCAGATTATCAGTGTGCTTAAGAAGAATGGTGCTTCTGAGCCTGAGTTCATTATCAAGAAAAGAAGGTTGATTGAAACAGCAGCGCTTCAAGCTTTAGATGAACTTAAAGAAAAGGGTTTGGTTGAAAAAACCAAGAACGAATACAGTTTAACTGATTTGGGAAAAAAGGTTGCTGAGGAAGTACATGAACTTGAGAGGGATTGAAACATCCATTCAGGATTTCAGAGGACATTAATTATTTTTTTTATCTGATTTAATTAACCTGCTTATTTTTGATTTTATTGAGAGTTTTGAGTATGTGTCTGTGATATCCTTCTCTTACTGAAGAGGAGGGGTCTTAATGCCTGAGTTAACATAATGTAGTTGGTTTTGGGTTTTTTGTTAGGTGTTGAAGTGTTTTTTGGGTTTTTTGTTTGGTTTTTGTTTTTTTGGGGGAAAGGTTTATCTATATAATATACACAATACTGTGTGTTAAAGTTTAATTTAGTACTATATAGTACAGAAGTGTGTAATTATGTTTGTTGATCCAGAATCTAAAACCCAGAAAAAAAAGAAAAACACCAAAAACCCCACAATAACACCAGTAGTCCATAAAACAGAAATCCCAGCAATAAAACCGATGGACATATACCAAAGAATATCAAAAGGCCCAGGATTCCTACTGGAATCAAGAGAAGGAAAAGAAAAACTATCAAGATTCTCCTTCATCGGCCTAAACCCAATCATTAAAACAAAAATAACGAACCAAGAAACCAAAATCGAAGGAAAAAAAGAATACATCTCAGAAATCAAGATTGACGACCAAAAAACCGCAATCGATAAAATAAAAAAAATAACTGAATCATTCAACTACCTAAAATCAGAGATACCCCGTTTCGATGGAGGGGCAGTAGGATATTTCGCTTACGACATAATCGAAGAAATACATCCCAGGCTGAAAAAACCAGGAGAAAAAACCCTTGCAGAGTTTATGGTATGTGAAAAATACCTTGTTTTTGACCATAAAAAAGACCTACTCTACCTAACTAAACTAATTCTCGATACAGAAAAACAAGAAGAAACAAAAAAAGAACTGAAAAAACTTGAAAAAAAGATTAAAAACTACCAACCCATAGATAGAGCCTTCAATAAAAAACAAACAAACTATAAATCAAACATAACACGCAGAAAATACATGGATGCGGTTGAAAAAACCAAAACATACATAAAAGAGGGCGATATCTTTCAAGCCGTTATCTCCAGGAGACTTGATGTAGAATTCTCAGGAAACCCATTCAATATCTATGCCGCTCTCGATAAAATAAACCCAAGCCCATACATGTATTACGTAGACTTTGGAGAACACAGAGTAATAGGAAGCAGTCCTGAAATGCTTGTTAGAGTACAAGACAACACCGTAATGACCGTACCAATAGCAGGGACAAGACGGAGAGGCAAGACAGAAAAAGAAGACCAAAAACTAGCCAAAGAACTGCTCAATGATGAAAAAGAGATGGCCGAACACATAATGCTCGTTGATTTAGCAAGAAACGACGTCGGACAGATATCAAAATTCGGAACGGTAAAAGTAAACGAGTTCGCAGATATAGAAAAATTCTCTCACGTCCAACACATCACATCAAAAGTTGAAGGAAAAATCAACAAAAACCTAAACGCATCAGACGCCTTAAAATCTTGTTTTCCAGCTGGCACTGTATCAGGAGCTCCTAAACTAAGAGCTATGGAGATAATAAATGAACTAGAGCCGGAAAACAGAGGGATATACGCGGGAGCAGTTGGATACATGGGATTCAACGGAAACATGGATTTCGCAATAGCAATTCGAACAATTCTCTCAAAAAACAACACAGCAAGCCTACAGTTAGGAGCTGGAATTGTAAACGATTCAAAACCTGAAAGAGAGTGGGAAGAAACAAAAGAAAAAGGCCAAGCCGGTATTGAAGCAATCAAGATGGCAGAGGGTGCACAATGAACGTTCTAATAGTAGATTGCTATGACAGCTTCACCTACAACCTCTACCAGATGGTTGGAGAACTGAAAGCCAACCCAACAGTCATAAAAAACGATGACGACCTTAAAAAAATACCAACAGACATAGATCGAGTAATACTGTCACCAGGCCCCGGAAAACCAGAAAACGCTGGAAACTGCAGTGAAATAATAAACTATTTAGAAAAACCAGTTCTAGGCGTATGCCTAGGCCATCAAGTGATAGCACACACCTACGGAGGCTGCATCGAAAAAACAACACCTATTCATGGAAAAACCAGTGAAATCAATCATAATGGAAATAGACTCTTTGGAGACATACCTAAAAGATTCAAAGCTACAAGATACCATTCATTGATAGTTAATGAGCCGTTGCCAAAAGAATTTGAAGTTATCGCTAGATCCAGTGAAGACCAAAAAGTTATGGCAATCTCTCATAAAAAAAAGCCTTTATACGGTATCCAGTTCCATCCGGAGAGCATAGCATCCAGTTATGGAAAACAGATCTTAACTAATTTTATATATGGAGAGTGATTTTTTTGATGAATACCGCATTAAAGAAAGCTGTTTCAGGACACCATCTTAATAAAAAAGAAGCAGAGTCCGCTATAAACGAAATAATGACCGGTAAAGCCAGCGACCCCCAAATAGCTTCATTCTTAACAGCAATGCACATGAAGGGAGAGACAACAGAAGAAATAGCTGCCTTTGCAAGAAAGATAAAGGGTTTTGCAAAGACCCTTGAAAACACCCCTCAACCCCCATTGATAGATACATGTGGAACCGGTGGAGATGGCTCGAACACATTTAACATAAGCACTGCTACAGCAATAGTCACAGCCGCATCAGATATAAACGTGGTGAAACATGGAAACAGAAGTGTCAGCAGTCGCTGCGGCTCCGCAGATGTCCTAGAAGAACTAGGAATCCCTTTATCACTAACAATAGAACAATCGGAAACAGTTTTAAATAAAGTAGGAATGGTTTTTCTCTACGCTCCAGAGTTTCATACCGCAATGAAACATGCAATGACCGCAAGAAAAGAAGTCGGATTCAAAACATTCTTCAACATAATCGGACCTCTAACAAACCCAGCAAACGCAGACAGACAACTATTAGGTGTTTTCTCACCCAACCTAACAAATAAAATCGCTTCAGTATTAAAAAACCTCGAATTAGAACGAGGTTTAGTAGTTCACGGCGATGGACTTGATGAAATAACTATAACAGGAACCACATTAATATCCGAACTCAAAGACAACAAAATAAAATCCTATCATATAGAGCCAGAAGACATAGGCCTTCAAAAACAACCTCTAAAAACAATAAAAGGTGGAGACACTAAAACAAACGCCCAAATCATCAATAAAATACTAAAAGGAGAGAAAAACGCTAAAAGAGACATAGTTCTAGCTAACGCAGGTGCTGCAATCTACCTATCCGGAAAAGCCAGCTCAATCAAAGAAGGAGTTGAAATAGCTAAAAACAGTATAGACAGTGGTGCAAGCATGGAAAAACTAAAAGAGTTAAGGGAGGCAAGCAAACATGCCAAACGTACTTAAAGAAATAAAGAAAACCGTTCAGAAAGAGCTAAATGAAAACCCCGTAGAACTCAAAAACCCAAGTGAAATAAATACACATCCCACAAAAAGCCTTCAAAAAGCAATAAAAAACAAACCATATAACTCAACAGCTATAATAGCCGAACTAAAATACTCATCTCCATCCAAAGGAATGATCCAAGAACCAACGCCCCAGAAAACCAAGCAAACTATAAAAAAACTAAGAAACGCACAAGCATTATCAATATTGACAGAGCCAAACTACTTCAAAGGAAAGAAAGAATACCTTGAAATCGCTCGAAAAAACTATAACGGCCCAATACTCCGAAAAGACTTCATAATAGACCCTATCCAAATAAAAGAAACCCGTCAGTTAGGTGGGGACGCAGTATTACTAATAACCTCATTACTAGGAGAAGAACTTCCAAAATACCTAATGGAATGCAAGAAAAACGGTTTAGAAGCATTAGTAGAAACTAGAACACAAAGAGAACTAGATATAGCTATAAATTCAGGAGCAGAGATAATAGGAATAAATAACAGGAACCTAAAAACCCTTGAAATAGATTTAAACACCACTATCGAGCTCTCCAAAAAAATACCAGAAGACAAAACAATAATCTCAGAAAGCGGTATAAAAAACAAAGACGACATAAAAAAACTAAAGCCATACTGCGATGGATTTCTAATAGGAACCGAGTTAATGAAATCAAAAAATCCAGCAAAACGTCTGGAGGGCCTACTATGCGCATAAAAATATGTGGAATAACACAAACCAAAGACGCATTAAAAGCAGAAAAAATTGGTTTCAACGCAATAGGAGTTATAGTTAAAACAGATTCACCCAGAAACATCCCATTAAAGAAAGCAAGAAAGATCTTCAACCAACTAGGCCCATACATAACAAAAGTCTGCGTAACAACAACAAAATCACAGAAAAAAATACAAGAAATACTTCAACTAAACCCAGACGCTCTACAACTATATACCGACCCCAACAAACTCAGAATACCAAAAAACACAGCAATAATTCAAGCCATCGAAGAAAATGAAATAAATAAATTAGAACCATCCCAACAAACAGATGCCTTATTAATAGATAGTAGTAGAGGCCAAGGAATACAGATAGATATCAAAGCAATAAAAAACAAAATAAAAAACCTTAAATACCCAACAATAGTTTCAGGCGGCCTAAACCCAACAAACATAGAGAAAATACAGGCCCTAGACATATATGGAGTAGATGTTTCATCAGGAGTTGAAGAAACACCTGGAATTAAAAACCACATTAAAATGAAAGATTTCCACAAAAAATTGAGGTGTCAAATTGAATAAAAGAGATTTTAAGGAGTTTGGAGGAAAGTTCGTTCCAGAACCAATAATCCCAGCTCTACAAGAACTAGAAAAAGAATACCAACAACTCAAAAACGACGATGAATTCAACCAAGCATTAAACCAACACTTAAAGGAGTTCGCTGGACGGCCAACACCCCTAACATACTCAGAAGGACTATCCAACGAAATCGGATGCAAAGTATACCTAAAACGAGAGGACCTACTTCACGGCGGAGCACACAAAATAAACAACACACTTGGACAGGCATTGATGGCTAAATACATGGGTAAAGAAAGAATCATAGCTGAAACAGGTGCAGGCCAACACGGAGTAGCAACATCAATCGCTGGAGCCAAAATCGGCTTAAAAACCGAGGTATTTATGGGGCAAAAAGACGTCGAAAGACAACAACTAAATGTCTTCCGAATGCGTTTATTAGGCGCAGAAGTCAACCCCGTCACATCAGGCCAAAAAAAACTAAAAGACGCCGTAAACGAAGCATTAAGAGATTGGGTATCAAGTCTAGACACAACCCACTACCTAATCGGCTCAGTCGTAGGACCATCACCATTCCCCGAAATAGTAAGAGACTTCCAGAGCGTTATAGGTCGAGAAACAAAACAACAGATACTTGAAGCAGAAAACAGATTACCAGACAAAATAATCGCTTGTGTAGGCGGTGGAAGCAACGCAATAGGAATCTTCCATGAATTCAGAGAAAACCAAGTCGAATTAATAGGTGTTGAAGCAGAAGGCGCTTCATCCCTACAAAAAGGAAGCAAAGGAGTACTACAAGGCTCAATGTCCTACCTACTACAAGACAGCGACGGCCAAGTAGGCAGTACAGACAGCATAGCAGCCGGACTAGACTACCCAGGAATAGGTCCAGAACACAGCATGCTAAAAGAAGAAGGTAGGGCAAAATACACAACAGCAAACAACCAAGAAGCATTAAAAGCCTTCAAACAACTCTCCCAAAAAGAAGGAATAATACCAGCACTAGAATCCTCACACGCCATAGCACACCTAAACAAAATCAAACACAAACTCGAAGAAGACGACATCGTCATAATAAACCTCTCAGGAAGAGGAGATAAAGACGTACAAAAAATATCGGAGGACGAATAAATGAAACAAAAAACACCACTAAAAGAAAAAATAAACCGAAAAAAACAAACCGCATTCATGCCATTCATAGTGGCAGGCGACCCAGACATAGACACCTCAATAGAAATAGCAATGGACATAATAGAAGGAGGAGCAGACATACTGGAAATCGGAATACCATACAGCGATCCCGCAGCAGATGGCCCAACAATACAAAAAGGATACAAAAGAGCCCTAAAAAACGGATTCAAAGTCAAAGACACATTCAAAATAATAAAAGAGATACGCAAAAAATCCGACATACCAATAGTCCTAATGAGTTACTACAACCTAATATACCAATACGGCATTCCAGAATTCTATAAAAAACTAAAACAAACAGGAGTAAACGGAATAATAATACCCGACATGCCTCCAGAAGAATCAAAAACAGCCTTAAAACAAGCAAAAACAAACAAAATAAACCAAATATACCTAGTCGCAGAAAACACAAACCAAGAAAGAATAAACCACATCTCAAACAAAACAAACGGATTCCTATACGCAGTATCCAGACTAGGAGTAACAGGAGCAAGAAAAGAACTACCAGAAACAGCCATAAACTTCATAAAAAACCTAAAAAAACAAACAAACCACCCAATAGCAATAGGCTTCGGAATATCAAAACCAAGCCACGTAAAAAGCGCAGTAAAAGCAGGGGCAGACGGAGTAATATGCGGAAGCGCAATAGTAGAAAAAATAGAACAAAACAAAAAAACCGAAATCAAAAAATACATACAAGAAATGAAAAAAGCAAGTTTAATAGAAATCAAACAAAACTAAACCAATATATGGTAGAAATAAAACTATTCGCAAACTATAGAGAAACCGCCGGAAAAGACAAAATAGAAATCCAGATAAACAAAAAAACAAAACTACGACAAATAATGAACCAAATAGAAAAACAACACCCAGAAATCAAACAAGAAATCTACAACAACCAAAAACTAAAGAAAAACGTAAACATACTAATAAACGAAAAAACAATCGAAAACCAAGAAATACTAGACAAAGAAATCAAAAACACAGACACAATCGCATTACTACCACCAGTATCCGGCGGATAACATCCCCCTCTCCCTAAAAAGGTCTTAAGACCTAAAAAAAGGATAAAATAATACTTTACCTCATCTTCCCAGCAATCTCCCTAGCAACCTCAGTCTTCCCCTTAACCTTATCCACAACCAACCGACCCTCACTCTCCCACCAAAAACCAGGATAAGCCTTATCTTCCTCAACAACAGGATCTAAATCCAGTTCACTAGCCGCCTTCTCCATCCTAGACAACTTAGGATTAGAAACAGCATCCTCTCTAGCAATAATCCTCCCACTACCCCTACTCTTATCAACATCAATGTTAGAAGGCCACAAAACCATCCTATCCTTATCGTTACCAACCATACAAAATGATTCATACCTCAAACAACATTATTTTTATGTTGTATCCCGCACCTAAAGAAATTGGCAATCTGCCTCAAACCTCCATAAAAACTAAAAACGCATCAAAACATACCCAACGCAAAAACAAATAAAAACAGAATAACCCTAAACACCATATTTTATAAAAACCTCTATAGAAGAAAAAATCTAAGCTTAGATAAACAAAAAACTGACAAACTAAATAACATGGCTTTTTTTATATCCTATAGGAGATAAACCAGATGAAATGGCTTGGGAAATCGATCAATAACCGATTTAAAAGAACCAGTAGAGAAAAAAAGATATTAGGATTGATTTTTTTACTCATTTTCGCTAACCTATTTCTATTCATAATAAAATTTGTTCCAAGCATAATTTTCGAAAGCCTCTCAGTAAGGTCAGATTCATTCAACTCCCTAGGAGACATGGGATACTCCTTTATATTGTTAATCGGGATGTACTACGCATTAAAACCAGCAGACAAAAAACATCCCCACGGACATGAAAGAATAAAACCCTTCCTATCCCTATTAATAGCATTTTCAATCATATTCGTCGGCATAATCATAGTATATCAAGGAATCCAAGGCCTAATTACAGGACCGACATACCAATACACACCATATTTCATTATAGCACTAACAATATCCATCTTAACAAAATATGGTCTATACCACTACTTAAAGAAAAAAGGAAACGAAATAGACAGCAATATCCTTATAGATATAAGCAAAGACAGCATGGCCGACGTATTCGCATCAACCTCAGCATTAATAGGAGTTATTGGAGCCGCATCTGGATATCCATACCTCGACATAATCTTCGGTTTAATAGTATCAATATGGATCTTTAAAACAGGATATGAGATGGCTAGCGAAAACATAAATTACATAGTAGGTGGCGCCCCCTCCCAAAACACAATGAAACAAATAGAGAAAGCATTAAACCAAAAAGAAATAACAAAACAACTATATTGCGAAGCACATTATGTAGGCCCTGAAATACACGTATACTGTGAACTAGAAGTACCATCCTCCCTATCACTCATAGAAGCACATGAAATAGAAGAAAAAATAGAAAAAGAACTTCAACAAATCAAAGGAGTGAAAGATGCCTACATACATCTAGAGCCAGAAAAAAAATAAAAATAGACATCCCCCAAATCTTGGGGGGAATATCGATTAGAGCCTTGAATTCTATAGGTTTTTTGAAATCTATTTACCAATTGAGATGGCATGACGAGCATTCAGTATCTTCATCTACATTGACGTAATGTGTATCATCATGGGATTGGTGACAGTCTCCACAGTTGTACCCAGTTATATCGAAAGGTGGGTGATTTTCAGGATCTTCACCAATTGAGGTATGGCATTGTGTACAGTATTCATCTGGAATCTCTACATCTTCTGGGAACTCATCAACTCCCATTAAATAGAACTGGAATGCCTCGTACATCCCACCAATAACCTTTTCATCAATTACAGATTGGAAATCATCTCCAACATGGCATTGTACACAATCCGTTCCCTCCTCTATGTTTATTCTTTCAAATATCTCAACGTGTTGTTCAGCGGTTGCGTTTACCGGTGGACCTCTAACGGCATCTCCATAATTAGGTGTTGACAAAGCAAGTTCGTTTGGAAAATCCATTTCTTTATGACAATCATCACAGAATTGATTCTGACTTGTGAAATCCCAGGCTCCAGGTGCCGCAGCAAGCCCCCCTATAACTGCAGCAACCACCAAAACTATGCTTAGGTGTTTGAAGCCAAATTGATCTAAAAACGAATCAGATTTTTTATCGCTAGACATTTAGGTTTCCACCTCCATGCTGGACCTCCGTCCTTTCATATAGACAACCAACAACCCAATTAATGCAAAAAATGCTAACGCCATTGCTGGTACAAATAAGAAAACCATTGTATGGGCTGAAATAGGTATAACAAGGTATGTTATTAATAAAAAAATCGCTGGAACCGCTAGAATCAATGGATAGAAATATGGCTTCTCTTTTTCACTAAAAAAATCTCCTTCTTTATTACTATATTTACTCAAACCTATCTTCCCTCCCTTAGAAACTTAAAGGAACACTAAACCTACATTCTATTAAAGAAATTTTCTTCCATTGAACTATATCTAAACGAGGGTTAAAAACCTTTTCGCTATTAAAAATTCTAGTTAAATTATAAATAAAACCAATTAGAATACCTTTATTGGGTTTTTACTTATGGTCGATCCTTTGCCAATACTTGAACCTTTTTTTGGAGGTTATGCAGGTTTAGTGACTCAAGTGATTTATTTTGTTGTATCGTTTTTAGTGGTTTATTTGATAGGTAAAATAGCGGTTATACCTATGGTTTCGAGGGTTATGAAGTCGAGGGGTCTTGAAGAGCATGCAAGAAAGCCTATAAATAAGATTCTTAGTTTAGGGGTTTTGTTTATAGCTCTGGCGCTTGCTTTTGGATTTGCCGGACTTGGAAATATACTTCTAGCCCTTGCAACAATAGCTGCAGCCGCTACATTGGCTATAGGGTTTGCGCTTCAAGACGTTATTAAGAACTTTGTAGCTGGTATATTCATTTTTATTGAGAAACCATTCAAAATAGGTGACTGGATAATTTGGGGGGATAATTCAGGGATAGTCGAGGATATAAGTATGAGGGTCACTCGATTACGTACTTTTGATAATGAACTGGTTACAGTTCCTAACTCATTTTTAACAGATACAGAACTAACTAACCCTGTAGCAAAAGATAAATTAAGAATAAAATGTCCTTTTGGAATAGCTTATGATGACGATATAAACAAAGCTACAAAAATAATTCTAGATGAAGCTGAGAAGAACAATGGAATCATGGATGACCCTGAACCAATAGTACGGTTGACAGATCTCGCCGATTCTTATGTAGAGCTACAATGTAATGTTTGGGTATCTGAACCAAGCCGTAGAACCTTTGCTAAAATTAAATCAGATTACGTCAAAGCTGTAAAAGAAAGATTTGATGAAGAAGATATAACAATACCATTCCCACAAAGAGAGCTCTCAGGACATATAGAAACACCCATAGAAGAAGAAATAAGTAAATGATAAGTGAGGGAAGTTCACAGTTGTAGGCTTCATCCCACACTAAAGTCGTGGGCGTTCGCCTCAAACAACTGTAAGTTTTTTAAGTCCCGCCTCTCCGATTTGAACGGAGGACCAGTCGGTGTCTGCAGGTTTCTACAGCCGACCGCTCTACCAAACTGAGCTAAGGCGGGACAGTACCCTAATTTTCTTGATAGGTAATTAATATTTTCCCTCACCAAACACCTGAACTATGTTTATTGGTTATTTTGTCTTTTTTTATATCGACATATATCGGTTAAACTGCATTTTTCACATCTTGGTTTTCTTGCTTTACATACTTTCCTACCGTGTTTGATTAGGTTTATATGGAACTCGTACATCTTTTCTGGTGGTACTTTTTTTTCAAGGATGTGGTGGGCTTTTGTTCTGTTTGTATTTTCTGGTATTAATCCGAGTCTTTTGGTTACTCTATGTACGTGGGTATCGACTGGAAAGGTGTTTTTATTGAAATCAAAATTAAGGATTACTGCGGCAGATTTTGGACCTATTCCTGGTAGATTCATCAACCAGTTTTTAGATTCTTCTAACGATAATTGATTTAGGAAATCTAGATTCAGTTCTCCTTTTTCTTCATATATTTTTTTTAGTGCCTTCTGTATTCTTTCTGCTTTTGTGTTGTGTAATCCGGCAACAGAAATTGTTTCTGCTATCGTTTCTCTATCTGATTTCATTATTGCTTCTGGGGATTTGAATCGTTTTTTTAGTTTTTTGAACGCTCTGTCTCGGTTTTTATCGTTTGTGTTTTGTGATAAAATAACCTGTATTAAGGAGAATAATGGATCATTTCTTTTTTTAGATTCTGGAACTCCATATCTATGTTCTAACCGATCTATAACAACATCTAATTTAGACATAAAAACTAAATCCTTTGTATATCAAGCAGTATAGTTAAAGCAGTATGTTTTTTATTTTATTTTCTCTGGTGTTTTTTATTCTTCATTTGTTTCTTTCTTTTTTGTTTCTGGTTTTTGGTTTCTAGATTTACGTTGTTTTTTCTCCTCTATTTTCTGTTTTCTATATTGTTTTAGTGATTTCTGTAGTTTTTGGAATACTTTTTCTCCGAGGTTTTTGGCGTCGTTTTTGTCAAGGTCTGTGGCGATTATCTCACCGCCTATTGAGATATATGTGCCTGCGGTATCGATTATAACTGAAGCTAGTTTCCATCTTCTTTGTAAGAAACCGCTTTGAATGATTACGTTTTGTATTCTGTAGTATGGCACTATTTTTGTTTGTCTTCTCCAGAAACCGTTCCGTGTCATTAAGTAGTTGTCAAGAGTTTGATATCCTTTGTGAATCCATTTTAGGTATGCTCCAGCCAATGCAGATAAAAATAAAACAACTATAATTAATAAAAGTGTTATTGGCTGTAGTTCTGTAAATAGGTAGATCGGTATTGATATTAATATCGCTATGATTGAGTATCGGATTCCATATCTCTGCATCGCACGTTCAGCAATGTTGTTTAGTTCTTGGAGCTCTACACCTTCGACCTGTTTTATTATTTCTGGTATATTATGGATTTTTGTTATGGGTATAGCTACTTCAGCACCTGACTCACTTCTTTGTTGAACTGCATATCCTGCAGTATCTATGTCTAAAGCTCCATATCCAATCATCCTTTGAAGAACATTCTCTCTAATCGTTATGTTTTGTAGTTTATCCAGTGGTATTGTCCCACTGTATTGCCGGAGCATTCCTCTTCTATATTTCAATGTGTCTCCTGAACGATACAACTTGAAATTGAAGTACCCGATAAATTTCCGGCCTGCATTAAACAACCAACCACCTAAGATCGAAATTAAGATTAATAAACTGATTGCTAAAACCAAACTGTCTCCCACTATCCCCATACCTAAATCCAATCCCACATCGAATGTAAATACGATGAAAGTAATGAATGCAAAGATCGCTATAGATGTTGCAAGGCTGTAGGCGGTTAAACAAAGAATCCCCATCTCTAATGCATCAATCTCATATAAAAGTTTGTCTTCTTTTTCCGATTCAACTGTTACTTCACGGCCTTCTTTAAACGATTGGTAGTTCTGTCTAAGTTTATTAACATCATCTGTTGAGACATATCTTAGGACTGCTTCTGTAGTTCCACCACCGGCCGTTTCAAATCTTAGTTCAGCTATTCCTAATGCTTGCTGTATTACATTTTCTCTTACATCGACGTTCTGAACTCTTTTTAACGGAACTTCTCTCTTCCTTCTACTGAATACGCCTGAACGTATCTCAAGCATATCGTCTTCTATATCAAAATCAAACCTTTTCCAGTAGGCATAGTTCCATGCGACCAAACCAAGGAAAGCTATGACAATAAGACCGAGGAATATAGGTACTTCTTCAAGTACTGGTAATCCTTCAATTATTAAGGCGATGAATAAAAAGGCCGCAATTCCCCATAGGCTTTCAAGAGACCTATAGATTATTGAGTAACGATCAAGTTTTATTCATACCAACCCCTTTTTTAGATGTAAGTGATTTTTTTTAGAAAAAAGTTTATACTGCGTCTTCCTCACCTAACTCGAACTCAGTTGTTTTTTCTTTAAGTTGTTTCTGAAGGTCTTCAGCGTGGATTGGGTCTAAACCAGGTATGTTAACATCTGAGCCTCGGCTCCCAGCTGTATAAACTACTAGAGTTGATAGGTTTAGTAATCGTTCTAAAACACTCCTCTGAGTATCAACATGCTGTATTCTGGCATAAGGAACAATTGTTTGCACACGAGTGAAAACCCCTCTCTTTAGATAAAGAGAGTCCCCACGAACTTCATAGACCCATACATCATATCTATAGATACTATATATTAATCCGAAAACAAAGATAGTTAAAAAGACAATTATTCCAGCAAAAAAATCTGATTCTATAAAATAACTGTCAACAGCCCTACCAATCGAACCTAATATCAGGGCTCCTATAAACCAATACGTTATCCAGACATACTTAATACGCTTTTCAAGCGATTTCAATCATATACACCCTGTAAATAATTATAAAATATCGAAGATGTTAAAAAATAGGGAAGTGAAAGGAGTTTTATTTTTTTTACATAAGGCGGTTTACGCCTTCTACTCTGACACTTTCGATGTCACCGATTTCACTTAATTTCTCCTCAATAACTTCCGTTCCACCTTCTTCGTCTGGAACTACAACTGTAACCATAAGTGCTTTTAATCCAAAAGCTACGTTTTCTCGCTCAACCTTCTTTACTTCACCCATCGTAATCACTTTTTTAATCGATTCTTCCAATTCATTTAAATCGATTTCAGGGCTTTTAGGCATTACTTTTATCTTAGCAGCAACATCACCCATCTTTATCACGGTCCCAAGAAACCACAGTCAGGGCATTCATAGTTATTACTTTGCTTTCTACACATCTTACATCTAGCAATCTCCTCGTCCCCACACTCTGGACATGGGAAAGAGGTGTACGCTGGACTTGTAATCGTTATACCACAGGAAACACATCTCACACGTTTAGATTTATCTTTTGACATATAATCACCAAGTTTTAAATCATTAAGGCATGACCTTAATTCAATAAATTTCTATCGATTAAAACCGACAATCGGGGCTAATACCCAAAAAAGCTAACATAGGTTAATTGCTTCTCCAACTTATATCTATTTGTATTTACATAACAAAACAAAAAACCCCTGTATATATCCATCAAGTTAATTTTGTAGACGGACCACATATCTGTAATGTCTGAAATCTCGATTTTAGATCGTAAAGGATTAGAGTTGTTTCTTGATACATCAAAAGACAAAGTTGAGTTGGTAAGTCAGGGCCCCCTATCAAGTTTTGTCAATCCTGTTGTTAAGAGGGTTAATCGACTTTTAACTGATGAAAAACCGATTGATGTAAATGAGGATTCAGTTGTTGTTAGTAGTTGGTTGCCTCCAATACCAAGTGAGCCGTTTAAGAGAGCGGTTAAAAATGAAGTAAACGCCTTATTGTTGAATAAATATGTTCCCCAAGCTGTGAGTATGAATATATCTGAATGTTCTCTCAAATGTGAAGAATGTAATATACTTGGAGATGGAAGCCAGCTTGATACAGAGTACGTTAAAAAATTCATACAGGATTCTCAGGATTTAGGTGCAGTTTCACTTGGTTTTGCAGAAGGCGACCCATTGTTAAGGCCGGATCTATTTGAATTAATAGATTATGTGGATAAAGAAAAAAGCATCGTAAGCGTTTTCACTCCAGGCCCTCTTTTAGATCGGGAGAAAGCAGAGAAACTATATGAAGCTGATGTACACGCGGTTATGACGGGGATTAAGAGTCCTGTGCCTGAAGAACATGATGAAGCCAGAGGGATGGATGGGGCTTTCGAAGCCGCGGTTAATGGGATGAAAAACGCTTTAGAGGCAGGTCTGTATGTTTCGATGCATGTTCATGTTAAACCAAAATTAGTTGAATCAGGTAAAGTTATGGAAATCTATGACCTCGCTAGCGATATAGGAGTGGATGAATTAACTTTATGGGACAGTCACCCAACCTGGGGATATAAAGACAATACAGAGATATTGGTTGGTCCAAGACACCGAGATATATTGCTAAGTTTAAGAGAAGAAGCTAACAACAAACCAATTGGACCTAGGGTTTTTTACAACGGTTATTTTGAATCAACCGATTTCTTTGGCTGTATGGCTGGTAAAAGATGGCTAAATCTAATCCATAACGGTGATGTAACCCCCTGTACCTACGTCCCGATTAAGTTTGGAAACATAAAAAATGACAGCCTTAAAGAAATATGGAAAAGGATGACAAGTTTCGATGGATTTAAAGGAAAAAATAGCTGTGTAATGCAGAGTGAGAAGTTTAGGTCAAAATACATAGATCCCTACAGTGTTTCCGACCTCCCATTAAATTACAACGAATTATAGTAGAAAGGAGATTTGGGTAAATGAGTAAGGAGTTCACGGCATATAAAACTAAAGCCGTTAACCTAAAGATTGTTAGAAAAAAAGATGGCTCACTTAACTTGGTGACATCAGGTATATTGTCTCCTTTTTTAGGTCCATTAGAAAGAAAACTAGAGAGATATCTATGGGGAATGAACTCCCGTATAATAGACGATAGGTTATTTTTATCCACGGGATTTCCTCCCATACCAAGCAAAGCGTTTGAAAAAATGGTTAAAACTGAAATAAAAAGATATTTAGGTATACACCGCCCTCAAAACTTAACAATCATGGTTACAGGCCAATGCCAATGTAACTGTAAACACTGCTTGGTCAGTGAAATGGTTAACAAACAAACAGAAGAACTGCCTACCGAAAAAATCAAACAAACAATCGATCAAGCTATCAACTTAGGTGTATCTCAAATTCTTTTTGAAGGAGGAGAACCAACTCTCCGGAAAGACCTAACCAACCTAATAAATTATGTTGGAGATAGAGCAAGTACTATGGTTGTCACAAATGGTTTAGAAATGGATCAAGAATTAGTGTATAAGTTGGATCAGGCAGGACTAGACTACCTCAATTTCAGTTTAGATTCACCATATCCAGAAGTTCATAATGAATTTAGACAACATAAAAACGCTTTCCAAGGAGTCTTAGATGGTTTAAAGGCCACTAAAAACACAGATATTCTTTCTGCATTACTTTATGTCGCAACTCCAGATAACACCGACCAAAAAACTCTAGAAGAACTAATTGAACTATGCAGAACAAATGATGTATTTGAATTGATGATAGAAGAAGTAGTAGACACAGGTAATTGGAGCGATGGAGATACCTTAAAAGATGTTGATAAAAAAAGGATAGATAATTTGCAGCGAGACCTCGTAAATCGGGGTGAGAGGTTTATAACTAGGTTTTATAAACTACGTGAACCCAGTTGTTTCGGTTGTTTTGCTGGTAAAAGATGGCTTTACATGTCTCCCGAAGGAAAAATCATGCCCTGTATGCACACACCAATATCATTTGGAGATATAAATGAAGAAAGTCTAAAAAAAATTTGGAAAAAAATAAGAAACCATCCATTATACAAAAACAACAAAGAAAAATGTGTTTATGAAAAACAGGAATATAAAGATTCATTAAAAAAAATAGTTGGAAAAAAAACACCTCCATACCCACACGACCATTTCTAAAAATAAAGGTAAAACCCTCTTCCCTAAAAAGAATAGAGCCTTAAGGCATGATTTAAGATAAAATGAATCCAATAAAATTGTTTTTAAAATCAATATGGCAATATAAGGTCAAACAAAGACCGGTAGTACTCTCACATGAGGTAAACCAAAAATGTAATCTTAAATGTGATTACTGTGATTACTGGAGAAAAGACAATACTGAAGAGACAATGAATACAAGTCAAATAAAAAACCTACTGGATGAAGCCAGTGATTTCGGAATAACACTATACAACATGTGGGCTGCCGAACCATTATTAAGAAAAGATATAGACGAGATATTGGAGCACGCACACAAAAAACAATTAATGACCTCAATGGTTACAAACGGCACATTACTAAAACAAAAAACCAGCCAACTAAAACACCTCGACTACCTATCCGTTTCATTAGACGGTATCCAATCAAACATAGAAACCAGAGGTGTAAAACCACAGAAAATAATCAAGGGAATAAAAGAAGCCAAGAAAAAAAACATAATGACCTCAATAAACTGCGTTATAACCCAAAAAAACCTAGATGAACTCACCGACCTAGTAAAACTAGCAGACGAACTAGACATAATAATTTCATTCGAACCTGTCTACAAAAATAAAGAAATCGACAACGAAACCTGGAGCAAAACAGGCATAAAAAACAACAAAAAACATAAAAACGCTATAAACAAATTAATAGAAATGAAAGAACAGGGATATCCAATAATAAACTCAAAAACATACCTAAAAATGATAAAAAACCCATACGAAATCAAAGAATGCAGTCAAAACGACATGATACTCCATATAACCGCAAACGGCGAAATAAAAAAATGTAGAGCCCAAAACCAAGTAATCGGCGAATACAAAAAAGGATTAAAAAACCAATGGAAAGAAACAATCAACAAGAGAAAACAGATAACAGAAGAATGCCAAGGATGCCCCTTCTTCGGATACGTAGAATCAAACCTAATACGCAAACTAAAAATCGAGCCAATAATCAACGCCACCAAATACATCTAAAAACTCTATAAACCAAAACAAAACCAAAAAAAATATTTATCTTAACTCAGGGCTAAGACCTCTCCTCTTCAGGGAGAGGATGATGTCACAACACAATATTTCATCCATTATTTTTATTTCTATTTTTGTCTCTAACTATCCAGAGAACAATTCCCAAGAACAATAGTATTATAACCCCAAGAACCAGGTTATCTCTTAATATACCTATGAATGTATCTGCAAAAAAAGCAATCAAAAGATTGCTTGAAATCGCACCAACCACAATAGCCATCCATACATCCAAAACCTTCATACCTATTATACGGCCAGTTATAGATGCTGTAATCGTTCCTGACCCCTGAAATGGAACCATCACCAATAAGGCAATAGCTGCAAAAGCAAATCTATTTGCCCATCCAATACGACTAAGTTTTTCACGGCCCTTTCCCTCCACCTTACCTACATACCTACCAAGAAATGGCACGCCCTTTAAAAGGTCATAGTTCCAAATCATAAAAGTACCTACAATAACCTCTAAAGCAGCCATTAATCCAGCCATAGCTAATGGAGAGACACCAAAAGCTATTCCAGCCGGTATAATCGATTCTTTTCCAAAGGGAGGAAATAAATGTGCCGCAACCAATGGATAAAGAGTTTCATAATCAAAAAAAAGATAAATAATGGTTAGATATAAACCACCAATAAAAAAGGGAAAAAAGAACTTGAATAAAGTAAAACCTGTCTCTTTCCTATCACATGAAATAAATGTCTTCTTAAAATCCCTATAAACATCGATGGCTTTAGAAATCATATAAAAACCTCAACAAACAAAATAAACCACTCAAAACCTCCTCAAAACCACATCAAGATGGATTATTGGATATTCATTGTATTATGACTTTATCCAGCTTATCTAGACCCGTTTTTTGTTTCATACTCACTCTAATGACATCGAGGTCACTGTTAATTCTTTCAGCATCACGAACCATCCTATCTACATCAGCATCTACGGCATCAGCTATATCAACTTTATTAATTATTAATAGTTCTGAGGTTTTCAAAATCATTGGATGTTTGTTTACAACATCATCTCCCTCAGTAACACTTACAACAACAATCCGGTGGTCCGCTCCCAACTTGAAGTCAGTTGGACAAACAAGATTACCAACATTTTCAAAAAACAAATACTCTATCTCATCTAAAGGCAAATCAGAAAGGGCGTGCCTAACTAAATGTGCATCCAAATGACATTCCCTACCAGTATTCAAATTAACAACAGGAATACCGATCTCTCTTAACCTTTGATAATCATCCTCCCCAGAAACATCACCAACAACCGCTCCAACACCATTTAATTTACAAGCATATTCCTCAACAATAGATGTCTTACCTGAACCTATCGCACCAACCAAATCAAAGGACCTTATATCATGATCCTTAAGAACCTGATTAACCTTCAAGGCCTCCTTATCATTCTCTTCAATCAAATCAGAGCCAACATCAATCTTCTCATAATCATGCAAAACAAAACACCCAACCAAAAAGACACATATTAAAACAAAAATAAGCCCTACAAACTAAATAATTTACCTACAACCAACAAAAAAAGACTTAAAAAAATCTAGAGCCCAAAAAAATGATTTAGATATCGAAAAACCCAAACAGAGATAGGGAGGCTTAAATACAAAAGATTTTTTTACGTAATATATTTTTTTAGGATTGGATTTTGTTTACGGCTTGGTTCTAGAAAGTCTTAATGCATTTCCTGTTACACCTAAACTCATTCCCATATCACCTACCAATACTGCTATTATAACAGTTACATATCCAAATGGAACTCCTAAAGCCAATAAAAATTTAACCGTTAAGCTCGACCAAATATTCTGCCTAATCACTTTATTAGATTTTATAGATAACTTCAAGAGATATGGAATTCTTGATATTTGGTCACCCATTAAAGCTATGTCGGCTGTTTCTATAGCCACATCTGTTCCAGCCGCTCCCATCGCTATACCTACGTCGGCTTCTGCAAGGGCAGGGGCATCATTTATTCCATCACCAACCATCGCCACCACATGTTCTTTTTTTAAATCCTGGATAACCCGGAGTTTTTCTTCAGGAAGCAAGCCAGCGTATACGGAGTCAACACCAACCTCCTTACCAACATTATTGGCAGTTTTTTCATTATCACCAGTAATCATAACCACTTTCTCAACACCTAAACTACGCAACCTATCTATTACTTGACCTGCCTCTGGACGAGGTGAATCCCTCACTCCAACAACACCAATAAACTTCTCTAAACCTCCAATTAAAATAACCGTATAACCCAGTCTTTGCAAACGAGAGGTTATCTCACCAACCTCTTTTTCAATATTGATCCCTTTTTTCTCAAACAGGTCAGAGTTTCCTGCATAATACCTACGGCCATCAATCTCACCACTAATGCCTAAACCAGTATCACTTTCAAAATCACTAGCCCTCTCACCCTTAATCTCATGTTTATCTGCATATCGAGATACAGCATTAGCTATAGGGTGTTCACTGTTTTGCTCTAAACTGTATAGATATCTTACAACATCTTTCTCACTGTATCCATTTAACGGCACTATCTCATCAATCTGGAACTCACCAGATGTCAAGGTCCCTGTTTTATCAAAGGCAACTACATCAACCTCACCCATCGTTTCAAGAATGTTCCCACCTTTAATCAAAACACCATTTCTTGCCGCACTGGTTATTCCAGAAACTATACTTACAGGTGTACTTATCACGAAAGCACATGGACAAGCTAGGACAAGAAACGTTAAACCCCTAATAAACCAGGTTTCGAAAGAATAACCTAATAAAACAGGTATCAAAATGGTGAAAAAAGCTATTAAAACCACTATCGGTGTATAATAACTTGCGAATCGATTTACAAATTTTTCACGCTTTGTCTGACCGGACTCAGCAGCTTCAACCAACTGAATAATCCTTTGTATAGTTGATTCAGAATGCTTCCTAATCACACGGGCCTCAATATAACCTGTATCATTAATACTTCCAGCAAACACTTCATCTCCCTTTTCCTTAGAGATGGGTTGGCTCTCACCTGTTATTGGAGCTTGATTAACGAGACTACTACCCTCAACCACAACACCATCCATCGGTATTCTTTCACCAGGCTGTACAACAAAAACATCCTCTTCATTCAATTTATCTACAGAAATTTCCTTCAAGCCATCACTAGTCTTCAACATAGCTACTTCTGGAGAAAGATCTATTAAATCTCTAATAGAAGATCTAGCCCTATTTATTGAATAGTTTTCAAGCAGTTCTGCTACACTATACAACACAGCAAGGGCAGCAGCTTCAACGTAATAACCAATCCCTATAGCTCCGAAAATAGCTATCGTCATCAATAGGTCTATATTTAAGTCATAGTTACGGATAGACCTAAATCCATTTTTAACAATCGGAGTTCCTGCAGAAACAACTGAAGCAAGATACAAAATGCTTGAAATAAACAATTCATGTCCATAAAAACTTATCAAATAAAACTCAAGCCCAGTGAAAACAAAATTAACTAAAAACGCCGTAATAAAAAACAAACCACCTATCCAGGTCTTAATTGCTCTACTACCAACCCATATAGAAGTATATTCAAGATAAGAGCCCTCAAAACTGGTTTCATACCCCAATTCATGGATATAACTCTTTAATTCATTTTCAGTAACTTCTGAAGTATGCTCAACCAACACCCTCCCCGATACAGCATATACCTCAACCTCAATAACCCCCTTTAAACCAGATAACTTCTCTTCAATCTCCCTTGCACAGGTTGGACAATCTACATCAACTTTAAAACTTGATTCCAAAAAACATACCTCACAGAAAACCTAACCCCTTTTTAAACAAACTTATATCTATTCTTCTATTAACCTTCTTCGCCTCAAGACATAGGAATAAAAGATTTAACCCATACCCAAAAAAAATAGAAGACAAATTGAAGAAAACCTAAAACATATATTGTTTGGTTTTCTACGGAAAATTCGAGGTGAAAACCCAGTTCTTTAGAGTGGGGATGAAACCTCCGAATAATATAACTTATTATTTGTTTTATTTTAAGGGTGAGGTGACAGGGTCATCCAGATAATTGGGTTGGCCCGATAAAAATGAATGTTGTTTGTGGTAGAGCTAGTCAACACCTAGGTTCAAAAATAGCAGATGAGATGGAAGTTGATTTAGTTAAAGTTAGTTATAAAACATTTCCCGATGGAGAACAATACCTAAAGATATTGGATAGTCTGGATGATGAGGTAGTTGTTGTTCAGAGCATTACTTCTGATTCTGAGTTTGTTAACTTACTATTGTTACTTGACGCAGTTGATTCGTCAAAGATAACAACAGTTATTCCATACATGGGTTATTCAAGGCAGGATCGTCGTTTCGAAGTTGGAGAACCTATCAGTGCCCGAGCAATCGCTAAACCCATCAGTAAATATTCTAATGAAGTTATAACAATAGACATCCATAACATGAAGGTCAAGGAATATTTCGATTGTGATTTCACAAACCTAATGGCTTTCGATCATATGGCGCGTGAACTAGATCTTGAAAACCCAATAGTCATAGCTCCAGATGAAGGAGCGCAAGATAGGGCCCGTAGTGTAGCAGAAATACGAGGTTGGGAACATGACCATCTGGTTAAAACAAGAAAATCTGGTGAAGAAGTAGAGATAACTCCAAAACAAATCGATGTTGACGGCCGCAGCGTCTTAATTGTCGATGACATAATCGCTACTGGAGGAACAATGTCTCAAGCTATAAGCATGCTAAAAAAACAGGGTGCAAAAGAAGTTTATGTTGGTGCAACACACCCAGTTCTAGCAGGCAACGCAATACAAAAACTATATTCAGCCGGATGTACCGACATTATCTGCACAGACACAATTGAGAAAAGCGTATCAAAAGTAAGTGTAGCCCCAATAATCGCAGAGAACCTAAAATGACAGAACAACAACTAATAAATGAAACAGATAAATGGCAATCAAAACTTAAAAAAAGACTCAAGAAGGTGGAGCCTGCCCAAAAAGAAGGAGAAAGATTTATAGAAAACATAACAGCGTACTTAAAAGACTCAAACCACTTCATAAAACAAAACGACTACGTTAGAGCATTCGAATGCGTAATATGGGGGTGGGCATGGCTCGAAATCGGAGAACAATACAACTATATCAAAAAAACAGAAACAGAAACAGAAACAGAGAGATAAGTAGGTTTTTTGGGTTTTTTCCCTGTTTTTTGTTTTTTTATTTTGGTTGGGGTTTTTTGTTTAGGTAGTCTGTTAGTCTTTTTTGTTGTTTGTGGTTTTTTAGTAGTTTGCTTGTTTCTATCCAGTTTTTGGAGAATTTTAGTTTTTGTTTTGAGTATTTTATTGCTTGGTCTAGGGTATCGAATTTTTTTAGGTTTTGTGTTGCGTTTCTCATTGTTTCTCTAACAACCCAGACTCCGAGTGGGATGAAGTATTCGTCTCCGATTTCTCTAATGGCTATTACTTTTGCTTGTCTGCCTAGGTTTTCGAGTTTTTCTGCTATAGCTAGTTTTGTTGCGTAGTATGCTCCTGCTGTTTTTTCTGCGTATTTTTTTCTTCCTTGGTATTTTTCCATTTCGCTTATGTAAGTGGTTTGTCCTCCGGACCATAAACTGCCTTTCATGTAGCATTCGACAAGTTCGAATTGCCAGTTTGCTGGTATTAGTATTATTACGCATCGGTTTCCTAGGTATTCTGAATATCCAGCTAATACTTGGTTGATTTGTTGATAATGTTTGATTCGGTTTAAAAGTATTTCGGATAGGTTTGAGTCTGTGGCGGTTATGCTCCATCGTGTTGGAACCAGTTTTCTATCTTTTTCTTGCCCCAATAATCCAGATGATAAAAGTCGTATGGTCTGGCTTACTGAAACCCCTCGGTTATAAAGCTCTTTTAAGGCAGTAGTTGTCTTTGCGTCACTATCACTGACGATATAATCTACATCACGGGGTATTGATGGGTTTTCTGTTATCTCAGCCTTACTTATCTCCCCATATGGCCCTGAAGGCTGTGTGTATGCGTCAAGTTTAACTTCAAATTTGGGTGGTTTCCTAAACTCAACTTCAGTGTCTACTGGTGAGTTTGACATAGCTATTTCTTGAGTTAAATCGATTAATCGAGTGCTCCAACTACCTATCTCTACGTTGGAAGAAAAACCAGATCTAACAAGACTTGAACGCATCGCAATTAAATCTTCAAGGTTTTCACCAAACATTGATTCAGTATCGGCATAGACCTCCCTATTTTCAATCGGAACCATTGGCCCTAAATTGACTTTAGGATAGTTGTGCCTGCCTACAAAAACAGCCGGCGGGCTCATCCCATGAACTTCCTGACCTATCTCCCGATCCTGAATCAAACCAATGTTGGAGAGATACTTACATTTATCTCCACAAAGGTTTTTAGCCCCCTTACACCTAACGCATCTTGGCACCGTCATTCTATCCAAAAAATGGTTTAAAACAATTCAAATTGTATTCCAATTTATTTTATTTTATTTTAGTGACATCCTCCTCTTCCTAAAGAGGGGAGGACTTACTGCTCTATCGAACTCTCACAAGAGTTAAGTTAGGTTGGAAACTAACTTTATTTTTAAACTCTTTCTCCCATTGATTTGGTTGGTTATTTGTCTTTTAATAAGAGGGTGGTAGTGGTTTTAGGTTTCGTGATATCTGTTGTGTTTTATTTGATGTTGATTTGTTTTTCGCCTTCCCAAACTCCATGTATGTTGCATCGGGCTCTTCCTATTAATTTTGTTGTTTCTTTGAGCTTTATTTCGGTGATAAGTTTGTGGTGTGTTTTTTCGGGTGTTAGGTGGATTCTTGATAGAAATGTTTCGCCGGAGTATAGCTCTATCCATTCAAAGAAGTGTTCTGGCTCGTTGGGATGGTCCATGTACTCACCAACCTTGACTGTTACTTTAAATTTTTCATCTTTCTCTATTTCGTTAGGTGCGTCGATAACTATTGTGTGTTTTTTTTCAAGAACCGTCATATCATCTACTTCCTGGGTTTCTGGTTTATTAACGCCATCTAAGGGACTTCCTTCCATAATACTTCACCTAAATTAATTTATTTTATTTTTGTCCAAAAACCATACCTTAAGTTTAAAAGGAAACGGTTTTTGTTTCCTTCTAGTCCTGGAGTTTTTGGACATTATCTAAAACTTCTTTACAATATCAATTAACGTATTTATTGTATTTATCTATTTTGACCTAACTTCATCATTTAAAGTGGAGGAGGTTTTTTGGAATGCTGAGTGGGTTTTGTTCAATTGGTTCGGTGAGTTTCAAAACTAGTTTTTTGGTCGAGTTTGGTTCTTTGCAGTTGCTAAATTATCTATAAATTTATTAATTGGAGGTGGTTTGGGCTAACTATGTTTTGTGCCATGGTTTTGTTTTATGAAAAAAAGGTTTAGGGTTTTTGGTTTATTTTGGTATTAGTTTTGCTTTTTTTATTTCGAGTTGGCCTTTTTGTTGTTTTTGGTTGAATTTTTTTTCTGTTTCTAATAACTGGATTTTTTGTTTGTAGTTTGGTGCGTCTAGTACTAGTGTTTCGTATTCTCCTCCTTCTCCTGCTAGGTTTATTCTCCATTTTTTTTGGATTTCTGTGAGTTCTTTGATTAGTTGTTGGTTTATTTTTTTGTTTAGGTGTTTTTTGGTTAGGCCTCCGGCTGAGACTTTTGTTATTATTACTTCAAAATCGTTTTTGGTTATGTATTTTAGTAGTTGTTTTTGGTTTGTTTGCCAGAGTGGTGTTATTGGTTTTAGGTCTAGTTGGTTGCATACTTTTTCTATTCGGGTTTTTTGGTAGTTGCTTTCTATTGCGCCGGTTATTACTGCTTCGAAGTTTATTTCTTTTTTTAGTTTCTTTAGGCCTTTTTTTAGGTCGTCTATTTCTTTTTCTTTTATTGCTTTGGTTTCGATCCATTTTAATGGTTTTTCTAGTGCTTTGGCTTGTAGTTCGGTTATTTCTGGTTTTTGGTAGTGGTACATATATGATTCGTTGTGTTCGGGGTGTACTGAAACGAGGCATTGTATATGGTGTTTTTGTTGTGCTTTGTATAGTGAGATTACAGAGTCTTTTCCGCCTGAGAACAGTGATATTGCTTTCATTTTTTCTTTGGTTTTTTATTGAATGTTTTATTGTATCTCTTGATTGTTTGTTTCCATGTTGGTAGGTTTGTTTGGCAACCTATTTTTTCTACAGTGAATGATGCAACTGTGGAAGCTATTTTACCGGTTGTTTCAAGGTCATAGCCTTTTTGTATTGCTGTTAGGAATCCTGCTCTGTATGCGTCTCCTGCTCCTGTTGGGTCTACTGCCTTTACTGGTACTGGTGGTATTTTGATTGTTTTTTCATTGTAGATTGTGCTGCCTTCGTCTTCGTTTGTAACTACAACTGTTTCGACCTGTTTTTTTATTTCATTGAATGTTAAGTCTGTTTTTGTTTTTATTTTCTTGATTTCGTGTATGTTGCTGAAAAGTATGTCTGTATTTTTTAGTATTGTTTTTAGGTCTTTTTTTGTGTATACTGGTAGGTCTTGTCCTGGGTCGAATGAAAGGTATTTTGCTTTTTCTGCGATTTTTTTATTGTATGTTGGGTCAGATGGGGCTAGATGAATTATGTCATATTTATCTATGTTTTCTGGGACGTTTTGTTCTGGGAATTTTTTTGATGCACCCCAATAGAAATATGTTATCTGACTGTCTTTTTCGTCTGTATATACAAATGCGTTGCTTGTTTTCCCTTCCAATATCTTCATGTGTTCTGTGTTGACTCCGATTTTTTCTAGATGTTTTTCGTATCCATATTCCTGGAAGTCTTGTCCTACGAGGCTTAGTAGTGATGACTCCATTCCGAGACTAGCTATGTTTGCGGCTACGTTTGCGGCTCCTCCTCCGTATAGTCGTTTGTAGTCTTCTATGTATATTGAAGAGTCTGGTTTCGGGAAACGTGGGACCCTGAATATATGGTCTATTGCTGTGTGGCCAACAGATAAAATCAAGGAGTTTCAAGCCTCCCGTCCTTCGTCTTCAACCTCCTCTTCATCAAGCTCTTCAATCTCTATCTCGTCTAACGGTGTTTCTGTCAAGACATTTCCAATACTACTTTTAGCTATTCTAATAGCGTGTTCTTGGTTTTCAGCATTGAAAACCTTCATACCAAAAATGAGTCCAACTAGAGCTGTGTCAGCCGCTATGTATACGCTTTCAAATGGCTGTCCACATGCAGGACATAGAGTTGAGCCTATATCGATCTCTACATATCCTAAACCGGATTTATTCAACTTATTTCCCGCTTCACTAATGGCAACACTCATCGCATCCTCAACAGATTCTACATCTTTCACAGACCAAGCAGCCTCAAGCGTCACATAATAATTATTCATAACTATCACATCACCAATTACCTACGTTAAATCAAAAAATTATATTACGGTAGTATAACTGTAAATTCGTTTAGAGTTTGTTCAACAAATAATTGTTTCATAGATATGTTGGTTCTTTCAATTTTTTTATTAAAAACCAGCATCTGGTTTAGTAAATAGACGTTATAATCATTGAAGAAGGTTTTTTGTGCATTGGCTTTATTCGGATTACCCTGTTTATAGGCCTTTTATTTTTATTTCTCTGTCTTTCTCTGGGAATGGTATTCTTATTTGAGTCAGGTCTCTTGGAACTATTGTGTTTTTAAATCTTTTTTTGGCTTCTTTTAGTAGTGGTAGGTAGTTTTTTGAGTATCTTGAGCTTAGGTGTGTGAGTGCTAGCATTTTTGCGTTTGTTTTGCTTGCTGTTTCTGCTGCTTCTTTTGCTGTGGTGTGTTTTGTTTCAATTGCTCTTTCTTGATCTTTTGATGTGAATGTTCCGTCATGTATTAATAAATCTGCTTCTTTGCTTGCTTCTTTGATTTGTTGGTTTGGTCTGGTGTCTCCGGTGTATACGATTTTTCTTCCTTTTCTTGGGGGGCCTAAAATCATTTCGGGTGTTATTTTTTTGTCTCCGATCTGTATTGACTGGCCTTTCTGTAGTTTGCCGAAATCGGGGCCTGGCTCTACACCGAGTTCGATTGCCTTTTCTCTATTGAATTTTCCGGGTCTTTCTTTTTCTTGTAGTATGTATGCAAGTGCTTGTATTTTCCGGCCATGGTCGGCTTTAACTACATTGATTTTGTATTCTTTGTGTTCTATTGTTTCGCCTGGAGCAACTTCCTTTACTTTGATTTCGAAGTTTGGTGTGTTTGCTCCTAAGGCTGACATTGCTTTTATTAATCTCTGTGTTCCTTCTGGCCCTATTATCTCAACTGGTTTTTCTCTTCCTTGGAATGCGAGTGTCTGTATAATTCCTGGTATTCCGAGGAAGTGGTCTGCATGGAAATGTGTTATGTATATTCTGTCTAGAAACATTCCTGTACGTGCTTTCATCATCTGTCTCTGGGTTCCTTCTCCACAGTCGAACAACATCATTTCGTCTTCTCTTTTGATCATTATTGCGGGGGGGTTTCGTTCAACTGTGGGTGTTGCCCCGGCTGTTCCTAAAAAAATTACGTCTAAAGGCATATTTATCTATTTTATTGGTTTTAATTAGTTTTTGAGGCTATGGATAGGTGCTGGTATACGGCCGCCACGCTCTACAAACCCCATCGATTTGTAGTTTGATACAGACATTATCGTTGACTCTCCTAAAAGACCCCCGAAACTAACTGTTTCACCTGCTTTCTTTCCTGGAACTGGAATTAATCTGATTCCAGTGGTTTTGTTGTTCATCATTCCTATTGCACATTCATCAGCGATTATCGCGCTGATTGTTTCTATTGATGTGTCTCCGGGTATTGGAACCATGTCTAGGCCTACGCTGCATACGCTTGACATAGCCTCCAGTTTCTCGATGTTCATTGAGCCTTGTTTTACGGCTCTTGCCATGCCGGCGTCTTCGGTTACCGGTATGAAGCTTCCGCTTAATCCACCTACGTTGGCGGTTGCCATCATACCGCCTTTTTTCACTGCATCTGTTAGTAATGCTAGTGCTGCTGTGCTCCCTGGGGCTCCACATCCTTCTATACCCATTCGCTCCAATATTTCTGCTACTGAGTCTCCTTCCGCTGGTGTTGGAGCTAGTGATAGGTCAACTATGTTGAAATCTACATCTAGTTTTTCCGCGACTTTTTTCCCAATTAGTTCTCCAGCTCTTGTCATTTTGAATGATGTTTTTTTAATTGCTTCAGAGAGTTCACTGAAATCTCCATCTGTTGTTTCTACAACAGAGCGGACTACTCCTGGACCGGATATAGCAACGCTTATTGATGATTCTTGGTTTCCAGCTCCATGCATCGCTCCAGGCATAAATGGGTTGTCTGGGGGTGCGTTTGCAAAAAAACCGAGTTTTGCAGAACCTATACCTCCCTCACTACTTGTTTTTTGACTGGTTTCTTTAACGATCATTCCGGATTTTTTAACCGCATCCATGTTTATTCCGGATCTTGTGCTCGCTACCTCTACAGATGAACAAACTCTCTCAGTTTGAGCTAGTGCTTGTGGAATGGTATCCAACAAACATTTGGAGGCGTTGGTCATACCTTTATCTACGAGGGCTGAATATCCACCTATGAAATCAACGCCTATCTCTCTGGCGGCATCATCCATGGCTAAAGCAACTTTAACACCCACCTCTGGGTCACTGTTTATTGCGGGCCCTATCATCTCTCCTACCGGTGAAACAGATATACGTCGGTTTACGATTGGTATGCCATAACGACTTTCAATTCTGTCGGCTGAGTTGGAAAGTTCTCTGCCTTCTTCAATTATTTTTTGTTTTACATTTTCAGCTAGTTTTTTTGGGTTGCTAGAACTGCAGTTACCTATGTTTATCCCTAGGGTCACAGTTCTTATATCAAGGTTCTCGATTGCAACCATGTCGATGGTTTCAAATATCTCTTCAGAACTGATCAACCTAAATCACACCCTATGCATCTGTCGGAAAATCTCTTCAGACTGAACAGTGATACGAACCCCTTGTTCTTCTCCAACCTTGTTTAATTTATCTTTAAGTTCATTAAAATCAATATCTGAGTTCTTTAGGTCAGCGAAAAGCAGCATTGTGAATACTTCTCGTACAACGGTTTGAGAAATATCAAGAATGTTTGCATTAACATCAGCTAGTGCTTGAGTGATATTGGCAACAATCCCTGGATGATCTGAACCTTCAACAGTTATTACAACTACGTCTTCTTCATTCATAATTAACTCCTCCTAAATATCCTTATGACTCTTGTAAGCGATCTATGAACTCTAACTCTATAACTCTCAATTTCATCTGCCCATCCTATTAAATCAGTCCCTTCAGGCAAAACCAAAACTAAATAACCCTTTTTCTTCAATACCCTAAACATCTCTTCTACAGATTTATTTATCAATTCATCAAGTGATCCTGCATCAACACGTGAAGAACGTCCATATGGAGGGTCTGCAACGACAGCATCAACCGATCTCTCCCTGAAAGGAAGATTCAATGCATCCGCCTGAATTAAGTCAGAATCTAAACCAACAAAATCCAAATTACGTCGACATCCCAACAACATATCTCTATCAATATCTACTCCAACCGGAAAAGCCCGTACAAAACCACCTTCAATCAAAAAACTACCAGTTCCCGCAAAAGGATCCAACAAAACTTCATCCCTGCCAACACGACTCAGATTAACAATTAAACGTGCAAAACGGGGATTTATACCAACAGGACTAAAGTGAGGACGTACAGTAGGCTTCCAGCGATCAAACTTACCACGATCAATATCGCTTAACTCTCTACCAAGAACATAACCCCCATCCACAATAAAAACCCTGTAAACAACATCCGGGTCATCAAGGTCAACAACACCATCTATAACACCACCAACCTCTCTCTCAACATCCCGGCCACCACATGAACCACCACGATTCACAGCCCTAACACAAAAAGATCCCTCAGGCCTTAAACTACTAGAAACCTCAATCAAACCACTATAATCCCTCTCAAAACCAACTAAACTACAAACCCTATGAGACATAGAAAGCCTACCAGACAAATACTCAACATCCAAACCCTCAACACCAACAACCAAAACCCTATTAAAACACCCAAAAACCTCAAAATCAAGATCCAAAGCCTCAAATACACTAATCACTTCAGCAAAAGGTAATTCTGGATGTTCCCCAGACAAATCAAAAACAAAACCCTCACCAATATCCATTACAAGCTCCTTAATTAAGAATGGAGATAAAAATAGAAAAAACAAATGGATACAACCTAAAACAAACAAAACCAAAACACCAGATAACATAAAAACAAACAAAACTAAAAAATGTAAATTATAAAAGGTTTTGAAATATTGTCTCCACAATTTTTTAGGGGGAGGGATATGGTTTTATGAATATCCCAGTTATTAAATACTTAGTATGATTTCAGATTTTCATATTCACTCGGTCTATAGCGATGGAGACCTCTTACCTTCTGAGATTGCTGAGAGGTATCGCGTCAATGGTTTTGACCGTATAGCTATCACAGATCACATCGATTTCTCAAACCTAGATGTTGTTGAAAAACTCACTAAAATATCGAAAGAAATTGAAAACATTGAGTTGGTTGTGGGTGCTGAATTAACTTTCACACCTGTAGACAAAATCGAGAAGCTTGCAGAGAAAGCTAGGTCCTGTGGTGCTGAAGTCATTGTTATGCATGGTGAAAGTCCTGTTGAACCAGTTCCGGATGGAACAAATATCGCTGCAATCGAGTCCGGTTTAATAGATATCTTAGCTCATCCAGGATATATAACGGATGAAGTAGCTGAGAAAGCACGTGAACAGAACGTATATCTAGAGATCACGACTAGATGTGGTCATTGTTATACGAACGGTCATGTTGCTAAAAAAGCGATTGAACACAACGCCCCCTTAATAATCAACTCAGATGCACATCATTTAAAAGACCTCCTTACACCTAAAAAAGCTATGAAGGTTGGTTTAGGGGCAGGTATACCAAAAAAATTGGTTAAAGAAATCATACATGAAAACCCAGATAAGTTATATTCAAGAAAAACAACCAATAAAACCTAAAAACCAATAGACCGTTTTTAAATCTCTCTAGAAAAGTTAAATCGAATCGATCCTCTTGTCACCTAAAAGTTAAACTATATCTGTTTCTTGAGGGATGTTCACAAAAATATTATAAGCTTGAAACCTGAAATTAGTTGTTAATAATAGGTTAGCGTTTTTTTAGATTTGAATTAGATTCTAATCACAATTACAAATTGCATGAGGTATATATATGGCTACAGTATATGATGTTCCACCGAATGAATTAATTGAAGAGGTTGCAGAGAAGTTGGAAGATGTCGAAGAGGTAGAGCCTCCAGAGTGGGCTGACTTTGTTAAAACAGGTGTCTCTAAAGAGAGACCCCCATCCCAGGATAACTGGTGGTACATAAGGTCAGCCGCCCTTTTAAGAAAAGTATATACAAAGGGCCCTATAGGTGTTGGAAGGCTTAGGAAATATTATGGCGGAAGAGCCAACAGAGGCAGTTCTCCAGAACACTTTAGAAAAGGCTCTGGATCTATAATCAGAACGTCTCTACAACAACTTGAGGGCGCTGGTTTTGTCCAGAAATCAATGGACGGTAGAGAAATTACAAATGAGGGCCAAAGCTTTCTTGATCAAACTGCTCGTGAAATAAAAAGCAGTTTAGAAGAGGAAAAAGAAGTCCTTAAGAAATATTGAATAGATACATTACATTGATATATAGATAATTAGGGGTGTTTTATCGATGGATGAAGAAGAAATCAAAAAACTTCGGGAAAAGAAACTACAGGAAATGCAGAAAAGAGCCGGACAAGAAGGTGGGTCTGAAGAACAAGAACAGGAGATTGAGAACCGTAAGAAAAAGGTCTTACGTAAAATATTGACTTCTGAAGCAAGGCAACGCCTTAAAAACCTTAGCATGGTTAAACCTGACTTCACCGAATCTATTGAACAACAACTAATAATGCTTGCTCGAAGCGGTAGGATTCAGGGTCAAATCGATGACAATCAACTTAAAGAAATTCTTAAAAAAGCACAAGAAGGTAGTAGTAAGGATATCAATATCAGAAGAAAATAAAGTGATTCATATGGGTAAAAAAAACAAAGCTAAGAAAAAGAGACTTGCGAAAAAAAACAGACAGAACAGCAGAGTTCCAGCATGGGTTATGATGAAGACAAACCGAGATGTAACAAACCACCCAAAAAGACGTAGCTGGAGAAGGGACGACACAGACGAGTAAGAGGTGTTGAAAGTTGGAAGAAAAAGTAATTAAAATCCCTCTTAAAAAAATTAAGAGGTTTTCAAAAAACAAACGGGCATCTAAAGCCATATACGAGATACGTGAAAGACTGTCAAAACACCTAGACACAGATATCGATCAAATCTACATCGATAACTCCCTAAACGAAGAAATCTGGAAAAGAGGAATCAAAAAACCACCATCACACATCAGAGTTCTTGCCAGAAGATTCGAAGACGGAGTAGTTGAAGCAGAGCTGGCCGAACAATAAAACAAAAATAAATAAAAATATAATTAAAATGCTTTTCGAGAGACTGGAAGTATTCGGGAGTCAGATGGTAGGTGTCTACTGTAGTGCCTCAAACGATTACGCGTTAGTGCCAACTGGAATGAAACAAAAAGTCATTAAAGCAATCGAGAAAACACTGGAAGTAGAAGCAATAGAATTAACCATTGGAGACAGCGTTTTAGTTGGATGTCTATCCGAAATAAACAAGAACGGCATACTAGTATCGGACATAGCAGGGGAAAAGGAGATAGAGATACTTAAAAACGAGACAGGCCTAGAAATAGAGATACTTTCAGAAGGCATGAACACATCAGGAAACCTAGTGCTATCAAACGACACAAACGCATTAGTACATCCAGACCTCGATGGAAAATACATTAAAAAAATACAGGAAACACTGGATGTGGAGATAATCAAGACCGCTATCTCAGGTATAAAAAACGTTGGTGCAGCAGGTGTTGTAAACAACAAAGGCATATTGCTACATCCAATGGTCAATGAAAACGAGTTAAACGAGATATCCAGTAAATTTGGTTTAAACGCAGCAGTAGGGACATTTGGATATGGAATGCCAATGGTTGGTTCAGGGGTTGTAGCTAACAACAATGGCTTCCTAACCGGTAAAAAAACCACCGGGCCAGAACTAGGAAGAATAGAAGAAGCATTGTTTTCAGAATAAAATGGTGATAAATATGGAGTTTGAAGTAAACGGATATTTTGATATGGGATCAAACAAAAACCAGAAATTCAAGAAAGTTATAGAAGCAGAGAACGAAGAAACAGCTAGAGAAAAAATCTACTCAATACTAGGAAGTAAACACAGAGCTAAACGCCGACAAATCCAGATTAAAGAAATTAAAAAACAAAACTAAATATAGCCAGCCAATATACGGTTGGCAAACTAACTTTTTTTAACAATTGAAACTTTAACGACTACCAGACCCATTTACTTGAGGAACATTATGTTTAAAAAACTAAAGGATGGAGTTAACTCACTTAAAAAAAAGGTAGAAGAGAAAACTGGGATTAAAGAAGAAGAAATAAGGCCTGAAGAAATACCTGAAACCCAAGAAACAGACGAAAAACCAATAGATAAAGACAGTGATGTCAAGGATAAAAAAACATCATTTAAAAACAAGGCAAAGAAG
Source organism: Methanonatronarchaeum sp. AMET-Sl (assembly GCF_029854155.1). Lineage (NCBI taxonomy): Archaea > Methanobacteriati > Methanobacteriota > Methanonatronarchaeia > Methanonatronarchaeales > Methanonatronarchaeaceae > Methanonatronarchaeum > Methanonatronarchaeum sp. AMET-Sl. The sequence continues at coordinate 900,369 of NZ_CP122958.1, read as the reverse complement.
TTCATTAAAGAGAGAAAGGTAATACTTAGTGAAGACGATGTTGAAGACCCTATCTCCGACTTCAAGTTCGATTTAATTGAGAATGACGTTGCTTTCGACGTTGCCGAAAAAATCGGGGAAGATGTCAAAAAAGACCTAGTGGGACAAGAAATAAAATGGCGTGAAGACGTAGGTAAAATCGTTAATGAGAGCCTTAGAAACTCAATCCTTAATATATTTACAAGCGAGTTCGAATTCAATAGATACATAAAAGAAACAGATAAACCAGTTGTAATAATATTTGTTGGAACCAACGGTGTAGGTAAAACAACAACCATCGCCAAGATGGCTAAGATGTTGCGAGACAAAGACTATAAAACCGTTTTAGCAAACGGAGATACTTTCAGGGCTGGAGCGATGGAACAAATAGAGAAACATGGAGAAAAACTAGATCTTAAAGTAATCAAACATCAAGAAGGATCAGACCCTGCAGCAGTAATCTACGACGCAGTAGAGTTCGCCCAAGCAAACAACTACGATATCGTGTTAGGTGACACTGCAGGCAGGATGCATACAGACGTCAACCTAATGGATCAAATTAAAAAAATAAAAAGAGTTGTAGATCCAAACCTCGTGTTCTTCGTCGATGAAGCTGTTGCTGGAAGTGATGCAGTGGAGCGTGCCCGAGAATTCGATGAAGCAGTAGACATAGATGCATCAATTCTAACTAAAATAGATGCAGACGTAAGTGGTGGAGCAGCTATCTCCATATCATACGCAACAAAAAATCCAATAATATTTGTTGGAACAGGACAAAGTTACGATGACTTAAGAAAGTTCGATCCAGAATGGTTCGTTGAAGAGATTGTTGGGTGATAATATTGGTCTTAGATAACTTAGGTGGCTCCCTTAAAAAGAGCATAAGAAATATTGTAGGCAAGGGCCGGATTAGTAAAAAAGATGTTAAAGAACTTAACAAAGAAATCCAGAGAGCCCTACTAAAGTCCGACGTAGACGTACGGATGGTTAAATCTCTTACAGACAGAATAAAAGAAAGAGCTCTAGATGAAGAGCCTCCTAAGGGAGCTAGTGCGAGAGAACACGTCATAAACATAGTTTATGAAGAACTTGTCAACATAGTAGGTAAAGGATCCGATGTCACAGTTGAAGAACAAGACATCATGTTAGTAGGGCTCCAGGGATCCGGTAAAACAACAACCGCTGCAAAACTAGCTTATTACTTTAAAAACAAAGGACTTAAAACCGGTTTGGTTTGTGCAGACACACACAGGCCAGGTGCCTATAGCCAACTAGAAAAACTATCAAATGAAGTTAACTGTCTTTTTTACGGCGAACAAGATTCAGATAACGCAGTATCAGTAGTTGAAAACGGATTAAAAGAATTGAATAAATCTGAAGTCCGTATAATTGATACAGCAGGTCGTCACTCACTGGAAGAAGACCTAATAAGAGAGATGGAGGAAATAGAAGAGATAGTTGGAGCCGACCACACATACCTCGTTATAGACGCATCAATCGGCAAAGGCGTTAAAAAACAAGCAAAGGCATTCAACGATGCAATAGGAATAGATGGCGTAATAATAACCAAACTCGATGGTACAGCAAAAGGTGGAGGAGCATTAACAGCAGTATCAGAAACCGACACCGGAATCGCGTTCATAGGTTCAGGAGAGAAATATGAAGAATTCGAGGAATTCGATCCAGACAGCTTTATATCCCGTTTATTAGGAATGGGAGACATCCAGAAACTAATGCACAGAGCCGAAGAAAGACTCGACCCCGAAGACATGGACATGGAGTCCATGATGAAAGGAGACCTAACACTCAAAGACGTATACCAACAACTCGAGTCAATAACAAAACTAGGTCCATTAAAACAAATCATGAACATGCTTCCAACAGGCCCTAGAGAACTACCAGACGATGCATTAGACATAACAAAAGAAAAAATGGAGAAATTCAGAATCATCATGGATTCAATGACTGAAGAAGAACTTGAAAACCCCCAGAAAATCGATAGCTCTAGAGTACGCCGAATCTCAAGAGGCTCAGGAACCTCAAGAGAAGAAGTAAACGAACTATTAAGATACCACAAAATGATGAAAAAACTCATGAAAAGCATGAGAGGTAAAAGACTCCCAATGAACAAGATGATGAAGAAATTCGGTAGATAACATGGAAAACGATAAAAAAAATGATTTAAGTCGGCCAGCGAGAAAAGCACTAGATATATTAATAGATAAACAGTTATGCAACCATTGCCTAGGTAGACAATACGGTTTACTACTAAGCGGTCTAGACAACAAAACCCGTGGAAAAATCCTTAGAAACTACCTAATGATGCACGGCGACCTCAAACTAATGGAGAACGACAACCCCGAAATACTTACTTTAACTGGAAAAAACACCGAAATCGGTGAAAAATCCCTAAAACGGAGAGGGATAGATCCAAAGCCAGATAAACATGATTGTTGGTTATGCAGTGGTTTATTTAAAAACCTAGATCGGTATGCTGACGAAATAAAAGAAAAAACCAGTGACATAGAATTCAATACATTCTTAGTTGGAACAAAACTCACTCCCAAACTGATACAAAAAGAAGAAACAATATGGACTGAATATGGAGCAGACTACGCCGAATCCCTAAAATCCGAGATAAATCGAGAGGTTGGAAAAAGGTTCGAAAAACAAGTTGACGCAGTAGTCGAATTCGAAACACCCGACTTAGTCGCAATAATAAACCTAAAAGACAGTTCAATAGAGATAAACAACAACCCAATATTCTTTTACGGTCGATACAGAAAACACGTCAGAGGAATACCCCAAACCGAGTGGTACTGCCCAGTATGCAGAGGAGAAGGATGCATGCGGTGCGATGGAGAGGGACGTTTATACGAAGAATCAATAGAAAAAACAATTTCAAAACCATTACTCCGAGAAACAGAAGGAAAAACAGCAGTATTCCATGGAGCAGGTAGAGAAGACGTCGACGTAAAGATGTTAGGTAACGGAAGGCCATTCGTAATAGAAATAAAAGAACCAAAAAACCGAGAAATAGACCACCAAGAAATCATGGAAGAAATAAACAACAAACACGGAGACAAAATCGAAGTCAAAAAACTACAACCAACAAACCGGAACAAAATCGAAGAAATCAAAGAAGCAAGAGCACCCAAAACATATAGAGCAAAAATAAACGCCAAACCCAATGAAAACCAAATAACCCAAGAACAACTAATGAAAGCATTAAAACAATTAGAGGGAAAAACAATAGAACAAGAAACACCACGTCGAATTTCAAGAAGACCAGAGAAAACACGAAAAAGAAAAATACTTGAAACAGACATACTAGACAAAACAAACGAACACTACATAATCAAAATCAAAACAGAAGCCGGAGCCTACGTAAAAGAAATAATAAGCGGCGACAACGGCAAAACAAAACCAAGCCTAGCAGAACTACTAAACAAAGATATAAAATGCCTCGAACTAGACGTATTAAACGTACATTACACAGAATAAACATAAAAAACAAGATTTTTAACAAAGTTTTCTGGAATTTCTACTTAAAAAACCAATTAATATAATTGGAGAAAGATTAATAACTTAAAAGGTGATTTATAATGCCTCAAAAATCAAAAGGATCAAGACAAGGAACAAGAAAAAAACTAACTAAAAAAGAGCGAGAGAGAGGAGCAATACCTGTAACTAGGTCAATTAGAGAGTTTGAAGAAGACGACAGAGTTCACATAATTATAGATTCAGCCATCCAAAAAGGAATGCCTCATCCAAGGTTTCATGGAAAAACAGGCCGAGTATTAGAAAAAAGAGGCCAAGCCTACGTGGTAGAGGTAACCGATAAAAACGATAAAAAGAAACTAACCGTAAGGCCAGAACACCTCAAACCACAGCAAGGGTGATTACTTTGGTTAAAGAGGTTCTAAAAGACGAACCAATAACCATCTCCGAAGTAAGCAAGATACTCACCGACGAAATAACCCAACGAAAAGAAGATGACAAAAGAATAGGTTACGCACAGAGAAGGTCATATGACCAAGTACAGAAATTCTCAAAAAACAAACCAGAAGATGCAGCAAAACTCAGAGAAGAACTACTAAACCACGAAAAAGTAACACCCAAATTATCAGTTAAACTCACAGACCTAATGCCAAAAGAAAAAAAAGAAATACGAGCCATTTACGCAAAAGAAAGATTCGCATTAGATAGCGATGTAATTGAAGAGATACTAGAGATAATAAATAAATACCGTTAACAAGAGAGCTTAATATGTAGGTCTAAACCTACAGACATTAACTAAAACATATATGGGGAAGAAAAAGGAATGAAAAGCAATAACAAGAAAGAAGATTATATTTGGGTTTTGGATTTTCTGCCTAGAGGCCATGTCGATGACGATCGACCGGCATACAAAAAAGAACCCTTAATCCAGGGCATTGGTGAAGAACACTTCACGCTACTTGAAATCGTTCCAAAAGAAGGAGAAACCGTAAGCCAATACGATAGAGTATACATAGGTCCTGGTGAAAGGGAAAAAGCAGACTACGTTAAAACAAGAATTAGTTTTGAAGAATTAACACGAAACGCTCAAACCGAACTACCATACATAATAGAAGAGCTAGTTAAACAAAATGAAGATGAATACATCAAAGCATTCAACAACGCACAGCCAATCACAACAAGACAACACACCCTAGAGCTCTTCCCCGGAATCGGAAAAAAATTAATGTGGAAAATACTCGATGAAAAAGAAGCTGGAGGAGACTTCGAATCATTTGAAGACCTTTCAGAAAGAGTAAACGGAATACACCACCCTGAAAGGATATTAGCAAAACGAATAACCCAAGAAATCAAAGAGAAAAACCTCAAATACAGGTTGTTCGTTAAAAAAGACTAACAAAAACCACAGCCATAGATGGATACAAAAAAAATACTAAAAAAACATAACATACGGCCCAAAAAAAATTTGGGCCAAAACTTTCTTATCGATAACAAAATCGCTGAGAGACAGGTAGGTTATGCCGAAATAAAACCTGGTGAGCGAGTGCTAGAAATAGGTGGCGGTCTAGGTACTCTAACCCAAGAACTAATAAAAAAACCCTGCAAGGTAATCGTCATAGAAAAAGACCCAAAACTCCAAAATATACTTCAAAAAAGATTTGGAGAAAAAATAACATTGATAAAAGGCGATGCACTTGAAACAAGTTTTGAAGAAATCGATAAAGTTGTAGCAAACCTCCCATACCAAATATCATCAGAAATAACCTTCAAAATCTTGCGACAGCCATTCAAGAAAGCTATATTAATGTACCAAAAAGAGTTTGCTGAAAGAATGACAGCAAAACCGGGAACAAAAGAATATGGACGACTCACAATCGGAGTCGACCTCTACTCCAAAGCTGAAATCTTGGAGAAAATACCTAAAAACGCTTTTTATCCACAACCAAAAATAACATCTGCAATAGTCAAACTTACACCTAAAAAACCTAGTTATACCCCACTCAACCAAGACTTCTTTCTTAACTTTACTAAAGCAATATTCAGTCAGAGAAGAAAGAAACTCAAAAACGCAATACAAAACACAAGACATATGATGAAACCAAAACCCAGCAAACAAACAACCAAAAACGCAATAAAACAAATCGGTGAGTTGACAGAAAAAAGACCTGGAAAACTAACCCCCAGCCAGATAGCAAACTGCTCAAACAAACTATACAAAGAGATAAAAAAACAAAAATAACTTTAGATTAAAAATGGATTTTAAAAACCATTACAACGAACAAACCTACCCCCCATCCGATGACTCATACCTAATGATTCAGACAATAAAACAAAAACCAAAAAAATGGAATGAAGCATTAGATATGGGTACCGGAACCGGAATAATAGCTTTTCACCTATCCAAAAAAACCAGACACGTAACCGCAGTTGACATAAACCCCCATGCATTGAAATCGGCAGAAAAAAACCTACTAAACATAAAAAACATAGATCTAATACAAAGCGATTTATTCAACAACATAAAACCCAAGAAATACGACTTAATAACATTCAACCCTCCATACATACCTATAAAAAACCAGGAACTGCCGAAAAACCAAGAGATCGAGAAGTCATGGAACGGTGGTGAAAACGGTAGAAAAACAATAAAAAGGTTTTTAAAAGAAGCTAGAAACTACCTATCAATAGATGGAGAGATACTACTATTAATCTCATCTATAACAGGGTCTAGAGAAACAAAGAGAACCGCAAACAAACTAGGATATAACACCAAGACTTCTAATAAAAAAGAAATATTTTTCGAAACACTTGAAGTGCTTCAACTAACAAAAAAATAAAAAAAATAACCCCCCCAAGTTTTTAGAACGCATCCTTAATATTGTCTTTAACCGTCTGGAAAAACCCTTTATCCGGCTCTTTATGCCTACCCTCATACTGCCGTAGTTCTTTAAGTATCTCTTTCTCTCGATCGGTTAGATCGGTAGGTGTCTCTACAATCGCCTTTACATAAAGGTCTCCATAACCCCTTCGATTAAGCCTTGGCATTCCCTTACCCTTCAACCTAAACACATCACCGTTCTGTGTACCAGCCGGTATATCAAGCTCTACATCTCCATCAAGGGTCGGTATTTCTGCTTTACTACCTAATGCAGCATCTGAAAAACCCATCTTCAATGTATAAAAAAGGTTTTCACTCCGCCTTTCAAAGATATCGTCTTCCCTAACTTCAATAGCGATAATCAAATTACCTCTTCTACCGCTCTCCACATCGGTATGGCCTTTCCCATCAACCTTCAATCGCTGTCCACTTTCAATACCCTTTGGAATCTCTATAGATACTTCATCTCTTATGTAATGCCTACCCTCGCCAGAACAACGTTCACATGGATTGTCTATCATCCGGCCTGAACCATCACACTTCGGACATTCCGTGATAACTATCTGTCGACCTAACATTCCTTTACGGACTTGACGAGTTTCTCCAGTTCCCTGACACTCTCTACAGGTCTCTACAGAGTCAGGGTCGTTTGAACCACGGCCATTACATTCACTACATCTCTCAAGCCTTCTAACTGAAACTGTTTTCTCACGGCCTTCATAAGCATCTTCGAGCGTTATATCCATTTTCATCGAGAGATCTAGGTTTTTTTGTCTGCCACCAGACCCTCCAAAGATGTCTCCGAAGAAAGAACTAAAGATATCATCGAAGCCTTGGGATCTGGCTCTGCGACGGAAATCACCATCTATACCTGCTTTACCAAACCTATCATATTTCTCTCTTTTCTCCTCATCACTCAATACCTGGTAGGCTTCATTTATTTTTTTAAATTCATCTTCACTGGCTTCTTCAGACCCTGAGTCAGGATGATATTTCTTGGCTTTACGCCTATATGCCTTCTTTATCTCTTTCTGACTAGCATCTCTGTCAACACCTAATATGTCGTAGTAGTCTTCAGTCATTATTATCAACCAACAAAATCCTCAACCAACAACACATAAAAAAAATGGTTGGGGGATAGAGGTTATTTATCCCCTTCTTCTTCATCAACTTCTTCGTAATCTACATCAACATATTCCTGACCTGGTTGTTGACTTCCTGCGGCGGCGCCAGGACCGGGGTTAGGTCCGGGGCCTTGGGTGCTGCCACAAGCTGCTCCCTGACCTCCATAGGCACTTTGACCTATTTCTTGTGAGGCTTCCATTAGTTTCTCGCTTAATCTCTCTATTTCATCAAGGTCTGGGTCGTCTTTACCGATCTCTTCTTCGAGTTCTTCAATATGCCCCATAATATCGGTTTTTAGGTCTTCATCTACTAGTTCTTCGTTTTCTTCGAGCACTTTCTTAGTTCCTCTAATTAATTGTTCAGCTGAGTTTATAGCTTCGATTTTTTCTTTTTTCTTTTCGTCTTTTTCTTTGTATTTCTCTGCTTCTTCTTTCATTTTCTCTATTTCGTCTTCATCCAACCTGGCTTGGTCTTGTATTGTTATAGATTGTTCTTTACCGGTTCCTTGGTCTTTTGCTGAAACCTGTAGGATTCCATCTGCATCGATTTCGAATGTAACATCTATCTGTGGTACTCCGGCTTTTGCAGGGGGTATTCCATCTAAAACAAACCGACCTAGTGATTTGTTGTCTTTAGCCATCGCCCTTTCTCCTTGAAGCACGTGGACGGTTACAGATGTCTGGTTATCGACAGCGGTTGTAAATGTCTTTGATTCTTCGGTTGGTATTGTTGTGTTTTTTTCAATCAATTTAGTGAATACTCCACCCTTAGTTTCTATACCAAGTGAGAGCGGTGTTACATCTAGGAGTAATAGGTCATCTACTTCACCAGCAAGAGAACCTCCCTGTATAGCCGCTCCTAATGCAACGACTTCATCTGGATTGATTTTCTTGCTTGGCTCCATTCCAAAAAAGTTTTCAACTTTTTCACGTACCAATGGAACTCTTGTCGAACCACCAACCAACAGGACGTCATCTATATCTGTTTTATCCATATCAGCTTCATCAAGACCTTGTTTTGTGAGTCTAATTGTCTTCTCTACAAGTTCTTCAATCAATTCTTCAAACTTAGCTCTTGTTATCTTGTAGTCGATGTTTTTTGGCCCTTCCTCGTCTTGGTATACAAAGGGTATGTTGATTTGTGTTCTTTTTTTGTTGGAAAGTTCTTTCTTAGCTTCCTCAGCAGCTTCTTTTATTCGCTGTAACGCCTGTGGTTCTTCTCGTAAATCAACGCCATGTTCATCCATAAATTTATTGGCTATCCAATCAATCAATTTTTCATCGAAGTCATCTCCACCTAGATGGTTGTCACCGGAGGTAGCGATCACTTCAAATATACCTTCATCGAGCTCCAATATCGATAGGTCGAATGTCCCTCCCCCAAAGTCATAGACTGCGATTGTTTTTTCTTCACTATCTCCAACCCCATATGCGAGGGAGGCTGCTGTAGGTTCATTTATTATTCTCTCTACTTCGAAACCAGCTATTTCTCCAGCATCTTTTGTAGCCTGTCTTTGAGCATCTGTAAAGTATGCTGGAACCGTGATTACGGCTTTATTTATCTCTTCACCCATATACTCTTCAGCATCCATCTTGAGTTTCTGGAGAATCATTGCAGATATCTCTTGAGGTGTATGTTCCTTACCTTCAAGCTCAACTTTGTAGTCCTCTCCCATATGTCGTTTAATAGACTTCACCGTGTTCTCAGGATTCATCACAATCTGGTTTTTAGCAGGCTTACCAATAAGCCGTTCACCATCTTTAAAACCAACAATAGATGGAGTGGTCCTGTCTCCCTCACCATTCTCGATTATATCAGCGTCTCTACCCTCAACTATAGCCATCGCGGAGTTAGTTGTACCTAAATCTATTCCAAGTATTTTTTCAGTTTTACCGTCACTCATCACAATCATCTCCTTCAATCTCAGTTTCTTCAGAACTATCTAAACTTGATTCATCACCATTAGGATTAAATGCAACCCTAACAAGACCGGGCCTTAAAACCTGTTCATGGTAAGTATATCCTTCCTGTAAAACCTCAACAACCTCACCATCTTGATGTTCATCTGACTCAACACGCTCAATAGCTTGATGGAGGTTGGGGTCGAAAGTTTCAGATTCAACCTCACTAAGACCACGGTCCTTTAATGAATCAATCAACAGGTTATACGTATTCTCAACACCCTCATAAAAACCGTCATCACTAACATCTTCAACATCTAAAGCTGCTTTAAACGAATCTACAACATCAAGAAGGTCTTTAACAAAATCAACCTCGGCTTTAAAAACCTCTTTCTCAACCCTACTATCCATTCTCTTCTTATAGTTCTCAAAATCTGCTTTAACCCTTTTAACAAGGTTCTCCAACTCTTCAACTCTCTCTTCTTTCTCCTCTAACAACCTACATAACTCTTCCTTATCCAGCTCATCCATTGACTCATATTCATCCATAAAAATACCTCCAACTCCAATACAACAAACACTTAAACTATATTTCCTTATAGCAAGCGTTCCTTATAGCAAGCGCTATCCAACATTAAATATTTACTTTCACCACAACGAACATACAGTAAAAAACACACAACAAAATACAAACTCAAACCCTTACTCTCTCAACAAACTAAACCCTGTATCCTCTTTAACTTTTTGGATACCTCCCTAGAAATATTTCATAAAAGGTAAACTTAATGTAATTACGAACCAAAAGAATACCAAGAGAATCGATAAAAATACAATAAATTAAATTAAATCAATGGAAATAACTATGAAAAGACTTCTTTTTACAATCGGTATTTTAATCTTATTAATAGCCACAATGGGTGTCGGGACAACCTATGCCGAAACAACCAACAACGAATTGGGCACCATAAATGGATCAGTCCTACTAGACAGTGGAGAAGAAACAACACCAGTCCCCAACCTAAACGTAACACTACACGAATACATCGAAGAAGACCAAGTTCTTGAAGAAACAACCACATACAACACAACAACCAACGAAGACGGAGAATATATATTCGAAGACATAAACACAACCAGAACCTACCAAATTTCAACAGAATACCAAGACATAACATACTGGTCCAACCAAATAGAGTTTAATAACGAAACAGAGATACAAGAAAACATAACAGTATTTGAAAAAACAAACACCACAGAAGACCTAATAATAACAGGACAAGGACACCTAATATTCATAGAAAAAGCTGAAGACGGCGGGCTAAACATACTCGAATTAATCCAGTTCTACAACCAAGGCAACAAAACAATGGACGGAGCAATAACTCTCGACATACCTGAAAACAGTGAAGTAATAATGACATTCCCCGAAGACATGGAGAGTTCTGAAAAAGGCCTAGAAGTCCCCACAACAATGATGCCCGGAGAAGGCGACCAATTCTACATCGAATACCACCTAGATGTCGATATCGATGACTACATATTCGAAAAAGAAATACTACACGAAACACAACTAATGGGCATCCTAACCGACTCAGATAAACTAAGTTACGGCGAGCGAACAAACCTCCTTGAAATGGAAGACCCAACAGAAATGAACGACATCACCTACACCACATTAATAACTGGTTCCCAAGAAGAATACGGAGGAATAACCGTAGGTGACACAGTATCGGTTGACCTGCAAGAAAAAAGCGAAATGGGGATCTGGATCTATCTAGCTGTTTTCGGAATAATATTAATCTCAATGGTTGCATTCTGGAAAAGAGACGTTATATCCTCGAAATTAGGGGGTAAAACCACCAAAAAGAAGAGTGGTAAAAAAGGTATCCTTGAACAAGAGAAAGAAGAGATTTTTTCCGAGATGGATAAACTTGATAAAGAAAACAAAAACGGACAGATCTCAGATGAAGAATATAGAGAAAGGATGAAAGAACTAAAAAAACAAGCTGTTGACGTAATGAAAAAAATAGAAGAACAAGACCAAAAATAAATCCCCTCCAACCCCTATTTCTTATTTTTCTTTAAAATCATGAATATCTAGCTTTTTAGGCTTTAGATATTGTTCAATAGATTTATACACAATCTATTTTTAATTGTATGTTTTTGTGGTCTCCGTCAGCTATCCACCGCTGGAGTGGGGTTTCGCGCTTTACCGCTTTGACACCTTCTTATCCCTGGAGATAACTAGGCTTACTGCTCTTTCGAACTCTCACAAAAGCTAGGTTTGGGGTGTTATTCTTTAAATCCATGTTTCCCTATCAATGGAACGAAGGCACATCTTCCCCATTCTTCTCGAATTAATTCATTACCTCTTTTTTTCCCTACAATCAGTGTTTGGGATCTCATATCACCAACAGGTGCAACAATAATTCCTCCATCGATTAATTGGTCGACCAATGGTTTTGGTAGTTCAGGGGCTCCAGCTGTTAAAAGTATCCTGTTGTATGGTGCTTCTTCACTATATCCCTTAGAGCCATCTCCAACTACAACGGTAACTTTATCTCCATAACCGGTTTTTTCTAGGTTATTTCTAGCCTTTTCAGCAAGTTTTTCGATTCTTTCTATAGAGACGACCTCTCCACCATCAAGTAGTTCAGCAATGACCGCTGCATTATAACCACTACCCCCACCTATCTCAAGAACAACCTCATCTCCATCAAGCTCTAGTTTTTCTACTAAAATACCAACCATGTGAGGAGCGCTAATCGTCTGATTCTCCCCAATCGGTAAAGGCCTGTCATAATAAGCACTTTCACGACGGTTTTCAGGAACAAATTTATGTCTAGGAACCGTTCTTAAAGCTCTCTCCACATCTTCATCGGCAATAAATCCTTTATCAACAAGCCTGTCAACAAGTCTATCACGCCGTTTCTCCATACTCATACCACTCCCCCCACGCCTCAACCTCAATATTTTATCCAAAAACCGATTCAAATCCAAATCTAAAAACACCATTAACTAAATCTATCACTCACGCTATAAATGAATTGTCAAAAACTCCACCATACTTCGTTCAGTCTAACGACTTGGCTAGTTTAGGGTGGGGCTTGTCCTTGAACTCAGCCTCAAACCCGTCCGGGTGAGCAGGTGAGTCCACTACTCGGCGTCACTGTTCCAGATTTTAAGGCAAGTTGACTGTTGCCCGTCCGACACACGTAATCGTATGCCATAATTTCAACTTAGTTCAATGTCTAAATGTGGCTATTAATATATTGGTCTTTTAGTGGTACGAACGCGGCCCTCCACTCTCAAACCACTCACTACACTTGTTCCTTGAGGAAACGGGACTCCTCGCTACCGCTTAGTTAAAAAATAGTTTAAAAGATTTATTTTAATTCAAGGCTAGACCTCTTTATCTTCATGAAATGGTTTTAACATTGATTTAAGAAGAAAAAACACTGGGATGCTATGTAATTCGATAAGAATGAATTTTTCAAATGTAGGTGGATGTTGAAATGCATTCTGGCATATATAGTGTTTGTAATATCTCCAAAAAAAAGGGTGTTTTGTAAACCTAAAAGTAAGATTCATTGTCTATCTTAGTGGTCTGAATATGCCTTGTGAACTCTGTAGCTATGAGTTGGCTTCTATCTCTGTTAGTTAGAAGGGTAGGGGGAGAACCCTATTAGGGTGTTTGTAACCCCCTGTCTTTTTAGGGTTTGGGGGGTTGTTTTTTAAGATGTTATTTTGTTTAGTAGGTTTTTTTGGCTTGCTTCTTTTATTTCTTGGGCGATTCTTTTGCCCATATACATGTTTTCATTGTATTTTAGGTATGCGTATGGTGAGGTTCCGATTCCAACGTTGCTTCCTGCTACGATTCTAGCTGATATCTCGAATGTATATATGTCTAGGTTTTCGGTGAACACGGTTTCTAGGCAGAATGGTCCAACTATTCCAGGGGTGGCGATTTCGTTTGATTTTTCTACTACGTTGTCTCCCATCCTTAATATTTCGGGGAGTAGTGACTCTCTAGCGGTTACAGGTATGTTTCCGACAACTGTGTAGGTTGGGTCTACTTCTATCTCTAGTTGTTCTTTTGCGGGTATTTTACCGATACTGTCTACAGTTGATTCGTATCTACGGTCCATGCCTAACATCTCTACTTCATTTCTTACGATGGATCGGAAGTATTGTGGGTATGCGTTTACTCCGATTATGTATTCTTGTATATGGACGTTTTCTATATCCTCTTCTGTTATATGGCCTTTTTGTTTCATTTCCTGTAGTTTTCGTTTGAATGATTGTTCTGAATTTGCTATGAAGTAGCCTTTTCCTCCTTTGGCTCCGGGAAATTTGGCTATAACTGTGTTTTCGATTTTACTTGGGTTTTCTATTACTTTGGGTAGTTTTATTCCTGCTTGTTTGAGCCATTTATGTTGTTTTTCTCGGTCGGTTTCCCATGCTAAGAGCTCTCGGTTTCCGAATAATGGGACGTTTATATCGAATACTTTGTCTCCGAGATATGCGTTAAAGGAGCCGTGTGGTATGAGTATTGTGTTTTTTTGTCTGAGTTCTTGTTGGGTTGTTTTTGAGAGCATATCACTGTATTCATCTACTACAATGATTTCATCTGCAACATCGAAACGGTCGTAGGTTATTTTACGGTCTTCTTGACATATGCATAGGGTGTTGAAGTCGTGTTCTTTTGCTCCTTTAAGTATGTTTAGAGCTGAATGTGATCCTATTGTACCGATTGTTAAGTTCTGTTTATCATATTTATTTATTATTTCTTTGATTTCTTTAGGGGTCATGTTTTGATCACGTTACTATTTTTTCGATTTCATTTTGTTCGATTGCTGTGTTGATTTCCATTGCGACTCTTCGGCCAGGCCCAACGTCTTTCATGTATTTGTATTTCATGTATGGGGAGGTTGGTTCGACACATGGACATCCTGGTATTCTTGGGCTTACGTCGAATACGTAGAACTCGAGTTCTTTTGTTACTGCGCCTTGTAATGCGAATAGCCCGATTATTCCTGGTGGGTATTCTTTTTCAGATGCTTCTACGAATTTAAGGCCTTCTTCGAAAATCATTTCGATCTGTGATTCTCTCATTGTTGCGCCCATATGGCCTATTTCAACGTTTTGTGGGGAGGCTCCTAATTCAAGTTGTTCGTCTGCAGGGAGGTCGAGCACTCCATCTAGGTCGGTTTGTATTCTTCTGTCGAATCCTAGTAGGTCGATTTCTTTTTTTATTGGGGACCAAAAGTAGTTTGCGTTGAATTTAGCGCCTTTTACATATTCTTCTATTGTTGCGTCTTCTAAGGCGTCTGGGTCTATTATGCCTTTCTCTATTCTTTCATTTGCTTTTTTATGGTATTCTTCTGGTGAGTTTGCGTAGAAAAAGGCTCTTTCTATTGATCTTGTTTTTTCGGGTACTTTAACGATGACGGTTCGATCTATATTGCTGGGCGAATCAAACATTTTGGGTTTGGTTATTCCTGCTGCGTCAAGCAGGTCGTATTGGTTGCCCTCTATGTCACGTTCCTCCGTTCGCAACATATTTCTGCTTCCTAACAATGGAACTTCAAGTTCATCTTCTATATTGTCGTATCCAACGTAGACACTGAATGACCTGTTTGGGACGAAGATGGTGTTGTTTTCTCTCAAAAATTCTTGGTTTTCTTCTTCTATCATGTCGCCGAAACTATCTAGTAGTAATACTTCGTCGAAAAGGTTGTTGTATTGCTCTGTATATGTCTTTTCTCGGCCTTTTTCGCAAACTACCAATGTTTTGTAGTCTTCTTGTTTGGCTCCATGACCGATTTCTAATGCTGAGTGGGATCCGAGCACTCCTATTGTTATATCGTCACTATATCCTGAAACTATATCTTCTATCCTTTTTCTATCCATTTTGGTTTTCTCCCTTATAATCAATAATTTATATATGTTTTGTAGTTCTCAATCACTTTTTCAAGGCTGGGTGAATTGAATAAATCAGTACCTATGAATTCGTTTGCAGCCGATTTATATAGGTTTGTTGTTATTTCTTTGAGTTCTGGGTCTAGTGAGGGAGGTTTTTCTGCGAGTTCTCTCCAATCACGGATTCCCTGTTCTTTAGCCTCTTTCTTTGCTTTTTTAACAGCCTGATGCCATTCTGTATCTCTATAATAATCTCTAACTACTTGTTTGCTCACCTGTACGCCATCATAAGTAAACCTACATTCATCTAACGTACCAACAACATCAACTACCATAGGTCTTCGTTTGGGGTCAAAAGCAAGCTCTATCTTACCGTCCTCGTTATTAAAGCCAGCGTTTTCTGCTGCACTGGTTATAACTTGGTTAACAGTACCTAAAATATCTTTTATTTCAAATAGTTCATCATCACTTAACCCCGCAATCTCCCTAGCTTTACTCCAACTTATGTATCTATCCCTTTCTTCAAGCTTAGTAGATACATCGAATAATGGTTTTTCCAACTCGCTTCCAGGCTCTGGAAACCTATCTAGACCAAAATCTTCTGGAGATATCTCTCCACGCTTAAAACGCCTGAAAACACTTGAACCTTCAGGAAGTCCATTCCTATAGATAACTTCAAGTGGAATTAAGAAATTCCCCTCACCTTTATCCATAAACTCTTGGTAAACCGAGTAATCATAACCACCGGAATATTCAGGCTCTATAACCCGAGTTAAATCAACCTCCATAACATCGGTTGGTTCATCAAGTTCATCAAGCCCGACAGTTTCCCCATTGCTAACAACTCCCCGATAATGGGTTTCTACACCCATTTCCTCAAGTTTTTCGAAACAATATGCACCCATAACACAAAGAGCCTCCCCCTTAGATTCAATTAAATCAGGCATCTCTCCCCAATCAAAAACAGAATATCTATCCGAAAAAACAAAACGACCAATCCCCATCTCGTTTTTAGTAGGCTTCTCTAAAACATCAAGATCTTTTACACTACCCATAAATATCTCTCCATTATTAATCTAGATTAATCCAGACTAATTGATGATTTTGAGGCATCAAAATACTTTAGGTATACCACCCAACAACAACTACCTCAAAAATAAAGAAAAAAATAAATAAATACCTATAAAGAGATATTGTAGTGACGTTTAACTAACGTCGATTATTTGGCCAGTTTAATGGCGAAAAAATAATAGTTGTTGGCCAAAAAAAGGAAAAACACCCGATTAATTAATCGGTTTGACGATTGAAAACCAATTTAAAACGGTGGTTACACAAAGCTAAAACAAAATGATTTTGTTTGTGATATATAGCTTTGTATATAAAACCTAAATTGGTTTGATAAATCAGTGTTAAAGAAAATGTATTTGGAGGCAGTCTAATGTCAAATGGTTTTTTAGACAGTATATTTGGTACGAAAACCCGTTACAAGGGTTTCGATGGATACGTAGATCTTGAAGATGTCGATTTTGAAGCAGAAGTTGAGAATGAAGGTCCACAAGTAAAGGTCGCTGAAGTTAGAGAGATGGAGGACGCTACCTTAGTTAAAGAACAGATATATTCAGGCAACATAGTGGTTATAGATATATCTGCCATCATGAACGACGAGAAAACGCGGGAAAGAATAGTTACAGAAATCCAGTACTCAACAAAAGACGTCGGAGGAGACATAGCTGGTATAGGAGAAAAAATGGTTATCGCAACTCCTTCCGGAGTTAATATCGATAGGAACATAATAGGTGGTGGAGACTTCCGTTAAAAAACCATTTATTCGATAAATAATGTCTCAAAAAAGAGAACAAAACACTTACATAAAAGAAGTGGAAATATCCTGCAAAAAAGACCTAGATATCAAAGTAAATAGGTCTTCAAAAGCAGTGCTCAAGGTACCTGAATTAGGAGTGGAGATAACTCCAGGGCCAGCCGAAAGCGACCCAATAAAAGACATAAAAGACGTAATCCTACGTATCGAGAAAATCTTGTTAAACTACGTCGAAGAAAGTGAGAAAAAAACAAACCTACTTCAAAAAATCACCGAAATCAAATCCGGTAACAAGGAAGCTACTTTAATAATCGAAGACCCCACAGGTGAAACCATAATTGGAGAAAAAAATGAATGACATAACCAAAGAACTACAATATATAACTGCCAATCCATTCAAACGTAAAGGAAAGAAAGAACTGGAAAAAAACAGATTCATATTCTCCCTCTCAATCGACCAAAACTGGTTCAAAACAGATGTTGCTAAACAAATCATGGAGATCGCAATAGACCAAAACCTACTTCTAGACCAAGGTGAAACCATCAAAGCAAACTACGACCTAAACCAGATAGAACTAACATTAGATTACAAACCAGACAACGAAATAATCCATAAAATCAAAGAGATAAATAAATCACCACAACCCCAACAACCAGAAACAAACCTACTCAAAAACCTCAAAATACCTAAAAAACAAAAAGAAAAAGAAATAGAAAAAGTGATCAAAGAAATGAAGGGATTTATAGATAGAGAAACAGCAACCCTCATAGTAGCCAGAAAACACGGAATCAAAATAGATAAAGAAATAGAAAAAACACTAAGAAAAACATTAACAAAGTGACATCCCCTCTCTACCTAAAGAGGAAGGTTATTAGCCCTGAGTTAAGATAAAAAAAATCTAAAAAAGGGATGAAAGGTTTATTCAAACCATCCATATAATACCCCTTAAAATAGATTTAAATAAGTTCTAATTTTTTCAAAGGAATTTATTAGTTATTATGTTTAGAACAGGTCTCTTAGTGATGGTCCTTTGCCTATTTTTTCAGTAAAATCGAATTTGGTTAGGTCTTGACCTGTTTCTTTTTTAGCAAGCTCTATTGCTTCTTTTCGGCCACCAATTCTGTCTATCAAGCCTACTTCAAGTGCTTCATCTCCGAGATATACCTTTCCTTCGAAAACATCTCCGTCATCCTCTATTTTCCGGTTCTTTTTAACATGCTCGATAAACATGTTGTTTATGTTGTTAAGAACCTTTTCTCGAACTTCTTTTTCTTCATCGGTTGGTTCAGAGAAAGGCATTCCAAATTCTTTATAACGTCCTTTTGACTCAACGTCAACATCTATCCCGAGTTTCTTTAATAGTTCTGAAAAATCGGGTCTAACTGATAACGTGCCTATACTTCCAACTGTAGATAGTTTTTCTGCAAAAACAACGTCACAGGCTGAAGCAATCCAGTAAGCACCTGATGCACCTACCTCCCCAATACAAGCTATTGTGAACTTATCCATCTCCTCTATTTTATCACCAATATCTTTACTCTTGTATGGAGAACCTCCAGGCGAATTTATCTCAAACACAACTGCTTTATATCGATCATTTGCAATTACTTTATCTAAATATTCCTCAGCTTCAGCAACCGGAGACCTGAATAGTGTCGAAAGCCCACCTCCCGAACTTTGACCAACAATCGGACCTTCAATAGGTATGATTGCTAAACGTTTCCTAGAAAACCTCTTCGTAATTCCCTTAATAATACTAAACACCAAACAAATAGATATTCCTGAAACAACATCAAGACAATGCAAAAAACCCAATCCAACATAGATTCTTTTATTGATTTTTATTATAACCTACATAGACCAATGGTCTATAGAAGTTTTTTCGATGCCATAAAAACACTGAAATCGCTCTAACATTCATTTTACAAGCCACAGAGACCTAGAGCTCAATTAAAACTCTAAATTTACATCTATATTCAGTTATATTATTAGTTAGAAATTCATCTTGCTTGTTAAATCGGGTTGGGTTTTTGGGGTGATTGTAAAAATAAAAATTGGGGTGATTGTAAAAATAAAAATAGGTAAAACCTATTTTTTGGATAAATGTCTTGTTTCTGTAAAACTAATTTTTTTTGTTTATGAGTGATTTAAAAACTACGGTTTCTCCTAATGTAGAGTTAGATCCATTGAGTGGATCTAAAGTGGTTTCTCGTTTTAGTAGTTGTGTTGATGGATATAGTTCTGTTGGTAGTTTTCTCGATGGTTTGGATGATGTTTTAATAATTATGAATGACTTGAAGAGGTCGACACCTACTAAAAAGGTCTTGATGTATTTGGAGAGGTATTTGGAGACCGTTGATGTGGGTCAGATAGATTTTAGTGGTTTAGTTGCTACTGGAAGTCATTCACCACCTAGTGATGAGGAGATCCGTGTTATTGCTGGCGGTATGTCGGGTTTATCGGAAAAGACGTTGGTTCATAAGGCCCGTGAGAATGAACATATAGGTGTTGGTGTTACCAGTAGGGGTACGTCTGTTAAGGTTGATGAATTGATTACTGGGTATGATGGTGTTATATGTATCAATTCTGTCGAACCACATTACTTTGCTGGGTATACTGGTGGGAGAAAATCGATTGTTCCAGGTGTATCAGGTTGGAGAACTATTGAAGAGAATCATAGTCATGCACTTTCTGATAGGTCTATGGTTTTAAATCTTGAAGACAATCCGGTTCATCTTGACATGGTTGAGGGATGTAAGTTGGTTGTTGATGCGGTTGATTCCAGTTTTTTAGGTATAAACCTAGTTAATTTTGGTAAAAAAATCTTTGATTTACAGGCCGGAACTATAGAGGGTTCTTTTAATGCTGTTTTAGATACTGCCGATAAATTATATTCTATTGATATGGATCGAGAACAGGGTTTTGACGTTGTTGTTTCTGAGGTTACAGAGCCGTTGAACAAAAACCTATATCAATCTCTTAAGGGATTTGAAAACGGTCGGGGTTTATGTAAGACTGGTGGAGTATTGATATTGGTTAGTGAATGTAGTGAGGGTGTAGGGCCATCCGAGTTCTATGAAAGAATGAAGTTTTCTGATAACCCAATAGAGATAATAAAGGATATTGAACGTGATTACACGCTTGGATCACACAAAACCTATAATTTATTGAAGTTCCTCGAAAACCATGAAATATTCATAGTTAGTGACCTCCCAGATAAAGTGGTTGAGAACTGTTTTTGCAGGCCTTTCCCAACCTTAGAAAAAGCATATAACTATATTAGAGACAGTGAATCGGCTGACTTAGATATATTGGTTATAAAAGAAAGTGGAAATCTAGTTCCAAAACTCAATGGTTAATCTATTTTATCAAAGTGGTTGAGGAACCACCTTCCTGACAGACAAAAGCAAAAGGTAGGGGTCGGTTCACTAAGTTTCTATTTTATTGATTTTCGATTAGTTTGTATAATTCGTCTCTTCTATATGGATTTAGTTCCTTTTCAACACCGTTTTCTAGTATTTTATATCCTTTTTTCTCTATCTGACCTATTTCTGTTGCTAAAACCCCCTGTTTTTTAAGTTCATTTATCAGGTGTTTTGGGTTCGGTGTTGTCATTAGGAGGGTTCCACTTGACATCAAGCCTAATGGATCAAGATTTAATTTATTACAGACCTTCTCCGTTACTCCAGCTATAGGTATGTCTTCTTTAATTAGTTTTATTCCCTTATTTGATGCATGCGCCAGTTCGAAAGCTGCTGTCTTAACACCACCTTCAGTGACATCGTGTGATGCTGAAGCACCATGTTTACTGGCAGTTAAACCTTCTTTAATAACACTGATGTTGTTAATCATGTTTCTAGCTGTCTGAATTTCTTCTCTATCTAAAAAACCATTAACTAAATCAATGTAATCACTTACAATTATTGCAGTACCTTCTAAACCAGCAGTTTTGGTCATAACGACCTTATCTCCAACTTCAGCTCCTGAAGAAGTTAAATATCCATCATCACTCGCTTTCCCAATAGCTGTAGAAGAGATAACAGTTTTATTAACAGCATCAGTAACCTCTGTATGGCCTCCAATAATCTCAACACCAACCTCCTTAGCGGTACTACTAATCTCCTCCATCAAACCCTCCACATCCCCCTCCTCTATAGATTTAGGGAATAAAATTGTTACAAGCAATCCAACAGGCTCTGCTCCAGAAGCCGCAATATCATTACAAGCTATATGAACCGCAAGCCTACCAATCCCTTCATCAGCACCAGTTATAGGGTCTGTGGATAAAACCTGTACCCCCTCACCCATTCGGAGAACAGCTGAATCTTCACCAACACCAGAGTGTACAACAACCTCATCCCTCTCCAGCCCTAAAAAAGGCATAACATTTCTCTCCAACAAATCAGAACCAAGTTTACCAATCTTCATAAATAACACCAAAAACCTCTCAAAATTTCTATAAATTAATTAACTTAGACTTACCATCCGCCCCCTCCCCTGCTATGAAGGGCGAGTATCTCCCGAGCGTTGGGATAATTAAGGTTTGCAGGCCACATGTTCCATTTGCTTGAAACAACCTGAAGTTAAGTTTAACATGTAGATTTCTGGCTGTGCCAAACGACCGTTACTCATATCTCCTGTTGGAGGGCTTTATCTTTGTTGTTTTTTTGTGTTTTAATTGTTCCTAAGAAATGTGTTTTTTGTGTTATACTTCATTGTTTAGTCATATTGGTTCATATTAATTATTAAACCTTCATAAATAGACTTTTAAATCGATAAGCCTAATATCCAGTGTTATGTGTGGAATTGCAGGGATTTACTCGGAGAATGTAATCGATGTTGGTGGTGTTCTAACTCGAATGCTTGAAAGTTTGCAACACCGTGGCTTAGATTCAGCCGGAATAGCTGTTTACGGTGGAATAAACACAAAGAAGGATGAACATTACCTATTGGTTGAAGCTCAAAATGACACCATAGGTAAGGTAGAGTCAATTGTCGGTCAATCCCTATCAATAAAGTATATGGAGTCCAGTTCAAACCCAATATATTCAGGAAAAATAAAAAGCAGTTTTGAAGAATTAAAAAAGAAAATAAACGAAATTAACAAACTCCCAAAAACAAATGTGATTAGTGTTGGCTCTCTCTATATAATAAAAGATACTGGAAGCGTTAGAAAACTCAAAAAAACAATTAAAGGCCATAACACAGAGGGGACACATGGAATAGGGCATGTAAGGTTTTCAACAGAGAGCGTAGTTGATCGTTATCACGCCCACCCCTTCCAAAGCCACATCAAACAAGATATCTCAGTAGTACACAATGGCCAGATAACAAACTATGAAAACATCAAGACAACACTTGAAAACAAAGGCCATGAATTCAAGACAGATAATGATACTGAATGCATTGTTCATTACATCTCGGATAAACTAAATATAGGATATAGTTTAGATGAAGCCCTTGAAATGTCTATAAACGATATGGATGGTCCTTTTTCATATATTATTTCAACAAAAAACGAGTTAGGTATAGCTAAAGATCCATTAGGGCTTCGGCCAGGAGTTATCGGTGAGAAAAACGGTTTAACCGCGTTTGCATCAGAAGAAACCGCAATTCACCAAGCACTCGGCGATGCAGAAATAGAGTACTTAAAGCCCGGTGAACACAGAGCGATAGGAAGTGAATAAATATGCCTCAAATAAAACAACTGGACGGCAATAAACTAAACACACGGGAACTTAATACCGAAATAAAAAACACAGACATAGATATAGAGATAATAAACCCCTCTTCAAAACACTTCATTTGCGCTGGCCTCACAAAAAACAAAAAAATAACTATAATGGGTAGCGCTGGATATTTCCTTGGAACAATGCTAGAAAACGCAGAGATACAAGTAAAAGGAAACGCAGGCAACCAAGTTGGAGACAACATGCATTCCGGAGAAATAACAATAACTGGAAGTGTAGGTGATGGAGCTGGTCAAGGAATCTACGGAGGCAAACTCAAAATAAATGGGGATGCTGGCTCAAGAACCGGCAGCATAATGAAAAAAGGCGAAATCATAATCCAAGGAAACAGCGACTTCATGACAGGACTATACATGATGGGGGGTAAAATAACAGTTCTAGGCAACATCGGAGATAAAACAGGTGAATCAATGATCGGTGGAACAATATACTGCTATAAAGAAGTTGAAAGCCTCGGCAAAAACGCAGTTATATCCAAACTAAACCAAAAAGACAAAACATACCTCAAAAAAACCCTGAAAAACCAACTAAAAACAAAAGAAATTGAATCATTCACCAAAATAACGCCAAGAGGGAACTAAATGAACTACAAACCCATAATCAATTCAAAAAAATGTAAAAACTGCATGAACTGCATAAACGCCTGTCCTGAAAACGCATTAACCCAAGGAACAAACCACCCCACTATAGAGCCAAACAAATGTATTGGATGTAAAAACTGCATAAACACCTGTAACCAAAACGCAATCCAAATACATAAAAAACAACCCCAACATCAAGATCAAACCATCCAAAAAATAATAAACAAAACACAAACCAACCACTGCATCATCAGAGGAGGAAAAGCCAGAAATAGATTCCCAACATTCGATGACCTAACAATCCTACCAGCCCAAATCTCCAGACCCCCTATCGACAAATACAGAGAAGAATGCAACACCAAAGTTACAATCGGAAACCGATATGCAGAAAACCCCCTAGAAATCGATATACCAATACTACTTCCCGCAATGAGTTTTGGCGCAATAAGCATAGAAACAAAAACCGCCTTCGCATTAGCCGCAAACAACACAGGTACAGCAACAAACACAGGAGAAGGTGGAATGCACCCAAAAGAAAGAGAAACAGCAAATAAACTAATAAGCCAATACGCATCAGGAAGATTCGGCGTATCAAGCCAATACCTAAACAACTCCGAAGCAATAGAAATCAAAATAGGCCAAGGAGCAAAAGCAGGCATGGGAGGCCATCTCTCAAGCGAAAAAATAACACCAGAAATCGCAGAAATACGAGGAATACCACAAAACTCCGACGCACTCAGTCCATCACGACACATAGACATAGTAGGACCAGAAGACCTCAAAATGAAAATAGAACAACTAAGAGAAATAGTAAACTGGAAAAAACCAATCATAGTAAAATTCAGTGCAGGAAGAGTAAAAGAAGACGTAATAATAGCAGCAAAAGCAGGAGCAGACGCAATAGCAATAGACGGAATGCAAGCAGGAACCGGAGCCGGACCAGAAATAGTAATAAACCACGCCGGAATACCAACACTACCAGCAACAGCCGAAGCAGCAACAGCACTAAAAGAAAACGGCTACCAACAAGAAGTCTCATTAATAGTAGGAGGAGGAATAACAAACGGAGCAGACGTAACAAAAGCACTCGCACTAGGAGCCGACGCCTGCTACATCGGAACAGGAGCAATGATAGCAATCGGATGCACACAATGCAACAACTGCCACAAAGGAAACTGTCCAAACGGAATAACCACACAAAAACCCAAAAACAGAAAAAAAATAAACCCAAAAAAAGCAAGCCAAAAACTAACAAACTACCTAAACACAATAACAGACGAAGTCATAGCCCTCACACAACAAGCAGGAAACACAGACATAAACAAACTCGAAAAAACAACACTAAGAGCACTAACACCAGAAGCCGCAGAAATGACCGGAACAAAAACCCCAGGACCATAAAAACCCAAAACAAAACAAAACAAAACAAAACAACAAAAACCAACCTATAGGCCCAACAAAAACAAAAACACAACAAAAAACCACAAACAAAAAATAACCAACTCCACCCTCTTAACAACACAACAACAAACAAAAAAACCAAAAAAAATCAAAAAAACTAACAAAACTACAAAAAACAGTACATAACCCAAAATACAATACAATGCAATCAAACAAGAACTAAAAGAAAAGAGATAAAACAAAACATACACACCAAAGATACGTGTTACTTATCCATTGACACAAACAATCAAAGAAAAACAAACGATATAAAAATAATAGAAATAACCCACATAACAGAAGCAATTAAAAAAACAAGACTAAACAAAAAAATAACTCACCAAACCAAAACTAGTGATACAACATGCTTTTAAAAATAATAGCTTTATTCATAACTGTCCCATTAATAGATCTACTCGTCCTACTAAAAATAGCCAACTACATAGGCACTCTAGAAACAATAGCCATAGTTATATTAACAGGTATAGTTGGTGGAGCTCTAGCTAAAATACAAGGATTAAAAACACTCCAAAAATTCCAAGAAGAAGTAATGATGGGTGGACCACCCTCCAACAGAATAATGGATGGCTTTTTAATACTATTTGGAGCAGGACTTCTACTAACACCCGGCTTCATAACAGATATAGCCGGATTCCTACTGCTAATACCAATAACAAGACCAATCATAAAAAAAGCAATCTCCAAATACATAAGCAAAAAAACACAACAAGGATACATACACATAGAAAAATATCCTTGAAATACCCCTCCCTAAAAAAGGTCTTAAGGCCTGAGTCAATAAAAACCACCCAACCACTTAAACAACCCAATAACTCAATTAAATAACCAAAAACTTCTTTTAATTAACCGAAAAAATTAAACCACCTAGAACTAAAAACTAACTATGTTTGAAATATTCTTAATACCCTTCATTCTATTGTTAGCATTCTCCCTCCCAATTCTTTCTCTAGTCTTAGCAATATGGGTTGCTTATGATTCAGTGACATCCTCCCCGATGTGAAGTACGGGACTTCCTTGCCGTTTAGTGGTTCTCCTTCACTCGATGCTTCACATCTCTGAACTATATAGAGATGGATAGGCATTTTCATCGTTATGGAGTTTGTGGGCTATGTCACAGTAGCCCCTGCGTCAGCCAGAGACTTTATTTCAAGTTTGCCTAACGCCCGCTTGGCAATATTCCAAGCACCGTTCACATCAGAATGTATTTCTGTTCCAGAACATCGAAACCTCCCCCTATAACGCTCCCCTTTTTCTCCACACTTCGCACAAGTCTGACTGGTATACGCCTCATCAACCTCAACCAAAGGTAACCCTCTATCTTTTAGTTTGTAGCGGAGTAGTTGCTTGAACTTGTAGTGGGGGAATCGATGTAGCTGACGGTTCATAGCCTTTCCTTTGTCTTGGTTTTGGATTCCTTTGAGGTTGCCTACCGCTACAGCCAGTTTATGTTTTTTGCAGTAGTTGGCTATCTCTGTCGTGACTTTATGCAATATGTCTTTTACTTTGTTGTATTCCCTGTTCTTCCATTTCTTTCCTGTGGAGGTGTTTCTGCGTAGGTAGGCGTATCTGCTCTGGATTTTCTGGATCTGTTCTGCGTGGAAATCTACGGTTTGAATCTTGTGGCAAGGCTCTGCCACCGACAGAGCCACTCCAACTACAGGGTTTCGGAGTCCAAGATCAACACCATAGATCCCATGAAAATCAGAAACAGGTTCTACCTCGTAACTGACCGAAATATTAATATAAAAACTACCGTCACGCTTAATTACCTTGCTTTCTCCTATCTCCCAGTTGTCTTTGATTTCTGTATGGGTTTTGATTGGTAGTTTGAGTCCTCCGTAGCGTTGTGCTGTCGGAACTTTCACAAAGTAATCAGCTATATTGGATTCGCACTCCTGAACATCTATCAAGTCTTTTCGGACGGAAATCGGATACTCATGGTCTTCTTTTATTGTGTCGTAGAATCTTTCTGCCTGTTGTTTGTTAGCAGAATAGACTTCGACATCTTCGTCACCTTGAAGATACCTTTGTAGGTTCTGATATTCTGTTTCTAGTTCTCTGTGTTTTTGGTTTGTGAGTTCTACCACTCCTGCCTGAACTGTCTTCGTTACTTTCACCCGAACCCACCTTGTTGTTCTACATATTCTTTTAGCTGATTGAGTGTCACTTCACCTGTTGTGACAAGGAAGTAGCTTGGCGACCACAATGCAGAGTGTTGTTCAAGATGGTTGTGTTTGTTCCGTAGTTTTCTGGTTGTAACACCTTTCAAACTGTTTATGAACTTGGATAGTTCTGTTATCGGCGTAGCACGGAACAATATATGAATGTGGTCTTCATCTGTTTCCTTGTTCAGAACTTCTATATCCTTATTCTCAGCGATACTATCTATCTGTTCTTTCAGGTCTTCACCGACTCCACCTTCCAGTAAGTTGTACCTACACCTAGTAGCCAGTATCAAGTGATACTGTAGTGAACACTTGCTATGGATACCGCTTTGAGCATCATATCCCATCAGGCTATACTTCTGTAGTAGAAATTAAATATGTTTTGGCGGTGTATCTCCGAGCTAAAGCACGGAGTCTTACCGCCTGAAGAAGATAAACTAAAAGAAGACGGCGCAATAACAGAACAGGAATTTGAAGAAAAAAAGAAAGAACTATTGAAAAAAACCAAAAAATAACAAAAACTGATTTAAACAACAAGTGACATCTCCTCTCTTCTTAAAGAGGAGATGTCTTAGAACTGATTTAAGATAAAAACAAAAAAATTGGGTAAAAAAAGATTAGCGTTAAGTCAAGGAAGTCTATCAAAACAACTCAAAGTTTAACAAATTTATATTTTAATCCTCTTTCTAGAGGGGTGTGCTTACTTTTGGCTTAAACATTCATTAACCTTTATTTCTTAGTTTTTTGACTGTTTCTATGTTTTCTTCATCTCCACGTTGGTCATCGATTGGTGTTTCAAGTATAAATGGGATATCTTTTAATTTAGGGTGGTTTATTATTCGCTCCATCCCTTTAACTCCAATCTTGCCTAAACCAATATGTTCATGATGGTCTTTATTTGAGTTTAAAGGGTTTTTTGAGTCATTTAGATGTATTAACTTGATTTTATCAATTCCAATTGTTTCTTCAATTTCTTCAATTGTTTTTTCAAGACCAGATTTACTTCCTAAGTCATATCCGGCAGTGTAAGCATGGCAGGTGTCAAGTGTCACACCAATATCTCGATCAACTCGATCTAAAATCTCCTTTATTTGTTTAAAGTTATATCCAACGGTCGTTCCACTACCAGATGTATTTTCAACCAACAATTCAGTTTCATCAAGGCCTTGAATCTGATTAATAGAGCTAATTACGTTGTTGATACCTTGGGTCTCCCCACTGCCAGTATGGGCTCCTGGATGGATATTTACATAATCGATTCCAACTTTATTTGAAAAATCGATCTCTTTCTGTGTAGATTTAATAGATTTCTCTCTTAACCCATCTTTAGGTGTTGCTAAGTTAACTAGATAAGAACCATGAATCACTAATGGCTCAACGTCATTACCATTAGATTTCTTAACAAACCGTTTAGAATCCTTTTTATCAGGTATATTAAATTTCCAGCTTCTAGGTGAGTGTGAAAAGATCTGGAAACAATTACAGCCAAGATCTTTAGCTCTATCAAAAGACCTGTATATACCGCCTGAAATCGAGACATGTACTCCAACCCTAAGCATACATGAATACTTAAATCTCAAACAACATTAAAACCATTTATTCAATTAACGAAAACCAAAATAACAACCCATCATTTAAATATAAGATGTTTTACAAAGTTAGGGTGTAATGAATACCAGTAATCAACTATAGAAAGCTTTTTTTAAAGGTAATCTATTTACTGGTGGGTATTATAAATCAATAACTAAGTAATTTAAGGAGATAGATATGTTAGAAAAGATTCTTTCAATACTAGGGGTTAAGAGTTTTGCCAGCCAATCGGAAGTTAAGGCCGTTCAATCGAAAAATGGTGTGGATGAAAGCAATTACCTCGAAAGTATTCCGAAAACCGTTTTAGCGATCGATAAAGATTTCAACGTTGATTACATCAATCCCTCCGGGGCTGAAAAACTAGGGATGTCACCAGAGGAATGCGTTGGTAAAAAATGCTACAACTTATTAGACACCGAGCATTGTAATACAGAGAAATGTGCACCAAAACAGGCGATGGAAAATGGTTCTTCAATAACCAAGGAAAATGTATGGCATCCATCCCCAACAAAACAGATACCAATCAAATATACAGGCGCGCCTGTAAGAAACGATGATGGAGAGATTGTTGGCGCCGTAGAGTACGCAGAGAACATTTCAGATCGAAAATTAAAAGAAAAAGAAATCAACGCCCTTTTTCAAAAGGCACCTGTACCAATGTTCATGGTAGGGCCAGACCACAAAATCACTCGATGGAACGACGCAATGTCTGAATACATAGACTGTAGTAAGGAAGAGGCGGTTGGAAGTGAATTTAGAGAAATAAGCGGTGGCCACGAATCAGTAGCTGACCTCGCAATAGATAAACGTGAAGAAGTAACCGAAGCAAGAGACAACGTTGTTGTCAGAGGAGAAACCTACCACGTAATCAGTACCGCTGTACCAATCACAGACAACGATGGAAACTTAACCGGTGCAGTACAAGTAATAAACGACATAACAGACGCAAAAGAATCTCAGCTTGACGCCGAAGAGAAACTAGAAGAATTAAGAGCAATTCAAAAATACTGGCAACGAATAAATGATGAATACGAACGAGTCTTCGAAAAATTCAATGACTTAGATTTGACTCCTAGATTAGATACACCAAAACCAGAAGCGGACCTTAAATCCCTTGAAGAAGCCTACGAAATGGATAAACAACTTCACGAAGACATAAATGAAGGTTTAGAGGCAATACAAAAAGCTCTTTCAGAAGCAAAAGAAAGTGCAATCGCATTCACTGAAGACAGTGAGAGCATGAGTGCTTCCACAGAAGAGCTTGCAAGCTCAATAGACCAAATAAGTGCGTCAGGACAACAAATAGGTAGTGGAATAGAACAACAGGTTGAGAAGTCAGAGGAAATGAAAAACAATATCTCAAACCTATCATCATCAATACAACAAATCACATCCGCCGCACAACAGATCAACTCTGAAACAGACAACGCAGCTGAAATAAGCCAGGAAGGCGCAGAAGAAGCTGAACAAGCAATAAATAAAATAGAGCACCTCGATGAAGTCACCGATAAAAACGTAGAAAATATCAAGGAACTTGAGGAGAAGATGGCGGAAGTCAGCGAAATAACAGACGTAATCTCAAACATAGCAGAACAAACCAACCTACTAGCCCTAAACGCAAACATAGAAGCAGCAAGAGCAGGAGAAAAAGGACAAGGATTCGCAGTAGTCGCAAACGAAGTAAAATCACTAGCAGAAGACTCACAAGAATCAGCACAAGAAATAGAAGAGATAATAAGAGAAGTTCAAGAATTTACAAACGAAAACGCCAAACTAATAGAAGAAACCAACAAAGAAGTTAAAGAAAGCACTAAAGCCGTTAAAGAAGTTGTAAACAACCTAGAAGAAATCCAAGAAATGGTTGAAGAAATAAGCCAAGGAATCGATGAAATAGCAGAAGCGACAGAATCACAAGCACACAACACAAGCGAAGTAAGCGAAGTTGCAGAAGAAGCCTCTGCACTAAGCCAAGAAATCAACGCAGCTATCCAACAAATAAACAGCAGCGTAGAAGAACAAAACGAAGCCGTACAAGAAATAGCAGAAATCGCACAAGACACACTCGAAAGAGCAGACCAAAACAGAGAAACAATAGACGAATTCAATTTAGAATAAAAATAAGATAAGTGATCTATGATGACAGAAATCGATACACAAGTCATAGAGTTCGAGTTGAACGAAAAGAGATATTGCGTAGACCTAAACTACGTCGCAGAAATAGTAGACAAAGGCGACCTAACCCAGATACCCAACACACCCAACCACATAGAAGGAGTAATGGACTTAAGAGGAGAAACAACCACAATAATCAATCCAAAAATCGTGTTCGACCTAGAAAACAACGGTGACGGAAAAAGAATCATAGTTTTCGAAGGAGCAAATCAAGACAGCGATGACAACATCGGGTGGATAGTAGACGAAGTTCATCAAGTAAGACAGATAACCAACGAAGAAGTCGATGACCCCATAAAAACAGAAAACGTCAAAGGCGTAATAAAAGAAGACGGAGACTTCGTAATCTGGGTAGAACCACCAGAAACACAAAACCAATAAAAAACCAAAGGACTTTGACCCTAAAAAGGGGTCAACCTAAACTATTTTTTTATCCCCAATCCTGTTTTATCTCGCCCTTCAAATCCTTAATTAAGTTTAAAGCCGCTTCAGTACCTTCACCAACTGCCAGTGATATCTGTCTTTCGCCACCGGTACAGTCTCCGGCAGCATAGAGTCTAGGTAGGCCAGTTGAAAGGTCTTTTTCAGTTTGAATGAAACCATCTTCAATATCTATACCGAGTTCTAATGCAAAGTCAAGGGTTCCACTTGTACCGATAGCGATGAACAAACCATCCAAATCAAATTCCTCGCCACCAACAACGGCTCCATTAAGCAATTGATCTCCAAAAACTCTGGTTACTTCTTCAGTTATAACCTCTATTCCCTTTTCATCCAACTCTCTAACCAAACGTTCATCTGCATCAACCTCTTTACCATCCGTTAGTAAAAACACGTTTTCAGTGTATTCATGTAGTTTAAGGGCTTCTTTAACTCCATAATCTCTTGAACCGAGAACACCACATTTTTTATCTCTAAACAAAGGTCCATCACAAACAACACAATAACTCACACCCTTCCCCTCAAAATCACTTAGGTTCTCAACCCTAGGTTTCTTTTGTTGTATACCTGTAGCTAAAATCAAGCCCTCTCCTCTAAAACTACCTTCAACAGTTTCCACAACATAACTCTCACCCTCTATAGATATAGATAAAGCCTCCAAATCCATTATTTCAGTACCGAATCTCTTTGACTGCTTTTTACCTCTATCTAAAAGTTCAGAGCCAGATAAAGGTTCATCAAAACCAAAATAATTCTCAATCACATCGGCCTTACTCAGTTTGTTCTCTCCCTTATCTAAAACAACTGTATCCAGATCCGCTCTTGAAGTATATATTGAGGCAGTTAATCCAGCAGGACCACCACCAATCACCAAAACATCAAAACTATCCATATTCTCCATAAATACACACCTAACCATAATTAAATAAACCAATCAAGTTAGATATATCTTTATTTATTTTTTGTTATCTCCAAAAAATTCTTTAATACCCTTAACCCAGTTTTACCTGATTTCTCAGGGTGGAACTGAACACCCACAACGTTTTTACGGGATATTGCTGCAGGAAAACTTTCTCCATAAATTGATTCTGCAACCACATCTTTTTCAAATTTAGGTCTAACGTGATAGGAATGAGCAAAATAGAAATATGATCCATCTTCAATACCATTGAACAGTCTATGTTTTTTTGATGGAGTCACCTTACTCCAACCCATATGTGGTATTTTTCTAACGCCTTTAAATCGAACAACGTCACCACCAATAACATCCAATCCATCAACCCACTTATCACTCTCAAAACTACGGGTTAACAACATCTGCATACCAAGACATATACCTAAAACAGGAACTCCATCTTCAATCAATCGATACAAAAAAGAGTCAATCTCTCGAATTCTCTTAACTCCATCCTCAAAAGCACCTACTCCAGGGATAACAACACCATCATAATCTAATAACCTACTGCCTTCCTCAACTACATCAACCTCACCACCAACCTTCTCAAAGCCTTTTACAACACTACGTAGGTTACCTAAACCATAATCAACGATAGAGATACCAGCCATCAACAACATATAATCCTAAGTAAATAACAAACTTCTGAAAAAACAGAAAAAAATAGATAAAGGCTACATACCTACATGTTAACTGAACCAAAAGTATTATTCAAAGATAAGGAAGTAAGGTTAAAGGGAGTTAAATCAAGTATACTATGTCGATTAAATCCAAACGAAATTAACTTTTATGCCAAGAGGGACCTACTTGGCGATAAAAAATGAATGATATAATTAGAGACGAACTCAGCAGGCCCACGGTATTTAAAAACGAACAGCCTCTTTATTTCGATTATGTACCTGAAAGCCTGCCTGAGAGGGAAGAAGAGCTTAGATATTTAATTAGGCTCTTTAGAGATGTGATTGAAGAAAGAGTCGGGTCAACCCAAAGTGCATTAATAACTGGAAAAGTTGGAACCGGTAAAACGGTGATGGCTAAAAAATTTGGAGAAATGCTTGAAGAACGCCGTGGGTTCAACTACGTACACGTAAACTGTCGGAAACACAACACCGGATCACTAGCACTAATAAAAGTTCTAAAAAACTACGATAAAAGATTTCCAAGCCGTGGATACAGTGTTGAAGAGATGTTGAGATCCTTATTCAACATGCTTGAAGTACGAGATAAATACCTCATAATAGGAATGGACGAAATCGATTTTCTAATAAATAAAAGCGGTCCAGACATACTATACAACCTATCCAGGATGTCAGACGACACATTAGGAGACTACGAAAACCGTATATCAGTTATATACATAGCAAGAGACCCAAGCTTCAGAGAACAACTAGATCAAAGCACACAAAGCACATTACGTGGAAACATAATCAACCTAAACGAATACAACCAAAGAGAACTTACATCCATACTTAAACAAAGAATAAAACTCGCATTCAACCCCAACACAGTAAACACAGAAACAATAGACCTAATATCCGACATAGCAAGCGAATGGGGAAACGCCAGATTCGCAATAGAACTACTATGGAAAGCAGGAAAAAAAGCCGACTCCGAAGGAGACGAAACAGTAGTACCTGAACACGTCCGATGGGCCAAAGCAGAAATACATCCATACATGAGAAAAGAACTATTCACCGATATGAACAAAAACCACCTAATGGTATTACTATCCATAACACAACTACTCCAAAACAGCAACAAAGCATACGTCACAACAGGCGAAGTAGAAAAAAACTACAAAATAATCTGCGAAGGACACAACATCAAACCAAGAGGATACACCCAGTTCTGGCATTACATACAAGAACTAAACAACATGGGCGTAATAGACACATCCCTAAGCGGAAAAGGAAAAAGAGGCAGAACAACCCAAATATCACTACCCGACATACCAGCAAACATGC
Organism: Methanonatronarchaeum sp. AMET-Sl; assembly: GCF_029854155.1. Lineage (NCBI taxonomy): Archaea > Methanobacteriati > Methanobacteriota > Methanonatronarchaeia > Methanonatronarchaeales > Methanonatronarchaeaceae > Methanonatronarchaeum > Methanonatronarchaeum sp. AMET-Sl. Next base: position 866,125 of record NZ_CP122958.1, on the reverse strand, counting down.
TAAAAAAAGAAATACAAAAACACATAGAAAAACAAAAATAACAAACCAAAAAAACCCCTTAAAATAAAAACATTTACAAAAACCTTATACCAAACTAAGTATGACAGATGTTACTATATTGGCTTGAAGACGCATTAAAAGGCTCAAACACCATATCAAAAATAAACACAATACTAGCGATACTAATACTGATATTAGCCATAATACTACTATCAATCATACTCATCACCTACCTGACATCCCCTTTAACCTAAAAAAAAGTTCAAAAAAGTTTTTGATGTCAAAACCACTCTATCTCCACCCCCCAAACTTTAGAAATATACCTGCTTTTCTTAGAATATCCAAAACACCGTTTTTCTCACCTTCTATCAGAGTACCGTTACATACCATTGAAGAGCGCTCTTTCAACTCTATTCCAAACATTTACTTATCTATTATTTTATCTGTTCCTCGTTATTTGCAGAACTCATTTACAGAAAATTAAGAAAATCAGTTCCTTAAAAAAATAAAAAAGGGTTAAATAACTTTTAACCCCTTTCGAAAACCTAAACCACATTCTAAAGGTAGTCCCGGAAAACTATTTAATGACCGTGACAGCACTCTGAATCATCATGGTCATGGTCTGAGTCAACATCTTCATCTGAGTCGTGATCGTGACAACACATCATTAATCACCTCCATATTTTTCCCATAAATCTCTTTCTCAATTATAAGAATAAACCCTGGAATATTTAAAACTAATCCCTAAAAACCGATATAAAAGGTTTATACTAAAAAATAAGTATTCAATAACTATTAAAACATCATAAAGAGTTATAAGAATATTTTTTTCGTAATAAAACCGAGTTAAACCTATAAAAGATAATACATAAATTTTTTTCGTAATACGGGACAGTGTAAAAAAACAGGATTATGAGATTTGCTATAAAACTAAGAACTAGGTAAAGTAAATGTCTAAGAAACAAAACTACTGTTAGATTAGATAAAGAACTAAATAACTGGGCTATAGAATATGTCTTCAATATCTCTCGGTTTCTCGAACACCATTTTTAACATAACAAATCAAGTTTGGAGATATCTAAGAAAATTGAGTGCGGGGGGCGAGATTCGAACTCGCGAACCCCTGCGGGACAGGATCTTAAGTCCTGCGCCTTTGGCCTGACTCGGCTACCCCCGCAGTCCCCACACAATTTAATGGGCTTTTTGGTTTATTAAATTGAGGGTAAGACCCCTTCCTCAAGGAAGGAGCGAAGCGAGTGAGTAGGGAGGGGATACACCCGAAAACAACAACACTTAAACAACAGGCTAACATCTAGCTTAATAAGATGGTACAAACACTCCAACAAAACCTCGCAAACCTCGATGCCAAAGAGTACGAGGTCTTACGGAGTATGAGCCATCTCTCAAAAAACCTCTACAACAAAACTCTCTACGAAGTGCGACAACACTACTTCAACAACGGCGAATACCTCAACTACTACGACGCCTACGACCAGTTGAAAGATAACTGGAACTACAAAGTACTCCCAAGCCAAGTCGCCCAACAAACGATGAAACAAGTTGATAGAGGGTTCAAATCATTCTTCAACCTCGTAGAGAAAAAGCGACAAAACAAATATGACGCCAACATCAGACCACCATCCTACCTTGATAAGGATGGTTTTTACACGCTTGAATTCCCATCACAATCATTCCAAGTCAACAAAGACCACATCCGACTTGGCGTTCCATACTCGTACCGAAACGAGTTCAACTGTGACCTAACGGAAATCAAAATCCCATTCACATACACGGAAGTGCAAGAATCAAACGTCAAGAGAGTGCAAATCCTTCCACGGGCTAAGGCCCAGTACTTCGAGTACCGTGTCATCTACGAGAAAGAAGTAGAGGAAATCGAGACAAAAGAAGGGTCGTGGCTTGGAATCGACCTTGGCGTGGACAATCTGGCAACGTGTTGTGATTGGAGAGGCAAGTCATTCATCCTGGATGGCAGGCACCTAAAATCTCTAAATCACCGTCAAAACCAGAAGATTGCCTACTACCAGTCGATTAAAGACAAGCAAGGTATCGACGGCACAACTCAACGTATCGAGAACCTGCATCAGAAGCGTCGGTACACCATCAACGACTACCTCAACAAGTCTGTTCGACTCATCACCGATTACTGCATCGAACACCGCATTGACACGGTGTACGTTGGTGATGGGAAAGGCTGGAAGCAGAACGTGAACCTCAGAGATAAAACGAACCAGAACTTCGTCCAGATTCCATTTGACAAGTTCAAGCAGAAACTCAAGCACAAGCTTGAAGCCCGTGGTATCACGTTCGAGTTAGTTCCCGAATCACACACGTCAAAGTGTTCATTCTACGACGAGGAAGCCGTTGAGCATCACGACAAGTACGTTGGTGAACGAGTCGAACGAGGGTTGTTCGAATCATCAGATGGGACTCGATATAATGCTGACGTGAATGGTGCAGTGAATATGGCTCGAAAAGCCACAGGTAAGCCCAATTCAGACTTGTTCAAGTCTGAGAAGGGTGTAGAGCGGGCTGTGGACGCCCCACAACGAATAAGCCTCTCTGACCTTGAATCTGGTCAGACTCTGAAGGAAACTTCGCTGGAAACCCCACCCTCAACGAAGCCGTCTACGACGGCTGAGTAGGGCGGGGTAGTTCACTATTGTTTCCAGTACTATTGTTTCCAGTTTTTTCTTTTGTTTGGGGTTTATTTTGTGTTTTGGTTTTTGTTTTGGGCTTTTGGGTATGAACCTAGTATTTTTATTAGTTCTGTGTGTTTTTTTAGTTCTTTTATTGCTTTTTGTATTTTTGGTTGTTTTCTGTGGCCTTCGAAGTCTATGATGAAGTAGTAGTCTCCTAGTTGTTTTCTTGATGGTCGGGATTCGAGTTTTGTTAGGTTTATTTGTCTTTTTGCGAATGGTTTTAGTGCTTTGTGTAGTGTTCCTGGTTGTTGTTTTACTGAGAATATTAGGGTTGTTTTGTCGTTTCCTGTTGGTTTGGAGTCTTTTGTTGCGAGTGTGAAGAATCTGGTTTGGTTTTGTTTTACGTCTTGTATGTTTTTTTCTAGTATTTTTAGGTTGTATTTTTTTGCTGTTTCTGCTGGTGCTATTGCTGCCATGTTTTTGAACTCTGTTGTGAGTTTTGCGGCGTGGGCTGTGCTTCCTGTTGTTCTTGTTTCTATGTTTGGGAATTTGTTTGATATGTAGTTTCTGCATTGTGCTAGTGCTTGTGGGTGGCTTACTATGACTTCGATGTTTTTGGTTGAGTGTCCGATTAGGCAGTGGTTGATTTTTATAATGGTTTCGTCCATTATTTTTACGTTTTTTTGTTTGAGTAGGTCGATTGTTTGTAGTACTGTTCCTTGTATTGAGTTTTCTATTGGTAGTAGTCCTAGTGTGTTTTGGTTGATTTGGTTTATGACTTCGTCTGGGGATGATTTTAATTTTATTTCTGTTTTTGGGTTGTTTTTTTGCACCCATTTCTTAGCAGCTTTTTCACTGTATGTTCCTGAGGGCCCTAGTGTCAGTATCTGCATACCATGTATATTCGGTGGTTTTAAAAATTAATTTTTGGAAGGAAAATGTGTTATGTTTTTTGTGTAGGGGGGGTTAGAGGAGTTTTTCTAGTATTTCGTGGAATTCTTCTGTTTTTTCTGGGGGTAGGTCTTTCATTAGTTTATTTAGGGCTTTATCTACTTCCTTTCGATGTTTTTCTCTTTTTTGTTTTAGTTGTTGGTATTCTTGGTTGTTTCTTAGTATGTCTTCGTCTAGGCTTTCTTTAAGTGTTTCTATTTTGTTTATTGTTGAGAAATAGCGATCTATTTGTGTGTCGTATTCGGATAATGATATTGTTTCTTTGACTTTTTTACGTAGGTTTTTAGGTGAGATTGGTTTGTTTATGTAGTCGTTGAAATCCATTTCTATTATATCGAGGCCTGCATCTAGGGCTGTTAGTAGTATTACAGGTGTGTTGGATATTTCTGGGTTTTTGTTTTGTCTTATTTTTTTTAGTACTTGGCCTCCGTCTAGGCCGGGCATCATTCTGTCTAGTAGGACTAAATCTATTTCTGGTGACATTTTTTCTAGCCCTTTTTCTCCATCACCAGCTGTTGTTACTTCGTATTGTTGTTTGAGTATTTCTTCAAATAATTCTAGTTCGTCAGGGTTGTCTTCTATAATTAATACCTTTTTCATCGATGTTTCTCCTACTTTAAGTCTAAATTTAATCTCTTTCTCATCTAAATAGTTTATGTTATAGAGTTTATGTTTTTTGTTTTGTATTGTTTTTTTAGAATTGTTTTTTTAGGTGTTGGGGGGTTGTTATTTCCATTGGGCTTTTTTGATTTGGCTTTTTGTTATTGGTCCGTTTCGTATTATTTTGATGTCGTTTTCTATGTCTATTATTGTTGATGAGGTTCCTAGTTCTGTGGTTCCTGCTTTAACTATGTATTTTACTGGTAGTTTTATTTGTTTGTGGTTTTTTGGTGGTGTTTTTCCGGAGTAGTTTGCGCTTGTGGATGTTATTGGTGATCCGAATTTTTCTATTATTTTTAGGGCTGTTTTGTTATCTGGATATCGGACTCCGACTTTATCGCTGCCTGCTGTTAGTAGGTCTGGTACTTTATCTGTTTTTTTTATTATTGCTGTGATTGGGCCTGGCATTAATTGTTTGAGGGTTCTGAGTTGTTGTTTGTCTATTTCTGAGATTTCTTGGAGCATTTCCCATGAGGATATGGCTAGTGATATTGGTTTGTCTTTTCGGCGGTTTTTTATTTTGTATACTTTTTCTATGGTTTCTTTTTTTAGTGCGTTTGCACCTACTCCGTAGACGGTTTCGGTTGGATAGGCTATTAATTCGTCTTTCTTTAGGGTATTTACTGCTTTTTTAATCATTTTTAAATTATCTATTTATATTAGGTGGTTAAAAATTATGTACATTAGGTCTCCGATATAGATTGTGGTTAGCATTCCGAGGGTTATGAAAACTATGAATGGCATCCAGGGGGTTGTCCAGACTGTTTTTTTTCTGTTAGAGATTGTTTCTATTTCTTGTTTTGTTAGGGTTTTGTATTCTCCTTTGTAAAGTACTCTTTCTTTGTCGTTTACTTTGTTTATTGGTTTTTTTATTGCTCTAAATATGTGTCGGGGTCTTTCTAAATCACGTCTGATTAGGTTGGTGATGGTTATGGCTATTGGATATATTAAAGCTAGGAAAAGCGCGTTTATTATTGTTGATAATGCGAAAACACTGTATTCTCCATATATTGGGTTAAAGGTTTCTGGATAAACTGGGAATATTAATGCTATTATTATTAAAGCTTTGAGGTCGGCTCCTCCGAATTGGAGGGCTGCCATTATAAAAACGATGATTAAGATTAGTGTTAGAGATATGGCGAGCATGGTTATGTAGGTTGGTGTATATTGAATTGCTCCGAAGATAACTGCAATTATGATTAATGGAATCCAGAGTTTGTTTGGCACTCTCCTGTCTTTTAAATCAGTTATGCAGGCTATTATGAAGAATGGTAGTATTACCAGTATCTTTATGAGGTCTATATCCATTGGTTAAATGATATGTGCTCTAATTAATAAGTGGTTTGTATTTTTTTTTATGGGAAGGGTATTTGTTTTTTGATAACTGATTTGGTTTAAGGAGGTTTGTTGGTTTGTCTGAAAATAGAAGTGGTGGATTTAGTAGGGCTGAGATTTTGGTTGATGGTGTGGTTCAGGGGGTAGGGTTTAGGCCGTTTGTTTATAGGAGTGCTGTTGCTCTTGGTTTAGATGGTTTTGTACGTAATTTGGGTGCTATGGGGGTTGAGGTTGTTGTTGAAGGTGAAAGGGCTGAGATAGAAAGTTTTATTGATTGTTTGAGGAGTGATGGCCCTCCTCTTTCTGATGTACGTGAGGTTGAGGTTAGTTGGGGTGGGGTTGAGGGTTTAAGTGGTTTTGATATTGCTGGGTCTTCTGGTGAGGGTAGTGGTGCTGGTGTTGTTCCTCCAGATACGGCTGTTTGTGGTGATTGTCTAGATGATATACGTGGTGGTGGTAGGTTTGGGGGTTATTGGGCTACTTCTTGTGTGAACTGTGGTCCACGTTTCACTGTTGTTGAAGATCTCCCTTACGATCGTGAGAATACTTCGATGTCTGTTTTTGAGATGTGTAGTGCTTGTCGTGAGGAGTATAGGGATCCAGGGGATAGGCGTTATCATGCACAGACTATTGCTTGTCCTGATTGTGGTCCTACTATCTATCGTGTTCCTAGTTGTGATGATAGTCCTATACGGGTTGTTGCTCGGGATATTCTTGAAGGTAGTGTTGTTGCAGTTAAGGGGAGTGGTGGTACACATCTTGTCTGTCTTGCTGAGGAAAAACCGGTTGGTTTGCTTAGAGAGCGTTTAGGTAGGGGGCGACAGCCTTTTGCTGTTATGGCGCCTGACTTGGATGTTGTTGAGGGTTTCGCTGAGGTAAGTGATGTTGAGGAAGAGGTTTTAAAGTCTATTAAAAGGCCGATTGTGTTGTTGGAGAAAAATAGTTCTTTTCCGCTACCTGATAATTTAGCTCCTGGTTTACATACGGTTGGGGTTATGTTGCCGTATTCGGGGATTCATCATTTGTTGTTTGATTTTATTGATAAGCCGGTTGTTATGACGAGTGGTAATCTACCTGGTAGGCCTATGCATGTTAAGAATGATGAGATATTGAGTGAGTTAGGTGATGTTTGTGATAGTTTTTTACTTCATGATCGTGAAATTGTTTCTAGATGTGATGACTCTGTTTTAAGGCTTCATGGTGATAATAAACGGTTTATTAGGAGGTCTAGGGGTTTTGTTCCCCAGCCTTTGGGTATTCCTGTTTCTGGAGGTCCTGTTTTTGGTTTTGGAGCTGAATTGGATAATACTGTTGCGATTGGTGTTGGTGGTGAGTGTGTTGTTTCTCAGTATGTAGGTGATGTTGATAGTCCATTGGTTTTTAGTTATTTTAAGGAGGTTGTTCAACATCTTCTTGATTTAACTGGCTGTAGTTTGCCTGAGTTGATTGTTTGTGATCTTCATCCTGGATATAGGAGTTCTAGGTATGCTAGGGAGATTGGTTCGCCTATTGAGGTTCAACATCATCATGCGCATATTGCTTCTGTTATGGGGGAACATGATGTGGAGAGGGTTGTGGGTATAGCTGTTGATGGTGCTGGTTATGGGGAGGATGGTTCTGTTTGGGGTGGTGAGGTTCTTTTAGCAGGTTTAGATAGTTTTGAGAGGGTTGGTGGGTTGTCTAATTCATTGATGCCGGGTGGTGATGCTGCAGCTATCTATCCTTCGAGGATGGTTGCTGGGATTCTTTATCCTTTTGATGGGCTTAGGGATTTGTTAAGTGGTTTATGGTTCCGTCATGGTAGTGATGAAGTTGAGAGTGTTATTCAACAGTTGGAGGGTTCTTTTAATGTTTTCCGTACCTCTAGTGCTGGACGGTTTTTGGATGGTGTTGCTGCTCTTCTTGGTGTTTGTTATCATAGGAGTTATGAGGGGGAGCCGGCTATGAAGCTTGAAGCTATAGCTAGTGAGGGGGAGCCGGTTTCGTTGGATATATCTTTTGTTGAAGAAGATGGTTTGATTAAAGTGGATACAAGGGAGTTATTTATTGATTTAATCGATTTAATGGATGATTATCCAAAAAAGGATGTTGCTGCAACTGCTCAAGTTAGTTTAGCTAGGGGTTTGGCTGAGATAGCTGTTGAGACAGCGGTTGAACATGATGTTGATAATATAGCTGTTTCCGGTGGGGTTTCTTATAATAAAATGATTATGGATGAGATAAAGAGTTATGTGAGGGGTAGTGATGAAGGTTTAAGTGTGTTGGTTAATGAAAGGGTTCCTCCTGGTGATGGTGGAGTTTCTTATGGACAGGTTGTTGTTGGAGCCGCTACTGATTTCTCTCAAGACTGAAGTAGTTCTTTTATTATAGCTCTTTATTTGGTTGTTTTGCATTTGTGACATCCCACCCCTCTTCTTAAAGATGGGTGAATAGAGTTATTGTGTTCTCAAACTCTTAGGAAAGTTAAGGGTAAAGTAAAGTGTTTTTAGGTTTAAAGGTATTATTGAGTATTTAGTAGGTATGGTTTTGGTGTTTAGATTGGGGGATTCATGGGATATAAATAGGGTTGGGATTGTAGTTCCTGATTGGGATTCTATTGAAGTTGGTAGGTTGGTTTCTGTTGTTGATGAGTTTAGGGATTCTGGTGTTTCTGAGGTTGTGTTTGGTTTTCCTGGGGCTCCTACTAGTTTAAAGAAGAAGGTTTTAGGTGGTTTTAGTGAAGGTGGGCAGGTGGTTGTTGTCTGTAAGAAGGGGCGGGATGAGGTTGTTCGTTCTATAAAAAGGGTTTGTAGTTTGGTTGGTTCTGGTGAGGTTTCATTGAGAGATGTTGATGAGGATTTTTTGAATCAGTTTTTTAGTTCTGGTGACCTGGATATTTTGATTAAGGTTGGTGAGGAAAGGTTGCCGAACAGTCTTTTGTGGGGTTTGAGTTATTCTGAGATTTTTTTTGTTGATAGTTTTAAGGCGTTGGATAGGGATTTGGTTAGGTGTGTTCTTGATGAGTTTAGGAGTCGTGAAAGGAGGTTCGGTAGGTGAGTGATAGGAGTTTGTTGCCTGTTGTTTCAATGGGTCTTTTTATTGTAATTACTCAGGTTTTTGCTGTGTATCTATCTGTGTTTTTTAAGGCTGAGGAGCTTCAGGCTTTTGGTGATCCTGAGTCTGTTTTGAATCCGATTGTTATTGTTGTTTTTATTTTGTTGTTTACGTTGTTTTTTTTGTTTATGCATGAAAGGAAGTCTAAATGGTTTATTGAGGTTGTTATTGGTTTGGCTGTGTTTTTAACTTTGATTTATTCTTTTACGGCTTTGTTTGGCAGGGTTTTTGGTTTGGGGCTTGAGGTTAGTTTTCTTTATGCTTTGGCTCCTGCTTTGTTTTTGTTTGGTTTGGTTGTTTTTCATCGTGAGTGGTATGTTGTTAATGTTGTTGGGTTGTTTGTTGCTGCTGGGGTTGTAGCGATTTTTGGTGTTTCTTTCACTGTATGGCCGGTTATTCTTTTACTTGTTGTTTTAGCTATCTATGATGCTATTGCTGTTTATAAGACTAGACATATGATTAGTTTGGCTGGTAGTGCTGTTAAAATGAGGATTCCGATTCTTTTTGTTGTTCCGTGGGAAAGGGATTATTCTTTTGGTGAGGAGTCTTTTGATGGTGAGGGTGATAGGAAGGCTTTTTATATGGGTTTGGGTGATGCTATTATTCCATCGATTTTAACGGTTTCTGCTTATTCGTTTGTTGGTTCGGCTGCTGCTTTTGGGTCTTTTGTGGGGTGTCTTGTTGGTTATGTTGGGCTTAGTTTATTGGTTTTGAGGGGTAAGCCGCAGGCTGGTTTGCCTTTGCTTAATTCTGGGGCGATTGTTGGTTTTTTGGTTGTTGTTTTGGTTTTTGGTTTGTCTTTTTGATTGTTGTTTGGTTAGTTTTGGTATTTTTCCCATGGTTTTTCTATTTCTATTGGTTTTATTGCGTCTTTTAGTAGTTTTTGTATTCCTTTGCCTGTTTTTGCTGATATTGGGTATCCTTCTTTGATTTCTTGGTTGTGTATGTCTGTTTTGTTGTAGGCTTTGAATATTGGTGTGTTTGGGAAGGTTTTTTGTATTTCTTGGTATAGTTTTTCTTGTTGTTCGGTTGGGTATCCACATCTGCCTGTTGGGTCCATTACGTGTATTATTGAGTTGGCTACGTGTTTTAGTGCGTGTATTGCTTTTTTTTCTATGTTGTTTCTTTTTGATAGTGGTCGGTCTAGTATTCCTGGTGTGTCTATGATCTGGTATTTTACGTAGTTTTTTTCTAGTATTCCTATTTCTAGGTTTTTGGTTGTGAATGGGTATGTCTCTATTTTTGGTCTGCTGCTGGTTATTTGGCTTAGTATTGTGGATTTTCCTACGTTGGGGTATCCTGATATAACGATTGTTGGCATTTTTTTGATTTCTGGGATTTGTCTGAGTTGTTTTCTGGTTTGTCTTAGGTGGTTTAGTTCTGGGTTTATTTCTTTTAGTATTGATGCTATTCGGCCGTATGCTTCTTTTCTTATTTCTAGGTCGGTTTTATGGCTTCTTTTTTTGTGGGATTTGCTTATGATTGTTTCCATCATGTTTCTTGCCCAGTTGACTGTTGCGAGTGCTTTTTTTGTTTTGTCTATGTCTATTGTTGTGGTTGCTAGGTCGTAGTAGAATTGGGGTAGTTGGTCGAAGCTTGGGTATTTGTTTATTATTTTTTCTAGTTCGGTTTTGATGAGTTCTGCTGCTATGTGGATTTTTTGTATTTCTTTGTTTTTGCTTTGTTGTTTGTGTTCTTGTCTGGCTTTTTTGAATGCTCTGTCTATTAGTTGGTCTGGTTCTGGTACGTCTGGTATTTTTTTGAACATGCCTGATTCACCTATATGGTTATTTTGTTTTGTAGTGGTTTTGTATTTAGGTTGTTTTTTTGTTTATCTATCCTTTTTTGGTAACGCCGTTAATTATATATGGGTTTGGTTAGAATTTGAAGTGTAATAGAAGTATATTGTTAGACAGTGAGAAATTTATACTCATTTGAGCAATAAACTTGGTGTTGTGGTTTAAATATATTGATTAAAACAAACATATGTAGGTTTTTGGTATGTTGAATACTGTTTTATCGATTAATAGAACTCAAAAATTGTTTTTTGGGTTTTTTATGTTTTTTAGGGTTTTTTATCATGAATAAGATATTAACTAAGTGTTTTTTGTTATATTGGGTTTTTAAAAATATTTTTTATTCGTTAAGAGGTTTTTAATTTTTTTAACTACCCACCCAAATCTTTTATAAATAATCATGATAAATTATTCTCTGTTAAGATTTCATTTATAAGGGGAATACAGGATACATGAAATATAAAAAAGGGAGATCGTTGATAATATGGCGGATAGCAATATAAGAACAGCCCAGTTGGTGGTCGGTATATATTCATTTATATTATATCTATTACTGACCGCTTCAACAGGCGACTTGCTGTTCTGGCAATATGGAGACATAATACTAGCAATACTGGTCTCTATCATAACAACAGCAGTTTCATACAAAATACTAGACAACATCAATGGATATGGGTTCCTACTGAACCCAATAAAAATGATAACACTACTAGTTTACGCAATAGGTCCATTATTCTACCGAATAACCAAAGCCAACATAGACATAGCATGGAGAGTTATAACAGGCAAAATCACTCCAGGCATAGTCAAAATCAAGACAGGGCTTAAAAACGACCTATCAATAACAATGCTCGCAAACTCCATAACACTAACACCAGGAACACTCACAGTAGACCACAAAGACGATGAGTTCTATGTACACTGGATGAACGTTACAGAAGACAAGCCAGAAGCAGAAAAACTAACAGGAAGCATGATCAGATGGGTCAGGAGGATAGCTGAATGAACATATTTATGATAGCAGCAATATTAATGGCTGTATTCATCTCAATAGCCCTCATAAGGGTTGTTCTAGGTCCAAAAACACCGGACAGGGTTGTAGGACTAGACACAGCCAACATGATGGTTATAGCCACAATGATATTGCTGGGCGCTGCATACGAATCGGTGATCCTGATAGACGTTGCAATCGTCTACGCAATACTAGCATTTGTCACAACACTATACATATCAAAATACCTGGAGGATGAAACATGAATCCACTAGACATACTGGTAATCATCTTACTCACAATAGGACTATTCTTCAACCTAATCGCAGCACTAGGCCTACACCGATTCCCAGACGTATACTCAAGACTACATGCCGCAACAAAAACCAATACATATGGCTCAATATTCATCGTACTCGCAGTAGTTGTCTACGCAATCCAAAACTACCTTGCAGGAGCGGCTGCAGGAGGTCAAATACAACTAGCAATCCACTCATTAATAGCATTAATAGCAATACTCATAGCAAACCCAACAAGCTCTCACGCAATAGCAAGAGCCTCCCATAGAAGTGGATACCTACCTAAAGGAGTTGTAGACGCAATGGATATCAGTATAACAGGATCCAAACAGGAATCAAAAACTACCGAAGATGAAAAAATGGAGGAAAAACAGGATGGAGCTTGAAATACTGATGCACTTAATCGTTTTATCGTTAATAATAATAACAGCATACCTATCCCTCACACTAGAAGACATACTGGCATCAGTAATCGCTTTAGCCGCGATGAGCCTCCTACTGGCACTGGAGTTCTACATGCTTCAAGCCCCAGACGTAGCGATGGCTGAAGCAGCCATAGGAGCAGGACTAACTACAGCCATATTCATACTGGCAATAAAGAAAACCGAGAGGTGGGACGTATGAGGAAAAAAGTCGGTGCAGTAATACTGATATTGTTCTTCTCATTCATGTTGTTCGGCGCAGCAGAGGCACGAGACTTCGGTGAACCTGAATACATAGACATGGATGAACACATAATTGAAAACGCTCAAGAAGACACCGGAGCCAACAACGTAGTTACAGCAGTTCTCTACGACTACAGGTCATTCGACACACTCGGAGAAGCAACCGTATTGTTCGCAGCAATAGCCTCAGTAATGGTAGTATTAAGGAGGATGGTGTGATGAAAGAGATGTCCACAATAGTTAAATCAATCACATCATTGATGTACATACCAATCTTGGTATTCGGGATGTACATAATAATCCACGGACACATCCTACCTGGAGGAGGATTCCAAGGCGGAGTGATAATAGCTACAGGAATAGCACTAGTATTCATAGCTTATGGAGCCAGCGAAGCAAAAAAATGGTTCAGCAGCAAAGCAATGTTCTCATTGATGTCAGCAGCCGCAGTACTATACTTCATAATAAAAAACATAGGTGGAAAACAACTCAGCGAGTTCCTACTCGAAACAGATATATTCGGACCCACACCAATAGGCATAAACCCCGGATACATAGATTCAGGAGGCGTATTAGGACCACTAAACATACTCGTTGGAATACTCGTACTTGCTGCAGTAAGCTACGCAATAATAGTGTTAAGCCAAGAAGGAGAGGATAGAAGTGATTAATTTACCATACATAGCAGTCGCAATACTACTACTAATAGGGTTCTATGGATTGATATTCAGAGAAAACATCATAAAAACCGTTATAAGCGTAGTGATAATCGCGTCAGCAGCAAATTTATTCTTAGTATCCACAGGATATAGAGCCGACGGAATAACCCCAATCTATACTTTAATACCTGAAGACATGGTCATGGTTTTCGCCGTACCACAAGCATTGGTTATAACAGCAATAGTCATAGGACTAGCAATGACCACATTAATGCTAGCACTAGTGATAAGGATATACCAAGAATATGGAACACTTGATACAAAAGAGATAAGGAGATTAAGAGGATGATGGATTACATAGATTACGCTCCAATACTCGCAATAATGGTGCCATTACTCGCAGGTTTTGCAACACCATTAATAGCGCGGTTAGGAGAAACAGCCAAAAAAGTTTGGACAATCGCAGGCCTAGCAATAGCATTAACCCTAGTACTAGTTGTCTTTGCCAGAGTGATAGACGTCGGAATAATGACATATGCAACCGGTGCCGCAGTACCAACCGAACTTATTCCCGGTGGAATGGAACAACCTATACGGGTTGTACTTGAAGTCGATGGTATGGGAGCTTTCGCAGCACTTGGAATAACGCTAACAACATTCCTTGCATCTATATTCTCTTGGAGATACTTCGATGAAACCGGAATGGGTACAACAGGTTTCTATACATTACTACTCTTATTAGGTGCAGCTGGAATCGCCTTCGCATTCACAGGAGATCTTTTCAACCTATTCGTATTCATTGAACTCTCCTCAATAACGGCAATCGGTTTAATAGCGTTCTATAGTTATAGAGGACGTCCCAACGAAGCCGCATTCAAGTTCCTGTTGTTAAGTGCAGTCGGCGCCCTAATGTTCTTAATAGCCGTTGGATTCCTATATGGACAGTACAACGCCCTAAGCATAGGAGTCGTAGCCGACCGAATGATGGAGACCGGTTTGGGAACAATCGATAAACTCGCACTCGCATTAATGGTTGGATCACTAGCTATGAAGGCCGGTGCAGTCCCACTACACATGTGGGTACCCGACACATATGGAGAAGCCCCCGCACACATAAGCATGGTCTTAGTTACCTTAAGCCAGCTCTCACTATACGCATTATTCAGAATATCATTCTCACTCTATGGAGTCAACCTAGATGGAGCAACACTCGGCTGGATAATAGTCATACTTGGATTACTAACGATGTTCATAGGCGTTATGCTAGCGATAATCCAGAAAACAATCAAGCGGTTAATGGCCTACCACGCAATATCACAGACAGGATATATGTTGTTAGGTGTAGGAGTCGGGTTAGTTGCTTTAATGAGCGGTGAAATCGGAGAAATGCCTGTATATGGATATCACGCGATGGAAGGAGGAATATTCCACATAATAAACCACGCAATATACAAAGGACTGCTCTTCCTAACCGCAGGAGCAATAATATACAAAACAAACGTAAGAAGCCTAAACGACCTTGGAAGCCTAGCAAGAGAAATGCCCTTCACATCAATAGCATTCATAATAGGTGCCGCAGCAATAGCCGGATTACCACCATTCAACGGATTTGCATCAAAAATACTAATATACGAATCAGTATACGCACTCAACCCATTCCTAACCGCAGTAGCAATGTTAGTCAGCGTAATAACACTCGCTTCATTCGTTAAAGTCTTCCAAAGCACATTCCTAGGACCAGAAAAATCTCGATACAAAGGAGTTGGAGAAGTACCAACCAGCATGAAAACAGCGATGTTCGTACTAGCAGCACTAACAGTACTGTTCGGATTATTCCCAGACCTAGTTGTAGACACAATAGTTGCACCAGCAGTGGAAGCATTAATTGATCAAACTGGATACATAGGAGGAATACTAGAATGATAGAAACATTAACAACTGGAGCCGGATATTGGGACCCCCTGGTATTCCTGATCGCTGGCCTAATAATCAGCCTAATTACATTACTGATATATAGAGCAGGAGCAGGAAACTACACATCCGAAATGGCTGGAAAACCCTACCTTTCAGGAAACCCCGAAATATCCAAAGAAGACTCACACATAAGCGGTGAAAACCTATACTGGGGATTCGTCGAAGGACTAAAAGAATTCTACCACGTGATGGAAAAAATGCATACCGGAATAATAAACGACTACGTACTCTGGTATGTAGGCGCATTAGCCACATTATTGCTAATATTCATAGGAGTGTAAAAAATGAAGCTATCAAAAAGTTTCGACAAATCCCTCTGGGTGTTCCACTTCAACGCAGGTTCATGCAACGGATGCGACATAGAGATACTAGCAGCATTAACACCAAGATACGACGTTGAGAGATTCGGAATAAAACTAGTTGAAACACCAAGACACGCAGATGTCCTATTAGTAACAGGACCCGTTACAAAACAAACCAAAAAACCACTCGAGAGAATATACGAACAAATGATGGATCCAAAAGCCGTCCTAGTTATAGGAAACTGCGGAAACACAGGACATATATTCCACGACTCATACAACATAGCCGGACCCGTAGACGAAGTAATACCCGTCGACGTACATATATCCGGATGTGCCGTACGACCAGAAGGAGTTATATTCGGCGTCGTAAAGGCATGGGAAGCGCTTGAAAAAATGCGTGGAGCCGGACAAAAACAGGAAGAAACAAAAGAGGAAGTAGAGGAGGCAGCATGATGGATACAATGGATGCAGAAGAACTATATGACCATCTTTACACAGAATACGGCGACGAAATAAAAGGATTAATAAATAAAGAAAGAGCTGGAGTCAGCAAAAAAGAAAGCCAAGAACTATGGGTACGTACACCGAGAAACAAACTAAAAAACCTGATAAATCATTTAAAACAAATCCAACTACCCCACTTTGTAACGATGATGGGTGTTGACAGAGGAGACAACATACTCACAAAATACATCCTATCAATGTTTTATGGAGAAAAATTTAGAGAAATAACATTAGTGTTATGCGTAGAAATACCTAAAGACGACTTATGGCTACCAACAATCTCCGACATAATCCCAGGATCATTAACATCAGAAAGAGAAATCCAAGAAATGCTTGGAATTGAAATAAAAGACATACCCGATGAAAGACATTTCTTCCTACCCTGGGACCACCCCGAAGAAGAGTACCCCTGGAGAAGGGATGAAAAAAGAATAGAAGTACAAGATGTCTACGAAAAGGAAGGCCAACAATGAACGAAGATAGAGAAGGACTTGATCAAACTAAATTAGAAGAAGGCAAGGAATCCTACACAATACCAGTAGGACCAATAAACGTAGCCCTAAAAGAACCGCTCAGACTACTTTTCTCCGAAGATGGAGAAATTGTAAGAGACGTCGACATAAAAGCCGGATACGCACACACAGGAGTGGAAAACATAGCAAACCGTAGAAACCCAATACAAACACTACCACTCGTCCAAAGAATCTGCGGAATATGCTCACAAGTACACGGATTCACATACACCCGGTCAGTAGAAAACGCATTAGACATAGAAGTACCCGAAAGAGCCCAATACATACGTGTAATAATGCAAGAACTCGAGCGAATCCATTCACACCTATTGTGGGCCGGGTCAGCAGCCAACCAAATAGGATTCGAAACACTGTTCTACTACATATGGAAAGAAAGAGAAAACGTAATGGACGCACTTGAATACGTCTCAGGAAACAGAGTAAACTACGAAATAAACCTAATAGGAGGCGTAAGACGAGACCTAACTCCAAAAAGACTAGAAAAACTCGAAGAAGCTCTAAAATTCTACGAAGAAATCTACCAAGAAGTAGAAGACACAATAATCAGAGACAGAACAGTCAAGATGCGAACACGAAACATAGGTATACTCGAAAAACAAGAAGCACTCGAACTAGGAGCCGTAGGGCCAACAACAAGAGGATCAGGAGTTAAAAAAGACAACAGAACAGACCACCCAGCATCAGCATACGCAGACCTCAACATAAAGCCAATGACCCCTAACCGGATATTCGGAGAAACACACTGCGACGTATACGACCGGCTCGCAGTAAGAGTAAAAGAAATAGAACAATCAATAGACATAGTTCGTGAATGCATGGCACGCCTACCCGACGGAGAAATAGCATACGAAGAAAACCTCGTAAAACTACTAAAAGACCTTAGAAGCCGAAGCGGTCGTGGAGTAGCTAGAACCGAAGCACCAAGAGGAGAGTTATTCTATTACTTCCAGAAAAAAGCAGATGAAGAAAAAATACACAACCTAAAGGTCCGGACACCAACATACGGAAACATAATGAGTCTAAGACCAATGTTCCTCGGACAACAAATAGCCGACATACCAATAGTAGCCGCATCAATAGACCCATGCATGAGCTGCATGGACAGAGTAGTAACCGTACAAGGAGACAACAAAAAAACATACACCAAAGACGAGTTAGTTGAAATGTCCAAGAAAAAAACAAGGAGGATGAAAAATGGATAACCTACTAATCCGTTTACTAATAGGAGTCCCCCTAATAACACTCGCCTTCATATTCCTAGGCCTACTCTACCACGGTATAGACCGAAAAATAAGCGCTAGGATGCAGTGGAGAGAAGGCCCCCCAATAATCCAACCATTCTACGACGTACGTAAATTACTAACAAAGAAAAACCTTGTACCAGAAAACGCAGTCGGCTGGATATTCAACTCAGTCCCATTCATAGCAATGGCGGCAGCAATACTCGCAGTCCTATACATACCAATAGGGTCAATGAACCCAATACTCGAAGGATACGGCGACATAATAATCGTTGTATACCTACTCGCAGCACCACCACTAGCAATGTCAATAGGTGGATTCGCATCAGGCGCACCCTTCGCCTCACTCGGATCACAGAGAGAAATAACAGTAATGATGTCATATGAACTACCTCTAGCAATAGTCGTAGCCACAATAGCATACATAGTAGGTGGAGAAACAGCTTTCTCACTAGCAACAATAGCAGATGCAAACATATGGAGCCTCGTAGGCCCAATAGGATTCATCGGATTAATACTACTATTAACAGTCATGATAGTGGTATCACCAGCAAAACTAGCCAAAATCCCATTCGACATATCAAAAGCAAAAACAGAGATCTCCGGCGGTACATTATCAGAATACTCAGGAAGAAACCTCGCATTATTCTACATAGCAGACGGAGTTAAAACTGTAGCCATAATAGCATTACTCGTAGCGATATTCTTCCCATGGAACCTATCACCAATACTTGGATTAACTGGAGCCATAGCAATAGCAATCGACTTCGTGTTCTTCTTAATAAAAGTACTGGTACTAATGGCAATCATAGTCACATTCGTAAGAACAGCTTTCGCAAGAATAAAAATCGATCAGTTAAGCAGAAACTTCATCGGCCTAGTATCAACACTAGCCTTACTCGGCCTAATACTCGTAATGATAGGTGCCTAAAATGAGCAAAATAATGAGAAAAATAAGCAAACAAGTATTCAAGAAACATACAACCAACCTATTCCCAGCAAGATACGCCCCCGACTCAATCCTCCAAGTACTACAGTTACTGGATAAAGGAGAGATAGAACTCAACCCACCCATAGAGATACCACCAGATTTCAGAGGAAAACTAAAATACGACGAAGAAACATGCGTCAATTGTTACCAATGCCTAAACGTCTGTCCAACCCAAGCAATGCAGGTTCACGAAGAAGAAGGTGAAGAAAAAATAACATTCTACACAGCCAGATGTACATTCTGCCAACAATGCGCAGATATATGCCCAGTAGACGCAATCGAGATGACAGAAGAATTTATAACACTATCAGCATTCGACAAATACGACTCCAACCTAATAGTAAACGGCGATAAAACACCAGGCCAACTAAAAAAACTAGACAAATAAAAAAATGGATGGCTCTAAACCATCCACCAACCCCTTTTTTTATTAAAAAGAATCAAGCAACAAAACTAGATCTGATTTTTTTCTATATCTTTTACTTTATAGTGAGTAAAAAATACTTATTTGGAGAGACAACTCTCCAGGATGATGTCTATTGATTTATTATTGTTTATCTCCATTTTTGAAGTGGGTTCAGAGCTTTATCTATCATCTTTGTTCTGGTTTTTAATTGGCTTTATAGGGTTTAGTTTATTTTATTTTTTGTATAAAGTTTCTCAACGTTTTTATTGGGAAATATTTATCTTATTTTTGTTTTTCTGGTTTTTAGGTATTTCTGGGGCTTCTAAATCACTTGAAACTGTTTTTTTAGGTATAAACATAGGTTTTGTTGGAGTCGTGCCTTTAATCGGTTTTTTAACAATGATCTATCTTCATCGAAAAACAACACTCAAGTTCAACAAGCCTTTTGGTATTGTATTTGTTGTTATATTTGCATTGGCTACTGGAGGTTTATTGAGTTTATTGGCTAAAGGTAGTGATATCTTTTTAGGTACATTGTTTTTGGAGAGTAATACCGATCTTATGGTGGATTTAATCGGAATAACTATAGGCGGAGTGTTAATTGGTTTTTTATTGAAATATTATATCGATAAAAAAGATCTCGAGGTTCCAGGGATTGGTTCTCCAGAAAAAACATCTATAAACGGAGTTATAATGTGGGCCTCAAAACTATTAAAAAATGGTTTTGGTGAAAAAGCCGGTTTTTGGGCTCCATTTGCTTCCCGACTCCTCCAAACTATATTAGTTATATTCTTTTTGGGAGGTATTTACACTGCAAATGTTAGATGGACATTTTCTGCTTTAATAGCTTTAGGCATCACCCAACTTCCCGTGATATTGACAAAAAATCTAGGTATCTACCTCCCTCCCCTACTCAACTTCCTTATAGTTCTTGCACTCTCCTTACACGTTGTTGGTGGGTTTCTTGGTTTTTATGACAATTTATGGTGGTGGGACAACCTCACCCATACATTTTCAAGTTTCTTAATAGCAGTTATAGGTACTGTTGTGTTGTTTTCGATAGACCTATACTCAACTTCAATACGCATTCCAGGAAGATATACCTGGATATTTTTGCTAATGGTTATTATGGCTACTGGAGTTATATGGGAGATACTTGAGTTTATGTTTGATCAAATACTCGGAACAAACATGCAGTATGGCTTGAGAGATACAGTAGCAGACATGTTTTGGAACATGATTGGAGCTACAATAGCAGCATATATAGGTCAAAGATATCTTGAACCTTATAAACAGAAATGGATGTTAATGAAGTAAGCTAGCCACCGCTAGAGAGGTGGGGTTCCACCTTTGTACCGCTGTGAAATATACTAACACACAACTCCCTCACCCCTCTCTGATTGGTTTAAAGCTTGATTTAAGACAAAAAAAAGTTTAGGAGGGTTTGGTGTTGGTTTGGGTGTTTTTTACATTTCTTTGGGTGCGTGGAAACCAAGTATGTTTATAGCGTTTTTTAGTGTTATTTGGGTTGCTTTGACGATTGCGAGTCTTGATTTTGTTTTTTCTCCTGCTCCGATTACGGGGACGTCTCTATAGAACTGGTTGAAGTCTGATGCTAGATTTAATGTGTATTCACTGAATCTATGGGTTTTTCTTTCTTTGGCTGCTTTATCTATTTCGTATGAAAATCTTGAGATTGTTTTAAGTAGTTTTTGGGTTTCTTGGTTTTCTTGAACTTCTTGTAGGGATATTTCTTTGTTTTGAGGTTCTTTATCTCTAGCTTTACGTAGTATGCTTGTTGCTCTTGCGTGTGCGTATTGTAGGAAGGGTGCTCCTCTTTCGTTGAAACTAACTGCTCTATCTAAGTTGAATGTTATTGGTTTTTCTGGAGCTACCTGTATGAATTCGAATCTGATTGCGGCTTTAGCTACCTCGTTAGCTATTTTTTTATGCCATTCTGTGGGTTTTTCGGGTCTTCTTTCACTGACTTCTTGTATTGCTTTTTCAATCAATTTGTCTTGAAGTTGGTCTATTGATATGTATTCTCCTTCTCTTGTGGACATCTTGCCTTCTGGGAGGGATACGAACTCGAAAACTATGGATTCGGGTTTATCGATGTTGATATAATTAAGGGTTTTTGATAGTTGGTTTATATAGAGTTTGTGGTCGGATCCAAGTACGTTAAGTACCTTGCCTTTTTTTGATTTCCATTTGTGGTAAGCGATGTCTCTTAAGGCATATACTGATGTTCCGTTTTCTCTTAATAGTATTAGGTCTTTATCCATATCGTTGAACTCTATTTTGAGTGCTCCGTCTTTTACTGCGTGTTCACGTAGTTCCTGTAAAACTTGGTTTACTAATCCGTTTTTAATGAATTTGGATTCTCTTATGTATTCATCATGTGAAATTCCAATGTTGTTTAGTGTTTTTTTTATTCCATTTAGACAGTATTCAACGGTTTTGGTTAATTCGTTATATGTTTCTTCGTCGTTTTGTTCGAATAACTTCATCAATTGCTCTATCTCTCTTTCGTCTTCGCTATCCATGTTTTGGTTTGTTTTTGTGTATGTTTCTCCAACAGCAACGTCAGGTTTTAAGTCTTCATTCAATCCATATTTCCTAACGCCTCTCAAGAGGATCGCCATCTGCCGTCCTATATCGTTGACGTAATACTGTGTGGTGACTTCATGGCCACTGGTTCTTAATATGCGGGTTAATGTGTCTCCTATTACCGCGTTTCTTAAATGACCGATATGCAGGGGGCCGGTTGGATTTGCGCTTGTGTGTTCCAAGACAATTTTTTCTCCATCTCTATCTATCGAGCCATACTTATTTTTTTGTTTTAACACGGTTTTTACGACGTTGGTTAGTTCTGAGTTGTCATAATAGAAGTTTATATATCCTGGTTTTGAGAATTCAACTTTCTTTATATATCGATATTCGGTTGGATCTATTTCGTTTGTTATTTCCCGGCCGATTTGAGTTGGGTTCTTACCTAGTTTTGATGCGAGTGAGAAGGGTAGTGTTGATGCGAGGTCGGCTATCTCTCGAGGTTCTTCTATCTTGCAGTCGATTGGTTCGTCAATGTTATCCTGGTCTAATTTATTTTGTATTCCTGTTTTTTGTAGGGTTTCTTTCAGTGATTTTTCTACTTCTTTCTTAAATTCTCTGAACATACAAATTCGCTCCTTTTTCAGGATGGACTGAATCTTAGTATTGCAGCTACGCCACCAAAAGCGTTGTATAGTTGTTGTCCTTCTTCGAAATCTGTGCTTACAAATACTACTTCTCCACCCATGTTATCGGTCATCTCTGCTAACTCAGTTACCACATCTTCGACCTCGATATCTAGTTCTCCATTACATTCTGGACAGTTCTCATATCTATTTTTGATTTCTTTAGGGCCCTCGCCTTTAACCGTTATGTCTTTACTATAGTTACATTCACTACAGGTTATGTTAACTCTGTATTTGCGGAGTTCTTCTGAAATAACCAGTTTCTCAACGGCGCCTATACGGATAGCTTTACGCACCTCTTTCTCACCGTATGTCACCATGTTTTCGTCTTCAACCAGTTTTTTAAGAAATTCTTTGGCAGCCCTCCTTTCCTCCATAGTCTCAATTCTTTCAAGCGTTTCACTAGCTACATCAACAAGCTCTCTCAATCCATATTCGTCTGTATAGGAAACGTCATACTTGTCTATAACATCGATTTCGTGGTGCAATAAATCCATTTTCAAGAACTCTTCTTTTGTTGGAGAGGGACCACCAACTAAAACCCCAACAAGGTCTTCTTCATTCTCAAATATTTCATTTGCAGACTCACCAACACGTTTATAGAACTCATTAGCTGCTATATCACGTAGTCTTTCAAACCTTGCTTGTGACTGCCCACCAGCCTTAGTTTTACCGGGCACACCTGAAGTATGATGTCTTAAGGCCTCGATGTTGTTTCCTATTAACAACCCAACCGTTGCTTCCCTCCTATCCAGAACTAACAACCCGATTTTCTTTTTGTTCTCAACAATCTCTCGGAGAGGTTCAACTAAAAAATTAGAGTCACAGTGATATCTATATGAATTTAATTTTTCCGGTGGCTCTATAATAAGGCTCATCATATCTGTTTTATCGCCTCTGGTAGGTACTTCTCCAGCCATCATGATCATACCGTTTTCAGGTGGGTTTTTAAAGTGTTTCAACTTACCCATAAGCACATCCAAAGCAGATTGAACATTCTTTCTTGTACTTTTAGTTTTGATGTTGCTGGCCTGCCGATACTCATCTTTAAGTTGATCATAGGCATCTTTGATATTCTTATCAGGCGGTACATACAGAGTTATAAGCTCTGTATGGTTTCCCTGAATATCCTCAATCTCATCCAACTTCCTCTTAAGTTCATATCTTTTATCGTCCAGAAGAAACCCTCCACAAATAAAACTTAATAAATAAAATCTTTCAAATCGATTGGTTTAGGTAATAGACGGCTCCAACCCAACAACAAAAAATGATTTAGGGCTAACCTGACATCCCCTCACGGTAAAATACTGACTGCAAAAACTCAATGCATTCAGGTCCATAACCAATCTACATACAAATCATCTACACAAATCTAATAAACTTATACTTGACTATTGTTGTTTCCAAAACTTAATAGAGATTACGGGGTCCCAAAAACATAAAAAATATTTGTTGAATAGAATATTGTACAAAAAAACTATCATAAAGAAACCAAGATATCAATATCACGAAATATATAGGAAATTGAATATGAATGGAAGTTTGATACAGCCAGGGAATCTATTGATTTTAATTACATTAATCGGTTTGTTAGGGGTCTTATCGATTTCTATCAGAAACTATACTAAAACTAGTCAATATAGATACCTGGTTGGTAAACTCAATATAACTTCACTCATAGTTCTATTAACGTCTTTTATTCTTTTTTCATATTACTGTGTCACTGCAAACCCTGAAATATTCTATTCATATGCATATGGAGATCCTAATTATCCTTGGTACTACGCTGTTTCAACCATATGGGCTGGTGAAAGCGGTTCAATTTATTTCTGGACCACAATAATCGCGATATCGATTATTACATTCGAAATTTTCCAGAAAAAAAGGTTTTCACAAGATAATCAAGACATAATAAGAGCAACTGCAAGCTTGATAACGATTGGTTTTTTATTAATACTATTGATAGAAAGTCCCTTCCAAACAACAGAAGAGATGATACCACAACTATACAACGGCATTCCAACAGAGGAGTTTAATGGCCTATCACAAGGATTTGCAATGAGCCCAATATTACTAAACCCATGGATGGCGATCCATCCACCAATCATCTTCCTTGGATATGCATTCTTCACAATACCACTAGCTATAACAATAAGTTATGGATTGAATGAAACAAAGAAATGGAATAAAACAACTTTGGTTTGGTCTAGATTAGGATGGTTGTTCTTAACACTTGGAATCGCTATCGGTGCCTACTGGGCATACTTGACACTTGGATGGGGTGGGTATTGGGCTTGGGACCCAGTTGAAAGCGCTTCACTACTCCCCTGGTTGACATCAACCGCGTTGTTACATATGTTATGGCTAAACAATAAAAAAGGAGAATACAAATACTTAAGCCAGATCTTCATAATAATCACTTTTATAGCCATAATATTCACAACATTTGTAACACGAGGTGGTTTACCAGTTGAGGGCCCACATACGTGGGGTGCAGCAGTAGGTCCAATACAAGCAATACTGATAGCATTAATATTGCTACCACTCATAATCGGTACCTACCTAATCTGGAAAAAACAAAAAAAGGAAGAATAAAATAGAATGTCCCATCTATTCAATATAAATGGTTTTTTAGAACCCATTTTTTAAAGATAGACTAAATGTTAATTGGGTTTGGTGTTTTTTATGAAAGTTCCATATGGAGTGGTTTGTTGTGAATTGCTTGAAGATGAATTAGCTTATTTACTAAACAAAGACGGTGATGTTGAAAAGGTTTTTATAATTCTTGATGACGCTGGTAACAGCATAATAGATAAACTTGAGATGGAAGTTAAGGAGTTAAACCCTAGTTCATTACCAATAGGAGTTAAAGAAGGAGAGGTCGTTGTAGTAATGATGTCTATGGCTTTACATGAAGAACCTGATGAACTTAAAAAAGAAGTTAAAAACTGGGTTGATACTCTATCAAGCTCTATTGATGACGTATTCCTTTTCTATGGATTATGTGGCAACGCACTACAAGAAATCGAGGAAATTGAGAAAACAATCGATGGTAACGTAGATATCTTAAAAGATTCCACTGGTACAGTGGACGACTGCATCTCACTGGCTTTAGGTGGAACCGATAAATACATGGAGTATATAAAAAAAGACCCAGCAACTTTCTTCTTAACTCCTAAGTGGGCAGATAACTGGAGAGACATGTTCATAAAATGTAGATTGGTTAGGAGTCTTGACAACATTGAACTTGCAAAAAAAGTCTTTGAAAACGCTGGATATAATAAAGTCCTTAAAATAGACACAGAAATCAACAAAACAAGTAATTTCGATAAAAAAGTCAAAGAATTTTCAGAAATATTCGAGCTGGATATAGATGAAACAAAAACACCAGATTGCCAAAAACTATTATCTGAAAACTACAGTAGATTCAAAAACAACCTAAAATAACATAAACCAAAAACAAATAAAAAAGTTTAAAAAAACTAACAAATCCAGATAAACACTTTTTTTTAGAATATCTATAGAGTCTAAATATCTTATCAAACGGCCCTATCTTTTTAATTTTAATTTCTATAGTTTTGGTTATGTGAATGAGTTGTATAGCCTTTTTATTTATACCAACTTTAGATAATCAAATTAATTATAATAGTTTTTTTGTGTTTCCTGTGTTTTTTGGGGAAAAGACTTATGTTTTATAAATTCCAAAAAAAACTGCAACTGTGTAAACATTTGCAACAAAGGGTTGTTCAAATAAAACCAAAAAAATGGTGTCCAAATGTCACAACATAAAGAACATGACTTAGGCTTCTTCGAAAGATACCTAACAGTCTGGATAGGTCTCTGTATAATCGCAGGACTATTGATCGGCCAGTTATTCCCAGAAATAACAGCATGGTTCGAAGAAGTTGAGTATGCAGGCGTATCAATACCGATAGCGGTAGTTCTTTTCTTCATGATCTACCCAATAATGGTTCAAATAGACTTCAACAGAATCATTGAAGCAGGAAAAGCTTGGAAACCCATATCAGCCACCTTATTCCTAAACTGGGCAATAAAACCATTCATGATGTACGGCATAGCATGGCTTTTCATGATGGTGATCTGGTCCCCCTTCATAGGCGTAGAACTCGGACGTGAACTAATGGCCGGAATGATCCTGCTTGGAGTCGCTCCATGCACAGCCATGGTCCTAGTATGGACATATATAGCCCGAGCAAACATGGGTCACGCACTGGTGATGACAGCCATAAACTCCCTAACAATGGTAGTACTATACGCACCCCTAGCAATATTACTACTCGGCCTTGAAGACATAATAGTACCATGGGAACAAGTAGCATTCGGAGTCGCAATATACGTAGCCCTACCACTACTTGCCGGATACCTAACAAGATGGTATCTACTAAACAAAAAAGGAGAAGAATGGTTCATATCCTTCACAGAAAACCTCCACTACATCGCAATGGGCGCATTACTACTAACAACGATAGTCATAATCGCTCCACAATCAGGCCTAATACTTGGAAACCCCGAAATCGTCTTACTAGTATTAATACCATTAATAATTCAAATAATGCTGATGTTCGGAATCGGATATGCCGGATCAAAGAAAATAAACCTAGATTATGACGACGCCGCACCAACAGCCATAATCGGAGCAAGCAACCACTTCGAAGTCGCAATCGCAATGGCAATAACATTATTCGGCATAGACCACGCAGCAACACTCGCAGCAGTTGTCGGCCTACTCATAGAGATACCGATAATGGTAATAATAGTACAGATCGCACTTAAAACAAAAGACTGGTTCCCAAGCACAAAAGCAGTTCCAGAATAAAAACACAAACAGGAAGTGACTTAAAATGGAAGAAGAAAAAGATGGAAAACTTGAAAAAATGATTAAAAAAGTCAAAAAAACAATGAAGAAAAACGATAAACAATGCTGTAACATCGAAATCGAAGAAAAAAAAGACAAAGAAAACTAAACCTTATTTAAGGGATTTAAAAACCCCTTAACTATTTTTTTTAATTCCAATCAAACCACAGGTAAACCATATAAAACAAAAGTGTTTATGCAGTTCTGCACACACCTACAGATGTTATAACTTAGAAAAAAACCCTAAACAAAAAAAAGAAAAACCATGATTCCAACAGAAATACAAAACAGCTTGATAGCAACCGGAGAATACTTCATACAACTCTCCATAATCCTAATACCCCTATTCATAATCGCATCATTCCTCGTAGGCCTAATAAGAGAATACCTCTCACCCGAAAGAGTCGAAAAATCACTAAAAAAACGAGACGAAGGAACAGGAAACTTCATAGCAGCATTCTTCGGATCTATAACCCCATTCTGCTCATGCTCAACAATACCAATACTAGCAGGCCTACTACAAGCAGGCGCCCCCCTCGGCCTATCATTCGCATTCCTACTATCCAGCCCACTAGTCAACTGGATCGCCATAATACTACTACTCGGCCTATTCGGACTAAACATCACAATCCTCTACGTAATAACCACCTTCACCCTAGCAATAACTGGAAGCCTAATAGTTGGAAGAATGAATTTAGAAAAACACGTAAAAGACGTTAGAATAAAAACCAACAAATGCAACACCACAACCAACCCAAAACACAGCCAAAACATAAAAAACGCCTTAACCGGCTCACTATCATTCTTTTGGGACATGTTCCCATACCTACTAATCGGAATGATTATAGGAGCATTAATACATGGAATAGTTCCAGAAAACATACTAGACCTATTTCTAGGAACAGAAAACCCACTAGCCGTACCACTAGCAGTCGTATTAGGAGCACCAGTCTACATCAGCATGGAAGGAATGCTACCAATCGCAGCCGCCCTAGCAGACAGTGGAATACCAATAGGAACCGTACTAGCATTCGTAATAGGTGGTGCCGGCGTCAGCATACCAAACGTAATAATGTTAAGCAAACTCTTCGACAAAACACTACTAACAGTCTACATCGGAACAATCGTTTTCGTCGGAATGACAACCGGAATAATATTCAACATACTCTACATGTGACATCCTCCCAAACGCCTGATGGCGTTGGGCTTCCTTCAGCGTTTCAGAAGGTTCTGGACTCATTGACTTTTCACCTACCTGAACGGAGAGGAGACTTCTACCTATCTACATCTAAAAACAACCAATACATAAAACTTAAGTAAATACAGCCAAATCAAACAGAAAACCAAATAAAAAATAGAGGCGATCCCAATTGTAAAAGAATCAGTTGAGCTAAAAGAACATCCAGACATAGTTAAAGAAGTCATGGTTCAAGACTACATATCAGTAAACCAAAACACAACTGCCGAAGAAGCAATAGAACATTTCAGAGAACAAAAAGCAAAACCTAAAGAAGAAACCACTATATACTACATATACGTAATCGACGAATACGAACACCTTGTCGGAGTACTATCACTAGTCGAACTACTACACGCAAAACCAGATACAAAAGTCAAAGAAATAATGAAAGAAGACGTAATCACCCTAAAAACCAATGACGACCCAGAATTCGCAGCCAAGAAAATACAAGAAGTAGACCTGATGTCACTCCCAATAGTAGACGATAAAAACCGTTTAGTAGGTGCCGTAAGATTTGACGACATCATGGACGTAGTTGACGAAGAGTTCTCGGAAGACATATACCGGCTTGCAGGATTCAGTTTCATGGAAGCCGAAAGAACAAGAAGCACTGCAATTCTAGAATCATCCATAAAAACAATTCTAAAACTCCGCGTTCCATGGCTATTAGTAGCACTAGTCGGTGGATTACTCGCCGGACTCGTTATAGATACCTATGAAGAAACACTCGAAGCAACACTCGCCCTAGCCATCTTCCTACCAGCAATAATGGACATGGGGGGAAACGTTGGGACCCAATCCTCCACAATATTCGTTCGAGGAACAGCACTCGGACAAATAGGAGAACAAAACGTAAAAAAACACATACTAAAAGAAGGTGTCGTCGGCCTATTAATAGGAGGTCTAGTAGGAGTGCTAGCAGGAATCGTTGCATACCTATGGCAAGGAATGCCAGAACTTGGAATAGTAATCTTCCTCTCGCTAACACTAACTTGTACAATAGCATCAATAATCGGTTATGGGATACCCTGGATAGCACATAAAATCGGATACGATCCAGCAGCCGTATCAGACCCATTCATAACAACAATAAAAGACGTTACCGCACTACTAATCTACTTCTCACTAGCCGCAGCACTCGTACCAATAGTCTAAACCCAACAACCCAAAAAAATAAAACTCTCTTTCTCCCACTTTTTTTATAAAAAACTATAAAACAACCAAAAAGCCTCCTAAAAACATCAAATTTAACGTAATAACTAAAAAATAACCAAAACTCAAGATAAAAAAAACCTACAAAAACGGTTTATTATCTCAAAAAAAAATTAACATAAGAATGAAGCCCGAAGACCTTAACATACAAAACCTAACAACCCTAACCACAATATTATTAGGCATAATATCAATAGTGATATTTTTAGGAATAATACTTGGAATCGGCCCTGAATTCAAGTCATACTACAACACAAGAACCGCCCCAATAATGCTAGCGATATTATACGTATTAACCACATGTTACTTAATAAAATACATAGATAAAAAGAAAACAACCAAAATACTTTCAATATTACTATTAGCACCTATAATATTCTACTTCATATCACCAATACAAAACATATACATAGACCTCTCACTACCCATTCTCATAACACTACTGATATTGTTGTCAATAGACCTAATAAAACAAACTAAAAAAGGTTCAAAAAAACATAGAATCAAGAAAACAGGAGCTACAGTTATCCATATTTCAATAGTGTTAATCCTAATCGGAGTACTCGCAACCTCAACAATGGGGATACAGCAAGAACAAACACTAGAAAAAAACGAAGTCTGGGATTTCAATGAATATCAAATCGAGTTCATAGAATACGAAGAAACCGAAAAAGGATACGCTACCTACCACCACTACAACCTAAACATAATCGACAAAAACGATAAAGAAACAACAACACAGATTGAAGGCATAGAAAAAGGCGATAGCCATAGCTTCCGGCCAGCAATACACTCAACCCTAACCGAAGACCTATATATAAGCCTAAACAGTGCAGAAGAAAACCAAATAACAATCACAGCAGAAACAAACCCACTCATAATACTATTATGGCTTGGAACCATAACCTTCTCAATTGGAATAACAATGAGGTTACTAACTTCAAAACCAATAAATAAAAACAGATAAAAAAACTGTTTTTCTTAATAAAATAATATTCCAGATCTCTCTCCTTCAGGAATGAACTCTCTCCTTCCACCACTACCAAACTCTTCATTAACATTAGCAAAATCGAAACAAAGATCATCATCTGAAAAAGCTATTTTAATATATGGATTCACCACCCAAGCATCTCCCCTACTTGAATGTGCAGCCATACAAATACCTGCATAAGCCGGCATATGTTCAGTGTTCAAAGCAGCATTCGGATAGTTAGGACCTCTTAACTCAAGTGGACCAGATTCATCACTCTTATAACTAAAAGTATTCGGATAACCACATTGGTCCTGTAGGTCATATCCATAGAACCCCAACCTACCACACCGCTCCTTGTGTTGATTCTGCGATAAAAACCAACCACTTAATCCAGCTTGAGAATGTCCTGTAGCTAACCCAACGGTAACACCAGCAGCAATACCCGCGATAGCAGCCCGTTGAGAACCACCAAAATGCGTTTCCATAGCAGTTGGAAACTCTTCATAACAACCTAGAGCATAGTCATTCATCTCAGTTGCTAACCCACTAATTACATCCATATCAAGGGGTGCATTAGATAAATCGTTATATCGCTCAATAACCAGTTCTTCTCCATAATATACAAAATCATCAAGTATATCATCTGTGTAATGACAACAACCATCCTGCGTGAATCCAACTCCACCAGACATATACCCACCTAAATAAAGCTGGTCATAAAGCATTGCAGATAACGCTATTGTTTCGAGTGTTGCTCTTGATGGGTCGTCTGGTTCTGTTCGGAATGATTGTGCTATGTCTCCCATGTATCCGAATGGTATTCCGCCTGGCTCGTTTTCTCCTCTTGCTCTTCTTCTTGGCATGGCGCTTGCCATGTTGATTACTTTGGAGTGTTTGGATGCGTATGCGAAGTCTGCGATTGCGGCTTCTCCTGCACATAGGCTGTAGCTTGATATGAATGCCATTGAGCTTTGCATTGCTGCCCATCTACGGATTGTTGCTCCGTCCATGACTCGTGTTACGATTGTTGGTGCTCGAATTGCTTGCCATAGTGAGTCGCCTACTGCTTCTTTTAGTTGTTCTGCTTGGTCTTCTGGGAAGTTTTCGTTTATGTCGATGAGTAATTCGTCATCTATCTCGTCTGCTAGTTCGTCGTTTCCTGTGAATACTTTGACGTATGCGTCTCCGGTTACTCCGGGGTTACATTCAGCCATGTGTTCTTGGACAACAGCTCCACCGGGCTGGGTGTGGTTGAATACTTCTAGGTATTCGTTTATGGTTTCTGGAGTTACTTCGACTCCTAGTCTTTTCTCCATTACTTGGTGAGCGGTATCCAATCCAACTATTACAGTTCTCTGGATATCGTCCCAAGCTTGTTGCATTGCGGCGTTGTTGATTATGTGTAGGTCGTCTGGCTCAACCATTGTGTCTGTATGGCTAAGCTGGTAGGGCATTAATACACGCTGTCCTAATGGAACACCTATATCTTCGTTCAGTGATGGTGTTCCTCTTTTCTTAGCTATTTCCGCTCCTCTTTCTTGGAATTCTTTTTTCCTTTCGGATTGTTGATATCCACCTAGGTCGTAGAAATGTGTTTTACTGTCAGTAGGTTCTTCTTCGAACTTATTCTTAAGTGCTTTTATAAATCTTTTCTCTTTATCAGCCATTATTAATCTCTCATTAGTATATTTAGAGATATTAAGGTAATTATGGAGTTGGATAAAAACTGTCTTTTGGTTTTAAAAATTGATAAAGTCTCTATGTTTGCTTGGGTTTTTGGTTTAAATATGAGTTATAACGATATTTATATCTACGTGGTTTTGTTGGTTATTATGATTTTTTAGAAATAGATTTATGGGTTTTATTTCTGGAAATAGAATAAAAAAAATAAAAAAAGAAGGGGGAGAGTTTATGGTGAGATTATTCCAGATCTCTCTCCTTCTGGGTCGAACTCTCTAAGTCCACCGCGTCCTATTTCTTCGTTTATGTTTGCGAAGTCGAAGGATAGGTCGTTGTCGGAGAACGCTACTTTGATTATTGGGCTTGCTACCCATGCATCGCCTCTGGCGTAGTGACCGCCTGCGGCGATTCCTGCGTAAGCGCTCATGTGTCCGACGTTCATTGCGTAGTTGGGGTAGTTTGGTCCTCGGAGTTCGAATGGTGCTCCTTCGTCGCTTCTTATGGATAGGCTGTTTGCGGATCCACACTGATCCTGTAGGTCGTATCCATAGAATCCGAGTCTTCCTGCTCTCTCTTTATGTAGGAGTTGTGATAGGTACCATGCATTTACTCCGGCGTTTGCGTTTCCTGTTGCCATACTGGTTGCAACTCCGGCTGCTGCAGCGACTACTGCTGCTCTTTGTGATCCTCCGAAGTGTGATTCCATTGCTGCTGGGTAGTCTTCGTATGCGCTTAATGCATAGTCTGTCATTTCGGTTCCGAGTTTTTCTACGTTTTCCATTGTTGGTTCTACGTTTGCGAGTCCGCCGTATTCTTCTTCGATTAGGTCTTGTCCGTGGTATACGTAGTCATCAAGTATATCATCTGTGTATGTTGCTGTTGCGTATTGTGTGAATCCAACTCCACCAGACATGTATCCTCCGAGGTATAGTTGGTCGTATATTACGGCTGCTAGTGTTATTGTTTCGAGTGTTGCTCTTGATGGGTCGTCTGGTTCTGTTCGGAATGATTGTGCTATGTCTCCCATGTATCCGAATGGTATTCCGCCTGGCTCGTTTTCTCCTCTTGCTCTTCTTCTTGGCATGGCGCTTGCCATGTTGATTACTTTGGAGTGTTTGGATGCGTATGCGAAGTCTGCGATTGCGGCTTCTCCTGCACATAGGCTGTAGCTTGATATGAATGCCATTGAGCTTTGCATTGCTGCCCATCTACGGATTGTTGCTCCGTCCATGACTCGTGTTACGATTGTTGGTGCTCGAATTGCTTGCCATAGTGAGTCGCCTACTGCTTCTTTTAGTTGTTCTGCTTGGTCTTCTGGGAAGTTTTCGTTTATGTCGATGAGTAATTCGTCATCTATCTCGTCTGCTAGTTCGTCGTTTCCTGTGAATACTTTGACGTATGCGTCTCCGGTTACTCCGGGGTTACATTCAGCCATGTGTTCTTGGACAACAGCTCCACCGGGCTGGGTGTGGTTGAATACTTCTAGGTATTCGTTTATGGTTTCTGGAGTTACTTCGACTCCTAGTCTTTTCTCCATTACTTGGTGGGCGGTATCCAATCCAACTATTACAGTTCTCTGGATATCGTCCCAAGCTTGTTGCATTGCGGCGTTGTTGATTATGTGTAGGTCGTCTGGCTCAACCATTGTGTCTGTATGGCTAAGCTGGTAGGGCATTAATACACGCTGTCCTAATGGAACACCTATATCTTCGTTCAGTGATGGTGTTCCTCTTTTCTTAGCTATTTCCGCTCCTCTTTCTTGGAATTCTTTTTTCCTTTCGGATTGTTGATATCCACCTAGGTCGTAGAAATGTGTTTTACTGTCAGTAGGTTCTTCTTCGAACTTATTCTTAAGTGCTTTTATAAATCTTTTCTCTTTATCAGCCATTATTATTCACCATCCATTGTAGAAGGATTATATCCAGCTAGTGTTCTTAGCTTGTGTAGTCTTTGTGTGAACTCAACTACTTCTCCATCTTCTGAGAACGGTGTTCCGTCCTCTCTAAATATACATGTTCTTTCAAGTAGGTCTTCTTCGCTCATTGGTTTTCCGAAGGTTATTGGTTGGTCGAGTGGTACTCCTATTTGGTCTTTTACGTATTCAACTTCTCCTGTCTCATCGTTGAATTGGTATCTTTGTAGTGCGTCGAACATTAGTCCGTTTTCGTCAAGCCTTACAGCGTGTCCGTGAACTGTTGCGCCTCTTAGGCCTGTTTTTGCTGGGTCGAATACTTCTGTTGTTAGGAGTTCTTTGCTTATTTTTTCAACATCTCTTTCTCGTGCTTCTATTACTTGACGTCCTGAGAGTGTCCCGGTATCGATTCCTCGATATCTTGTCATGTACATGTATGCTCTCATGAATGGTGGGAGCGGTGCGTTGTATACGGAGTCTGTGAATTGTACGTATCTAATTCGGTCTCCCGCTTTTGTTCCTTCGGTTGGCTCAACCATTTCTCTTATTGGACAGTCTGGTTCATCAAGCTCATCAAGTGGTGGATGGACGCTTTTAAACGCTTCTCCTGGTTCTCGATGGCTTAGTAGAATTGTTACATCATCATCTGATATTTCTCGTAGTTTTTCTAACTCGTAATCCGGATCCATGTATTTTCTTCTGTTTTCTGCAGGTGTGGTACTACCTGGGTACCTCTGGGCTTCGTAATTCATTATATTTCACCTCATGTTTTCAACATTTTATTTATCTTTATTTTCTTTATCTGGTTTTTTACCATATCTCATATATTCAGTCACAGTGGGTTTTGGTTTTGTATATTGTCCTGTTTCGATGTTGTAGTCGCACGATATCTTTTGATCGCATATCTCTGTTATATCCCCTATTATAGGGTCTATGTCTTCTTTGTCGGCATCTAAGTCGAGTATTATTCTTCCCACTCTAACTTCGAGATCGGTTTCTTTATCCATTATTTTTATTTTCTTCCTTTCTGTGTGTGGGTTTTCTATTCCGCTTGCAGGTCCATATGGTACTCTCTTTGGTATTTTTGGGCCTGTTACAACGATCTGTCTGACTTCTTCGATTTTTGAGAGTTTTGTTATTACTTCACTCGCGGTGTCTCCGAGTAAGAGTCTGTCTGGGAAAATCTGGACCTGCGTTGGCATTTTTAGGCCAACTCCCCCTTGACTTGTGTTGCTGCTTTAGCGATTTCGTCCATTGGTGTTCGGAATTCTGGTATTTCTCCGAATGTATCGAACTTGAGGCTTGAGGTTGCTTCTGGTGACATCATTTGTGTTCCTGCGTCTAGGGCGACACCTGCTGATATAGCTGGTATCATTGCGCCTTTTGCGTGTCTTGTAACGATGTGGTTTCCTTTGAATATACCTGGTCCTCCGCCGCCGTATATTGAGTGTGAGAAGAACGACATTCCTACTGATGTACCTTCTGCTCTACCGAAGTCTACACCTGGTAGGCTTGTTTCTCTTTCAATTAGGTTGTTGTAGTAGAGTATTGTTGATGGTACGGCTTGAGCTGCTCTCATTGCACCACAGTTTACCATTATTGCAGCCATCATGCCGGCTGTTGCGTATGCGTTCCATAGGGCGCTGTCATTTGTTTTGTAGACGTCGTATCCTGATGGTAGGTTTTCTTTCACTTCTATTACTCCATCATCGAGTGCTCTTCCAACTATGGATTCAACTACGTCGCCAACTGTTCCATCTGAAGCGTTTTCTTCTACTATGCTGTATACGATGTTGTCTGCGTTGAGTCCACCGTATGCGAGTTCAAGTAGTTGTTTTCTTTCGAATGATCCTACTGCGTCTCCGGTTTCGTACATAGCTCCTTGTTCGAGAACCATGGATAGTGCGGTTGCTTGCATAGCGTTTTTCTGTGTTGAAGCTACAACGTCGTTCACCATTATGTTTCGGAGTGCGTATCCTATCCCTTCGTTTCTTTGTGGTATGTCGAGAAGTGTGTCGAGGTTTGATCCTGTTAGTTCGACTGTTTGTGGGTATCTTCCCCAAACTGCAGCGTGAACCATGTTTGAGTCAAACATATCGACATCGAATGTCTCTACGACGGCTTCAGTCACTGCGGATGCAGTTGCTGATAGTCCTGTTGTATATTCTACACCAGCTTCGAATCTTTCTTCTGGTACTCGTATAAATAGTCTTTCTCCGTCAGCCACTATTTCAACGCTTGTGTCGTCATCTTCTTTGACTTTAATTTTCTCTTCAACTGCTTTTGCTATCTCTTCAGCTTTACTTATGATGTCTAGGTCGAGTTCTCTTCCTTTTAGTTGAATTCCGAGGCCTCCAACCTGTCCAGTGCTGAGATCTTTCTCCATTCCTGCTAGGTCTGCTACAACCATGCGTTTAGCTAGAGAAAAAGTCTTCTTAATTGCATTGTTGTGCAGTGGAGATATCGCCTTCAGCGGTACGTCACTTTCGAGGAGTTCACCTCTGTCACTATATAAATCGATGTTATCTTCCATTGTTTTTTATCCTCCTTAGAAATTACTCACCTAGGATTTTCAAATGATAACTTATATATTTTTTTGTCAGTGTTAAGAAACTACCTTAATAAACATTATAAATTATGTATATCTCTCAACGAAAACGCCTTTTTTCGGCAAATCTTTAATTTCTATATCAAAACCTTTAAGTAGGGGGTTTAAACCAAGAATTAGTTGATCTATTTTTCTTCAAACCTACAAAGATGAGCTAACCACACTATCTATCAAACATCCCTTATTAACCTTTGCATCAAATCCTCTTCTTCTTAAAAAATAGCAAATCTAAGCCTTCCAGGAGTTTATATTAGCTATTATGACTCACTATACCTATTTTTAGTCGAAAGCTCCCTTATAAATACTTAATAATATTTTAAGCACAATTCACATCACCTATAACCTCATTTCCAATACACTTCCATACTACTCTCAAACCGAAGGCCCTTTTCCTGAAAGACCAACGCAGCGAACGGACCAAAAAGGATGAGCTAACTATGGTTTGGGGTTGTTAACTACAAATACACTATAGATAGGTCTATCTATATTCTTTCCTTGCTATCAGGTCTATATTTCCTTTGTTAAAGAAGAGGTTTTAACCTTGATACAAAATTAGGAAATTACCTAAAGAATTAATTTTGTTCAACGAGATATTTTTGAGTATGTTCCCTATCAATAGGATGAGGCGTTTGAGAGATAAAGAGTCAACTAGGCGACTTATGTCGGAAACAAAGTTAACGACAGATGACCTTGTTTATCCTCTATTTGTTGAGAATCGAAGTGAAAGGTTAGAGATACCCAGTATGGATGGAGTTTATAGATATCCAATAGAGGATGCTGTAGATGTTGGTAAAGAGGTTGAAGATTTAGGTATACCTGCTGTTATCTTATTCGGTGTTCCTGAAAAAAAAGATCGGTCGGGGTCATCCGCTTGGAAGAAAAATGGCGTTGTCCAGAAAACATTGCGGAAACTTAGAGATGAAACCAATTTAACATTGATTTCTGATGTTTGTTTATGTGAGTACACAGATCATGGACATTGTGGCGTTATAAAAAATGAAACTGTAGATAACGATGAAACTTTAAAATTACTATCAAAAACCGCAGTTAGCCATGCTGAATCCGGTGCTGACATTGTTGCACCAAGTGGCATGATGGATGGAATGGTTACCACTATAAGAGATGGGTTGGATAAAAATGGATTTAATTCAACAGCCATACTAAGTTATTCAGCTAAATATGCATCCAGTTTCTATGGGCCTTTTAGAGACGCAGCTGAATCTACACCAAGTTTTGGAGATCGAAGAGGATACCAAATGGCTGTAACTCAGAAAAAAGAAGCAGTAAGGGAAAACAACCTAGATGTATTAGAAGGAGCTGATATGTTGATGGTTAAACCAGCTATGCCATACCTCGATATAATAAAGACAACCTCAGACCAATTTGATTTGCCATTAGCAGCTTACCAAGTAAGTGGTGAATACAACATGCTGCGTGAAGCAGTTAAAAACAACACAATGTCCGACAAAGTAATCGAAGAATCATTACTATCCATAAAAAGAGCAGGAGCAGACATAATAATCACCTACTTTGCAAAAGAGATAGCCAAAAAACTCAAAAAAACAGATTAACTAATAAAAAAGTTTATTTACAACTCGATGCTTGGTTTATAAAGATATATTGTCTCTAACCTAGAGCTATATTGTAATGTCTATAAGAGAATGTCTATAAGAGCTTTTATTGATGTCTGTTTAGTGTTATCTTACATAATATACGTTGGGGTTTATAATGGTTATTGAATTGATTGGTTTAATTAGTTGGGATTGGTTTTTAGTTTCGGCTTTGATTTTTCTAGTTGGTTATGTATTTGCTTATCCAGTTTGGCGTTGGAACATTAATGTCTTAATTAAGTATCCTGTTTGGGTTTGGGGTTGGGTTAAAAGAAAAATTGGGCCTCAAGACCATTGGTTTAAGATCTTTGTCTTTATTTTTGTTTTTAATTCTTTTTCGTTGTTGGTGAACTTCCTTTCCGGGTTTTTAGTTGTATTACCTTTTGTATTAGCTTTTTTCTTAGGCCTCCATCTTGGTGTAATATCAATGAAAGAGTTTGGAGAAATAAGTTTTGCAATGATGTTTTTAAACCCGGTTGCTTGGCTTGAGTTACCTGCAAGCTGGATCTCATTTGCAATTGGCATAGATCTTGGATTAGAAATTTTTAGAGAAGGTTTTAATTTAAATCCATTTATAGAACTCCTACCGGTTTTTATACTTATTGTAATACCTTTCTTGTTGATGGCCGCTTCACTTGAAACTGCCTTAATCAAAAAAATAACAGGAGAAGAAATGGAAAGTTTCAATTAATCTTCAATGCCGAACCCCCCTTTTCCTAAAATGAACAAGGTAGGTAACATAGTGGGTAGGGCAATCAGGGTAATCAAATACGCCTTAAAATCAGAGACAGTTGCACCGAACCCTTGGATATATTCCTTAATCTAATATGTCAGAGGCCGCTTCCACTGACAAACAACACCATCAACAAGCAAATCATTAAGATGACCGAAGTGGAGGTGTTGTTAACTCAAATAATAGGTTTGAAATACTAAAAAATAAGAGTGTTTTACTTATAAATAATTTAATTCCCTTTTTTTGAAGACTGTTAATAATGGTTTAAATAGGTTTTTTTAGATTCTTGCTGCGAACATATATTCAGTTGTTGTTTTTAGTTTTCTTCGTAGTTCGATTACTTCGGGGCGATATATAAATAGTTCTTCTTTGTTTTCGTCGATTTCTTTGTCCAGTAGCTCTGCTACTACCTTGCATGCATATTTTCCAGATATTTTATAGGTTCCTTTTGCGTGTTTTCTGTTAATTTCTATGTATATGGGTAGTTTGAGTGTTTCCCAATATCTCTCCGGAATTATCTCTGAAATCTCTTTTATTTCTTCTTTGTTGATTGTGAATTCTTCTCCTTTCCGGGTTTTAAGTTTTATTTCTGGGTTTTTCGTTAGTTGCTTTAGGCTAGCTCTTCTCTGGGGTAAATGGTTGTTTAAGGCTTTGATCTGTTTCATTAAGATACGTTTATATCTCTCGGACTCTTCACTTCCACCTGTTTTGCCACCAAGTCTTCGTCCTCTCATCGTTAAACCTTTTTGTTTGGAGAAGTATCAAGTTTTTATTTTATTTAAGTAAACTAATATTAAACAAAACTATTGAAAAAAGTTTTTTAAGTCTACTTGATTCTAAGGACTTTTTTTTATCTTGTTGGGTTTTAAAAAAATAGATATGAATTTATTTTAGGTGGGTTTTTGGTTGAAAATTAGGGAAGGGGAAGGTGTTTCCCTCTCGGTTTGAGAGGGTTGGATCGCTGTGTTATTGGAACAGCGCTCCAAGTCCTTCTGCTGCATCTTCTTCTGCTTCTTCGTCTTTTTCTTCCTCTGCTTCTTCTTCCTCTGCTTCTTCTTCCTCTGCTGTTTCTTCAGTTGCTTCCGCTGTTTCTGTTGCTGGAGCGGAGGCCACTTGGGCCATTTGTCCACTTTCTATTGCTTCTTCTATATCGACGTCTTCAAGTGCTGCTACGAGCGCTTTTACTCTTGAATCATCAACTTCTACTCCAGCTGAACCTAATACATCGGATATTGATTCCTCTGTTATTTCATTTCCTGCTGAATGAACTAGCATAGCTGCATATATGTACTCCATTTTTATTACACCTCCATTGATTTAATCTTCATCGGATAAAAAGTCTTCACCAATTTTTGAAGAGATTGTGCCTGCATCTATGTTGGCTTTTGCTACCAACTTCTTTAGTACTTCTGGCTCGAATATTTCTGATTCGATTCCTACTGCGAGGGCTTCGGTGTATGCTTTCTTTATTAATGGTTCGATGGTTTCTTCTGTTGGGTATTGTATGTTCATTGCGAGTGCTAGTGATCTGGCGTGTGCTTGTGTTATGTCTTCTCTGTATTTATCTATGTCTATTTCGAGTGTTTCTGGTTCGAATATTGTTGCTTCTTCGACGACTGCCCTTAGTTTTAGGCCGACCTCCATCGGCTCGATGTCGAGTTTGCTTAGTACGTCGGCTACTTTGGCGTT
The DNA here is from genome assembly GCF_029854155.1 of Methanonatronarchaeum sp. AMET-Sl. Classification (NCBI taxonomy): domain Archaea; kingdom Methanobacteriati; phylum Methanobacteriota; class Methanonatronarchaeia; order Methanonatronarchaeales; family Methanonatronarchaeaceae; genus Methanonatronarchaeum; species Methanonatronarchaeum sp. AMET-Sl. The sequence goes on along the minus strand of NZ_CP122958.1, from coordinate 825,293 downwards.
TATTTCTTCTCCTTTTTCGACTATTGTTGTTGTGTTTTGTATTACGACGTCTCCACCATCTATTCCGGCGGGCAGGCCGGCTTGTTGTAGGTCACTGAGGACAGGCCCTGGTTCTAGGGAGGTTGGGCCTTCTTCAATCACTATGTCTTTTTGGGCTATATCGCCTGCTGAAGCTGGTGCAGTTGTTTTACTCTCTTCAAGCATGTTGTAAAGTTTAAAAGGATTAATATCTGAAAATACGAGTGAAGTCTGTCCCTCTAGGTATTCTTTTAGGTCTTTAATTCCTTCTTTTTCTGCGTTATTTAGGGCGATGTTTATCAGGGTGTTTTTACTTACCCTTAGGTCTGCCTTGCCCCTTAAGTTGCTTCTCATTTCTTGTAGTTGTCGTGCTGGGATTCCTCCAATGTCGACTATGCCGACAGCTTGGCTTGTATCTATTCTTGTTGATAGGTTTGAAACTTCATTTATTTTCCATTCGGCTACTTTGCTACTCATTTTAAATCAACTCCACGGATGGCCCCATTGTTGTTTTTATGTATACGGAGTCTATGTTTTGTCTTGCTTGTGGTAGGTCTCTTTCTAGTCTTTTTAGCATTGTGTTTATGTTTTCGGTTATTTTTTCTTGACCGAGTTCTACGGTTCCAACGGGTGTGTGGAAGGTTGAGCTTTCTCCTGATCGGAGTTTAACTGTGTTTTTGAGTCTCTTTATTTTTGGTTCCACTTCTTCACCTGGCCTTACTGGGTCGGGCATCTTTCCTCTTGGACCTAGTATTGGACCTAGTATTTTACCTACCTTTGGCATTAGGTCGGCTTCGGCTAGGAAGAAGTTAATTTCTTTTGCAATTGTTCTTGCTTCAGATTTTTCTTCTCCGAGTCTTTCTAGTTCTTCTGGAGTTATTTTTTTATCTGCGTTTTCAACATTCAACATTTGGGCTGAATTACCTATTACGCAGACCTTTACATCTTTGCCTAATCCGTTTGGAAGAACTATCTCGAGGTCTACTCTGTTGTTTGGGTCTGAAAGATCTAGGTTTTTAAGATTTATTGCCATATCAACGTTTTCTTTGAAGCCCCTTTCAGGAGCTAGATCGATTGCCGTATCAACTTTTTCTAAGATTTCTTCATTTGATATCAAAGTTAAACACCTTTATTTAGAGTGAATCTATGAATTCCTGCGGTTCTTTTCCATCGACCTTTATCCCCATAGATCGACAAGTACCTGCAACTTCTTTCATTCTCTGTTCGGTATCTTTACCTAAGAGGTCTTCTTTTTTCATTTCAGCAATTTTCTCTATCTGATCTCTTGATATATTGGCGCTGTATTCACTACCAGGATTACCACTAGCTTTCTCTACGCCTGCTTCTTTTTTCACCAAAGCTGTTGTTGGGGGTTTTCCGACCTCTATCTCATATTCTTTTGTATCAGGATCTACCTTAAGCGTTACAGGGATCTGCATTCCCTCGAAATCCCTAGTTTCCTTGTTTATGTCATCCACTACCTTCTGGATATTAACACCTAATGGACCTAGTTTCGGTCCTAGAGGTGGACCTGGACTTACATTTCCAGCATCAACTAAAGCATTAATTTCTTCCATTTTAATCTTCTACCTCCTCTTTCTGATCTAAAACTCTTACGTGATCTCCCTGTACAGTTACAGGTATAGGGACCATAGCCTCGAAGAGTTCGAGAACTATTTCTTCCTTAGCTTCATCAATCCTCTTAACCCTAGCTTTCTCGCCTTTAAACGGCCCCGCGATTAACTCAACGATATCACCTTCAGATATCCCTGAAACCGCCGGCTTCGGAGTGAGGAAATGTTCAACCTCTTCTAATGGTATCTCTCCCTCAACTATACCCCGTGAATGAGGTATGCTCTCAGAAGCCTCTATTAATATATCAGACCTAGGGGCCTCCACCAACGCATATCCCTTAAGAGAGCTAGGAGAGAGAACTGCCCTAATATCAAGTTTCTCTCTCTTAGCAATCTGATATATCATGTCACCAACTGCTTTTTCTTGATTCGCAGTTGTCTTAAGAGCAAATATCTTTGACTCTTCTTCATCGCTTTCCATATCTTCTCTCAAAATTTATCCTCCAACTATGATGAGGTGTAACTTCATAAATACGACCCAAAACGGACCCACTCCAATAAAGTAAAATAGGAGCGATAAAAATGTGGTATTCATTTCTCCGAGTTCTATATAAAATTTTTTGATTTAAACGACCACTAAAACCAATTAACGTATGAAATGACTCAGAGGTTTAAAAAACCAAAACCTTAACCACCAATTGTTTTTCCTAAAAAACAATAAAGATAGTGGTGTACCTATCGATTGATAGGTTTTTTGATTTTACGTTCAAACTAAGGCTAAGATTTTTTGGAAGGATGATATAGTTATGGACAGTTATCGAAAACAATGGTTAGGATATATCTAAATGTATTTAGACGTCTGGTTCGTCAAAACGTCTCCAAAAAACAACTTTGGATAAAAAAACGCTTATTTTTTGTCACTCTGGATGTGAAGAAAGGGGGGTTGTGGCAATGCGACCTGAAAATAAAGTTGGGTTGACACCAAAAATTTCTCTGAAACCCTTTCCTTACTCTTTAGGTCAGGTAGTATGTCTCTTCTATCTGTTTTCTCAGTTTTTTTAGTTTTGGCTGAATTCTTTGAATTTGGTTTGAGGGGCACCACATATTGGACATTTTTCTGGGGGTTTTTCATCAATTGTGTATCCGCATCTTGAACAGACATTTATTAAGTTTATTTCGATGTCTTGTCCTTTTTCGACTTTATCTCTAGCTATTTTGTATAGTTTTGCATGTTCTTTTTCAGCTCTCATTGCCCAATTAAAAATTCTCATTGCTTCAGATTCTTCTTGGCTTTTAGCGACCTCGTAATATGAGGGGTACATCTCATTGGTTTCAAATTCTTCACCGTGAATCGCTTTATCTAGATTGGTTTCTGTATCTCCTATTCCGGAGTGCATTGGTGCTGTTGAAGCTTCAACTCCATCTGGAGATATTTCAAGTAGATTTCTTGCATGTATTTTTTCGGCAAACACTACCGCATCGAATAACAAAGACACATTTTTAAAACCCTCATCCTCTGCAACCTCTGAATACAACATATATCTAACATAAGCCTGGCTTTCGCCAGAAAAAGCATTTCTAACATTACCATAAGTCATCTCTTTCATAAAAAAACCCTTAAACAAAAAATAGTTAATTAATAAATATATAATTACCCAAAAAACAAGATATCGATATATTGTTATAATGTCTTTGTATCCTGTGTTTTATTGAGGTTTCAAATCAATTTATACATTAAATAAAGTTTTAAAAATACCTAATATATATTTTTATATCTTTAAAAATAGTTTAATTATATTAAAGTGTTTATTAAACTTTTTTTACATATATAAAACTATTTAAGGAAGTTAAACATATTATTGATTAAGTAGTTTAGGTGATGATTATTGTCCAGATTTAGTTTTATTGGTGTTTTTATCTTTTCTGTTTTATTTATTTCTATATTTATCGGGTTTAGTCAGGTTCCAATAACTTCATCAATAAATGATGGTTTTCCTTCTGTAGATGATGATTATCGTATTTCTATTGAGGTTTCTGTAGATAGTGATTTTTCAGATTTGGGTGATGAAGATTTTGTTAGTTGGTGGATTGCTGCAGACAGTCATGTAGGCCATAGTACCTATGGTCAAGAACTTGAGACTGCTGTGAAAGACGTTAATACCTTTAATACTAGTTTTGCAGTTATTTTAGGAGATCTTGTACATGATGGAAGTGAGTTCGTCAATCAGTTTGATGAAGCTATGAATATGCTTAACCATAATTGGAGTTATATTCTTGGAAATCATGATTTTGACAGGGAAACAGGGGAGCCTGTGAAGGAAGTTAATTATTTTAGAGAGGTTGTTAATGGGGTTCAGATAATTGGGCTTTCCGATGAAGATGGTGATCGAACACATACAAAGGTTATTGGTTCTGATCAAGATAGATGGCTTAAAGAAACTCTTGAGGAAAACCCTGAACTGCCAACAATTATGTTGACTCATCACTGCCCTATCGATAGAGCAGTTACATCTTTTGATGATTGGTTAGGAGATGGGATTGAGGAATACAATATAGTTTTATGGATTTCGGGACATGCTCATAAATGGGATTACGAGGAGAATATCGATGGATATGGATTTGATCGGCTTAAAATCACCTCTCTGTATCACTGGGGTTGGTGGTGGGCCGATGAAGAACAAAGTCTTTTTTTATCGATAGAAAGAATAAATGAAGACAAATCAAATATTCATTTGGAGTTCAGAGACCACAACTTGGGTCAATGGATATCTGTAGAGGAGATGAAAAGCTCTAATGTTTCATTAGTTGTAGTAACGCTAATTTTGATTGTCTCTATTACACTTATATATGGATTTTTAAATAAAAAATAGATTTTGATATTTATAGAATGGGGGAGTGCAATCTCCTCTCTCTTAGGAGGAAGGGGGTCTTAATGCCTTAGTTATTATAAATTATTTTTTTTATTTATTTTCTTAATAGGTTGGAGTTTTCGTCTTTGGTTGCGTAGTATATCAATAGGAGAAATGCTATAGTTGCAATGATTATTATGTTAATAATGTTTGTTTCATATAGTAGGTTTAATCCTAAAAACGAGTCTATGGCTGATATGCCTAAGCTTGGTGCTAGAAATATCAAGCCAAGTATCATGTAACTTTTCGATTTTAACAGGTTACCATCCCCTCGAACAGATATTATATGTTTATTGTTTTATACTTTTTTGAAGATTTCTAAAACGTTTTAGTTGTTTTTATGTATTTTTTTTAGTTTTGGTTATTTTTGGTTTAGGGTTATCTTTGGTTTGTTTTTTGTGTTAATGTTTTGTTGTTTCAGGAGATATTTGTTTAGTGGTGTTTGTTTATGGTTGATAGTGATGTGGGTTTGTTTGGTGGTTATAGGGAGGGTTGTATGGCTATTAGTTCTAAGGCTGAGGTTGGTTCTGTTGATGGTGTGAGGGATAATGTTGGTTATTATCGGGATAAAGGTTATGATTTTGTTCCGATTCCGTCTGAGGGGTTGTATTTTTGTGTTGAGGATGAGGAGTTTAAGGAGTTGGATGAGGAGCAGGTTCTTGAGAGTGGTAATGGTATTCTTGATGCTATTCAGTATCTTGATAGGTATCCATTTGTTTTGATTGAAAGTGGTGATGGTTTTTTTATAATTACTTTGGCGGACCTTAATAAGAGGTGTGTTAGGGAGGTTGTTTATCCTTTAGTTGTTGATTTGGAGAAACGTCTTTCTGAATTGATTGTTATGAAGTATTCTGACCCTGATGCCAGTGAGCTTATTGCTAGGTTGGGTGATCACACCGTTGGTCATTGGTATAAGGCTAAGTTGGAGGGGGTTGAGCTTCATGTGGCTGAGTATATGTCACTTTCAGATATGGTGAATGTTATTCAAGGTGATAAAGAACTTGTTTCTGAATGTGGTTTTTCTTCTAAAACCCAGTTTAGAAACCATTTCAGTGGGCTTATAGATCTCCGGAACAAGATTATGCATCCTAACCGGACTCTTTTCAATTCGAAAGAAGATGTAAGTCGTTTTTTAAAACGGGTTGAAAGAATAAATGATGTTTTGGGTGATTTAGGTTGTGGATGTGAGTCACCTACTCACCGCTGAAGAGGTGGGCTTCCGCGCTGCACCGCTGTGACTTTCTCACTTACCTAAAATAGAGATTTAGGAAGATGGTTTCTTGGATAACGAGTTTAGACCGTTGTTAGGTGGTTTGGTTTGGGTTGGTTTAGGTTAGTTTAGGTCTGGGATCCGGTAGTTTTTTTCTAGGTTTTGGTAGTTTTTTGGTGGTTTGCCTTTTTTTAGGTCTTTTATGTGTTTTTCAGCGTGTTTGATTAGGTATTTTATGAAGTAGTTGAATATCTTTGTTTTTAGGTAGTTTCCGGTGGGTGTTAATATCTCGTTTTTTTGTTTGATGAGGTTTTGTATTGAATCGATGCTTTGTTCCATGCATTCTCCTATTAATTTCCAGTGTATTGGATCCATGTTTTCTGCTGTAAATGATTTGTTTTTTGATAGGGCAGAGCCTTCCATTGAAACAAAATTTAAGGGAACTATGATTTTGGATGTATGTTTTATGTCATCAAGTAGGTCTAGGGTTAGTTTTATGTCTTCATTTGTTTCTTCAGGCAAGCCGTACATTAGTGTGCAGGCTGGGAACCAGTTGTTATCGTTTAATAGGCCTAGGGATTGTTCTACTATTTCTGGCCATTTTTCTGGTTTTGAGGGGAGTGGTTTTCCCGGCATATATCTATTTATGAGTTTAGGACTACCGGTTTCTATACCGGTCTGTGTTCCTATTATTTTTTGTTTTGGTAATGCCATGCATATGTCCGATATTTCTTTAACTAATTCTTGGTTGTGGTAAGCTGAAGCTAGTGATATATGGCTTGTTTTTATTGATTTTACTCTTTCTAGTTTGCTTATCTCATTGAATAGTTTTATGACTTTCTTGGGTTTGGGAGTTATTTTTTTGGTTCCATATCTAAGTATGTCCTCGCTGTGAAGCAGGGCGGTTTCAATTCCTGCGTTTAGATTGGTTTCTACATCTTTTACTATATTTTCTATTGGTTTGAATCTGATTTTTTGCATTGCTGGTGTGCAGAAATCGCATCCACGGCCGCATCCACGCATGGTTTCAACCAATCCATGTATTGTAGCGCCTTTTAACAGCGGTATTTGTTCTACACTGGCTTCTTCACCTTCTATAATTTCTGGTAGTTTTTCACCTTCTAGGATTGATTTAATTGTTTCTAAAATCTTGGTTTCTGCTTCTCCGAGGTATACGTGGTTTATGCCTAGTTTATCCATTATTTCTTTATCTGCAACCTGCCAAGCAGATTTTCCTCCAACGATTATTTTTTTATCTTGAACTACCGGTTTTCTAATCAATTCTAGGAATTTAACTCGGTTTAATGGAGGTCCCGTTTGGAGAAATTCGACAAACTCTGAGGTAGGGGGGTTTATTCCAAGTATGTCGTGACCTCCAATAGCTATTATTTCTGTATTTTCTCCAACAACTTTTTCAATATCCTTTGGATGTACTACTGCAACTTCTTCTCTGCTAAATCCATTTTCTAATAATGTTGATTCAACTATTCTTAATCCATAATCGGCTTGAACAGCTCTACCTTTTTCTCTAGGTACAGGTGGAGCTACTGTTTTGAAGTATAACCATGTAGGAAATATACCTGTGGGCATACAGGTGGAGAAACCGATAAAGACTCCGCCGCTGTAATCACTCATCATAGTTTCATCTGATGTTAACACAACTTTTGGACTGGATTCAGGTTTGTTTGGATCAATGATTTTTTTAAAGAAACTCAAGATACGGCCTCGTGACATCCTCCCAAACGCCTGATGGTGTTGGGCTTCCTTCAGCGTTTCAGAAGGTTCTGGACTCATTGGGTTTTCGCCTCCAAATCATCTCCAGTTCGGGCTATGTCATCTATTGCCCCCGCCATATCTTGCCAGAATGTATCTGGCTCAATGGACTTATCGCTGTGTTGGGATATACCCTTCACAGCAATGTTGACTGACGCATTGAACTCAGCGTCAAGTTCATCATCACACGTAGAGCACTTGATACGTTGAAAGGAATCGTTATACGGTCTCTTGACCTGTTTATTACATTTATAGTGAAGTCTTGAAGTGTTCCATTCGGTTATCTTCTCACCATTTTTACCTGTTTCATTCAGTTTCAGCACACACTGGTCTATTATCCTGCTGAACGACCAGTGTTGTAGCAGTTTTCTACCCGCTTTATCGCCATTTCCTTTGTACTTGTTGTATCGTATATCTCTTGGATTGCCGAAGAACACTGTTGTACCGTCTGGCAACAGTTCTGCGAACTGTTTAGCCATTTTCCTGTCATAGTCCTCAGCAACTCTCTCACGCTTATTGCGAAGTTTCTTCAAAACTTCGTACTTTTCTTCTCTACGCAGATGACTTATCCTGTCGTCAAGTTCTTTAAGCCGTTCAAACTTATCGTTCTGCAAGATGGTGAACTGTTCTACACCGTTATCATCTATCAGCACGGCTGATAGGTCTCGCTTGATCCCCAAGTCCACACCACACACAGAACCTGTCCGAACGGTGTCAGATTTATACTTACAAACTATATGAACTATATACTCACATTCTCTTTCAGGATGATGAACAATCTCGAAAGTCTTAATCTCCTCCGCCTCTTCGAGCTGTTCTTTGTGCCAGTCAGATGGATTAAGCAGTATATCTATCGTCTCTCCTTTCTTTAGTGTTGATATGTGAGCAACCCACTCTGTCAGGTCAAGTTTATCCGTCTTTTGCACCTCCCCCGTACGATTATCGAACGGAGTAGGTATCTTTTTCAAAGACTTCTTTGGATTCGGTACAGACGGTTCTCGCTCTTCCAACTTCTTGTACCATCTCGTACCTTCCGTAGCATTACTTAACGCCCACTCCCACCTGTCGTGACTTTTCTTGTATTGCTTGTACATCCATAGAACCTTATCCTCTGCCTGCTGGATGAAACCAGCAGACAACCCTGTCTCCTCACGTACATAATCAGAAAACTCACGTACTCCAGACCTGTATTTTGGAACAATATCATTCTCGTTCAACCTCTCACAGAATAGTTGAACAGCATAGGTCTGTCTCCCTGTCAGGTTATCAAGATACGATAGTTTCTTATCTGTTGTGTCAAAATGAAGTGGTACTTTGACTGTTTTCACGTACTCTGACATTCTTCGATATACCTCCTTATCGTTTTATCCGATACCTTTCCAGCAGTACCCACATAGTATGTCCTCGTCCAAAGACTATCACCCTGTTCTTTCAGCTCTTTATGTTCGTTTCGTACCCTTCTTGAAGATGCACCTTTGACAGCGTTGATAATCTTTGCTGGAGAATATTTAGGTTTCATAGAAACAAAAAGATGAACATGGTCTGGCTGTATCTCCAGAGATAATACTTCTCCATTCATCCTATCTATTATCTCTTTTATTATCTTGTCGAGAGATTCTTTTACATCACCTGTTAAAACATCCCGTCTGTATTTAGGTATCCAGACAAAATGATAGTTTATTTGGTAACGTGAGTAACGGGTTTTCCCCATTATATCACAATAGGTGTATACCCTATCAAATAGTTTACCCTAAAAAACCCCACATTCCTACATCACGACATTCATCCCCCTCCCTGAACGGAGAGGAGACTTCTGTCTATCCCCATCTAAACTAGAGAGAGTTTTCTGGTTTTTCTGTCATGTTTGATTTATTTATATATAGTTAATACAATTTATCATTCGTTTGTTGGATTGGTTTTGTTTTTATCCGTTTGGATGGATAAAAAATATCTATTTAGAGGAGAGTTTTTATTTGTTTGTTTTAATCGAGTTTTTGAGGTATAATATGAAGATAACTTCTAGACATCATATGAGAAGTGATAAAATACGTGATCTTAGGAATGAAATTAATGAGATGTTTGGTTCAGATGTTATAAAACTGGATTCTGATGTTGAGGTTGCTGAGACAGATGAAGGTCATAACTTGATTTTTATTGATAAGGAACCTGTTTTGATGGAGTTTGGTGATGATGTTTTTTTAACTATTGTTGGGGCTCTCAATAATGATGTTGATAAAAGGAGGGTTGTTGTGGATCAGGGTGCAATTCCTTTTTTATTGAATGGGGCTGATTTGATGGCGCCTGGTGTTGTAACTGCTGATGTTGATATAGGGGTCAATGATTTGTTTTTGGTGGTGGAGGAAGAGCATGAGAAACCTATAGCGGTTTGTAGAGCTGTTGAGGATGGTGTGTTTATGGTGGAAAGTGATTCTGGTAAGGTTGGTGAAAACGTTCATTATGTACAGGATGAGTTGTGGGATTTTTTGAAGGATGTTTGAAGATATATTGGGTTTGGGTTTTTTTTCTTTTGTTTATGTCTTATTTTTTAAAAAAGAGGTATAGTGGGGTTGTGTGGTTTGTTGTTTTCTGGATATCTGGTGTTTTTAGGTGTTTAGACAGGTTTGGGGTGGAGTGGCCATGTCTTTAAGTATGACTGGATTTTCTGGTTGGTTCTATTTATGTTTTTTGTTTTGGAGTTTTTATCCGCAGGAGCATACTGTTCTGAATTTGCATGAACTACATTTGTTTGTTTGTTCTTCGTATTTTTCGTAGAGGTCGCATAGGACTCCGTTTTCTTTTACTACGTCGCATATGCTGCATACTCCTTGGAGTACGTCGGCTTCTCCTTGGTTGTATGTTTGTTGTGCGAAGTCTTGGATTTTTTCTCGTACTTCTCCTTTGAATTCCATTTCGTATCCTCTTTTTCCACTTACGTATTGTGAAATTGCGGCTGGGGTTATTCCTATTATTTCGGATACCTTTTGTTGGGACATACCCATCTCTACTAGATCTTTTGAGATCTGTGCTCTAACGGATGGTAGTACGTGTAGTACTATTATTTCGCATGGCTGTTTTGGCATATCAACACAACCTAATGTTTAATCTCCATTTTGTGTTCTTGATTTAATATTTAATGTTAACACACTTAAGTAATTAACGATTGTTAACATTTTTTGTTGGTTGATATATTTTTATTTATTTTTTGATAACCGGTAAATTGGTTAATGTTTAGCTCTATATCTCTATGACTAATCGATTTGAGGGTAATTATTTATGAGAATTGCTGTTCCAAATAAAGGAAGGATTCATAGACCGAGTATGGAGCTTCTTGAGAAGGCTGGACTACATATCGAGGATAAAGGGGATAGGAAGCTTTTTGCAAGAACTGCGGACCCCGATATAATGTTGTTGTTTGCTAGAACTGCAGATATTCCTGAATATGTAAATGATGGTGCTGCAGATATCGGTATTACCAGTCTTGATTTCATTAGCGAGACAGATGTTGATGTTGAGTTGTTGTTGGATCTGGATTTTGGTGTTGCAGAAATCGTTTTCGCTGTTCCTGAGGACTCCGAGATAAATAAAGCAGGGGATGTTGATGATTCTATGAACATTGCGACCGAATTTCCTAACATAACGAGAAACTATTTTGGGGATCTTGGGATTTCTCCTGACATAATTGAGGTTTCTGGTGCAACTGAGATGACTCCTCAGGTTGGTATTGCTGATGGTATTGTGGATCTTACAAGCACTGGCACGACTCTTAAAGTTAATAAATTGAGGGTTGTTGATAAGATATTGGATACTTCTGCACACTTGATCGCTAACAAAGAATCTCTGGAGAGTAATTCTAAGAAGATACGTGAGATTGAGATGGCGGTTGAAAGTGTTTTGAGGGGTCGGAGGAAAAAATACTTGATGATGAATGTCCCGAGTGATAGGTTGGGGTCTGTCAAAGAGGTTTTACCAGGTATGTCAGGTCCTACCGTAATGAACGTTGAGTCTGAAGATGATGTTGTAGCACTTCATGTCGTTGTTGATGAATCTGAGTTATACAAGGTTATACAGAAAGTACGTGATGAGGGTGCTAAAGATATTTTAGTCACATCTATAGATAGGTTGGTTCCTTAAGACCAGTTTATTTGATGTGGTTTTGGTTTATAGGTAGGTATGGTTTGGTGGTTTTTTGTTTGATGTAATTCCGGCTGTTGACATTAAGGATGGTAGGTGTGTTCAACTTGTCCAGGGTAAGCCTGGTACAGGTGATGAGTATGGTGGTCCAGTTATGGCTGCTGAACGATGGGTTGGTTCTGGTGCTCGACGTCTTCATGTGATAGATCTTGATGGTGCTTTTAAGGGTCGTCAAAAAAACTTTGATAGCATTCGGGAGATAGTTGAGAGGTTTGATGTTCCTGTTCAGGTTGGTGGTGGTATACGTAGTTATAGTGCTGTCGAGAGATTGATCGATTTAGGGGTTGACCGTGTTTTTGTTGGAACGATAGCGTTTGAGGATAGAGATTTGTTGGAGAGGGTTGTTGATGGTTTTGGTGAGTCTATTTATATCTCGATAGATGCTAAGGATGGAGAGGTTATGGTTGATGGTTGGACAAAAGGTAGTGGTGTCGAGGTAACTGAGGCTTGTAAGGAGTTTGAGGAACTTGGTGTTGGTGGTTTTCTCTTCACCAACATAGATAAGGAAGGTAAGATGGAGGGGATTGACATCGATAGTTTTAAAAGGGTTATTGAGGCAACTGAACTACCTGTTGTTGCTTCTGGAGGTGTTTCTTCCATCCAAGATTTGGTTGATTTGGATAATGCTGGTGCTTCGGGAGCTGTTGTTGGCAGTGCTCTTTATAATGGTAAACTTGATTTTAGTAAGGCTATAGATATTTTTAGTGGTTGATTTTTATGAAAAAAGCCAGAGTTGAAAGAAAAACCGTTGAAACATCTGTTTTAGTTGAATTTATGGTGGATGGGTCCGGCGATAATGAATTAGATACCGGTATTGGTTTCATGGATCACATGCTTGATTCATTTGCTACACATGGCAGATTCAATCTAGTTGTCGATGTTGATGGGGATCTTGATGTTGATAAACATCATACGATAGAAGACACTGGAATGGTTTTGGGTAGTGCTATAAAAAAATCTATAGAAGAAATCAATATTGATAGATTTGGATTTGCCTCAGTACCTATGGATGAAGCGATAGCAAAAACCTCAATCGATGTTTCGGGACGTAGTTATCTCGTTATTGATATACCGGAGGGAACTGTTGGTGGTGTCAACAATGTTTTGATTGAACATTTCTTCAGGTCTCTATGTGATTCTGCTGGAATGACGGTACATATCCAAGCTGTTGGGGATGACATGCATCATATAGTTGAGGCTGTATTCAAGTCATTTGGTAGAGCGTTAAATCAAGCTTTAAAAGAATCTAGTGGAGTAATCAGTACTAAAGGAACCCTAGATTAAGTTCTAGGGTTTTCAAGTTCGTTTATATAGGTTCTTTTTGTTAGTCTGAGTTGTTTTTTTTATTTATTTTTTCCTGTGTTTTTGTTTTCTATTTTGGTTTCTAGTTCTCTTATTTTTTGGTAAACTTTATTTATTTCTTTTTCTACTGGATCGGGTAGGTCTGCGTGTTTTAGTTTGTTTTCTCTTCTTTTGACTTCTTCTACTGGTTTTGCGGGTATTCCTACGACTGTTGTTTCTTTTGGTACTGATTCTAGTACGACTGAGCCTGCTCCAACTCTGGCTTCTTCTCCAATTTCTATTGGTCCTAATAGGACTGAGGATGCTCCTATCACTACTCCGTCTTTTATTGTTGGGTGTCTTTTACCTTTTCCCATCGATGTTCCGCCTAATGTGGAGCCTTGGTACATTAATACGTCGTCACCTATTTCTGCTGTTTCTCCTATTACTACTCCCGCTCCATGGTCTATGAAGAATCTATCTCCTATCTCTGCTCCTGGATGTATCTCTATTGAGGTTAGGAATCTTGAGATATGGGAGATGAATCTTGCGAGCCATTTTAATCTATGGTTCCATAAGTAGTGGGATATTCGATGCATCCAGATTGCATGTAGTCCGGGGTAGCAGGTTATTACTTCGAATGTATTTTTAGCTGCTGGGTCTCTTTCAAATACGGTTTTTATGTCTTCTCTGATTTTTTTAAACATTTTTTTCCCTTTATTTGGGTGTTTGTGGTTTAGAGTTTGTGGAAAAGGTCTGTTGATATGTATCTTTCACCTGTGTCTGGTAGCATTACTACTGTGAGTTTATCTTTATTTTTTGGTTGCTTGATGTAGTCGAGGGCTGCTTTTAATGCTGCTCCTGATGAAATGCCTGCTAGTATTCCTTCTTGGTTTGCTAGTTTTTTTGTTGTTTTTTTAGCGTCTTCATCTTGGACTGTGATTACTTCGTCTATTAGTTCTGTTCTTAGTATTTCTGGTATGAATCCGGCTCCGATTCCTTGGATGGTGTGTGGACCTGGTTTTCCTCCTGATAATACAGGTGAGTTTTTTGGTTCTACTGCGATTGCTTGAAAATCTTTTTTACCTTTTTTTTCTTTTATGTATTCTGCTACTCCTGTTATTGTTCCTCCGGTTCCTACTCCAGCTATAAAGGTATCTATTTCTCCATCGGTTGCTTTCCATATTTCTTTTCCCGTGGTTTCCCTATGGATTTGGGGGTTGGCTTTGTTTTTAAATTGTTGTGGGATGAATGTATTGGAGTTTTGTTTTGCTATTTGTTGGGCTTTGTTTATTGCGCCGTCCATGCCTTTTTGGCTTTGTGTGAGTATTAGGTTGGCTCCAAGTATTTTCATGAGTTTTCTTCTTTCTTGGCTCATGGATTCGGGCATTGTTAGTGTTAGGTTGTATCCTTTTGATGCACAGATGAAGGCTAGGCCTATTCCTGTGTTTCCGCTTGTTGGTTCTATGATTGTTGTTTCTTTATCTATTTTGCCTTCTTTTTCTGCTTTGTTTATCATTGATAGTGCGATGCGGTCTTTTACGCTTGACATTGGGTTGAATTGTTCTAGTTTTGCTATTAGGTTTGGTGAGAATGAGTTAAGTCTGATTAGTGGGGTGTTTCCAATTAGTTGTGTTATGTTTTCATTTATCTTCAAAAAAAAACACCTATGTTAACAATTGTTAAGTTATTTAATTAAACTTCCCTTAACCTAAACAACAAAAACCAGATAAAAAACATAGAGAAAACATAGAGGTTTGGGGGAGGTTTATCGATTATTTTTTATCCATTTTTTCTTCTGTTTTTTCTAATGCTGCTTCGCTGGCTTTATATTTTTTTTCAAGTTCTGGAGATATTTCCATATCTGTTTGTTTTTTGTATTCGTATATTGCTCGATGTAGGCCGCTTGCTGCTAGGTTTGAGCAATGCATTTTTACTTTAGGTAAGCCACCCAATTCCTCAGCTACTTCGTCACGAGTTAATTTTATGGCTTCTTCGAGTGTTTTTCCCTTAACAAGTTCTGTTGTTACTGATGATGTTGCTATTGCGGCTGCACAACCGAATGTTTTGAATGATATGTCTTCTAAATATTTTTCTCCATCTTTTTCTCCAACCTTTATGTATACACGCATAAGGTCTCCACATGCAGGGTTACCTACTTTTGCCACTGCATCTGGGTTCTCCATCTCTCCCATGTTTTTTGGGTTTTTAAAATGCTCCATAACTTTATCTGAATACATATTGATCACACAGCGGATATTGTTCTCAATCTATCTACCTCTTCAGGAACGATCTCTATTATTTTATCAACGTCTTGTTTTTTATTGAATCTCCCTACGCTTATTCTTAGTGAAGAGTGGGCTAGTTCAACTGGAACTCCTGTTTCAATTAATACGTGGGATGGGTCAAGTGTTTCGGATGCACATGCTGATCCGGTTGAAGCCATTATTCCTTTGTCTTCAAGCCTTAAGACAAGAGCTTCTCCCTCTACTCCTTGGAAGGATATGTTTGCGTTGCCTGGTAACCTGTTTTGTATCGGTCCGTTTACCTGAGCTCCATCGATTTTTTTTGGTATTTCCTCGAGTATTTTGGTATGCATGTCGGTTAGTTTTTTAGATTCTTTTTTAACTGTTTTACTGGCTTTTTCAGCAGCTTTTCCAAACCCCACTATGTATGGAACGTTCTCGGTTCCAGACCTTTTGTTATTTTCTTGGCCTCCTCCATGTAGTAATGGAGTTATTTTTGTTTTTTTGTTTATCCATAAAGCTCCGATTCCTTTTGGGCCATACATTTTATGGCCATTTATTGTCATAAGGTCTATCTCTAGGCTCTTGACATCAATCTCGATTTTTCCCGGTATTTGGGCTGCATCTGTATGGAATGGTATTTCGTTTGGGGTTATTTCTGCTAGTTTTTCTATTGGTTGGATGGTGCCTATCTCATTGTTTGCATAATGTATTGTTACTAATGCTGTGTCTTTTTTAATCGCGTTTTTTAGGTCTTCTGGGTCTACATATCCCTTATTATCGACATCTAGGTATGTTACTTCATATCCATGTTTTTCTAGGTATTTTAATGGGTTTAGTATTGATTTATGTTCGGTTTTGGTTGTTATGATGTGTTTTCCATTGTTTTTTGTTTTGTTTATTATACCCTTTATTGCATGATTATTTGATTCGGTTGCACAGCTTGTGAAGACTATTTCATCTGTTTCTGTGTTAAGTAATGAAGCTACTTTTTCTCGGGCTATTTTTACTGCTTGTTTTGATTCTCTTCCTTTTGCATGGAGTGAGTTGGGGTTTCCATATCTTTCCTTAAAATATGGTTTCATTTCTTGGTACACATCTGGGTCTATTGGGGTTGTTGCATTGTTATCAACATAAATAATATCAGATTCTTTTGTAGACATCTTCATTTAGTTTTTGATTTCTCTATTAATATTTTATACCCATTTATTTTAAACAAAAAAAGATTTAACAGCGTTATAGGAAATAGGGGGGTATTGAGAAGAACTAAGAACAGATATAAATAACCATGAAATCTATAAATGATTAGATATTGTTTTAAATATGTTTTTTAGGTTGTTTTTTTATGTTGTTTTTTTGAGTGCTTCTATTAGTTTTTGGTTTTCTGTTTTTTTACGTACTGCGATTCTTATGTGTTGGGGCATGCCGAATGAACTGCAGTCTCTAACGATTAAACCGTGTTTTAATAGTTTTTTTCTTTGTTTACTTGCATTTCCAATGTTTATGGTTATGAAGTTTGCTTGAGAATTTGTTGTTTCAAGTCCCATGGATTCTATCTGTTTTTTTAGGTGTTTTTTGTTTTTGATTAATTTTTTTCTTGTTTTTTTCATGAATTTACTGGCTTTCTGGCTATTTAAGGTTTTTATTACTCTTTGTGGTATGTTTCCAATGTTCCATGGTATTTTGGTTTTCATAAGGTAGTTTATGTGTTTTTTGTTGGATAGTCCGTATCCTACTCGGATGCCTGGGATGTTGTATGCTTTTGTGTATGTTCTCATGATTATTATGTCGTTGTTTCTATCAATCAATTCTTTATGGTTTGGTGGGTTTTCGAGGAAATCATGGTAGGCTTCATCGATAATGAGGAGGGAGTTTGTCTTGTTTGTTTTATCCATTATTTGTTTTATTTCTTGTAGGGTTAGCAGGTCTCCGGTTGGGTTGTTTGGGTTGCATAGATAGATTATTGAGTTTTTATCGATTTTTTCTTTGATTTTTTCTACTTCGATTTTGTATTCAGGCATCTCAACCTTTTTTATTTCAGCTCCGTTTAGTTTGGAGCTGGGTTCGTATTCTCCATAAGTATGTTCAGGTATTACTACCGATGTTCCTTCTTTAACATATGTCTGGGCTACTAAATCTATTAACTCGGACATTCCAGCGGTAACTATAACGTTTTCAGGTTTTAGGTTGTTTTTTGTTGATATTTTTTTCTTTAATTGGAGTGAGTCTGATTCTGGGTAATACTGTATATCTTCTTTTTTTGTTTTCCATATTTCCTCCATTAAAACTTTAGGAGGGCCATATGGGTTTAGGCTTGCACTGAAATCAATTACTTCAGATGGTTTTAATCCATGTTTTTTTATTTCTTTTTCTTTCATTCCACCGTGGTGTGGTGTTTCAACTTCAATTATGTATTTTTTTGGTTTAAACAAGGTATGCACCTACCAAGATAATTATTAAGATTGTTATGAAGACAGCTGAAGTTTTCCAAATTATTCTTACGGTTTTGAGGATATCTTCGTTTGAGGGAGGTTTTTTTTCTGAGTTTATGGAGTAATATCCTTTTTTTTCAATTTTTTTGTCTAAAACTCCGCTAATAGCGCTTATTGTCCAACCTGGGTTTAGTTTTATATCTCTGTTTTCTTTTACAACTTTAGTTGCGCCAGACCTCCATTCTACCAATAAGATCAAGATTCCTGAAATCCTGCTTGGTATGTAGTTTAAAACATCATCTGTTCTGGCTGAAAACCAGCCGTATTCTCGGTATTCGGGTGTTTGATATCCTATCATTGCGTCGAGGGTGTTCACTACTCTGAATAAAACTATTCCGGGTAATCCGAACAATGCGTAATAGAACAATGGGGATATTACGCTGTCTGTAATGTTTTCAGCGCCAGTTTCAACGGCGGCTGAATTTAACTGGCCTTCATTTAGTTTATCTGTATCACGGCTTACGAGGCCTTTAACTAGATCTCTTTTTTCTGTTAATTCATTTACAGCAGTTTTACTTACCATGTCACTTAAGGTTTTAATTGAAAACATGGTGGATGCTATTAATGCGACTAATATAATGCTGAAAGGACCTGAATATATCTCTATTATAGTTGCTGGTACTACAAACAATAAAACTACAATGAGGAGTGTTATTATTCCTTTAATCTTTTTTTTACCTTTATTCAGTTTTGATTGAAGCCAGTTGATGGTTGACCCTATCCATATAACTGGGTGTAGTTTGTTTGGGGGCTCTCCTACCATATCGATTGCTACTGCTAAAACAATTACGATTGTTCTTTCAAGAAATAAATCCATTTAACTACACCAAATAGGGTTTTCAATCCATGGTTGTTTTCCAGTCATCTTTGGTTTTTAGGGTTTTTATTTTGCTTTTTTTATTGCATTGACAGTTCTACGTACTTTATGTGGGTCTGCGTTATATCCCATATGGCCTACTCGAATTATATCGTTTTCTAGTTCTCCCAACCCGGTTGACAATAAGATATTACTTTCTTTTTGAACTGTTTTCTGAATTTTTTTTGCTTTTCCATTCATTTGTATTGCTGTAACAGTTGGTGACATTGTTTCTGGGTTTTTTGGATAGAATTCCAGTCCATTTTCTCTACACATCTCTATGCAGGTTTTCTGGGATTTTTTATGTCTTTTGTATACGTTTTCTATTCCTTCTTCCATTATTAGGTTAAGTGATTCATCTAGGGCGTATAGGTTGGTTACGAGATGTGAGTATGGAAATTTATTTGATTTCTGCCAGATGTCTTTCCATGGCTTTAAACTTGTGTAATATGTGTCTTGTTTATGTTCGTCGATGGCTTCCCACGCCCGGTCACTCAATGTAACGGTTGTAAGGCCGGGGGGTGTGCTTAAGCATTTTTGTGAGCCTCCTATGCATATATCGATTATATCTGTTGGAACTGGTGTACCGGCTAATGAAGAAACTGCGTCAACTATTGTTAGGGCTCCACTGTCTTTTATGAGAGGTAGCAATCTATCTAGATTATTCAGTATTCCTGTGGGTGTTTCACAATGCACGATGGTTGCTGCTTTGTAATCGTTTTTTTCTAAACTGTTTTTAACCTTCTCGATGTCTATTGCTTGGTTGTATGGTTGGGTGATTAATTCTGGTTTTGCTCCACGCATTTTTACAAAGTCTGCAAAACCATCTCCAAAAAAACCATTGGATATGCATAGAACATCGTCTTCTTCATCTACTATTGAGGATATTGATGCTTCTAGTCCAAGTATGCCTTCACCACCCAGAATTAATGTGTCTTTATCTGTTTTTAAGACCTTCTGTAGTTTTTTCTCTAAGTTTTTATAAAAAACCTTGAATCTATCATCAAAATCAGGGCTCTGTATCCTACGGTTCATCGCTGCCCTCACCCTAGGTGGGATCTCTGTTGGGCCTGCGGTCATTAAAAGCTCCATCTATAAATACCTCTTGAATAAATCTCCATTTTAGTTATTTAAAATCTATCTATGGTGGTTGGTTATTTTTCTTTGATTTTGTATATGTTGGGTAGTTCTCGATATTTCCCGTTGTAATCAAGGCCGTATCCTATTACGAATACGTTTGGTATTTCGAATCCTTTGTAGTCGGGCTTTATATTGACTTGTCTTCTTGATGGTTTGTCGAGTAGTGTGCATATTTTGGTTTTTTTTGCTCCTCTTTTTTTGAATTCTTTTTTTAGGAGTTGCATTGTCTTGCCGGTGTCTAATATGTCATCGATCAGTATTATCTCTCTATTTTCTATTTTGTGGGTTGTGTTTAGTCTGAGTTCTGGTTTTGTACTTTCTGTTCCTTTGTAGCTTTTTATATCCACGAAATCTATTTCTATTGGGGTCTTGATCTCTCTTATTAGGTCTGAAAGGAATATTATTGAGCCTTTTAAAACTCCGATTAATAGTGGTTTACTGTCCTTGTAGTCTTTTGTTATCTCTTTAGCTATCTTTTTTACTTTTTTTTGGATTTCTTTTTCTGAATATAAGAGGGTTTTTTCCATGTCAATCAATCCATAGGTCGACGATTCTGTTTTCATTTACATCTACCAATCCATGTGTTGTTATCCTTATTTCTGGTATTACAGGTAGTGATAGGAAACTCATTTTCATGAATGGGTGTTCAATCTTGGTTCCAAGGCTTTGAGCCTTCTTTCTTACTTTATTCAGTTTTTCATTAACTTTTGTGTAAGGTAGGTCTGACATTAAACCTGCTATCGGTAATGGTAGTGTTTCTGTTTCACCGTTTGTTGCCACTACTAGACCGCCACCTATTTCTTTTAATTTGTTTATTGCCGTGATCATGTCTTTGTCATTGGTTCCAATTGAAATACAGTTGTGTGAGTCGTGTCCTACTGTGCTGGCAAGGGCTCCTTTCTTTAATCCAAATCCACGTACTACGCCGAGGCCTATGTGTTTTCCTTTTCCATGTCGATCGATTACTGTTACTTTAGCTATGTCTTTTTCAGGATCTGGAACCCTATCTTTGTTAATTTTTATAGCAGATTCTTTTGTTATTATTTTGTCTGGAAAAACATCTATTACTCTAATCTTATGTTTTTTATCGATCTCTAGGTCTTTTTGGGTTATCTCGGGAATTTTTACGTAGTTTTTGGTTTTAGCTGTTGGGTTTTCATTTAATGGTTTTTTAAATTCGTTTTCCCAGACAAGTTCTCCATCTTTGAAAACTGATTCTACCTTCAGTTCTTTCAAGTTATTTACAATGGTTATGTCCGCTTTATATCCAGGTGCTATTGCCCCAGAGTTTAGGCCATAATGTTTTGCTGTGTTATGGGTTGCCATCTGGATAGCTATCTCTGGAGGTATGTTTTTATCTATACATAATTTGACTCTATGGTTCATGTGGCCTCTTTTTTCTATATCTGTAGGATCGAGGTCATCTGTTCCTAACATAAAATTGGTGTAGTTATTTTTATTTACTGTTCCTACTAGTCTTTTTAGGTCTCTTGAGGCTGAGCCTTCTCGGAGCACAACCTTCATTCCTTTTCTTATTTTCTCCCTTACTTCTTCTATAGTTACACATTCATGGTCTGTGTTGGCTCCGGAGATCAAATAGCCATTGAGTTTGTTACCGGTTAGTCCTGGGCAATGGCCATCTATTTTATGGTTTTTACTTACTTCCAGTTTTTCTATGAGTTCTGGGTCTTTGTTTAGAACTCCCGTGAAATTCATTAATTCACCCAATCCCAGGACTTCTTTCCATTTTAACATCTCTTTGATTTCACTGGCCGATATTGTTGCTCCATATGTTTCGAGTGATTCGTTTGCGGGTACGCATGATGGGGCCATAAAATAGAAGTCTAGTGGTAGTTTTTTGGAGGACTTGATTAGGTATTTTATTCCTTTAACTCCCGCTACATTTGCAATTTCATGGGGGTCGGCTATTACTGTGGTTGTTCCATATGGTAGTACAGCTTTTGTGAACTCTATTGGTTTTAGGAAGGTGCTTTCAATATGCATGTGGGCATCGATTAATCCCGGGATTATAACTCCATCTGTTTTAATTTGGTTTTCTGATTCATAATCTCCTAATCCGGTTATTAATCCGTTGTTGATTGCTATATCGGTTTTAAAAACCTCTCCACTGAACACAGATAATGCTTTTCCAGTTATAACTAGTTCTGGGTTGGTTTCTCCCTTGGCAACATCGATTTTTTCTTTTAAATTCATATTAAAACCATCTTAGATATTCAAAAGCTAAAAATATTTAAATATATATTGGTTTTTTATTCGTTTGTTGAGTAGTTTCCACCTTTGATGACAACTGCATTTCCTTCTATTAGGGCTTTTGTTATTTTCTGTCTACCTGAATTGAGGTCGTTCCAAAAAGATCTTCTAGATACGCCCATTTTTTCTGCAGCTTCTTCTTGGGTTAGGTTCTCGATATCTATTAAACGGATTGCTTCCATCTCTTCAACTGAGACGATTACTTCTTGTAGTTCTCTTGCAGGAACTCCTCTTGGTTTGAATACATTTACTTTTGGGGTCCAATCGACTTTTCGGGGTCTTCGGGGACGTCCTCTTCTACGTCTAGATCCCTGGTTTTCTTCGTTTTCTTCCATTCAGACACACCTTTCTATAAATAGATTGGGCTGTCTTATTGATTTTATCGAAAAAAAGAGGTTAAAAAAGAAAAAGGGGTGTAGAGGGTTTTTATTTGGGTTTATTTTAGTTTTTCTTTTAGTCGGTTTATTTCTTGTTCTATCCAGTTTTTTCTGTTTTCAAGCCATGTTATTTTGTTTTCCAGGTTTTTTTGGTTATTTTCAGTTTCTATATCTGTTGTGGTTTGAATTCCTCTGCTTGTATGGCGTTTTCTAGGTTTTCTGGGCCTTTGTGTTCTGTTTGTTTTTCCTCTATATCTATTTTTTAGGTGGAGTCTTGGTTGGTTTGTTGTGGTTTCTCTGCATCTTCCTTGTCCTCTTCCTGTTGTTGGGCCGTTTCCTTGTGGTCCTGTTTTATCTAGGTTTGGCATTTAAAACACCTCAATAATACACATATGTGTAAAAATATTTAAGTATTACGATTAAGGTAGTTAATCCACAAACCAAACCTAAAACACAGACACCAAAAAACCCAAACTACCCAAACAAACCAATTATCTCATTCGGAGAACCTAAAACACAGACACCATCCATATCACTAACCCTATCAATATTCTCACGGTCAACACGCCTCTCTAAAACATCAACCTCATACCTCAAAACAGCATCCTCAGGACATACCTCAACACACCTACCACACCCAATACAACGATTATAATCAATCTCATAACCCCGGATTGCAGAACTAGGACATACCTCCAATGCATCACACTCACTACATCTAACACACCTATCCCTCGAGATATAATACGGAGTTAAAGAAGAAGAACTGTCATGTTCAACAGGAACAACCACAGTATAAACCCCAGTCTTAGTGGCATGAGAAAAACAGTTAGTAACAATTGTATCTGAAATACCATTCGCCATCTTACCCACCGTATTAGAAGTAGCGGGAGAAACAACCAACGCATCATACCTACCCGTCATAAACCTACCCGTTTTAGGAAAACTATACCCAGAGTCAGAAGCTAATAAAACCTCATCCAAATAACCACCAGAAACAATGTCATACAACCTATCCATATACCCATACATCTCTAAAACCTCCTCTCCAGCCTTACTCACAAAAAAAGACACCTTCATATCTTGAGATAAAACACTGGCCACCTCTAAACTTTCTTCCAAAAAAGCACCAGCCCCAGTTATACACCAACCCAAAGCCTCCAACCTCACTACAAATCACCCCGCCTCAAACAATCAACCAACTCCATGAACAACTCTTTTTCAAAACTATCCCCAGTCTTACGAACTATCTCCCGATAATGCTCAATAAATTCAGAATGACTTCGCTCTAAATCAACTCTAGATGCATGAATAGCAGACTCAAGCAATGAAAGCTCAGCCCTACACAAACCCCTAGCACATCGATCATAAACATCAACCTCATCAACCGAATACCTCGTCAAACACCAGACATCCCTATCAACAAACTCAACAACCTCCAGCCTCATCACAGCATCTGCACCCTCAACAACACCATCCTCAACGGGTAAGGAGCCAACCAACCCCCTAACTATCTGTTCAACACCAACAATGTTAGCAGTACACACATCCAAATCCAAAAGATTCTGATAGGTATCTGATTCCTTATGTATCTTCGACCAATAACTACCGTCCTCACGCCAAACACCTATCGGAGCGATATTCGGTTCCCTACGGCCCCCTGTAACTAAAAGAGTTTCAATAACCCTTCCCTCTCTAAAGCCAATATCACCTAACTTATCCTTCATAACTAATCTCCAACACGACTTAAGAGTGAAAGAAATATACTGCTTGACAATATATCTGCAGTTGTACCCGGACTAAATCCCTCTTCATTCAACCTACTATCAAACTCCCACAACTCTCTATCCATCGGACCAACATCCATTAATTCACTTGCTTCACGAGCAACCATCTCAGCAGTATCCTCTGAATGAACCTTAGCTATATGTGTATCCGGTTCACTAAGTAAATTTATAAAGCATTTTACTAAAACATCGTTTTCTAGCGGTTTTCCATCCAAGTATTCAAATCCCTCCCTAGATCTCTCATACCCCCTACATACCTCACAAGCAACATCATCATACTCAACCGAGGCCTCCATCAAGTCATAAAAAGTTGTTCCATCCCTAGAGATCTCTATTATTGCCTCAGTAGACTCTGCATCAAGTTCCTCAATATCTTCACTAAGACCCCCGACTTCAACATGCCTAAAAGACTCATAAAACTTAATAGCATCATCAACGTTAGAGGCCTTAACAATCTTATCAGCCTTCTTAACTAAACTATCTAAATCAAACTCTTCAACCTGGACAGCAGCTAGATAAAGAGGAGCATTAAGCAATATAGCACCAAAATGCGTGTTCTGAC
Organism: Methanonatronarchaeum sp. AMET-Sl; assembly: GCF_029854155.1. Taxonomy (NCBI): domain Archaea; kingdom Methanobacteriati; phylum Methanobacteriota; class Methanonatronarchaeia; order Methanonatronarchaeales; family Methanonatronarchaeaceae; genus Methanonatronarchaeum; species Methanonatronarchaeum sp. AMET-Sl. The sequence goes on along the minus strand of NZ_CP122958.1, from coordinate 800,606 downwards.
CACTATGAGAATCCACCATCCTTTTTGTAGAACTTAACAACAACTCACCCAAACTTGAATCAGGATTTCTTTCAAAACACCTTGAAATAGCTATAGCCGATGAAATAAAATCATTGAAAGAAGTATCTGGATGTTCATGGTTTCTATCAATACACCCTGGCTTAGGAGTTGCTGCAACTTCATACATCAAGGCAAGCCTTAAACAATCAGAAATTTTTTCAACATTCATAAAAACAACCTCCAAACAAAACGAAAGACATTGGACTACATCTCCCTAAATAATTCCATTATTTTCTCAGCAACACGAACCTCATCTTTTCTAGACTGCATAAAAGTATCATAAACAACACCATCTCCTGGAGGGTTTTCATTACGTTCATCATAAATAAAACAGTCAACTAATCCTCCATAAAACTCCTTTAATCCATAATTATCCGTATCTATACCAAACGCCTCCATCAATCTATCAGCTGGCCCGCTAAAAGGCTTTTTGTTAACCAATGGACTAACAGCCACAACTTTTTTACCAAACAACTTATCTCTAACACCTTTCAAAGAAATTATAGGATTAACACTGGTTACAGGATTGCTTGGCCCAATGACCACATAATCTATTGATTCAAGTGCTTCTTCAAACCCAGGTGAGGGTTTTGCAACATCTAAACCATTAAAAACGACTTTATCTGGCTTAGGTTCACCCCCATATTTAACAAGCCATTCTTGAAACTTAAATTCATTCTCCCCAGATATAATAGTTGTTCTAACCTTGTCATCTGTCATTGGAAAAACACTTGCTTCAATTCCTAAAGAACTACATATCCTCTGAGTAGCCTCAGACAAAGACATCTCCTTTAGTAAACTGGTTCTCCTTATATGAATCGCTCTATCTCTATCACCAATACTCATATACTCGTTTTGACCAATTTCATTCAAAAACCTATTCGTATGAAAGGTGTCATCTTCTATACCCCACCACCGATCATCATCAACCAATCCAGCTAAAGTATATATGACCGTATCAAGGTCAGGACAAACAAGATTCCCAGAAATAACCGCGTCATCAGCAGTATTAGCTACAACAACAATATCTCTTTCATTTAACAACGATTTAAACCCTCTCAACAACTTTGGAGTTCCGGTTCCTCCAGATAAAAATAACATCCATATCTCACCAAGAACATTACCTAATTATATTTAAAAAAACAATAAATTGACAGATAAATAGAGTTTTTTATATAAAAGAGATATAGTTCGCTAGAAATGTTGGATTGCTAATATATCTATTTTAGAGATATAACATCAAAACTTATTTATTTTGACGACTGATTATATCCTAACTGGTTTAAATAGGTAGTTTAATTAAAAAACGATTTAATTAAAAAAATTTTTAGTTAGTAACAATGGCTGAAGAAGATTCTGAATTTGGTGGATTTGATTTAGGGGAAGAAGAGATTAAAACAGATTCTCAGTCTGAGAGAGTTCCAACTGGTATTAAAGGTTTTGATGAACTTTGTGGTGGAGGTTTACTTAAGGAAAGAAGTTATTTAGTTGCAGGAAATGCTGGTTCAGGTAAATCAACTTTCGCAATTCAATATCTATACAATGGTGTTACGAAATATGATGAACCAGGGATATTAGTTGTGACTGAGGAAGATCCAAAAAACATTCGTAAGAATATGAAGTCATTTAATATGGATCTAAAGGAACTTGAAGACCAGAACAAATTAGCGATACTTGATTCCCAGTCAACTAAAATAGGTCTCCCTACAGATGAAGAGTACGTAGAGGTAAATCCCTTTGATATGGACTCCACATTAAAAAAAATCGTTGAGATTAAAGAAAAAATAGGAGCCAAGAGGTGTGTTTTCGATTCAACAACATCACTTGGTTTTATCTCTGAAAGCCAGAAACAACTTCGAATAAACTTCCTTAAACTTTCTGGTACATTAAGCGCTATTGGATTAACATCAATGTTAACTGCCGAGGTAACAGATAAAGAAAAGATGAGTAGATTCGATATGGAAGAATTTGTTACTGAAGGAACCATACGACTTTATTACGAAAGAAAAGAAGGAATACGAACAAGAAGCATCGAGATATATAAAATGAGAGGTTCAGACCACAGTAAAAAACTAAATCCATTTGAAATATCAAGCAGTGGGATCGAAGTACATCCCAAGGAAGAAGTCTACTTCTAATTATCGAATTATATTTATATCTTCTCCACAGTTCTCACATTTGTTGTATAAATCCAATCCTTTTATCTCAACCGAATAACCATCTCTTTTTATTAAGACCTCACCGCAGGTAGGACATAATGTATCTTCATATTCATGTCCTCTTACATTACCAAGATATACATATTTAACTCCTTTATCAGTCAAGATTTCATGAGCTCTCTCTAGTTTTTTTATCGATGTAGGCTCAACATCCATCATTTTATGGGCTGGATAGAACCTACTCAAATGTATGGGTGTTTCGTCTCCAACCTCATCAACTACCCAATCGCCAAGTTTCTTGAACTGGGATTCAGTATCATTGTATCCCGGTATAACCAGGTATGTTATCTCGAGGTGTATATCCTGTTTTTTCATCTCCTTACAGGTTTCAAGGACAGGCTTGAATTTTGCTGAAGATACTTCTTTGTAGAAATCCTCACCGTTAAAGGATTTTATATCCACGTTTGCTGCGTCTAGATATGGTGATATTTTCTTTAATGCCTTAGATGTCATATATCCATTTGTCACGTAAACGGTGAATAAACCCAGTTCTTTAGCTTTCTTAGCCGATTCATAATTGAATTCGTACCAAACAGTTGGTTCGTTATATGTGTAGGCTATTCCTTCACACATATTCTTTTTAGCAATAGAAACTGATTTCTCTGCAGTCATATCTTCTAGATATACTTCTGAAGGTTTTGCCCTAGCTATTGTGTAGTTTTGGCAGTTAAGGCACTGGAAATTACATCCAACAGACCCTAATGAGAATACACGGCTGCCAGGATGATAGTGGTAGAGAGGTTTTTTCTCAACAGGATCTACATTTCTAGAAGAAACTGCATTATAAACCAGTGTATAAAGCTTACCATCATTGTTCTCTCTAACCCCGCACAACCCAGCTTCACCTATTTTAACAACACAACGATGGTTACATAAATTACATTTCACCTTACCATCTGACCTCTCTTCATAAAACATTGCTTCTTTCTTCATGATTACCCCTCATATATCCAAACAAGTTTGATAAACCAAAACTGCATAACCAAAATAAACCAATACCTATATCTAAAATACAATACTTAACTAATATTTTTAACTTAAATTAAAATAACTTCTTTCTAAAAACAAAACTATATTTAAAGCGGATTAATAGTGATCAAAACCAATTAAATCGAATTATAACCTCTATATTGGTTTTTATTCAAGTGTTTCTTTGTTTTTTGTTGATTTTTAGCATAGTTAATGCTGCAGCTAAAACCATAAGTGATATTGTTAGAAACGCTATCTGATAGTTCAATATATCTATTAAATAACCTACTGCTGTGGGAGTTGTTGATGCAAAAACCATTCCTATAGCGTTTACAAAACCAAAAGTACCCGCTCTATTGCTTGCAGGTATTTTATCAGAAATTAATGCTATTATAACTGGGTAGGCAGCGAATAAAGTTACTCCAATCAATATTAATATTATTATTATAGGTATCCAGTGTTCAAGGTAGGTTACAAAAAAAGCCAGTGGAGAAGAGATAACCAATAGAGTGAACACAACCTTTCCCCTCCCAAATTTATCGCTGTAATGACCCGCTACAGGCATAGATATAACAGAGACCAAAGGCATTATTGCAAACATAACTCCAGCCGCGAAATCGCTGTACCCTATGTTAGTTAAGTATGACGGTAGGAATGTTGTAAAAGCCATCCAACCCATAATCATCAATGTATAGACCGCTGTTGGAAGTAATATTGGGTTTAATATTATTTTTTCTTTTTTTAGGCCTGCAAGTTCAATATCTGGTTCTTTCCCTAGATACCATATTATTGGTATAGCTAACAACCCTGGTATCAATAAAACTGTAAATCCCTCTCTCCAACCGAAGGCATATACAAGGTATCCTCCGAGTAATGGACCAACAACCGAGCCAACGCTTGAAGCTGTTTCATGGATTCCGAAAGCTCTTCCACGTTCCCCCCTATCGAACCATGCAGCAATTAAGGATGTTGCTGCTGGATAATATGTCCCTAGGCCCACGCCTGCGGTTAATAACATTAATATTAATATGGTTGATGTATTCGATAACGCACTTCCAACCATTGCTATAGAGAAAAGAATCATTCCCGGAACTATTACGTATTTCTTTTTGGTCCTATCTGCTATGATCCCGCTTGGTATTTGAGATACTGCATATCCGAATGTAAGTCCGGACATCATCAAACCTAGCTCTAAATAGGAGATATCGAACTCTATCTGGATGGAGGGTAATAAAACTGGAACAGACATCCTTACAAGAAAGTTTACAAACCAAACTGACCAACAGGCAAACAAAACTATGTATTTAGGTTCCAATTGCTTGAAGAAATTTATTTTATCGTTTAAAGACATATTCCAGGGTTTCCTCCATATCTAAATTCGATGGTCTTTTTATTACTTCATTCAACGTTTTCAATACAGAATTAAATAGACAAAAGACTTTTCTTTGATATAAAAAAAATTTGGGGTTAAGATTTAGATGTAGGTTATGAAGATGGTTTAGTTAAATATCTTAACATTAAGTGATTTATATTCCAATAAAATCTGGCTAATCAATTGAGAAAGATGTCTTAACCACCATTAATAAGGTTTTTAGATGAAAATATATTTGGTTAAAAACAGTATAGTGATTCGATGGTCAGGAAAAGCCTTTACAGTCTTGAGCGTGATGAAGATGTCGAGGGATTGAAAGAACACATTGAAAAAAGCAATGATGTTAATGTAAAAAGAAGAGCCGCTGAGTTGCTTGGTTCGATTGGTGGGGAAGAGAGTATTAAGGTCTTAATCGACACTATCTTCAGCGATTCTCAACCTAAAAAAGTTAAGAGAGCTGCTGCAAATGCATTAGCTTGGATGGATGACACAGATGCAGTCTGGATGCTTATTGAGCGAATGAAAGGTTTTGATGGAGACGAAAAAACCGGTCAATGGGGAGATCTACTAAAAATATTCATGAAATCACTGAAAAGCGATAACGAGTATGTAAGAATGGATGCCGCACTGGCATTAGGCCGAATAGAAGATGAAAGAGCAGTAAAACCATTAATAAAAGTACTAAAAGATACCGATAAGGATGTAAGAAAAAACGCAGCTATTTCTTTAGGCTCCATTGGATCTAAAAAAGCCATAAATCCATTATCAAAACTATTAGACGATAAACACCCTGAAGTAAGAAGAGAAACCGTTAATTCATTAGGGTTAATCGGTGGGGAAAAGGTTAAACCCTTATTAATAAAAGCGGCAAAAGACAAGGATGAATCAGTTAGAGAACAAACAATCCTCTCCCTAAGTGATTATATAGGAAAAGACGTAATGGATACAATTGTAGGTGGCCTAAGCGATGAAAAAGACGTAGTGAGAGAAGCAGCCGCCTTCTCACTAATGGATTTCCTATCCAAAATACCTGAAAAAAGAAGCCACGAAATACGGAAAGAAATATCTCAACGCCTCGAAAGATTCGACTCGGAACTTGACTACAAAAAAATATTAATGGCAGCAGAAGACGGAAAACGTCTATCAATAAGACGCAACGCAATATGGTTATTAGGCCAAATCGGCGATAAAGAAGTTGTAAACAAACTTATAACATTCCTTAAAGAAGAAGACCCACAGATAAGAAGAATGTCAACATTAAGCCTAATTAATATAGGTAATGAATCCGTAAACCCTTTATTAGACAAATTAGACAGTAACGATAAAAAAGTTAAAAAAATGGCCGTATATGCTTTAGGAGAAATAGGAGACCGTAGAGCAATTGATAGAGTTAAAAAATTAATGGAAGACGAATCTGAAGAGGTCCGTATATTCGCTTCTAAAGCCTATAGCAAACTCGGAGGAGAATAATGGGTTCTTCTGAAAAAAAACTATTCGAAATGATCGGTGGATACATACATCCCCTAATAAAAGGAAACACACGTAGAGTAGACGCTAAATGGGTTAAAGGAAAAATAATACTAACCAACAAAAACCTCTGGTTCATAAACAAAAAAGGCCGTAAAAAAATAAGACTCAAATCAATGAAAGAGATCGGTGGAGAATTCAACCTTAACCAAGAAGTCCTTAAACAAGGAGACTACGTAGGAATCGTCTACAAAAACAATGGAGAACGAACAGTATCACTAGTAACAAGCAGAAAAGACAGTGACCTCAAAAAATTCAAGAGAACACTACTAAAACACTTCGCAGACAACAAAATCGTAATAGTAAAAGACCCAGTCAAAAAAGGCGGAGTACTACAAGACGACGCAGAATGGAAAAAAGCCAAAACAACCCACAAAAACCAATCAATGCACTTCGTAGACGAAGAAGGAAACATACTAAACCTAAACCTAGAGAACGTCCAAAACATATCAATGGAATTCAAAGACTTCAAAGGAGAAGAAAAAGACGTCCTCGTAATAGAAAGAATAAACGACAAAGGAGTATCAGTCGTATCCTACATATACGCCCCAAAAGTCACCTTAAGCGTAATAAACAACTTCATAAAAGAAAGCTTCGAAAAAAACGTCAAAAGCGAAATAGAACTCGACCAAAAAGAAAAAGAAATAATAATGGCCCTATACTCCGGAATATCACCATTCGACATACCAGACTTCATCGGAGTAGATGTAGACAAAGTAGAAGAAATATACGAAAGACTAGTAGAAATAAACGCATTAAACGAAATAAGAAAAAGAAGAGAAGTAGAACTAACAACAAGAGGACGAAACCTAGCATCAAAAGTCATGGGAGAAGAGTAACATCCCTATCTAACCTAAAAAAAACATCACCTTACTACAAAAAAATAAAAAAATAAAAAATTATGGGTGAGAACCAATCCCACCACCCATAAACTACAGCATAGCGGTATATCCCACCACAATGCTAATGACTATAAGTCTTATTCACTTTTCACCGTTCTTTTTTCTAGCCATATATACTCCAATTCCTAATAGAACAACTGCCAACAACAACAGCAATATAGAGTGTACTGTATGTACATCAACGATGTTTAATGTAAATGCTTCTAACGCTTCAATAAGAAGTTCAGGAACATCTTCACCCAAATCGCTTATAAATGTATCCAGTACCATAGGTGTTGTGAAGTAACTTGAAATCCCTAATAGACCTGAAATTAAGGCTGCTGCGCCAGTGGAATAAGCAGTTGTAACCAACGAACCGGAAACAACCCAAATCAATCCAGTTAAAACTAAGATTGAAACAAGACCTAACAATATCGATATCCATGACAACTGTAGCCAGTCTCTTGCTTCTTCAATAACCTCGATTTCATCTTCATCCATATCTTCAGTTATATCGATTTCACTGGGCATTTCCTCAGTAAATTGACCCATGAACAAACCACTGAACTCACTTGCTAATTCAGATTTACTTTCCTCCATGCCCTCCATATAATCCAGATAACTATCTTCGTTAGCAATAGCTTCTAAAGGAGTTACCAACAACTCAACATAAGCATTTGAAAAGGCCTCTTCCTCTTCACTTAAATCTTCTTCCTCTATTTCTTCCCTTACTTCATCGATATTATCTTGTATAACGTCATCTACGTTTTCTTCACCTACAATTGCAGCTAAATCAGACCTATATTCATCAACTACTTCATTATATGACTCTTCACTCTCCAGCATTCGGTCAATGGTTGATAAACTATATACAACGCCATTGTATTCATGAATCTCTTCAAACTCATCTACTTTATCCGGTCCATGCAACAACTCGGTTATCTCGGTCATGTTGCTGTCGATTAGATGTTCTTCAAGCTCAACCTCAAAATCGCCTTCAAGTTGACCGAAATCAATTTCAAGAATTAATTCATCGCTGTCTCCATCAAAATATGCATAAACCAAATCAATGTTATTATGGATTGTATCACGAATGAAATCCGGTGAGACAACCTCCTTCAAAATATCTATCATCTCTTGAGATAACTCTTCTTCACCTTCCGCTTCATCCATCCTCTCTTCTAACACCGAAAACAATTCATCATGAATAGAAATATGAAGCTCTTCGTTATCAACGACATCTTTAACGAAATCATCGCTTAAAACAGTTCTTTCAGCAGTTATAGCCGAGCTAGTGAACACAAAACCAACTACAAGCAAAACCGCAAAAAGGACAACCAAAATTTTCCTAATTACACTCACTTATATAAACCTCCTAACAAAACATAAACAACTAAACAACAGTAAATCAAGACTTACAAAACACAGTCTTTCAAGATTAACCAACTATGCTATTATAACTTCCTCACCAAACTAAATAGACAAGACATCCATCTCATTAATCTCCTTTCACCTCCGATAGACACTACCAATAGAGAGTTATGAAAACACCAACCATCCTACAGACATTTTAATGGTTCTCCAACCTCCTCACTAACCTACAAGGTACCGGGCTTCGCTGGAGTTTTTGAGCACTTTCGCCGACACCCCTGGTCCTACAGCCTTGTAATCGGATAAAATCCACACAGCCATAACACCACTCCTAAATCATGGTTTTCAGAAACTCAGGAGAAAAACCTTATCTCAGGTTTACTATGAACCCATCAGTCATACATATACTATAATTAATATTTAAATATTTAATTGTCGGGCTGTATTTCCTCTCCTGAAAGAGAAAGGGACTATAATGACCCCTCAAACCTGCATAAAGGTAATACAACGCAAAAAAATCCAATATATACCAATACAGATACAAAAATCTATACCTGAAATCAAATACCTTATCAAAAAACTTCATACCTTAAGAGAATACAAGGAATCATGTTTTTTATTTAGATAAACTGGAGTTTCTTTACGGAAAAAGTAATTTGGTTGGACAATAATTAGATTCCTAAGTGTTTTAAGTGGGGAATGTAAAGAGATACTTCTCTCTCTCGAATTAATGATTATGTATTTGGTTATCTCAGTTATAGTGGTTATAAATATACTTTTATTTTACGTTGGTGCAAAGTTTTTTACACCGAGTCATATCTCTCTTGATTTAAATAGAGCTTGGGATATGGCCATTAAATATAAAGCTTACATCACAGCACTTATATTGGTTTTTTTGTTAAACACTATCCAAAACCGTTTGTTATCTGATTTAGGGCAATATATCGGTTTTGACTTAACTCCAGTCATATATGGCTTGGAGGGAGGATTGGTTTCCGTATTTCAATTTATTATGACTCCATTTCTAACAGGATATATGTTTTTCACATACGTATTTATCTATATATTCCTTATAGTGTTCTCTATAGCATTCTATATATATTGTGACAGCCTTAGAGAGGTGAAAGCCACAGTTTTAGCATATTTAATTAATTATATGGTTGCTTTACCATTCTTTTTGTTCCTACCAGTATATGAGTCTTGGATGGTTTTAGAAGGAGTTGCTCCATTACTTTTTTCTGTTAATTTGCCTGCTAATGATTTTATTATCTGGGTAAATGGTGTGAATAATTGTATGCCCAGTTTACACACCTCAATATCAATAACAGTAGCAGTAATAGCAACACAAGCCTACTATAGAAACAAAGTCTATGGCTCCTGGATGGTGGTTTCATGGATCTTCGCCATATCGATTTTAATATCAACCATGTACCTAGGAGTGCACTGGATACTTGACATCGTCGCCGGAACATTATTAGGAATCACTGCTGGTTTAATCGGATACAGAGTAAACTACGAACTTGATTTCCTAAACAGATGGATACAGACCTCAATAAACTGGATAAAAAAACATAAATAAAGGAGTTTTAGTTTTGAAAAAAATAAGCAACAACTTACTCCTAATAACTGTATTGATAACATTATTCCTATTAATTTTCGGATTAGCTTCTGTTTCCAGTTTAACCGAGACCAGCTGCCTTGAAATAGATAACACTGGAACTGTAGAAATAGACCTTGAATCAGGCCAAGGAACAATATTTGTAAATATATATAACAGAATTGACGAGCCTGTTGAAGGACAACTAAAATTGATTATAAACGGAGAATTGGTTGAAGAAAAAAACCTAGTAGTTGAAAAGAATAAAGTTGTCTATATGGATATTAACTTCGATTCCAACACCGATAGAATAGCCCTACAACTTGAACAAGACGGTGAAACCATACGTGAAATCGGTTTTAGAGCAGATAGATATCCATACCAATATAGCTTTAACCAAAAAAAGTAAGCTATTAAGTAAGCTATTAAACAAGATTTTTGTAGATTACTATCTGAACATTAAAAACACCCATCAACCCCTTCAACCTCCGGATTAAATCTAAAAAATCTAAAAAAGGTTTTAGTTTTATTTAGTGACATCCTTTTCTCCCTAAAGAGGAGAGGACTTACTGCTCTCTCAAACTCTCACAAAAGTTAAACATGATGGTTT